>JAVJRG010000012.1:0-600000 GCA_040218535.1 Lacipirellulaceae bacterium | reverse complement strand
GAGGACTCTTCAGCAACCCTGCCGAGTCGTTCATGAGCTTCAGCCACGATCTCCAAATAGTTCTCTTGGTCCGCCAATCCCACAGACAGCACATCGGCGAGTTGTTCAACATGCTCCTGCAGCGTAGCGACGAATCCGTTGAGTTGGTCGCGATTCAAACCAGCGTAAGCATCTGCCGCTTCGAGCAACTCCGGTAAGACTTTGATTCGACGTTGGGAAACCAACTGAGCGAGCAAGTCGCCCAAGTGAACCGATTGCCGCAAGCGATGAGCATCGTCGGTGCCGCGGGCAAGTACGGCAACGATTCGCGGTTGGCGAATTGCCTCGGCTAATTCCTGAGGAAGCCGCCACTGGCTCAAGAGTGCGGCTGTCAGGTCACGATGATCGAAACCTAGAGCTACTCTTTCAATATCACTCAGGTCGCCTTGCTCGGCGATCACGCGTCGAATGAACTCCGCATAAGTTATTTTGAGTTCACCCAGCAAAGCGAGGATGCCAATTCCTTGCATCAGTCCGGCAAGAAAAGCATCGTTACCGTTCTTCTGAAAGACTTGTTCGCTGATTTCCCGAGCAGCTACCGCACGTGCTAAAGTCGTCCGCCAATACCATTGCAGCTCCTCCGCAGCAACATTGGCGAATAAGTTCTCTGGCAGTGAGAAGCCCAGTACGAGCAGTTTCAGCGGCTTCACGCCCAAAAGTGCAACCGCTTGGTTGAGATCGCTCACGCCCCTCGACAGACCAAACATCGAGCTGTTGACTACCCGCAGCACTTTGGCTGTGAGAGCCGGATCGCGCTCGATGCACTCCTTGAGCGCCTGGGCATCCACCTTAGGGCTTTCAGTCAGTCGCAAGACTTCCGAGGCGACTGCCGGAAGCGTGTAAAGCGCAGAACTTCGCTGGACAAGCGCTGCAAGCTGGGGATTCGTTTGTTTCGTAGCAGTGGCAGCAGACATGTCGTTGGATACAGCCGCGGTGCTACGCACCGCCGGAGAGAGTATCGAATCAGGGGACGTCGAATCAGGAAACGAAGGGCTATAGAAACATAGCTCACGCAGCGGGAAGAACTCGGCCCTACTGCTAGCACAAGCCCTACAATCGCATCACCAATCGCATGTCCTCTAGCCCGCGAGCTACGCCTCGCACGGAGACTTTGAGATTTCCGCGCGAGGCGTAGCTCGCGGGCTAGGGCATTTCGATTCCTCTAGGTTGCCAGAGGTTGCAGCGATAGAATTTGCGAACCATGACGTTTCGACTCGTATTATTTCTCGGCTTGCTCATCCCACTCGTGTCTCACGCGGGCGAACGTATCGAGCAGGCGACTTACCAACAGTCTGCCCTGCCGGAAGAAGTAGTCCACGCCAAAAGCGAACGCGCCTACCATATGGTCCGCACGCGCGGAGCGAATGCCGCTTCGGTGGCGCTGCTCCTTCAGCTCTGTCGAGATCTGCCAGATAAGAACTCAGCGAAGTTGTTCGAGCGGCTCGCTAGAGAATGGCACACCGCGGGTGAGATCGACTTGGCGGGTGAATGTCGACGGACTCTCCTGCAGAAGTTCCCTTCGTCGCCCGAGGCCAAGGCCGCGTTTCTCGACCTCATTCAAACGTACTCCAGCGGCGAAGTTGCCCATGCGCATCGGCTAACGTCAGCCATGAAGACTTCTGCAGAGCAAGGGCCCGCCAATCGGCAGATGCTTACCTATGCCGGTATGTTTTCGACTCAGCAACTCAAAGCGAACAAGGCCCTGCAAACGCCCGACCTCGATTGGCACCGCGGCACGATTCAGCGACTCTTGGGGAAAGAGAAAGCAGCGATCGGATTGCACACCCCGTTGAAACGACGACCGCCGGGCGATTCCTATCGCAAGCGGGTCGACTTCGAAGAGTGGGTGACAGGCGACCGCGAATCGGAAGCACCAATCCCAACCATCGCTTGCGTCTACTCCGCTCAGCGGCCTCATCTTGACGGTGTTCTCGATGATCCGATTTGGAACGGCAAGGTAAACGAAAGCCCGACAGCTAAGCCGCAAGCAGTGGCATTACGTTTCGCTTACGATTCGGAATATCTTTACTTTACCGCGAAGGTGGAACGCAAAGCAAGCATTGCTTTCGTGCCGGACGAGCGTCCGCGATCTCGCGATACGGATCTTTCGAATTTTGATCGGGTCCGTTTTCTCTTGGATGTTGATCGCGATTACGCTACCGCCTATGAAATGACGATCGACCATCGCGGCTGGACCTCCGACGCATGCTGGGGTGACGCGACGTGGAACCCTGAATGGTTCGTCGCCGCCCATTCCTCCGAAACGCATTGGCAAGTCGAAGTGGCCGTCGCGTGGAGCTCACTTGTTGACTCCCCGCCCACGGCGAGTGATGCCTGGGCAGTTCGTTGCGAGCGGTTGCTGCCGGAGCAAGTGGTACCGGCTAAGCCGCAAGCGGCTGATTATTCAGTGCTGCTGTTCGAGTAACCCCCGTAGCCCTACCGCTCCGCGGTAGGAAAAGCAGCGCTCCAACACACGCTCGATACCGGAGCGGCAGGAGAAGGCCGTTCCTAGAGACCGCAATTCCTCTCGCGGAGCGAGAGGGCTACATTATCGGCTTGACTAGTAGTTCTAATTCGATAGAATTAGCGGATCGAGCAGGTCGTTGATCCATGCCTCGACTCTCTCCTTTCTACTCTCGACCGACGAACTCCCCATGCCTCGACCTCCTGCCAATCAACCAACCGACGGCGAGCTGGAAATCCTTCGCGTGCTCTGGTCCGACGGTGCGACTTCGTTAAGTGATCTTTGCGAACAACTCCGTCGCGAGCGCGAAGTCGCCACCACAACCGTGGCGACCATGCTCCGCGTGATGCTCGATAAGGGGCTCGTCAAACGAACCGGCCAAGGTCGCGGGGCCACCTGGTCGGCTGCCACGACCCAGAAGAAGACGGCCCGCGGAATGGTCCGCAAACTGGTCGAAGGCGTGTTCGATGGCTCGACCGACCGCTTGGCAGCACACTTGGTCGAGGGCGGGCAACTCTCGAAGAAACAGCTCCAAGAGCTACGCGAATTGATTGATCAAAAGACAAAGAAGTGAAAGCCAAACCAAAAGTCCTCTTCCCCTAAGGCTCTGTCGTATGAACGCGTTACTCAATACGCACGGATGGCATATCGCTGGCTGGACCATGTTGCATTTTCTCTGGATCGGCACAGCGATCGCATTGCTGGGGATGCTGATGCATTACTTCGCAGGCCGACAGCGGCAAGGTTTGCGTTACATGACGGCCCTTGTCACGCTTGTCGTCTTCGCCGTTGCTCCGGTAGGAATTGCCTGGCACTTGTCGAATCATTTACCGCCGAAGAGCGAAGTTACAAACGTCGAACCACAACCATCAGCTCCATTACCGCCAGCCGCTGTGCTTCCTCTAACAATCGAGGATGAACAGCCCGACGAACCTCTCGTGATCGACTTGGCCGAAATGCCACTTGAGGAAACCCACCTCGACCGTATCGACACCGAACTAGGCAACCTCCCCACAATAACGCACAGCCAGCCGGCTTTCCCAACCGACCAACAACCAGCGCCCAGCGCCTCGCGCGCTACAACCACACTTCTCGCCCCGCGCCTCTCATCGCTCGCTTCTCACTTGCCCTGGGTTTGGTTGGTCGGCGCACCGTTGACATTCGCTTTGCTCACAACCGGAATTGTAGGCTCCGAAAAGCTCCGCCGGACTACACAGTCTGCCAGTGATCAGATCAAAGAGATCGCTGATCGCTTGGCCGCGACGCTTCCGATTTCGCGAAATGTCGCCGTCGCGGTGAGTGATCGCATCGCACAACCGATCCTCATCGGCATCGTTCGCCCCATGATTCTCTTGCCTTCGTCAGCGCTCACGGGCTGGACTCCTGAAGAACTAGAAATGGTCCTGCTGCATGAACTGTCGCACGTGCGCCGCTGGGACAACTTGGTGAATCTCGCTCAAAGGCTCATTGAGTCGCTGCTATTCTTTCATCCGTGCGTTTGGTGGATTAGCCGTCAGGTACGAATCGATCGCGAAGAGTGCGTCGACGCCGCGGTCGTCGGACGGACGGCGAAACCGCAAGCGTATGCGGAGCTTCTTGTGAACTTCGCTGCCGCGCGCAACCAGTTACCACGAAACCTCGCCGCCAGCGCGATGGCCCGTCACCCGCTGGCTGGCCGCATTCGCAGAATCCTGAATTTGGAGGACGAACCGATGCTCGTCAAACGTTCCACCGCAACGCTTGCCGGTTTCGCCGTGCTGGTGGTGCTGAGCCTCTTGATCTGGCAACCGGCACCGGAAAGCATTGCCCAGGAAACGAAGCAAGAAGAAGTTGTCGAAGTGAAGGATTCAACCACGGAGGAAGCCTCGGAGCTGAGTCATGAAGGTGAAGCGGTCGTAGAAGAGAGCAGCACCCTGGGTGAGACCGCAGGTTCGGAAACGAACTCTGTAGAGGAAATCGTCAAAAGCATTGGCTCTAGCAATGACGAAATTACGATTCGAATCGTTGCTCCTCGAAACACGCCGACGCAGGAAATCAATCAGCTCATTGATCACCATAAGATTCCGAACGCAAAGATTCAGATCTCGATTGATGACTCGGCAAGAGTACCCTGGGTAGAGTTCTTAAACGCTTCTCAGACTTCCGTGGACGAAAAGTCCCTATTCCCAACCCTCGAGGAACAACGCGCCGCGGACCTTGTTTACAAGCTGCTGAATATCGAAGTTGAGAAGCTCAGTGACGAAGAACTCAAGCGGGTGAAGGCAAAGAAGTTTGCCGGCGGGTTGAAAATCACTGATGGACAATTCCCCGGGAGCATGGGGAGAGGCATGCGTCCTTTGCAATCAGGCGACCTGCTTGTTGGCCTCCATGTCTGGCCGACGACTTCGCTGGCAGACATCGAAACCATCTTCCAGCGCGACGACCTCGATGAGCTTTCCCCGCTGAAGTTCTACGTCATCCGCCAAGAAATGCGTCCGACAGAAGCGGAGCAAAAACGCCAACAGGAGCGGGCCCGCAAGCGTCGCGGTGGCGGCGAGTTCGGTGGCGGTGGCTACGGAGGCGAGTATGGCGGCGGCTACGGGGGAGAATTCGGCGGCGAGTACGGCGGTGGCGAGTTTGGAGCGTCCCGCGAGCCGGAATTAGAAGCGGTTGACGTGCTGATCACGGGGCGAATCGAGCCAGACCTCGAAGCGTGGCGCACGATCCAGCAGCGTCGGAAAGCGAAGGGGACGCAGCAAGAGAAAGGAGCACAGCAGCTTGGGGACTCAGCCTCTCGATCCTCATTGGACGACCTTCGTAGGGAGAATGAGAGCAAGAAAGTGAAAGCTGACCTCGCCAAGTTGCAAATCGACTTGAAGAAACGCCAAGAACAGCTTCGTAATGCAAAATCAAGTGTCGATGTCAACGAGCTCCAAGCCACCATTGCCAACCTCAAGTCGATGCTGGCGACCAAAGAAGTGGAGCTAAAGGCGCTAGAAGCCACACGCAAACAAACCGCAAAGCAACTACAGCAACGCGTAGAAGCCGAGGAACGTAACAAAGCAATAAAAGCACAGCGGGAAGAAGTGCTCATTCAGCTCGGATATTCAAAGCCACAACAAGTGTCTTCCCCCACGAAGACATTACGCCAAGCCGAGACAGAACTCGCCGTGATCCTGGAAACTTGGCGGACGTTACAAGCTGCCATCAAGCGAGGTGACCTCAAGGGTGAGCCAGCAAAAGAGGAACGAAAACTTCGCGTGCAAATCGAAGCCAAAGAGAAGGAAATCGAGTTGCTAAAAGCCAAGCTTGGCAAGAGCGAACCGCGACAATCGCCACGCAAGTATCTCTACGCTGGCAAATCTTTCGAGCATTGGCGTGACCTCTTCAAGTACGAACTAAGCACCGAGCGGCGCCTCGAAGCGATCAAAGCACTGGCGGCGTTTGGGCGATCAGGGAAGCAGACGGAAGCGGCTGAGGCGATCATGGAGGTGATGGCCGAATACGATTTCAATCACGTGGCGAATTCCGAAGGCAAGCTACTTTATGAAGCGAGAAGTTCGTTATTGCGGATGCCAGACAGCGTTTGGCTACCACTGCTGAAGCAGCGTTTTCAAGAAGAGCCCAGAAACTGGAGTTGGGTCGTCGTGGCTGCCGCGTCGGAACGCTTGAAAAAAGAAAACCGAAAAGCCCTCGATGAAGAGCTTTTGCGAATTGCTTCGAATCCAGAGTACCCACACAACTATGAAGCAGCCAATCATTATCTCCAACGTTACCCAACGATGAAACACGAGCCGACCGCGAAGCTGGTTGAGCAAACGTTACGAGAGTTTCAGGAGAATCCCAACGAGCAACTCCTCTGGTTACTTGCTTCCGTACAAGGGAGTGGACCGAAGTGGGTTGAGCTCACAAGGGACGAGAACCAACGTGTCCGACTCGTGGCTCGTACCGGGTTGCGAGATTTGAAAGATGCGGTCGCTGCCAAAGAGGTTTATGAGCAGATGATTCACGAGTTAAAGCAACCAGACGACGAGAAGCAGAAGATCTCAGCGATACGCAACTTGGCGGCACTTCAAGGGAAAGCGCGTGGGGCTAGCGACTATCTCTTGCTGCTTCTTGATTCCGAGCAAAGTCAGCAGTCGCACGTGGCCACAGCTTATGCCCTCCAGCAAATTACTAACAATAGGGAAAAAGCAACGCAGACTCTCTACACAGTACTTGCCACGGAAGAAGGCGAACGCCTCAATGCTTACAAAATCCGTGAACTTCTTGAGCAAGAACGCAAAATCATTTTCGGAGAGTGAAACTCCGCGACTCTGCACGGGACGTTTTTTGTCAACGAATCTCAAAGTAGCCCTCTCGCTCCGCGAGAGGATAGCGGCGATTGTTAGACAGGTCTCTTGCCTGGGCGGTTGGCGGCGGGGCCGCAATTCATCTCGCGGAGCGAGATGGCTACGAAAATTCGTGAAATTCGTGTGATTCGTTGACAAGAAATCCGCTATTGCCGCAACCCGTCAGGCACGCCGTTCGGGAACTGCTTGGCGATCACTTCTTCAATGTAAGCCACGCGGTTCTCAGGCTTCGGATGCGTGCTAAGAAACTCGGGCGGCCCCTGTCCCCCTGTTGCTTCGTCGAGAATTTTCATCACGCCGATCATCGCCCGTGGGTCGTAGCCGGCCATCGCCGTGAGTTTGACGGCCCACTTGTCGCTTTCGAGCTCATGATCGCGACCATACTTCATGCTCAAAGCGCTAGAAATCATCTGCGCCATCCGTTGCCCCCCGGCGTCGCCGCCAAGAACGCCCATCGCTCCAGCAAGGCCCTGGTAGAGCCCTTGCTTGGCCATCCGTTTGTTGCCATGTCGCAAGAGGACGTGGCCGATTTCATGACCTAAGACACCAGCCAGTTCGCCATCGGTCAGGCGATCGTAAAGAGCGTGCGTAATGAACACCGGCCCGCCGGGCAGCGCGAAGGCGTTCACCGTTTGTGGGTCGGCGAGCAGCGTGAAGTGAAAACTATCACGGTAAGGGTTGTGACGATCAGACCCTGCCAGCTCTTCATCGAGCGCGGCAAGCAGGCGTTGCCCGATGTTGTGGACACGTCGTCGGTCCGCCAAGCTATTCGACGGCCCGCCATGTTGTTGAATCATCTTCGGGGCGGCTTGCAGGCCAAGTTGAATCTCTTCCGCCTCGTCGGCCATCGCCACGCGTTCGCTCTCGCCTGTGACTTCGTTCACATCACCCGGCTTGCCGTAGTAGCTAATCAAAGCAAACACGGCTATTCCCGCCGCGATCAACAGCCGCATCTTGATAGCGCTGCCCATGCCACCACCGGCAGAACGCTGCCCTCGGCTGCCACCGCCAAACATTGGACGCTGCCTGCGACGTTGTTGAGGTTGGCGTTGCTGCGGGAAGGGAAACGGAAAGCCGCCGCTACGTTTGCGCGATTGGCCGGGGAATTGGAAGGGCATCGAGAGTTTCCTTGAAGAGGCTCGAGTTTGTTCGTGCGTGATTATAGCGGAGAACTTACTGGAAAAGCAAAACGATTAGGCTTCGACGCAAAGACGCGAAGTGCGCAGAGAGCTGCCAATCGCATACCTGTAAGTCAGAGAAGAACCCTGAGGATATAACTACTGGAATGTTCTCCACACCGTGGGTGCTTTGTTGTTTGGTAGCAACGCAAACCAGCTCTTTTCTTGAGGAATGCTTTAATCGCAACTTGTCGATCGCAGTAAGTATTAGATGAACCCCAGGCGATAATAGCCAAGTCAGATTTGCTAATTGCCTTCTGAATATACTTGTCGTTTTCCGCTCCGATGTCGGAAGGCTTACCCTGAAAATTGTTGGTCTTGACTCTTGCAAACTGGTTAACAATCAACAGCCGGGACACAGCTGAAAATCTAGGAAAACGCTTCTCGAAAAAATAGTTTTCCAAAAACTTGACACTTTTGTCCGCTTTCTCCTGATTGGCTTCGCTCGGATTCTGCATGACTATGCATGCCGTTTCGCCAGACCCCTTGGGCTGCGATCTAAGTTTCACATCCAAGAGGTATCGGTACCGTACACCTTTCACAGTCTCTGCAACCACATCTACACTGAGGTCGCTGCGGTGATAGTAGACCCTCTTTGCCATAAACAGCATCCTCTCTGCGTTTCTTTGCGTCCTTCGCGCCTTTGCGTCAAAAACTACGTACGTCGCGGCTTGCGCTTCCGCCCCTGCGGCTTGAACTTCTCCTGTACCGCCTTCACACCTTCAACCAAACGGTCGACTTCATTGAGGGTGTTGTACAGATAGAAACTGGCACGCGTACTGGAAGTAATTCCTAGTAGTGCGTGTAGCGGTTGCGTGCAATGATGTCCAGCACGCACCGCCACGCCGAAATTGTCGTTCAGGATTTGGGCGAACTCGTGAGCGTGAATCTTCTCGAACGAAAAACATACTAAGCCAGCACGATGCGCGGGCGCAGGACCGAGGATCGTTAGCCCTTCGACTTCGCTAAGGCGCGTGTAAGCTTCGCTGACGAGGACCTGTTCGTGTGCGTGAATCTTCTCGAGCCCAACTTCTGAGAGATAATCCACCGCGGCCCGCATGGCGATCACTGGTACAATCGGTGGTGTGCCAGCTTCGAACTTCGAAGGCAATTCCGCCGGCGTGAAGCTATCGAGTTTCACCTCGTTGATCATGCTCCCTCCGCCCAAGAATGGAGGCATCGCGTCGAGCAACTCTTCTTTACCATAGAGGACGCCCACGCCCGAGGGGCCGCACATCTTGTGGCCGCTGAAAGCGAGAAAATCGCAATCGAGCTGCTGCACATCCGTCGGCATGTGCGGAACACTTTGTGCGGCATCAATCAGCACAAGTGCGCCCGCTGCATGCGATTTGGCAACGATCTCTTCAACGGGGTTCACCGTGCCAAGCGTGTTGGAAACACTCACGACCGAAACCATCTTAGTTCGCTCAGACAGCAGCGTCTCGAATGCCGCCATGTCGAGTCGGCCATCCTCGGTGAGCGGAATGTGCTTCAGTACCGCTCCGGTCCGCTCGGCAAGCTGATGCCACGGGACGAGGTTCGAGTGATGCTCCATTACCGTGAGCAGAATCTCATCGCCTTCCTTGAGATTTGCATCTCCCCAACTTCGGGCGACGAGGTTGATCGAAGCGGTCGTCCCTTGCGTAAAAATGCACTCGCGGGAACTCTTCGCGTTGATGAACGCCCGGACACTCTCCCGTGCTTCCTCGTAGAGTTCGGTGCTGCGTTCGCTCAGCGTATGAATTCCACGATGGACATTCGCGTAGTCGCGCTCATAGACGCGAGAGATCGCATCAATCACCTGCGAAGGTCGTTGCGTGCTTGCCGCATTGTCGAGAAACGCGAGCGGGTGACCATTCTGAACGGTTTCTCGAAGGATCGGAAAGTCGTCGCGAAACGACTCGGAAAGTAACTGGGAATTGCTGACTTCAACGGCATTCATTTTTTTGAACCACAGAAGGGGATAAATGACCAATAACCAAGCCTAAATGACCAAAGGGATTCATTGCAGCGTATTAGTCATTTGGATTTGATCATTGGTCATTCGTAGGAGCATGCACCGCCGATTGCAGCACCTTCCAAGAGAGCAAGCAACACTTCTGTCGGTTCGGGGTGAGCCGCGGGCCGTAGAGGTCGAGCATGTTTTCGGCGCTAAAGTCTTTCAGGTCGTCGACCGTCTTGCCTTGCATTTCTTCCAGCAACATCGAGGCCGAGGCTTGGCTAATCACGCAGCCTTGGCCTTCGAAATAGGCATCGGTGATTTTTCCCGCTTCGTCGAGCTTCAACTCGATCCGCACGACGTCGCCGCACAGCGGATTCTTGTCCTCATGCGCATGGGTCGCGTCGGCCAGGTTGCCGCGGTGGAAAGGGTCTTCGTAGTGGTCGAGGATATGCTCTTCGTAGAGCTCTTCTTCGGAGGGCATGGTGGGAAGGTCAAGGTACGATGTGCGAGGGACGAAGTGCTAATGACATTGCTGATCCGCACTTCTGATTACTTCCATCTTACCTCGAACACGCCCCGCGGCTAGCATCCCGTTCCTACTCGGCAGGAACGGGGTCCACTGCCGGCTCTTCCTCGACCTTGACAACTTGGTCAATCACGATTCCCAGCGAGCGAATCTTGTTTCGCAGGCTACCGCGGGTAATGCCAAGGATGCGGGCCGCCTCGGACTGGTTGCCGTCGGTTTGTCTAAGTAAGAAAGTGAGGAGCTCACGGTCAACCCGATCGATAACCTCGCTGTAGAGGTCGGAAGTCCCTGCGGCGAGGCGTTTCTGAAAGAAGGTCAGTAGCCCCTCAGCGGTGGTGGAATTACTGATACTTGTCTCGGCGTTGATTGCTGCGTCTTCGACCGGCCATGAGGTTCGCGTTTCTCTTTCCTCAAGCGCGACGGCATCCTCGCCAAGAATGGGTTCAGGCAGCGAGGTTTCTAAGAGCACAGGTCCTGGTGTTAACAGTACCGCCTTGCGGAGCAAACTCTCCAGCTCGCGAACATTGCCAGGCCAATCGTAGGCGAGCAATAGTTCTCGCGCTTTTGGTGCAACGCCGGTTAGTTCTTTGTCGAGCTCTTCGGCAATGCGAGCGAGAAAATGCTCAATTAATATTTGCAGATCGTCGCCCCGTTCGCGAAGTGGAGGCAGATTGATCGCGAAACCATTCAGCCGATAGTAAAGGTCGTCGCGATAGTCACCTTCGCGACACATCTCTTCTAGGGGACGATTTGTGGCAGAGAGAATACGCACGTCGGTCTTGATGGTTTCGCGACCACCAACGCGTTCAAACTCTTGCTGTTGGAGCAGTCGCAATACTTTGCCTTGCAGCGAGGGAGACATGTCGCCGACCTCATCGAGGAAGATCGTTCCTCCGTTGCATTGTTCGAACTTGCCGATACGCTGCTCATTCGCCCCAGTGAAGGCGCCTTTTTCATGGCCAAAAAGCTCGCTTTCCAGCAGATTTTCAGAAAGCGCTGCGCAGTTGACGGCTAAGAATGGTTTGTTCGCACGATCGCTATGCTGATAGATCGCCCGCGCGACCAGCTCTTTCCCTGTACCACTTTCACCACGGATTAATACGGCAACATTTTGCGCGGCAACACGTCCTATTTCCTTGAAAACGTTTTGCATCGCTTCGCAAGAACCAACGAACTCGTCCGCTTTCTCGTCGGGCTTTAGAAGGCGGTCCAATGCGACCTTGCGTGTCATCATGCGTCGCGATTTCGCCGCATCTTCGATGACAAGCTCAAGACGTGGTTCGTCGATAGGAAGCGTCAAGAAATCGAATGCCCCCTTCTTCATCGCTTCAATGGCGATCTCACTTGAAGCCTCCGAGGCGAAGATGATCACCGGGAGTTGAGCATCGATCTCGATGAGTTCGTCATAAAAGTCTAAACCCGAGCGGTCGGGAAGATCATTCTCCAGGAGAACGATCTCTGGCTGGTGATCTTTTATAAAGCTAATGGCCTCCTCTGCGGTCCCCACGTGCTTGACTTCAAGAGGAGAGTGATACGTGACGCACTGCAGCGAGGGCAGCAATGAGGGGTCGTTGCCGACCAGCAGAATAATCGACATGGGAAAGATCTCGACCTAAGGCCTGACCGAGATAGTGAGCGGTAGTCCCTTATCTTAAACACGCTCTCTGGCGGGCGATAGCTCTGCGTCACTTGAATCTGGTCACTTCGCCACCGACCTGGTTGATCAACCGTCAGCCAGTCTTGGCTGATTATCCTCCAAAGCAGCAAAAACCGCTGGAAAACAAGGGTGACGCGGCTTTGGCATGAGGGTTGCAACCTAAGTATCGCAACGCGAACGACACATGAAAGTGTTCGCTATTCAAAACTTCGTCACCCTGTTTTTAGAAAGGTTTGGTGCATCATGCTTAGTTGGGCACTTACATTTTTCCTGATTGCTTTGATTGCTGGCGTACTGGGATTTACGGGCGTAGCCGGTGCTTCGGCCAGTATCGCGCAGATTTGTTTCTTCATATTTCTAGTGTTGTTCGTGGTCAGCTTGGTCGTTCCTAAGCTGCGAAGCGTCTAGCACTTCTCGCGAGGCAGCTCAACACCGCCTCGCCTTGTTTTCTTCGGAAAGCATCTGTTAACCATCCACCCTAACGACTAATTCCAAGGAGGAATTATTATGAGTTTATTAGCATCGGAAACGAAATACGACCTCAAGCCAGAGGTTATTGATAATCTTGCGAAGATTCGTCAAGCAAATATTGACGCGGCAGACGGATTCACTGAAGCCGCCAAACATCTTGACGATCCAACCCTTAAGTCGAAGTTCGAGAAGTGGGCACAACAACGTCGTGCAAACTCGACCGAACTCGGGGAGTTGATCGAGATCAATGGCGAGGAGATCGATCGTGAAGGTAGCTGGTTGGCCGCTTTCCACCGCTGCTATCTCAACATGAAAGCGGCTCTGACTTCTGACGACAAGCAAACCGTTTTGGAAGAAGCTGAAGCCGGTGAAGATCATATCAAAGAGGCATACGAAGAAGTGCTGAAGGACACACCCGGCTCTGCGGTGAACGATGTTATTCAGCACCAGTATGCAGAAGTGAAGAAAGTCCACGACGAAGTTCGTGATCTCCGCGACTCCTACAAGCAGAGCTAGAAAGCTTGCAGGGTGCGAACCTCCGCTCGGAGGATTGATGATTTTCCAACGAGCGGAGGGTCTGAATATCACAGTCAGCGAAAGAAGCTGACATGAATGAATTTCTACTTTGAAGGGAGTAACAATATGTTTGGTAAATTTCGTAAAACGCGATTCAGTAAGTTCGGAGCGAGTGCACTTGGTGCCATGTTGATTCTTCCAGTGGCTAGTGAAGTCAGTGGACAGGGGCCCGTACGAAATACAGCCCGCGGTGTGGCTCAAGGCGCGGCCAGTATTACTCGAGGTGCCGCCCAAGCAACTCGTAACGTCGCACAGGGTGCCGCACAGGTAACTCGCAACACAGTACAAGGTGCAGCCAATGTGACGCGACGTGCTGGACAAGCAACAGTTAATACGCTTGACCGTACAACTGACCGTATCACGCAGCCATTTAATGGTCGTTATTCAAGTAACTATCGCGGCAATGCCTACGTGCAACCATCGCAGTCTTACCAGTCGAATGAAGGACAGTGGTGGTATGATGGTAATGTACAGCATCAGTCTTATGCGACCGTTGGTCAGCCGGTAAAGTATCAGCAGGCTGCTAATAACTCACCTGTGTACACATTGCAGCATGACGCCAATGGACGCGAGTTCATCTGTGCGAATGGTCAAAGGATTTACTTTGATAATCAGGCCGCGACAGCACAATCGTCGAGCTCAGGGAGTGAAGTTGAAGAGACAGCGATTAATAAAGCTGAGCAGCCATCGGACGAAAGTGTAGCGGAAGGTCAACAAGCACCTCCTGCTAAAGCTCAGACTGAGGAAGCTCTTGCGAATCAGCAGTCTAAAGCTGACGCAGATGTAGATGCAGAAAGTGATCTTCCCGCGGATAATTCGCAGTCTGAACAAGACGACCTTGAAGCTTCAGTTGAAGCCGACCAAAACACTGATGTAGAGGTCGGTGACAGTAAGTCGAAAGTCGACTCAAATCTTGCTTCAACAGTCGATGTGAAATAGTTGATTAGTTCATTCTAATCAACTTTTCAGGCGAAGGCCCGCGACGGTTAAAACTGTCGCGGGCATTTTCTTTTTGTAGGTTCTACCAGCTCTTGTCCCGTAGAATCTCCGTCGCGGCATTCTTTCCGCAGCTTCCCATCACGCCGCCGCCGGGATGACTGGCAGCTCCGCAGAGATAGAGCCCTGGCACTGGCGTGCGATGGTCGGCCCAGCCAGCGACCGGACGAAAGCAGTAGAGCTGGTGCGGCCCCATCGCTCCCTGCATGATGTTGCCGCCGGTGATGCCGTAGACACTTTCGAGGTCGACGGGCGTGAGCACCTGACGATGCTCAATCGCTCCCGGGACGTTGGGTGCGTATTCGGCGAGGACCTCGATGCAGCGATCGGCAAATGATTCACGCTTTTCTTCCCACGTGCCCTCCGCCAAATCGTATGGAGCATACTGCACGAACATGCTCAAGATGTGTTTGCCCTCAGGAGCGATCGTGTGATCGACGCTCGTAGCCATCGTCATTTCGAGAACCGGGTTCTCGCTAGGGCGACCATACTTCGCATCGTCGTACGCGCGGTCGATATAGTCCATCGTCGGGCCAACGTGCATCGTGCCGTGATGGTGTGGCATGATTCCTTCTGATGGCAGGCAAGTAAAGTTTGGCGGTTCGGCCAGTGCTAAGTTGATCTTAGCCGAAGCGCTGGCGTAGTCGATTCGGCTCACAGCAGCGCGGAACTCATCGGGCAAGACGCTGGGGTCGAGCATCTTGTTGAAGGTTAAGTTCGCATCGACGCTCGAAGCAACGACGTGAGCCTCGAGCTGCGAACCATCGACGAGACCCACACCGCTGACTCCTGACTTGTCGGTATGAATCGAATTCACGGGCGACTCGCGACGGATGTCAACGCCTAGCTGCTGGCAGACTTTCTCCAACGAATCTGCGAGCCCGCCCATGCCCCCTTCGACGTAGCCCCAAACACCCCGCGCACCGCCTGCTTCACCCATCACGTGATGCAACAACACATAAGCACTGCCGGGTGAACTGATCGAAGTAAACGCGCCGATAATGGCATCAGTCGCGAGCGTCGCTTTCAGCGCCTCGGATTCAAACCAGCGATCAAGAATCGGGCGTGCGGCGGCAGTTAGCAGCTCAACCGCTTCGGGCATCGCGTCGCCAAGATTCTTGAGTGCGCCATACATCGCCCAGAGTTTTTTTCCGTCGCGAAGTTTCTTCCCAAACCCGATCTTCCGCCAGCTCTCGGGCAACGGTAACGGATCAGGGGCTGCCTCAGAGAGGGTTGGCTCTAGCGTCGCAGCCACCTTTTCGAGCAGCTTGTTGTAACGCGGATAGGCCTGCGTATCGCGAAGACTAAACTTGCCAATCTCACGTTCGCAGAGTGCCGCGTCGGGTCCGAGCGTGAGACTTCGACCATCGGGCAACGGCGTGAACGAGGAAGGCGTCCGTGGGAGAATCTTCAGCCCGTTGTCTTTGAGTGCTAGCTCGCGAATGATCTGCGTCTGAAACAGACTGATCACATACGCGGCGGTCGAGACTTTATAACCGGGCCAAAGTTCTTCGGTCGTCGCGCAACCACCGAGCACATGGCGGCGTTCCAGAACGCAAACCTTGCGACCAGCCTTCGCCAGATAAGCAGCGCAGACAAGCCCGTTGTGGCCTCCGCCGATAATGATGCAGTCGTACTTTCCGTGTTTTGGCACTCGTTGGTTCCTCCTTGAGATGCGTGTTCCTCAAGAATACGCGATGCGAGCCTGTTTTCGTAGGGTATGCCGAGGAACGAGGCATACCCTACGCATTACATTCAAACCCCAAGCGACTTCGCCGTCGTGTGCCAGTAGAGCTCGCCGCTTGAGTAGTCAATTTCGTCGAATAGTTGAATGGCAGCGATCGAGCCTTTCGCGAATCGAATGTGCGAGCGTCCCTGACCAATCACCGCGGAAGTCATCAGACCCACGTCGGGTGCATGACCAACCCAGGCGATCGAGGACCCCGAGTACGGGCGCGACCATTCGACGACCGCTTCAAAATCGCTCCCTGGGGTGAGGGCTTCGAGTTCGACAACCTCGGGATTTCCCGCAACGCCCGCGGCCATGATCTCGGCCGTTTGACGGCAACGGATGTAGGGGCTTGTGGCGATTACCTCAGGGGCTAAGCCGCGATCGGCAAGAAGTTCGATCACGCGCTCGTAACGCTCGATGCCTTCAGGTTCCAGCTCGCGCAGGGAATCGTTCGGCCAACCAGGATCACCAAACGAACCAGCCCAAGCGTGACGAGCGATGTAGAGGAATTCGGGCATGACAAGATTCTAGCAAACCAGGAGGAAGGGCGCAGCCTTTGTTTTTGGCCACGGATTGCACGGATGACACGGATGGATTCTGAGCACTACCAACACGCAGCGCTAGCAAGTAAATCGAGAGCAATTATTCACTTGCTGGCGCTGCGTGTTAATATTGTCGATCAACAAGAATCCGTGTCATCCGTGCAATCCGTGGCTTAATATAACTTCTCCGCTGTTAGATGGTTTTAGGCTATCGACTTCTCCACAACACGCGATCATCTATCCCAAGCTCTCGTTGCTTCTCCACAATCTCTGCTTTGAACCGCTTTGCATCTTGCGGGTAGCCAGCCGTTGGTTTGATGCCTGGGACTTGTTTCTGCCAAAAGGCGTTGAAACTTCTCATTGCCAGTTCACGATGATACTTGGCAATCATTGACGCGAGAGCGGCAGGGAGAAACGATTCACCTTTTGAGCGAAAACTGATCGTCGCCTGGCGGGTTTCTGATTGCCAGCGGTAACGACTCTCGCCACGGCTTTCGACTTCCGTTTCGATCCAATCTTCTGGAAAGTGATGTTGCAGGAGAGCCGCGTAACGATTCCGCCCGCCATGTTTGTCGCAAACGATGGAATAGCGAGTCGGGCTGTCCCCGGCCCCGTTTGAGTTTCCAAGAGCATCAATAACTCCACGCACGAGAGCGAGCGTGACATGACTCAATGCGGCTCCCTTGGTCTCATATTTCTCGACAAGTGTGTTGAACTCTTCGGGGTAAACCAATCGGCTTTGCATTTCGCAGAGCTTGATGTTAGTTTCTTCCAGCACGCGGCGAAGCCGACAAGCGACCTGGTCAACCGCTTGCGGTTTAGCATCAATCGGCAAGCGCTCATTGGCTTCTTGATACCATGGGATACCCGCACGATGATTGGCAGGGTCCGCAGAGGTCGCAGCGAAGAATTCCTCGACATTCGTTGGTGTTTTGCCTTCGCTACCTGACGCTCTCAGTGCTGAAAGAACACCCAATTCCAAGTGTTTCAAGCCGGCGCTCCCTTTGGCATGCGAGGCGGGCTTGTAGAGTTGCTTCGAGTCGGCAATTGCAACTTTTCCTTCAGAAGCTGTTTGTGTAACGATATCGGAGAGAGTCTCGTAGAGGTTTGGTAATGTGGCTGCCCCTTGCCCTGAATCTTTGGGGAATGGGCCTACTATCGACTCGACTTTCCACGCAGTCGCACCGATACACAACGGCCCCAGATTCGGACCATAACCCGCTTCGTCGATGCCGATGAGGTATGTCATGCCGAGCAGTGTAGCAAAGTGGCTAAAAGTTGCGCTTCGTTTCGTGACGACGATCACCTAAAATGTGGTTCACGCTCACAAGCGGACGCCACCGAGGGCGTTCCCTACAGACCACCATTTGAAGGTTCACCCGTGTCCACCGCCGTTGTTGATGTCAGCGATCTCCACACCCACTTCCATACCGACGAGGGCGTTGTCAAAGCCGTTGATGGAGTCTCGTTTCGCATCGAACCGGGACATACGCTCGGAATCGTCGGGGAGAGCGGCTCGGGCAAGTCGGTCACGTCGCTTTCGATCATGCAACTACTGGCTTCTTCAGCGAAGATCGAGACCGGCTCCATCTCGCTGCTGGGCAAGAACTTGGTCGGTTTGCCCGAGCCCGAGATGCGCGACATCCGTGGCAAGGATGTCAGCATGATTTTTCAAGAGCCGATGACCTCGCTGAATCCCGTATTCACCGTCGGTGCCCAAGTGATGGAGGCGATTATCCTCCATCAGAAAACCACCAAGGAAGAAGCACGGCAGAAAACGATTGAGTTGTTTCAAGAGGTTGGCATTCCGGAGCCGGAGCAGCGCGTCGATTCCTATCCGCATCAAATGTCGGGCGGGCAGAAGCAGCGGGTGATGATTGCGATGGCGCTCTCTTGCAATCCGAAGCTGCTGATCGCCGACGAGCCGACGACCGCGCTCGACGTGACGATTCAAAAGCAAATCCTCGACATGCTACGCAAGTTACGCGACGAACGCGGCATGGCCATCTTGTTCATCACCCACGATCTGGGCGTGATCGCGGAGATCGCCGACGAAGTGCTGGTGATGTTCCGTGGCGAGATGGTGGAGCAGGGCACCGTCCTTGAGATTTTCGAGAACCCCAAGCACCCTTACACGAAAGGCCTGCTCGCCTGCCGCCCGCGGCTTGATACGCCTTATCGACTGCTTCCCACGGTAAGCGACTTCATGGAAGCGAAGACAATCGAAGATGAGCAGGGTCGTCGCGTCGAGGTGATCGAGAAGCGAATCAGCGAGGAGCGGCTCAATCAACTCAAGACGCAGGGCCGCGGCAGGCTGCTGCACCCCAAGAGCCAACTTGCTGAGATTGGCCATCCTTGGGAAGAAGCGAACCACCTTCCCGACGCGACAGCCGTCGAGGAAGGGACCAAGCCGCTGCTTTCGATTCGTGATCTGAAAGTCCACTTCCCTGTGCGACGAGGTTTGCTGGCACGAGTGGTTGATCATGTGAAAGCGGTCGATGGGGTCAGCTTCGACGTCTATCCGGGGCAAACTTTGGGGCTTGTGGGCGAGAGCGGTTGCGGCAAGACGACCACAGGCCGCGCGATTTTGCGACTGATTGAACCGACCAGCGGCGAGGTTACCTTTGACGGGATCGACGTTGCAGGGCTTGGCAGAAAAGACTTGCGCGAGATTCGCAGCCGTATGCAGATCATTTTCCAAGATCCCTACGGCTCGTTGAATCCTCGCATGACGATCGAATCGGCAATCACCGAACCAATGGTCATTCAAGGGATTGGCGATTCGAAGAAAGACCGTCGTGACCGTGCCGCGGCACTGCTGGAAGAAGTGGACCTCAGCCCCGCCTTCTTGCGACGCTATCCGCACGAATTCTCCGGCGGCCAACGCCAGCGGATTTGCATCGCGCGTTCGATTGCCGTGGAACCGGAGTTCATCATCTGTGATGAATCGGTTTCGGCACTCGATGTTTCCGTACAAGCCCAAGTGTTGAATCTGTTGAAGCGACTTCAAGAGCAGCGCGGGCTAACTTACATTTTCATCAGCCACGATTTGAGCGTCGTGAAGTTCATGGCTGACATGATGGCAGTGATGAACAAAGGCAAGATAGTCGAATTCGGTCCCAGCGAAGCCATCTACGAGCATCCGCGAGAGCAGTACACGCAGCGTCTCATCAGCGCGACACCCAATGACGATCTCGAACACATTCGCAAGCTGGTGGCTCAGAGAGAGCAACAGAGGGGTAACGAATCGTAGCGAAGAGCTTACTTGGCAACGCTGCGAATCCTGACACGCTTAGATGGGCCTTCACCGTTCATTCCGCTGACGTAGAGCATCATCGAAACAGGTGAGACTCTCGCGGCGACGGACTGGCTCACCGGGGCAAGTGGACCCAGTGCCGTGCATTCGCTGCGGCCCATGACCACATCATGTGGGCTTCGTCCGGCGGCGTGGGTGAGATCGCTGTTCAGGAACGGATGGTCGTAGTCCTTCGCTTGGCAGCTTGTTTCGCAGTCGACCACGTAACGGCAACTCAAGTCTTGAGCCATCATGTTGTAGCCGTTGCCGCCATGGTTATCGCTGCGGAAGCTCGCCAGGGTGAAGCTGGGAGCATCCGACAGCATCGGAGCATGACGACTGCCCGTGAAGGGAACCTGCTGGTACTGGCCATACTTGTCGAAGTGACCAAGCCGATACGCATAGCTACCGCCCATGATTGGCCACAGTTGAACCTTGAGTTTCACATCACCATGCATGTCACGTGAGGAAAGCACACGGACCAGCACACGACGATTTGTCGACTCGCCGGCAAGTTTTGACTCCGGGCAGACCAGCGATTGCGCCAATTCTTGTGGCGGAAGATAACCGGCTGACGCGAGCTTCACGGCAAACATGCCGGCGTTTTCGTTCGCGCGGATGGTCGGCAACTGACCATCGTGCGCTTGAGCATAGTCGTACAACGCTGTGCCGAGCGTGCGCAAGTTATTCTGGCAAGCAATGCGGCGGGCATCGTCGCGGCTACCGCGAATAGCGGGCAGCACCAGAGCGCTCAGGATTAGGACGACGCCTGTTGCCACGCAAACGTCTGCAAGCGTCCAGCGAGACCGGCCAGAGCAACGCTCGCTCGTTTGCGAGAGGCCGCTCACCGAATCACAGACACTGTCCACCAGTGTACAAGTGCGGGTGACCAAGTCGCCTGGTGGCTCGTCCGTGTGTTGGGCTTCCGAAGGCTGACCGCAATCACCCGGTTCGTGCCCTTCGCCGAGACATTCCTTAAGGCGTTCGAGTTCGCTTCGCCATTGGGGATCAACGGCGAGCCGGCTTTCGACCTCCGCCCGGCGGTCGTCGGAGAGATCATTCAATAAATAGGCGACTAGCTCATCGGTTTTGGTGGGCTCGTCGGTCATAGCGGGAGAAGTTTACAAACACCTGGGAATTCAGCGACATAGCGATTTTAGGCCAAAGCTGCAGATACCGCAGCGGTTGGCCTGCATTCTCTACGTAGCCAGCTGGCCGTCTGTTTGCGAAAAACAGACCATTCTTAAGCTATGGTAGTCTCTAGCTTCGGTAGCAAGGTTTCGGTTGTCAAAGAACTGGCCGCTCAGGCGGCAAAAAAACATGAAAAAAGCCTGCCATCCGGCCCACGGGGAGGGGTGGCTGGATGGCAGGCTTGTGTGGCTTACTAGGTTAGCAGCCAACAATACCCGGTTGTAACGAATTTTCAAATCCTAGGTGGTCTTGCCTTCACTCCAGGCTTCGCCAAGGCGACTGATAGCTGAGTGGAGGCGGCTCTTGACCGTGCCGACGGGGATGCTCATCACCTCAGCGGCGTCGCGGTATTTCATGCCCTTGAAGTATACAAGGTTGACCGCATTGCGGAGCGAGTCAGGCAGGTTGGCTACCGCATCGCGGACCCAGGCGGCTTGCTCGCTTTGGTCGACGGCTTCTGAGGGGCTAAGCTGCCCGCCTGCGACGATGTCTAAGAGCGAGCCGAGCTGTTCGCTGCCAGTGCTGTGGCTTTGATCAAGGCTTAGACGCTTGTGCCGTTTGTTGCGTCGCGTGGCGTCGATCGCTTGGTTGGTAGCGATGGTGTAGAGCCAAGGACGAAACTTACGGCCTGATTGGTAAAGGTGCTGTTTTACGTGGACGGCTAAAAATGTGGCTTGAAACACATCCTCAGCGAGCGACGCATCGTTCAGGTAGCGTCGGAGGTAGTTGTACAGTTCTCGCTGGTAGCGCTCGACCAGTTGAGAGAACACGGTCGAGTCACCATCTTTGCGATAGGATTCGAACAATTGTTCATCACTGATCATCGTGCTGTCAGCGGCTTGTCGTTTGACCTTATCTTCCGTGCGTGTCTTAGTCATAGTCAACGAACTCCTCATAAGAGAGTCCGACGTATCGGAGGAGAAAGTCCTTGCTCCTCGCCGTCAATTCAGTAATCCGCCAGTCCTAGCCGACAGGCATTTCCATGGATTGGGGATGCATCTCTTTGGCGGCTTTTGACCGTGATGGTCTGCGTTACCGCACTTCTCTGTTTAGTTGCTTACGATCAATTATGACGTTTAAGCAACCGGATCTCAGTTAAGCAAGTCACATGCCGTTCGCCGGTGGCCGTGCTAGCGTCAAAAGGGCTAGCGAAGGGCGAAAAGTAGACTAGCTAAGGGTTTACGTCGCTTGCAGGGGGTTGGTTCACGCGGATTTTGTAAAATATTTGGCTGCCAACCTTGCACTTCTTACACGAGATTTGGCAGGTTGGCGGTCTCAAAGTGGGTGTTTGAGTGGTCAATTTTGAGACAATGGGCGTTATTGATCGTTTCCCCTCTATGGGGGGGGTAGCGATAGTATTCAGTTGTCAGTGCTCAGTTTTCAGCCTGAGTTGGGTAGTTCGTTGGTGGTATTTCGTTCTTGGCCGAATTTTCGTCGTTCTGTCACTCCAAACTTGCTTGGTTAGCCGCCGACCTTGGTCGGCGCGATGTTGGGTGCACAAACCATGCGCCGACCAAGGACGGCGGCTAACAAGGCTTAGACTCAAATCCGCGCGATTTGGTTCCCACCAATTTTCCTTACTAAATGTCGAGTCTCCAAAACGCTGATCGTGGCGAGTACGCGATGGATCGGTAGCTCGCAGTGGATGGCGACATTTTCAATGTGTGAGCCCGCCGGGTCGATTTTGTCGAGAACGCGTTGTTCCATCTCATTGAGCTTCAGCTCGGCGGGGGAGCGCATCACGCGGCCATCTTCGCGCGGGGCAGGCTCGACCAGTGGGCCGAGTTCCTCCAGCACGTCGTCGACACAAGTAACCAGTTTGGCCCCATCGCGCAGCAACTTGTGCGGCCCGGCGGAAACTCGACTGGTGACTTGGCCCGGCACAGCAAACACTTCGCGGTTCTGTTCGTAAGCATGGCGAGCGGTAATTAGCGCCCCGCTGCGCTCGGCAGCTTCGATGACGATCACCCCCAAGGACAGCCCGCTGATGATGCGGTTGCGCTGCGGGAACATCCCGCTCATTGGTGGCATCGTCGGGGCCGCTTCGCTGAGGACGCAACCGTTTTGAGAGATCTCCTCGGCAAGCCCTTCATTCTCAGGTGGGTAAATGTTCAACACGCCACTGGCCAACACGGCAATCGTGCGACCACCCGCTGCCAGCGCTCCGCCATGGGCTGCCGTGTCGATGCCGCGGGCCAAACCGCTAACCACGGTGACGCCCGCACGGGCGAGTGCTCCCGCCAGACGCTCTGCTTGTTGCTTGCCGTAATGAGTTGCCCTGCGGGTACCAACGATGCCCACAGCGACTGCGTCACCCGGCAATAGTTCGCCACGGGTGAACAACACGCCTGGCGGGTCGGGAATTTCGCGAAGCATGCGGGGATAGTCAGTGTCATCCTCTGGGTTGCGGGGAGGTAATAGTACGCCAAGGCCTTCGCGCTCGACGAAACCGAGTTGCACGTCGAGATCGATGTCTCGTCGTGCGTTGATAATCCGCCGTGAAATTTTCGGTCCGATGCCCTGTACCTTTTGCAAGTCCGCTTCGCTGGCAGCCAGCACGCGCTCAGGCGTAGCGAAGGCTTCCAACAACCGCGCACGCGTCAACGGCCCGACATCGCGGGTTAACGCTAAAAGGATTTGAGCGCGGTCGGAGTCGTTGAATTCCATGCTGTAGGGTCCGCTGTGCGGACCATGATCAATGGACAGTGATTGGCGGACGTGTCGCCGCTATTTCTTTGGTCCGCAAAGCGGACCCTACATAAAAAAGATGGACGTCCATCATTCGAGGGGAACGGGCGATCCATCGGGCCGTTCCGTTCGTCGACCTCCAGAACCGCGTTCGCGAGCACCGCTACTGGGGTTGCCGCGCACGCTCCCGGGAAACGTCCACGGGCCTCCCGCTAAAGAGGCTCAGGTTGCTTTGTTCAAGCGTGCGTTGCTACCTTTTCGCAGTCCGCCGCTGTCGCCCTGGGGGCCGCCGTCGAACGTGGACGATTGTATAGCATGTGGGTAGGCGTGTCCGCAACTGTTTTTGGCCGCTTGAGGAGAGGCGAGGGGTGAGGGGCCAGGGGTTAGTTGCTTTAGTGACAATCAGTTGGCACTGTTGTGGGCGATATGGGTTTTGACGCAAAGGTGCAAAGGACGCTGAGAAGCGCTAAGATCCTGCGGAGATCGTGTACAATGGGTGATATTCCCATGAGTTGGATCAGGTCATTCGGGATCAGGAGAGTATCGCATGAGCATGACGACGGCCAAGTTCACGCTTGAAGAATACGAGCGAATGGGCGAGCGAGGGGTGTTTGAGGGCATCCAGCGGAAGCGGATGGAACTAATTCGCGGGGAGATTGTTGAAATGACGCCGATTGGTCCGTTGCACAACCACGAAGTGGACTACCTAATGCGTTGGAGTTTCTCCTGCGTAGGGAATCAGCCAATCCACATTCGAGTGCAAGGCTCTTTGCGGATTGCAGAACTGGTAAGCGAGCCTGAGCCAGATATTCTGTGGTTGCGCGAAGCCGACTATCGCCAACAACATCCTGGCCCTGAAGATGTGCTACTGCTGATCGAAGTCGCCAACGCATCGCTAGCTGATGATAGAGGAGAAAAACTCGCTCTCTACGCGGAGGCAGGCATTGCCGATTACTGGATCGTCAACTGCGTCGACAAGCAGATTGAGGTCTATCGCGAGCCCGAGGGGAACGCTTACAAGAGCAAGCAGGTTTTCCGCGGTAAGGAGGCGGCCAGTCCGTTGGTGCTTGCCAGTGCGAAGTTGACGGCGGCGGAGTTATTTGCGTGAGCCGACAGTTTAGATTATTGTCGGCCAAGTTGCACGGTCTATGTGCAAGTAAATAGTCGGGGGATGATCTGAATGCAGTTTCTTCGGATAGGCTTCTTCTTTCTCGCAGTATTCCTAGTTGCGCAAATCAGTTTTGCCGCCGTTACTTTTAGGCAGACTGTTGACGATCCTGAGCTGACGAGTACCGCCGCGTTTGGCAGCGCTGTAGCAATAGATGAAAGTTATGTTCTTGTTGGTGCTATGGAAGACACCACCAAAGGAAACCGTATCGGTCGGGCCTATTTGTTCGAGTACAATTCGGGCGGATTACTGCATACTTTCGACGACCCCACGCCCACAGATATTGATCAATTCGGAGTTTCAGTCGCAATCAGTGGAAGAAATATTCTGATCGGTGCATGGGGCGATGACACGAACGGTAGACGCGTTGGGCAGGCTCATCTCTACGATAGAATCACAGGCAACTTGCTACGTACTTTCAATGATCCAACACCTACTGCTGCCGACAATTTCGGTGGTGCAGTAGCGATTGACGGTAACAAAGTCCTTATCGGGGCTAGCGGTGACGACACGAACGGAAGTATTGGTCAGGCTCACCTATTCGACGCTGCCTCTGGTGATCTTCTGCACACTTTCAATAATCCTAATACCCGCAGTTTCGGTAATTTTGGAAACGCTGTGGCAATCGACGGTGATAACGTCCTGATTGGCTCATCCTTGGATAGCACTTTAGGTACTGCAGCAGGCCAGGCTCACCTCTTCGATGCAATAAGTGGCGACCTTCAGTTTACATTTAATGACCCCACGCCCACATTCATCGGCGGAGCCGGTGGCGTATTCGCCGCTTCCGTAGACATTGGGGACGACTTAATCGTCATCGGAGCACCAGCAGATAGCACGAATGCTATCGAAGCTGGGCAAGCACATTTGTTTGATACCGCGGGCAACCTGCTACATACCTTTGACGACCCCCAGAGCAACCTCCGCGACAATTTTGGCTCTTCTGTTGCGATCGATGGTACCAACGTTTTGATCGGAGCGAGATTTGACGACGCTGACGGTTTCAATGTTGGCCAAGCTCATTTATTCGATGCCATAACCGGCAATTTGCAGAATACTCTTAATGAGCCATCGGTTTCCGGGGGAGACAGGTTTGGAACTTCTTTAGCAATTGACAGCGATAAAATTGTCATCGGATCGCCGTCTTTTAGCAGCACTAACGCTTCTGTTAGCCAAGTGCATTTATTCGAGTTGCTGATCCCCGAGCCATCCAGTGTAGTACTGATGCTGCTCGCTTCCGTCTGCTTGATGCGGCGTATGAAATAGTCCGAGCCTACTACTTGGCTACATTTACCAACTCCACCCGAACCCGCTCTCCCAACTCCAACCCAGGTCCCCACAGCGACGTTGCTTGTTTCTCCGTCGCAGCCGTTGACATGCGTTGTAGAAGCCAGTCGCGAACCGTGCGGAGAACGGGGTTCTTCGTGTGAGCGATTTGGCCGATTCGCCAGGAGGTTTTTTGGACCTTCTTGACGCGGGTCATTCTTTGCTTGGTGAGTTCGGCGGCGATTCTTTCGGGGTGGTTTTGCAGCTCGGCGTAGATGAGGGCGAGGGTGGCGGCGTCTTCGATGGCCATGCCGGCGCCTTGGCCGAGGTTGGGAGTCATCGCGTGGGCGGCGTCGCCGATTAGTAGGATGCGGTCGGTGCCGAAATGGATGTGAGGCTGCTCGGCTAATTCGTCGGCGTGGAGGGTGAGCTTGGGATCGACACGTTCCAGCACCTCGTCGAGAGCTTTGGAGATGCCGCCGAATTCTTGTTGGAGAAACGCGGAGCTGTTCTCGCGAGCGGCGTCGGGGTTCCACCAGTCGCTCATCACCAGATACACGTAGAGCCTGCCACGAGAGAGCGGCACAATCCCCGCGCGACGACCTGGGGCCCAGTTCTCAATCGTCTCCTCTTTCATTAGGTCAGGCGCTTCGAGAGCGAATCGCCAGCAAGTTTGTCGGCTACTCCGGAAGTGCATCGCCTCTTCACCCAGCAGGGACTTCCGCGTACGCGAACGGACTCCATCGGCTCCGATAAGGAGGTCGCCCGTTTCCTTGTGGCCGTTGTTCAACTTAACTTCAACCTTGTCGCCATGTTGGGTTGCTTCAACAACTTCGCATCCGAGGCGTCGCTCGATACATAACGCTTCGGCAGCGCTGTCGAGGGCGCGGTGGAGATCGGCTCGGTGGACGTTGATCGAGGGGGTCGCAATATCGACATTCCCCGCGTCGCCCCGCATCAGCACTTGGTTCTTGCTGTTGACCATGCGGAACGAGCCCAACGGGCTGGCATCTTCGGTGGGGATCATCACGCCCAGGGCATCCAAGATGGCGTGGGCATTGGCTTGAATCGTGATGCCCGCGCCAGCCGGGGCGACGACCGGCTGGCGCTCGAGAACGACAACTTCCGCGCCACACTTCCGCAAGGCAATGGCGGCGGTCAAGCCACCAATGCCGCCCCCGGCGATGAGGATGCGATCGTTCATGGGACTGCTCACTGACTTTTGAGAAGGGCGATTGGGAAACGGAAATTACTCAACAATCAGGTCGCAAGTGAGTTCGATGGGATTAGAGATATTGTAATAGTTGGGACTCGTACGCTGCACCGTTGCATGTAGTTGCTCCAACTGCTCAGCAGTCGCATTGCCCGCCAAGTGCACGACATAGTGCAATCGTTCGTATCCGGGTGCGACCGCCTGATTAATATTGAGGAATCCTTGCAGGTCGATATCGCCGGAGATCTCGATTTCAAGCTTCGACAGCTCGATGCCCATCAGCGCTGCAACCGCGGAATAGCCGACCATCATGCAGGCGTTGGTTGCTGCTAGGAGGTACTCTTGCGGATTCGCGAATTGATCCGTGCCGCAGAGCTCTTTTGGCTCGTCGATCTGTATCTGGAAGTGACGATCAACTTTATTCCCGCCCATTGTGAAACCGTCAACAAAGTGATCAGTTCGAGTTCCTCCGTTCCAGCGACTGGTGACTTTCCAAGTGGTTGCTCCTTCAGCGGGGTTCGCTTCGATAGCTGCAATCGCTCCCAGGAGGGCTTCGACATCGATGCCGTTGATGACGGCTGCGTGAGTTTGAGCTGGCATGACAGGACTCCTAAAAGTGAGACTTGCTTGCGACACGCCTACATGACGTGTCCTTTGCAACCAAGTATCGTCTCTGAATCGGCCGTGCGGAGTGGACTTGAGGTCACCCCCCGGTGTACTTTAGGTACACCCCCTGATAGGAGTTTTCCTCCGATGGTCTACAACGACAAACACAAGCCAGTCGCCGAGTTGTTCGGCCTGCCCGAACCACCCAAAACGGGACGTGGGCGGTTGGTCAACGCGGCGATCGAGTTGTTTTATAGCCACGGTTTTCAGGCGGTTGGCGTTGATCAGATTCTCTCCGCGGCGGGCGTGGCAAAGACAACCTTCTATAAGCATTTCGAAAGCAAAGACGACCTTTTGGTTGCCGCGATCCGCCAGCGCGACGAGTGGGAGATGCAGGCTTGGGTTAGCGCTGTCAAGGACTTTGCGGGAGACGATCCCCGAGATCAGCTTGTGGGGTTCTTCGAAGTGCTTGATCTTTGGTTTAATTCGCCCGACTTCCGTGGGTGTCAGTTCATTAACGCCGCTGCTGAGTTCCCCAACCCACATGACCCGGTTCACCAAGTCGCGGCCGAACACAAGCGGAAGAATCGAGATCTGTTTCGCGACCTTGCGGAAGCGGCGGGTGCGACTGATCCGGAATCTTTCGCGGGCCAATTCACGGCGTTGGTGGAAGGGACGCTCGTGTTACGGCAGGTTCACGGCCGGAACGATGCGGCGCGAGTGATCAAGCCTGCCGTGGAACAACTTGTGGCAGCGACGTTAGGCTGTTAGATAAGTGTACCGTCCTTCTCATTCTGGGAGCGTGAATGATGATCAACACTGACGAACTCAAAGCCAAAGCCACCAACGGTGACAACTACGAAGTCAGCAACGCTGACATCATCGCGCGGTTGGAAGCCTGGGACGCGAAGTACGGGATCGAAACTTCCGGCATCACGCACGACCGGGTGACGGTCAAATTCGAATCGCTGCCGGACGATACCAGAGCGTTGGCCGAAGAGATCTATGAGTTCTGCCCGGACACTGTCGATCAAGGTTTTGGCTGCTACGACGAAATGATCGAAATGGTCGAGGAAATGGGACAAGAGATTCCCCCGGAGGCGCTCGAATTGTTGGAGGGCGTTGACCTATCTGAGGAAAGCTACGGCGTCGAGTTACTCGCCCGAGCTTTGAAACGAGACAAGGCAGTTGCGCTGTGGTGGGATTGATACGGTCTTGTCTTAGCAAAGTCTTATCAACGATTTTCACGAATCGCACGAATGGTTTTTGGGCCACGGATTAGCACGGATGACACGGATTTTTGGGAAGATCGGTGCTTGTTGGGCGAATGAGCTAGCTGAGTATGACCGTTTCTTGATTTCAGGTGCTTGATCGTAATGACTGTTCCACTGCTACTTGCTGAGGCCCATGTCGTTGTGCGAGGTGGGCTCGGTTTGGGTTCCGTGATCGCCGTGGTTTGTTCTTGGGAGCGGAACCGTTCGATTCTATTCGCGATCATTGCTGGTCTTTTGTCCTGGTTCTATGTGATTTATTTCGCGCTAACGCGGCCTACGTCGCACTAAGCGTCTGATTGTCGGCCGACTCTTGCCAACGATAGTGCGGCTCGCGTTCTCCACGGGCGTAGCGGACCACATCGATCGTGTCGATCACCAACGACACGCAGTTGCACGCCATCAGTGTGACCACCCAGGCGTAGAGCCAAGGCTGGGTGGCACGGTCGGGGAGATTCGCGGCGAACCAAAGGAGCATCGGGATCCAAAACACGTGCCCAATGCCCAATAAGCGAACGAATCCTAGGCGAGCGTGAAGGATCGACATGACCAAAATCGCTGCCCCGAGAGCAACGAGGTTGGCCTGTCCGTAGGACGTGTTGATAAACAACAGCGCACACGCGTTGATGGCGATCAGCACGGCTGCCCACGCTCGTGGGATTGGCCGGAATCGCAGTAGCACGATGCCGAGCATTTCTAGGGTTTTCATGGTGAATCGTTGATGTGTTGAGAGACTGTGCGGGCGGGTTTTAAGGTTGGTATGGCCTTACCACCACTGGTTGTGTTCGCGGTTGTTCGTTGTGTTGAACATGATTGCTCCTTACAAGGCAGGCGTTTGTGGGATGGGGTTGTCTGCCTTGTTGAGCGTGAAGATCACGCGATTGTTACAAGTTCAGTCTAGTTGACTCGAAACCAGTTCTCGCTTGTTCTGGCCTATTCATCGACTTTCCAACCTGAAGCCTTCATGAGTTGGAGAGTTCGACCGACATCGGAGGCCGCCACTGTTGTGTTCAGCTTTGGCCACAGCTCTGCAAGTATGTCTGCGAAGGTTAGCACTTGAATGGGATTGTTGCCCATCGCTTGACGGAAAGGTGCGTGTTTCTCCCATACGCGGCGATCTCCGTGAATTCTGGTAACTGCCGTCACGTAAGTGAACTTTTGGCGTCCTGTGATCTCAAGGATGGCGTTTCGAAAAGCCTCGCTCCACTTCGGGACAACGAGTTCGCGGAATCCTCGCCAGGCGTCCCTTCCTCCGGCTGTCATTCCGTTTTCTATCTGTCGGATTTTTTTTCTTGGCCGCAGTCCACCTTGCCAACTTTTGCAGCTGACAGCCATCACTCTCTTGGCGCCTCGGAGACACGGGTTATAGCCAATGACATCGATGTCACTATGGTTGGAGTCTTGATTGGTCACAAAGTCTGGGTGGTCGGGACTTGGACGAAACTTCAGATTGTGTTGAGTGAAGTAGCCCTTCGTTTGTAAGTAGTCGTCTACCAGTTGCTCAAGAATGTCTTCTTTCATTCGTCTCTCTTTCTCGTCGCGGCTAGTATTCTGGTAGCTATGCATTGCATAGCATCGGTTGACATGCCATTCGACAGGTATAGTGAGCTCTTATCGTTCCATGAAATAAATCGGGGCGGAGAAAAGTAGAGCTACTTCCAGATGCCCCCGTCAACGAGCTGCTTCGTTGCCGCTGCGGCCCAACCGCGGTTGGCGGCGGGGCTCGCCGGGCTGGGGTGGAGGATGCGGCGGATTCTGGCGTTCGTGAATTCAGAAACACGCTTCAAGCAGTTCTCCGCGTAGACGCCGATGCCGACGGCCCATTCGGGGTCGAGGATTCTCAGCACGCGGAGCAGATGGTCGTCGCAGAGTTTTTCTAGCGGCTCGCGTTCGACGGCAGGCAGCTTGTCGGGCGTGCGGTTCTTGCCGCTTTCTTCCATGAACACCAGCGGGCAGTAGTTGGTGACGAAGTGTTCGGCGAAGAATTTTTCTTTTGTCACGAAGCGTTCGCGGAACAGTCCCCAGAGACGCTCGCCGGAGACTTCGCTGCGTTCGCAGTCTAAGCCATGAATGGGGCGTTTGGGGTGTTCGCCATTAAAATGATTATCGTCTGGTTTATTGATGTGGGCGTCGATTTGCATCCAGTCGCGTACCGCTTCGATTTGGCCGAAAGGGACGCCCGTTTGCGCCATGCCCCAGGGGCCGGGGTTCATGCCGAGGAAGAGAACACGTATTCCCTCGGGGTTCGCGAAGCGGAGATACTCGTTGTGTGCGGCGCGGGCGTAGTCGAGTGGGTTGTAGACGTGCGTGACAGGCTCAGCGAAAGTGAGCTCGTTGACTTTGTCAGAGAGGCTTTTCGCAGCTTTGATGAGAGGTTTGTTGGCGGGCATATCGAGCTATTCGAACTTGAACGACGCGATGACGTCTTCGCTCTTGAAGTCGTCGACCAGCTCGACGTGGCCCATCTTCGTAGGCAGGATGAAGCGAATTTGGCCGCCGTCGCTTTTTTTGTCGCGGCTCATCAGATGGAGGAGGTCTTCCGGGTCCGCCTCGGGTGGGGCGAAAGAGAGGCCGAGGGTGGCGAGCAAGAGATCTTGGCGCTGAACGAATTGTTCGTCGACGCGGCATTGCTTCTCTGCGAGTCGCGCAGCACAGCGCATCCCGGCGGCGACGGCTTCACCGTGGAGCATTTCGCCATAGCCGGTAATCGCTTCGAAGGCGTGGGCGAAGGTGTGGCCGTAGTTGAGAATGGCACGTGTTAGAGGGACATCCATGTCGACGGCTTCCAGTTCGTCCGCTTCGACGACTTTGGCTTTCAGTTCACAACTGCGGCGGACGATTTCAGCGAGGACGGCCGGGTCTTTGGCGTTGATCGCTTCCGCGTTGTCTTCGAGGTACGCGAAGAAGGGCTCGTCGAGAATGACGCCGTACTTCACGACCTCGGCGAGGCCGGCTCGATACTCGCGGTCGGGCAGGGTGGTGAGGACTTCGACATCGATCAGCACGCCGAGGGGTTGCCAGAAGCAGCCGACCATGTTCTTACCGCCGGGAAGATTGACGCCCGTCTTGCCGCCGACCGAGCTATCAACCTGCGCGAGCAGTGTTGTCGGAACTTGGAAAAAGTCGAGTCCGCGGGTAAAGGTTGCCGCGACGAAACCGGCGAGGTCCCCGACGACACCGCCGCCGATGGCCAGCACGATCGAATGGCGATCGGCTCCTTCGTTGAGCATCGTTTCCCAGAGGTTCTCTGCTTCGCCGATGCACTTGCTCGTTTCGCCCGGTTCGACGATCAGCACTTGCACTTCCCAGCCGGCGTCGGTCAAAGAATCGGCGATCGTGTCTGCGTAAAGCTGGTCGACATTCTCGTCAGTAATGATGACGGCATGGTCGTGCTTGGTGCGCGAGCTGAGGAACTCCGCCAACTGGTGGCGGTTGCCGTTGCCGATGGCGATGTCGTAGGAACGCTCAGCGAGATTAACGCGGACTTTTGATTCAGAATTTACCACAGAGACACAGAGAGCACGGAGGAAGATTTAGCCGCGGATGAACGCAGATAAACGCGGATGTAGGGATGAAAGCTTTGTCTCGATACAAAAGCTGATAGCTGAAGGCTGAGAGCTGACAGCTTATCAGTCACTAACCCGCTCAATGTCCTCTTCCGTCGCAACGATCTTGCGGCAGAAGCCCGTGTGGGTGCGGACGTATTGGATTTCAGTCGCTTCCTCAGCCGCTGCATGGAGCGCGATGGCGATCTTGGTGAGCTCTGCCGGGTCGCGGTCGAGGTAAGACTCTGGCCACTCGGTTTCTGTTTCCATCACCAGGGCTTCACGGTAAGGATCAAACTTGTCGGCCATTGTGGGGTCGCTTCATAAAGGTTGTGGTTTAGGCGGCTGTAATCTCTCAGTATAGTGAATCAATGGGAGGGCGGAAGGCGGCCCTCGGCCTGCGTACCACAGGAGTTATGCGTGGAAGATAATAGTCGTTCTGCAGAAATCGAAATCCCCGAAGTCAGTGGGCGTCTCGTGTTCCTCTCCTGCCTGGGATTGGCCGCGATCATTGGTCTGGGGGGAGCTTGGTACCGGGTCTCGACGACTGACGATTGCGTGAGATTCTGGGGAGTGGAAGGTTCGCAATTGATCGTAGGAGAGGGCGAAGCGGAGCTGCTCGAATTCAAGCCGATGGACGGTGAAGACGCAAGCGAGGCGTCAGGCCCTGAACCAGCGAATCCCGCGCTTGCCGGCTTCGCCGTGACGGCTCGCCATGTGCTCACAGGAAAGCCGGGGATGGTTCATTTCCGCAACGCACTGACGCTAGATCGCTACTTTGATTGGACACGGCTGGAAAGCGTCCCCCTTGCCGAGTCACAGGAGCGATGGCAGCAAGCGTTGGTGTTTTCAGGCGGCGAAAAGCAGCTCACCATTTTGCTTGATGAAGGCTACCAGAATTGGGGGCGTTTAGGTGAGGATGGCGAAACGGTGGACGTCGTTCCGGCGGTCAATCTGGATCGGATGACGCGTGAGTACATCGGTGAGCTAGAGGAGAACTAGTTGCCTGTCGTATGCTCGAAAAGGTGAGGAACTTATTCCATGATCAACGAACCATGGTACGGAGTGCGACTAATTTACAAGCTATCAGGCCAAGCAGAGCAGCATTACGAAGAAAGAATACTTGTCGTTCGCGCTCTAGATATCGATTCTGCCATAGGGCGTGCAGAGAGTATTTCACGTCAGTCGTACGAAAGCGAAACAACAGTCTATGTAGGCTTCGCTCAAGCTTTTCACATCTTTGACGAGAATGGTGAGACTCTACCCGAGGGCGTAGAAGTCTACTCACTAGTGCGAAAGAGTAGTTTGACGACTGACGAATATCTTGATCGTTTCTACGACGATGGGAACGAATGCTCGCAGTAACCCAGGCTAGTGACTGAGATTCGTATTGCACTGCTAGCACTATTTTCTAGATGCTCTGTTTCCGCTGGGGGTGGATTTCTACAATCGCGACGCTATCAAACACGAGAACCCCTTTGGGCTTGAGTTATGCGTTCGATTGCCATCATCAATCAAAAAGGCGGGGTGGGAAAAACCACGTCGGCAGTGAATTTAAGCGCTGCGCTCGCTGAGGCGGGCTATCGTGTTGGGCTGATTGACCTCGACCCGCAGGCGCATGCTTCGTTGCACTTAGGGGTTGGTCCTGAGCATGGTGCTGAGAGTGAACCCAAGCCGACCACTTACGACTTGTTGACCGGCGAAGTCCCGTTGGATGAAATCTGGCAAACGGTCGAGACAAACCTGCGCGTTGCCAGCTCACACATTGATTTGGCCGCCGCCGAAGTTGAGTTGGCTGGGGTCGTGGGACGCGAAGTGATTCTGCGCGACGCGCTAGCGGAGCTAAAGGAACCGCTCGATTTCGTGCTGATTGATTGTCCTCCGTCGCTTGGCATTCTGACGCTGAACGCCTTGAGTGCCGTCGATGATGTGTTTCTGCCGTTACAGCCCCATTACTTGGCGCTTCACGGCTTGAGTAAACTGCTGCAGACGATCGACTTAGTGCGACGGCGATTGAACGATCGGTTGCGTCTCGCTGGCGTGATTCGCTGTCTCTACGAATCAGGCACTCGTTTAGCAGCCGAAGTGAGCGATGACGTGGCGGCATTCTTCCAAGAAGCCGCTTCGGGCAACTCCGCTTGGAGCGATGTGCGTCTCTTCGAAACGGCCATCCGTCGCAATATTCGCCTGGCTGAAGCGCCGAGCCACGAGCAATCGATCTTTCAATACGCTCCGCAATCAGCCGGGGCGGAGGATTATCGTGCTTTGGCGGACGAGGTGATTGCTCTGTACGGGGAAGTGGTGACTCCGTCGGAAGTTCCTATGGCTGCTTAAAGATTTGCCTCACGAGGAATGTTGTCAATACAATAGAAAATCGTAGCAAACGACTGTTCAAAGAGATGAGGGCGAGAAATGGCTTCTGAGAACATCGAAGAAATTCTGAAGCGATTTGATACGCTCAGCGCCGAGGAGCGTGAGAATTTGATCTTGCAGCTAGACCGAAGGCAGTCTGATGGCCACGCCGACTCCGCTCAACGAACACTTTTTGATGCGCTCAACGAGCGTGGTCTGATTGGCTGCATCGACGATGCTCCGGAAGATTGGAGTACGAATCCGAAGTACATGGAAGGATTCGGTCGCAATGCTCAGTGATCCAGTGCTTGTCGATACTGGTGCATTACTGGCAATGTATAACAAACGTGACCAGCATCACGAAGCCTGCCGAGAGCAGTCTTTGAATCTCCCATTGGGTAAAGTCTTTACTTGCTGGCCAGTTATCACTGAGGCAGTCTACATGCTTGGTGAAAAGGCTGCCTTGCGTGAGGAGATGTTGGACACCGTGCAATCTCAAGATATGCAAATCCTTGCTCTGCGGAGCGGGGACTTGCAAGGGATTAGAGACGTGTTCGAGAAGTATCACGATCAGCAAGTCGACTTGGCTGATGCATGCTTAGTGCATCTTGCCGAGCGAGAAAACATCGGTTCGATCTTTACGACCGACCGTCGGCACTTTAGCGTCTTCCGGAAACTGAATGGGGAGGCCTTCTCTCTCCTCCCTGACGCAATGATGTGAGTTCTGGCCGGAATCTCAAGCATGCTAAGCCAACCCCCCGGCTAAGCCGCAAGCGGTTTGGCAAACCTTGCCGATTGGCAAAAGCTCTCCTGGGAAGCTTTTCCGGCTATGCGGGTGATGCACCTCCGGTGAGAAAAACCTTGCCGGTAGCCACCACCTGTGCCAATTCTTCGGACCGGTCTTGGTCGATTGGCTCCTATGGATGGAAACACCTGCGCTCAGATGTGCGCAAATTGGCGGTGGGTCCTTCTGCACGGAAAGTGACACCGGAGGTTGCCTGGCAGCCTCAACAAGGACCGATCCCCCGTGGGCAGACGGACACTGCCCTCGCGCGTCACGGACGACGACAACGGGAAACACACACTAAGGAGAGCGTGAGAGATGCGAGTTACCAAACTATTTGGGCTCGGCCTGCTAACCGCGACGGCCGCCCTGCTTGGGAACACTGCTGCCCAAGCACAATATCAAGGCTACGGCGCCCAGCCGCAGCAGCAGTATCAGCCCTACCAAGCCTATCAGCAAACCCAGCAAGGCTATGTCGTTCCGCAAGGTCCCGCACCACGCGTGGCGATGAACTTCCAGGACCCAGCCCCACATGCGGCAGCCCAACAGCCCGTGGCTTTGCCACCTGTCGGTGCTGACTGCAATTGCAACCCAGCCCCAGCGGCTAACTACACGATGCCTGCTCCCGTAGCGGCACCCGCTCCCGTGTACTCGACTCCGGCCCCAGCGGCTGGTTGTTCGACGGGCCAGTGTGGCGTTGGCTACGGAGGTTCACCCTACGGTAGCTACGACTGTGCAAGCAACGGCTACAACACCTTCGGCTGCAGCTATGGCGCTGGTGCCGCTGCTGTTCGTCGCGGACTCGGTGGCGGTTTCGGCGGTGGCTACGGTCACGGTGGTAACTGGTTTGGTGGTGTTTACGGCCTGTTGATGGAACGCGACACCGCCGACAAAGTGCCCCTGGCGTTCACAGCCGTTGACGGTACTTACGCCGTGGGCGATTACGCTCCTTCCAGCACGATCACGCTAACCACTCGCAATGTTGATCTCGGATACCAAGGTGGCTTCGAGGCTCGCGTTGGTAAGTGGTTGGGTTGCGATCCGTGCGGTTGCGGTCCTCGCTGGGGTGTCGAAGGCGGCTACTGGCAACTGTTCGAGGAGAGTTCCACAGCAGTGAACGTGCAAAGTGGTACGCTCCGCATCTACGGCATGATGGACTTCCGCGGATTGGAATACGATCCGGGGACTGGCTATCGTTCAATGAACGACTACTACGACTTCGGCACGCCGATCCAACCGGACAACGGCGACCCGATCCGCGTTGATCTGGCTCGTGTCCGCAGCACCTTTGAAGTGATCAATGCTGAGATTAACCTGCTTCGCGTTTCACTATTCGGTGCTAACGGCTTCGGCGTTGCTGCTGGTCCTGGCATTGGCTACGGTGCTGGCCTTGGTGGACGCTTGGCTGCTCGTCGCGGTGCTGGTGCTTGTGGCGTTGGCGGCTGCGACGCAGGGGGCTGCGACTTGAGCGGTTGCACCGCCGGTGGATGTGACACTTGTGGTGGCGGTGGCTGCGGCTGCGGTCAACGCTTCACGCTCACCTCGTTGTTCGGTTTCCGTTATCTGAAGATCGACGAGTCGTTCATGTACGGCGTTGATTTTACGAACACCGCTACGGCAGCGACCGGGTTCATGAACTACCACGCCGATGTTGAGAACCAACTCTACGGTTTCCAAATCGGTAGCCGCGGTCTCTACCGTCTTGGTTGCTCGGGGCGTTGGGGACTGAACTTTGGCGTCAACGGTGGTATCTATGGCAACGATTCTGAAGTTCGCCAGTACTTCGATTCTCCGACGGGCGACATTCGCTACGTCCTGACGGGTGACGACTTCAATGTGCATGCGACTCGCAGCGATGTTTCATTCGTCGGCGAGATTCGTGCCGGTCTGAGCTACCAACATAGCTGCCGCACGCGACTCTACGGCGGTTGGCGTGCGATTGGCGTCACCGGCGTTGCCCTGGCAACGGATCAAGTACCGAGTGCGTTTATCGACCCGGCTCACTTGAACTACGTCAACACGAACGGCTCCCTATTGCTGCACGGCCTGCAAGCCGGTGTCGAGTTCTGCTACTAGGAGATTTGAGAGACGAGAGGCCAGGGGCGATAGCCGCTGGCCGAAGAGGAAATAGTGTGTACCCCCTTCAAAGCCTCGGTCGGCGCGTTTGCGCCGGCCGGGGTTTTTTCTGTGCGGTTGTGGTTTGGTCTTTCGCTGCTTCCGAGGTACAATTGCGGCATGTCAACGATTGAACAAATAAGTGACTTCACGAAGTTCGCAATGACGGTTGCCGAGCAAGAAGGCAGTGATATTTCTCTCGATGTAATCTACGACCGTTGGCGAGAAGAAGCGTATCGTGATGAGGATGCCAGAGCCATCCTCGCTGCTGCCCGGGATTATGAGAACGGCGAACGGGGCGAGCTGGTCGAGGATGTGCTTGCCGAGCTGCGTGCTGAACGTGCCGCGGGCGAATCGAAGTGAGCTACTCGGTCCGTCTGCTCGCGAGAGCGAAGCGCGATCTTCGGAGCATGTATGGCTACATCGCTCAGCGTTCTCAAGAAGGCGCTGACCGTTGGGAAGCGGCTTTCTACACCGCAACGAACCGATTGAAGAGCAATCCGTTCTCTTGTGGAATGGCACCTGAGGACGAACGCGTTGACTTTGAGCTGCGCCAGATGTTCTTCAAGACGCCGCACGGAAGACGCTATCGTGCCGTGTTTACGGTTGATGGCGAGGATGTCATCATTTTACGGCTACGCGGTCCAGGGCAAGCACCGCTTGTTGAAGGCGAACTGAAGCCTTAGCAGTTTTCAGGATAAACAAGATAGGGTCCTAGCCTAAGCTCATAACCAATAGAAGGATGCTATGACCTGCGAATAGCATGCCTAGCATCAAGCTTATTACCCAAAGTTTTTGCTCATATCGCTTCATGCAGTACAGAGAACAGCTTAGCCCTACTGCCGTAGAAATGAGCATAGCAATTGCTAGAGCTTGCGGCACCCAAGGGTAGCGATGCTTCCAGAGCCAGTGGCTGTTGGAAATCCAACGCCAAACAGCGTCCAAATAAACGGCTATGATCGCGATTGCAAGAAACTGAAGGTAGAAGGCAACCGTTGCGAACCGTGATGGTTTGGGCTCCATTGAAGTTCGGTTCTTTGCGGTCATTGGCGAGTGCGCAACTTGTTCGCGACTAAGAATAGAGCCGCAGCGCATAGAAGGAGTATCGCCCAATACATCAGGAAAGAAAGTTGATCTGCCGGCGACGTTACGAAAGCTACGACTCCAGTGATAAGTACAACAGCTAGTATTTTGTATTGAGTGTTCATTTCGCGTCGGTTTTCAAACCCCCGTCAAACTCCGAAACAATGGATCGGTGCGCATCGGCTCGAAATCCGGTTCGTCGTAGACCATCTCACGGAAGTTGCCGTCGATTTCTAACGCATTTGCCAAGTGTTGCAAGCTGCGGCGGCGGTTGTGGGCGAGGCTCCAGTAGCAGGCGAGGTTGTAGTGTAGGATCGCCTCGCCCGGTTCGATTCGCACCGCGTGTTCCAGGGCGTCGATCGCGCGGTCGAGTTGGCCGATCCGCTTGAAGCACCACGCTAGGGACAAGGCGGTGTGCATATCGTCGGGGATCAGTTCTAGGCTGCGACGCAGCGGGAAGATTGCTTCCTTGTAGCGACGCATCTCGCGGAGTGCCTCGCCCATTAGGTAACACCCGCGGGCGTCGGTGTGGATGAGTTTGCCGTGGCGTTGGATCGCTGCGAAGGCGTGGCTGGGCATGCCCAGTTCGAGGTAGCCTTCAGCCTCTCGACGAAGCCGCTCGACGCGGTCGCGTAGGTGCGTAGTTTTCATTTTGGGGAGCTTGCGTTAGTACGAACGCGGTTGAGTAACAGGGCTGCGGATTCTGCGAAAGCGGCAGCCGATGTGACAAGGCTTAATTGTACACGCGCATTTGTTTGTCGCCCACGAGTTGACGGAAGTCGTGACGTAACCCTAAGAGAGCGTGGCGGTAGGGTCGCGGAAAAGAGTTGCGCGAATCTGCTGCGTGTGAAGGTGCGGTTGAGTTTGCTGGGGCTTCATTCCTGGTGGTGTCTCCCTAGCCGCGGCTCTACGAGCCGCCGGTGAATCGCCAAAAAACCGCCCGGCGATGCGTAGCATCGCGGCTAGTGGAGTTCGCATGAAGAATCCCTCTGAAGTGGCGAATTCGCCACGGGCGTTGCCTCTTGGAATCATCTCGCGTCTGCCTGTAACGAATAGTCCGAATCTCGCGGCATTTTCCGACGCGGTACGTCCCTTGCGAAATGGTGAATTGCCTGTCTTGGCGATCCTCCTTCTTTGCGAGCCGTGCTGTGCGTCGTTTCTGTCTGACACTACTGATCGTTTCCTGCTTGGCGGGACTCTTCTCGCGCTGCGAGTTGGAGGTGCGACAAGTCGCTCAAGGTCAAGGCGGCGCGGAATCCTTCGGCTACGGATCGGCGACTCTGGGGACCGCGAGGTCGAGTGTTGGCGACTGGATCCGCACGCGCGACGGTTGGGAGCGACGTCATGTCCTCGATCCGGCCCCGTCATCGAACCCTTGGCCGTTGCCGCATCCGGGGATCATCGCGGCGCTGCAGCTTGGGCTTTCTTCGCTTGCGCTGATGGCGTTTCCTAGTCGAGCTCGGGTGCTGGCGGGCGAGACTGCGACGGCGAAGACGCAAGCGGCGCGGCATGAGAAGCGGCGGGGGCTGGTAACTCGTCAAGGTGCGACTGCTTCTTAGACGCTTTTCCACGCGGAGCGTGGAGTTACAGTAACACCACGCTCCGCGTGGTGGAAATTTCAGAAAACTTTCTCCCTTTTCGTGATTTTCTTGCACGAAATCTGCTCGCGATTCCCACTATTACTCATGGTGGAACTTTTTGGTGATTCTCCGGCAGGCTGGTTAGCCTGCGGCTGCCTACCGCTTTCTCTTGAATCTGGACCCTCTCATGCGACTTACTCTCCGTACGCTACTTGCTTACATGGACGACATCCTCGATCCGGCCGACCATGAGGAATTGGGTCGGAAGATCGAATCGAGCGACTTCGCCACCGAGCTGATTCATCGGACGCGTGACACCGTGCGGCGGACTAAGCTGGCGGCGCCGGACGTTGATGCTGGGGACAACGACGAAGTTCTCGGGGGTACGCCTAACCTGGATGCGAATGCGGTGGCGGAGTATCTCGACAACACGATGCCGCCGGAGCAAGTGGCTGTCTTCGAACGCCAGTGCCTTGAGATGGGAATGGACGCCGACATGCGGTTGGCGGAAGTCGCTTCTTGCCATCACATTTTGACGATGGTTCTGGGAGAGCCGGCCGACGTGCCGACCGAAGTACGCGAGCGGATGTACTCGCTGAAGGCCAAGGCGGAAGCGATGATGGCCGCGGCAGGCCAAAGTGCCGACCCGATTGGTGAGAAGCTACGAATTGAGCCCGCGCATGCCGATGCGGTTGGTGAAACTGGTGAGCCGACGAACACGGCTGCTGAAGCAGCCGAGCCTGTAGCACCGCCGGTTGCTGCCGTGCGTGAGGAACCAAGGGAAACGAAAGCGAGCGACAGTAAAGAAGTCCCGGATTACTTACGGACCGCTGCGGCCAGCGAGCGAAGAAGTCGTAACACGAAGTTGGCGATTGCCGCGGCGTTGGTGTTGGGGCTTTCGCTCACCTATCTATTCTGGCCTCAAGGACCCGTGGAGGTTTCTAACGAAGTCGCGCAAAGCATGCCGGAAGATGTGGACGGGGGATTGGAGATCGAGGACCCGCTAGCCGGTGGTGAATCCTCTGGCGCCGATATGCCCGTTCCAGAGGCGACTGGTGATGGGCCTCCACCGTTCGACCCAAGTGGTGCCGAAGGAGATGGACCACCGCCGTTTGTGCCGGGGACGCCAGCCGAGAATGGTGACGGCCCAACTTCGAAAGACGACGCAACCGGTGAGGAGGCGGGTGGCGGAGGGGATGAGCTTCCTGATCTGCCGCCGAGAGTCGAGGATCCTAACTATCGCAAGGGCGATGAGGGGAGAGAGATAGAGCCGCTAGGTCCCATTGATGTTGAGACCTTTGATACCGAGTCGCCAAGCGAACCGTCAGGTGATTCAACAACACGCATCGGCCCAGATATGAAAGAGCCGCCAACGGAAGACGCTACGGAGAGTGAGCCCAGCGGACCGCCACCGGTTCCCGTGCCACCGACCTCGGAGGAGGAAGAACCAACCGAAGAGGGGCCAACCAAAGAAGAGGCGACCGAAGATGACGAGTCAGAGCCCTCAGAAGAGGCTGTGGTTGCAGAGCCCGCTGAACCGGTTGTGGTTGGGCAATTTCAAGCGAGCGCGGATGCCGAAAGCATGCTGCTTGGCTGGTCGCGTAACGACAAGCTTTGGAAACGATTGACCGGCGATGGCTCGGTCTTCAGTAGCCAGCAGGTGCTTGTTCTGCCAAAGTTTCGTGCGAATCTATTGCTCAACAAAGACGTGCGAGCCGCGCTGCTCGGCGGTACTCGGGTCCGTTTCTTGGCGGTAGAAGAAGTCGATCAACAGCAGCCTGCCGACGTTGCACTTGAGCTCTTGTTCGGCCAGATGCAGTTGACGACAGGGGCCGAAGAGAGTCGTGTGACGATTACCAGTGGAGAGTCGAGCCATACTTTCGACCTAGCCAGCTCGACCACCCTCTGGGTCGAGGCACGCCGCAAGTTCCAGCCGGGTACTGATCTGACAAGTGCAGGTCCGTTGGAGATGCAGTGGTATGTGGTTGAGGGGAATGCGACGTGGGAAGGTGGAGAGGCGGGGCAGAACTCCAAGTGGTTAACGCTCTCGGGCATCGATACTTCGGTCAAGCCCGTCGAGAAGCTTCCTGAGTGGGGCAAAGAAGATAAACTTTTCAAAGGGATCAACGAGCGAGCGCGAAAAGAGATCTCAAACTATCTTACCGCTGGCGAGCCAGTGAATCTCAGCTTGCTGGAACTCGCGGACCATCGTCTGCAAGAAGTCCGCCGTGGTGTTGTCGAGTGTGGTGCTTACGTGGGCGTTTTCGAACCCTTTTTGGATTCGCTCAAGGACACTGATCAAAAGGCTTTCTGGGGGAAACTGATCGATACCGTCCGCGAGGCAATCGCTTACGATCCGGGCGCAGCAGAGGCAGTGTTCCTGACGTTTGCCAGGAAGAAGCGTGAAGATGAAGCCGCCGACTTGATGGAAATGTTGCTCGGCTACAGCAGTGCGGTCCTGCGAGCTGAGGCAGATTCACCGGACAGCGGAACTCTCCAGCGATTGATCCGCTGGCTCGAGTCACCCAAGTTGTATTACCGGGTGCTTGCGTTCCACAATTTGCAAGAGATTACGGACATGAATCCGGGGAAATACAGCCCTACGGACAGCGAGAGTCAACGACGCAAGTCGGCTGATGTTTACTGGAGCTATCTGGAAAAAGGGAAGCTGAAGTTGCGCAAAGATCGGTAAGCGAGTGCGTCGCGTCTTCTCTACGAATTACCTTTCTTCCGCGAAGCGACAGGTCTTTCCAGCACGAGCTAGATTGTTATCCAGCGCGTTTGAAGTAGATGATTTCATCCACTTCCCGTAGGCTCAGTCGAATCTTCAGGTGGTTTTCATCGATCAGGGTCCAAACGACAAAGAATAGTTTCCCCTCAGAGTTTTCGACCTCAAAGAAGGTCTCTTTCGGCGTCGAGAGCTCAGGTCTGGTTCTCCACTTGCCCGCAAGCTCCTCGGTGCCAAACTTGAGTGCCAAAGTATCGTTTTCTCGAACAATTAGTCGATATACGTAATCGGAATTCTCCATTAGGTCTTGCAAAGCGAGTAAACCCTCGATATTCGCTTCCTTGGATTTTCGTTCGGCCTCCTGAACCATCGCAGCAGCGTCAAGCTCCCAAACACCGACGAGTTGGTCGGTATGGTTCATGTTGTGCAGCCTGTAGTACACCCAGCCTCCGACTAGCAAAATTGCCGAGAGGAATAGCAGACTGATTTTTTTGAACATGACGTACTCTTAAGTTGGTTCCGGACTCTCCCGAAGCAACCAGGGGCTTCCTATACTATTGACGTGAGCGATTTCTTGCAAACTGCGTGCTTGAAGCGTAAATTCTAGGCTTGTGACGCAGTCTCTTTTTTACATGGTCAAAGCTGTTTTAGCGCGGTGCGAGCACCGCGGCGAAATGACGCATCTCGATTGATACGCTCCCTCCTAAAACTCATTCTTCCCAGGCAATGGTGTTACCGATGAAAAACTCACTTTCACGTCGTCGTTTTCTTCAAGCTGGGCTTACTGCCAGCGCGGCGCTCACGCTACCCACGCGTTCGCTATTAGCTTCAAGTGCCAATGAACAGATTAACGTCGGGCTCATTGGTTGCGGTGGTCGCGGTGGGCTGCTCATCAATAGTTGTGCGAAGGTGCCTGGGATGAAGGTCGCTGGGCTCTGTGATCCTGACACGGCGCGTTCCGGCAAGATGAGTGAAAAACACAAGGGTGCGAAGACCTACACCGACTTACGCAAGATGATCGAATCCAAGGACATTGATGCCGTGGTCGTTGCAACGTGCAATCATTGGCACGGGTTGGCGTCGATTCTGGCGATGCAGGCCGGCAAGCATGTCTACGTCGAGAAGCCCCTCTGCCAAACGCAGTGGGAAGGTCAGCAGGTAGTCAATGCGGCGACCAATAGCGGTTTAATTTGCCAGATCGGAACGCAGCAGCGGACCGATCCGATGCAGTCGGAGATCAAAAAGTTTCTGCACGAAGAGAAGAAGCTGGGCGAGATCAAATGGGTGCAAGTGAATCGCTATGGTCAGCGCGGTTCAATCGGCAAGCGTGATACGCCACTCGCACCACCGAAGACCGTCGACTACAACCTGTGGCTTGGCCCCGCCAAGGACGTTCCGATCTACCGTAAGAACTTTCATTACGATTGGCACTGGGTCTGGAACACCGGCTCGGGGGAGATGGGCAACTGGGGCGTGCATATCGTTGATGACGTCCGCAACAATGTGTTCCAAGATGAGGTCGCGATGCCCTCGCAAGTGATTTCTGCTGGTGGTCGTTTCGGATGGAACGACGCGGGCAACACGCCGAACTTGCACTTTGCGGTCCTCAACGCGGGCGGTATTCCTGTCACGATTGGCGTGTGCAATTTGAAGATGGACAACTACGTTCGCTGGTCGCCCGGCTTGGCGGGGCCCGACAGTGGTTACGTCGTCCACTGCGAGGGAGGCCGCTTTGAGGGCCAACGCGGTCGTGCGATTGCTTACGATGCCGAAACAGGTAGCGAGATGGCGAAGTTTGGCGGCAAGAGTGGCGGCAACGCCGGAGGCAATCACCAGCAAAACTTTGCTGATGCCATCCGCGCGAACGATCCTTCGCTACTGAACGCGCCGATCAAAGAAGGCTATTATTCAACCGGCTGGTGCAACTTGGCCAATGTCGGTTCGCAGGTTGCCAACAGTGGTGAAAAGGTCGCAGCGAAGTCGATTCAAGATGTTGTCCTGGCGATGGATACGCCGGAGATCGCCCAGGTCTATCAGGGCTTGCAGAAGATCTGCGAACAACACGGTGGCGACAAAGCGGAATTCGCTTTGGGTCCGATGCTTGATTTCGATCCGGCACAGGAAAAGTTCACTGGCGGAACTGCGGAGCTGGCGAACAGCTTCCTGCGGGACAATGATTACCGCGAGGAGTTTGCCGTTCCGGAAATCAAAGCGGAGCAGGTTGCGGCTTCCTGAAGAAACGAGTTCTCAAGACTAGAGGACCGAGAATCTCCTGGCCGGGGTGCTTAAGCACCCCGGGCCTTTTTTGTTGCGCGGGACCTTTTGCAAGAAAATTGTGTAGCCTTGTCAGGTTTCTTGCGCGTTTGTTGGTTTTACTTCCGCCGGGGGGAACGTTTCTCCCCGGTCTGATGACAGTTGGCCCACTGGAGTCAGAGTTGCCTCCAGCTGCGTGAGAATCCAGCATGATCCGCGTCGCTCAGAAAGTCACGCTTCGTACCATGTTCGCTGTGATGCTACGGAGCTTTCGCTCTTGGCTTGCAGTTGTTGGGATTCTCACGTTCAGTTGGTGGCACGCGCCAGCCTTTGGCCAAATCGTCAATCCGGGCGGCGGGGGCGACGTCGTCACTTGGACTGGGAAGGCGTCGGCGAATTACTGGCACCAGAACGGCAACTGGAATCTTGGCGTCCCGCAGGATGGCGAAGCGGTGATCATCGGCTTCAGTGAAATTCCGATACTCATCCTCTCTGAGTACGAGGCTCCCAAACGGATTCGCAGCCTGCACCTTAGCGGTGGTGCGGAGCTTAGCACCTACGGGAGCAAACTTCCTGTTGGGAACAGCACCGGTGACGCGACCACGACACTGATTGGCGAAGGGACGGAGCTGCGGGTTTCTTACAATCACCAAGGAAACGGCCCCGCTTTCGACACGGATTACTTGAACCTCCAGAATGGCGCGAGCTTTCGGTTGTACAACAGTGGCTATGCGCAGGTGGATCGCGAGATCGACATGGTGGGTGATGTCGAGATCGGTGGGTACGGACTCCTCGAAGTGCTGGGTGGCGGTAACGCGATTGCCTTTAGTGCAACTTCAAAGTTGTCGCCCGTGGGTGGCGACTTGAGACTTCGAACCCCGAATGGAAGCATCTATTTGGGGAACGCGGAAATCGATGCGACGGCTTGGACCGGAGGTGTCCGGTTTGAAGGGCCCCTGAGTAGCCCGATCTACAACACCATGCGTGTCGGGACCAGCTACCAAAGCGGTGAGAACGAGATTTACTTCCAACACCCGTGGCAGTTGGACGGACTGCTGAACTTCACAAATGGACGCGGCAGTGTCACAGGTGCTGAAGGGCGCATTGAGGGCGAAATCACGGTTGATGCTTTCCGTACAGGGGAAATCCACAGCGACTTGAATCTGACTTCCAGCGGCAAGACGACGCTCAACCCGTTTAGCACGCTGAAACTACACGGGGAGATTTCGTCGCACGCGAATCACCTCTTCGATTTGAAACCGGGTTCACTCTTACAGATCAATTCCCCTGCGGGAAACTCGCTTGGGACCTACACGGAATACAGTGGCCGCGTCGAGGCAGACAGCGCTATTCTCGAACTCAACCTGCCCGCGGAACCGGACTCATTTGGTCATTGGACCAATCATGGCGTGATGACGCTCGGTGGCAGTACGCAGGTTCCTTCCACGATCCGAGGCACGTCTTCGGTGATGCAAAGTGGTCAGATGTTTGTCACGGGTATTGGCGCCCGGACTGAAACAGGAATCCAATTCAGGCCTGGCTCGTCTACTTGGATCAACCCGGGTGCGGAACTGGAAATCGCCGATTTGAGCGTCGTTCACGCGACTGCCCAATTGGGCGGAGGCGGTCGCATCCGAATTGAAGAGCAGGGGCAGTTACTTGGTCTCAACTCGGCCGTTGTCGACAGCGACGTGATCAACCTGGGCGATCTGCAGATCGGTATCGCGGTCGGCGTGGGCGCTCACTTCGAAGTCGCCGAAGACTATTACCAAGCAGGTGACGGGCGTTTGCATATCGGCATGGGGCCCTACAAGGGGCTTGGGTACGATCGGCTGCTGGTTGGCGGGCGAGCCCATTTGGGCGGAGTGCTCGAAGTGGCCGCCTGGGGGGACTACGAGCCTAGTCTCGGGGACGACTTTTTGGTGTTGGCCGCTAACGAAGGTTTCAGCGGTCGATTCGAAGATGTCGTTTTGCCAGCGCTTGGCGAGGGCTTAGCCTGGTATCTCGATTACACGCCCAACGATCTTATTCTGAGCGTTGTGCAGGATGTCTTCGACGCCGACACGAACAATAGCGGGCAGGTTGACGGATTCGATTTTCTCGCGATTCAGCGTGGCTTCGGTGGACCGAGTCCCAACCCGGCTGACGCAACCGGGGATGGTTACGTGAATGGGGCCGACATTGCACGTTGGCAGGAGCAATACGGCACGAATCCGTCGAGCAAGGTCGGGTTAGGGGCCGTCCCAGAGCCGAGTTCGTTGGTTTTGCTTTCGGTGCTGGGTTTGGTTGCACTGACCAAGCGGCGCTGATCGCTCCCGCGTTAGATTTTCTGGCCAATTCTCTTGCTAATTGGCAAGTTTGAAACTCTTCTTCCCCGCGTGTCCGGTTCTTGGGCGTTTTCTTGGTTTTACTTCTGTCGGGGGGCTTCTCCGCTCGCTGACCTCGTTTCGAGACCTTGCTCCTCGAATCGAGCCCGCCTTATGCAAGGGAGAGCCATCATGTTTTCACTCACGACGAACCGTCTTCCCAGTATCGCACTTGCTGCATTCATCGTCGCGATCGGCTTCAGTTGGTGGTCGCAGACTGCTTTCGCCCAGTTCGACAATCCTGGTGGTGGTCGGGTGGTGACTTGGACGTCTCCAGATCTTGCCGCCTCTTGGCACCAGAGCGAGCATTGGAACCTTGGAGTGCCGCAAGCAGGCGATGCGGTGGTGATTGACGTGAACGCTGGCGTCATTCTCAATAATCAGGATGCCGAGCGGATACGCAGCCTCTACATCGCTGGGGGATCATCGGTCGGTACGACGGGGCAAAAGCTCCCAGTGGGCAATAGCACGGGAGATGCCAAAATTACCGTCACCGGCGACTGGTCGGGGCTCTACGTAGGTGACCGGCCAGGAACAGGGCCCGACGTCGATACGGACTACCTGGAAGTGCGCAACGATGCTCACGTGACCATAAGCGGTGGTCGCTTACAGGTCGATCGCGAAATCGATTACCTCGGCGGCAATCTATATGGTTACGGTCTCGTCGAGGCTGGCGGCAGCGGCAATGCGATGGCCTTCCTGTCGAATTCACTCGTCCTGCCGATTGGCGGGTCGCAAGGTGACCGACTTACCCTGCGAGCCACCGGAGGCGGGCGGATCTACTTCGGCGATACGGATATCGAAGTGACCCATTACTATAGCGATCTGTTCATTGAGTCTGAGTTGTCGTCGCCGCTCTACGGCGATGTGATCGTGGGCGGAGGAAATCGGCTCGATTTCTCGCACCCTTGGGAGCTTGAGGGGACGTTGACCTTCGGTTACGGTCAAACGCCGATCACCTTACCTGGCGGCTATATCACGGGAGCAGAAGGACGCATCGAAGGCGAGTTGAGCGTGGATACGGCCCGCCGCGGAGAAATCGACAGCGATGTCGTCCTCGCTTCCAGCGGCAGCACGACGCTCAACCCGTTTAGCACGCTGAAGCTCAACGGTGCGGTTGATGCGCACCCCAACCATGTGATGAGCCTCAGCCCCGGTTCGCTCCTGCAATTCAACGGCCCTTCCTCAGGCCTTTTCGAGAACCAACGCGAAATTTCTGGCCGCATCGAGGCCGACAGTGCCATTTTGGAGTTCAATCGATTTGATCCGACCGGATACGGTCATACGACGCATGATGGCTATATGGAACTGGGGGGCAGCCAAAGCCAAGTTCCCTCGACCGTGCGAAGCGATTCGTTTTTCAACAAAGCAGGACAGCTCTATGTGAGCGGCGCGGGGGGGCGTCTGGAATCGGAAGTGAATCTTCGGCCAACCTCCACAACGTTAATCGATCCTGCGACGGAGCTTTTGGTGGCTGCTCCCTTGAAAGTGCTTGAGCATGCCCAAGTGGGTGGCGGCGGGCGGATTCGCGTCGAGCCTCAGGGGGAGTTGCTGGCCCATGCCAGTGCCAGCATGGATATCGTGATCATCAACGAGGGAAACGTCAAAGTGCATTACAGCTATGCTGCGGCTCCCTCGACCTTCTGGCAGGACTATTACCAAGCCGGTAGCGGGACGATGCAGGTCTTTTTGTTGGAGGAGGAAGACTACGATCATCTTAAGACTGATCTTACCGGGCATCTGCATGTCGTGGGCGATGCTCATTTGGACGGGGTGCTTGAGGGGCTGCCGATCAACGAGGAAACCTTCGATCCCGTGCTGGGGGATGAGTTTCTCATCATGACGAGCAATACAGGCATTCATGGTGAGTTTGACAATCTGGAATTGCCAAGCCTGTCCCCAGGGTTGGGCTGGGACTTGAGTTACGAACCTTTGGCGGTCACGTTGAGCGTAGTTGCCGATCTCGCCAACGCCGACGTTGACGACAGCGGCTTGGTTGACGGCTTCGACTTTTTAACAATCCAGCGCGGTATCGGCCAGCCGAGGACCTTAAGCGGAGACGCCAACGGCGATGGGCTTGTGAACTCGCAAGACATCAAGCAGTGGGGAGAAGAGTACGGCAAGGTCTACTCCTCCACCGCTGCTTTCACGAATGTCCCCGAGCCAAGTGCCGCGATCTTACTTGCCGTTTTTCTAGTTGGCGGCTTGTGCTGGCGGGGCCGAGCGTTTTGGCGAGCCCACGGCTATGAAGTGCTGTCTGCGGAGACAATGTGTGTGGATCGACTGGTTGACGATTCAATCTGTTGAAGCCTAGCAGTGCCTCTTGGCCCGTCGTGCTTAAGCACGACGGCCAGGGAATGGTGAGGGGGTAGAGCAGGCGAGTGCAGTGATAACGAAGGCGAAAAACTCCTAGGTTAGACAGCGAGATTCCACTTGAGTCCTTTAGGCGGCTTCCTTGGTGCGAAGACAAAGTGCAACACACGCCGAGGACTGGAAGTCTGTGATTTTGAAGAGGCATGCAGCAGGAGCGGCCGCATCAGGATGACACCTCCCTGATTGACATTCAGTGTTTGTTCCGGTGAACTCTCACGCAGGCTGCTTGCATCACCCTGTGCAAGTATTCCCTGACGATGCGAGCCGGGAACGACTTGCAACGGGCCATTCAAGTCGTTGGAGTCGTCCAAATGAAGGCGAACGGCCAACATGTGGGCGAGTAGTTTCTCGCTGCCGTGGGCGAATGTCATTCCTTCCTTTTGCGACCAACCGGGCTGGGTCTTAGCAGAAGCCGAAGCTGCAACTGGAATGCTGAGGTCTTGGTGAAACGCGACGAGCCAATTGCTCTTGGGTGATTTGTGGAAGTAGTTGCATTGGATCGCAACTAATTCGGAGAGTACGGAATAGTGGGGAGCGAGACGCTCCCGCAGCGTTGCGGCCAATTCCTGACACCAGCGGCTCTCTAACAACTTACGTGTGCCAGCGGACTTTACGGTTGAGAGCCCAGAGGAAACATCCCTGCATTCTGGTGCGGTGAGGCACTGCTCAACAATGTCGAATCCGTCAGAGATCAACGTCATAGTCGGCGTGTCTCATTAGAGTGAGCAGTATGGCCGTCGTGCTTAAGCACGACCGTGGGAAGATCGCGATAGGCAAGAACACGTAAACGCTGAGAGAGTCAGCAAAGCAGCCGCACTCGGCTCCGGCACTACCATAAACAAAAATGCCGCCCCGGGTTGATTTTGTTGGTCGTTAGCGTTCGCAGCGCCGATGAGTAGCCGCCCGTTATCCAAGGCGAGGCTCGCACCGAAGGTGTCGGCATAATCGAGGTCAGGGGAGTGAAGGCTTTGTGCGAGTTGCCAATCGCCTGACGCATTGCGACGATAGAGATCGATCTGCGGGGTAGGTCGCTCAGGAATCACGACATCGGCGAGCCCGGGGTTAGCGCGAAGGAAGTCTATCGCCTCAAAATATTCAGCCGACGCCACTGGATCGAGCGTTGTGACGGCGATAAGGTTGCCGTCGATGGTGGCCGACTTGCTTAAGGAGTTAACGCGTGTTTGCGGCAGTGTGGCCGTTTGTTCCCACAGATTGCCCGTGACGGGGTCGGGCGTGTTTCGACGTTCGTAGACTAGAAGTTCATTTTCTGTGCGGCCGATTGCCGTGTCGCCGCTGATCTCGAAGAACAGGGCACCGAAGCCGCCAGTGCTGATGTCGTACTGAAACTTGGCGGACTCTTGCCACGAGCCATCAGGCTGACGTTCGAAGAAATGTGCCGCCGGTTGTTGACTAGCGTGCGGGAAGGGTTTTGTTGTGGCGACAACCGTGTTGTTGTCGATGGCGACCGAGTAGCCGTAGACTGGTTCGGTCGGTCCGTCGGGCTGGATCAGCCCACCCCACTTCCACGCGCCGGCAGAAGACTGCTCAAAAAAGTGAACGACGCCTTGCTGTCCTGTGACCTTCGCTTCTCCCGCCAGATCCCCTGCCACAACCACGCCGTTGCTGATTGCCACGGAGCGGCTCACCGCTCTTAGTCCTTGGCGATACTCTTGATGGATACGCAAACGATCTTGGCTGTCTGTTGTCAACGATTTCCAATCCCAGCCGGGGTTGGTTTTCTCAGCGAAAGTAATGCCACGAATCCCGGCCCTTTGGTAGCCGAACGATTGGCCGTTGACGATCACGCCGTTGTCGATTGCTGATTCTTGCCCCGTATAGAAACCGCCGTCTTGGAAAAGATCTGGAAACGCGATGATATCCGTTTCGACGAACTGGCCGGCTGAGAACTCGAAGACGTGTGTTTGTGGGCTGGTTTCGTATTCACCATAGGCAGCCCGGCTGCGGACAATTGCTATGTCTCCGTCTAGGTCGACCAAGGTGCCGAACAAATCGCCGTCGGCCGTGTCACTGGCGGTCAGGGTCTGCACATAGCGGAACGGCTGTGCTTTGGCGGAGGGGATGACCAATACTGACAGGGCCAGCAGGCTCAATGAGCGGACAGAACGATCCATGGCCGAATAGTCCCGAAGAGGAGCGAGGAGCGAAGCAGAAGTTTCTTAATTTATCTGCTTCCCGTTGATCCCACAAAGCAATCCTGCGGCGTTGGGGGTGCTAGGAGGAAACCTCATTTCGGAGCGAGATTTCATGCCAAAACACCGTAATAATCTCGAGTTTTGCCCGTTTGTCGCATTGCCCCAAAACCGCTAAAATGCACGACTGCCTAGAATTACGACCGAACTGCTGAGCTGAGCGAAATGCTTGCTGGAGCGCATTTCGGACTCCATAGCACAGAAGGAGCACCACGTGCAGATTAGCGTTGCCACCCGGCATGGCCACCTGAGCGAGGCCTCGCAGGAGAAACTCAAGAAGAAAGCGGACAAGTTGACTCGCATTTTCGATCGAATCACCTCGATCGAAATTGTTGTTGATCTTGAGGATCAGATTCACCCCAAGGTGACCTTGGAAGTTTCAGCAGAGCACAAGCACGACTTTGTGGCTCACGAGACGGCTGATCGGGCGGACAGCCTCATGGGGGCGGTGGAAAGTGCGATCGCCAAGATTGAACAGCAACTTCGCAAGTATAAGACGAAGGTACAAGAGCGACATCGTAACCCCGATGCGCGACGAGCCGAAGTCCCTGTTGGCGAAGATGAAGAAGAATGAGACATTCGTTTCGCCGCTGAGCTTGCTCCGCGATGAGATGTCTGGCAGCGCCTCCGTCTGGGTCAATGATCGCGGTGAGAGCGCAGCGGCGAAATAGGAACGAAACAAAGTAAATACGAAACACACATTTTCGATTCAAGGAATACGTTAGGTATGAAATTTGTTGACTTTATCAATCGCGAGGCGATTCGCACCAATGTGGCGGCAACCTCGAAAGAAGAAGTGATTCGTACGATGGCCACTTCGCTCAAGGAAGCGGGCAAGATCGGCGACGATCAGTACGAAGGCATTGTTGAAGCGATTCTGAAACGAGAAGAGCTCGGGAGTACCGGAATCGGTCGCGGGGTAGCCGTTCCTCATACGAAGCACCCCAGTGTTAGTGAACTTGTTGGCACCGTTGCCGTAAGTGATGAAGGCGTTGAGTTCGACAGCCTCGATGGAGAGAAAGTTCATCTGCTCTTTCTGTTGATTTCCCCGCCAGATCGTCCCGGCGATCATTTGCGAGCTTTAGAGAATATCTCTCGGCAGCTTCGCGACGATACCTTCTGCAGCTTCCTCAAGCAGACCAAAGAAGCGGACGATGTGTGGCAACTGCTCGAAGAAGCTGATGCAGGGAAGTTTGCTGGCGGTGCGAGCTAGTTGTTAGCGAGGAACGCTGGATCGTCGATATTTGCATAGAACCCATTGAAGTAGAGTATGACTTCAACTGTCCAACGAACCGTGACGGTGACCAATCCGCAGGGAATTCACATTCGCCCTGCCGAGCAGCTTGCGCGGCTAGCTGAACAGTTCAACTCTGAAATTACGATTACCCACGAGACCTACCGTGTGGATGCGAAAAGCATCATGCACGTAATGACGCTAGCCGCCCGGCAGGGTGTCGAGCTGACGCTTGAAGCGCGTGGTAAGGATGCCCAAGAGGCCATCGATGCGATCGCGCAGCTAGTGGAAAACGATTTTGCAGATAATGAAACAATGAGTAGCGAGAACTCAGGTTAAGACAGTACTTAGACATTCCGTGCGAAGAGAGTTCGCTCGGGCGAAGTTTGACTTCGGCCGACACGATGAGAACTCAAAGCCAAAAGGATTGGTCAGCCGCTTCATACAGCCGCTGAATATTTCGCAAAGATTATCTGAAGTAATGCAACCTCACTTTGTGAGCCTGATGCTTCTTGCGGCTCGAACGTCGTGCGTCTTACGCTGGTAGCTAAGACAACGACAAGCAACCACGTTTTATCGAGTCAACGCATCGAAGCGCAGTGCATCGAAGTGACCCGGGCTCGGTGAATGCATTGATGCTTTTTGAGGAAACGCGGAGTAGTCGCATATTCTCAATTGCTAATGATTGCCAGGAACAATTCCAATCACAAACTGGGAGTTGAAACTGTTCGTCAGAGTCCCATGAAGCGTTGGTGAAATAGCTATCAACGCTGAAGTTGTGGTCGACTTGACCCTCCGCTTGCGGCGAAGACGCAAGCGATTGGTTGCTTGTCCAAAAGAAATAGTTGCCGCAGCGTGATGACGCCCTAACCGAACATTGGGGGCGCCATGGAACGCCTACAGGGAATTGCCGTTTCGCCCGGCGTGGCGATCGGCGAAGCACTCGTGCTCGACAACGAGGGATTTCGGATCCCCCGTCGGTTCCTCCCGCGCGATGCGGTCGAGGAAGAACTCGATCGCCTGCACAAAGCGATGGAAGCCGCCACCAGCGAGGTGGAACGCAACCGTGATCGCGTGGCCGCCGAGCTGGGCGACGAGTACGCGGCCATTTTCTCCGCACATGTGCAAATGATGCGCGATCGGCGCTTGCGAGAAGAAGTCGAAGAGCTGATTCGCACGCGTCACTACTCGCCTGAGTACGCGGTCAGCCGTTCGCTGCGAAAGTACGCGAAGGTGTTCGAATCGCTCGACGGCGAATACATGGCCGAGCGGGCGAACGACATTTTCGACATTGAGAAACGCATCCTGCGTAATCTCTTGGGAATGCGGAGGGAAGAACTGTCGCAGGTGACGTCCCCGGTCTTGGTGCTGGCGAGGAATCTTACTCCTAGCGAAACGGCAAACTTGAATCCTCAGTTCGTGATGGGCATGGTCACGGAGATTGGCGGACCAGGCAGCCACACGGCGATCGTAGCCGAAGGTCTCGGGATTCCCGCCATCGTCGGCGTCGGTGGTTTTCTTACGGATGTCTCTGGCGGCGATACCGTCATTATCGACGGCGACCAAGGGCAGATTATTCTGCACCCCGACGAGGAAACGCTCGCCCGGTATCGTCACGAGGTGGAAGAGCAGCGTTCCCTGGCGGCGAAGCTAGAAATGCTCCGGGACTTACCCGCAGTCACTACCGACGGGGAGGTCGTGCAGTTGCTGGGGAACATTGAGTTCCCCCATGAAGTCGAGCAATGTAAGGAACGGGGCGCCGATGGAATCGGTTTGTACCGAACCGAGTTTCTTTATCTAGGACGAGACGACGACCCTAGCGAGGATACTCACTACGAAGCTTATTGCGGTGTTGTCGAGGCGATGCAAGGCAAGCCGGTCGTCATGCGGACGCTCGACTTAGGTGCGGATAAGATGCGGATGCTGCCCAATCCTGAGGACGAGCGGAACCCCTTCTTGGGTTTGCGGAGTATTCGCTTAGCGCTGAGGAATCGGGATCTGTTCCGCACACAACTTCGAGCCATCTTGAGAGCGAGCGTTGCTGGGAATATTCGCCTCATGTTTCCGCTGATCAGCAATTTGCTTGAGTTACGGCAAGCCAAGATGGTGCTCAACGATGCAATGGAGGACTTAGAGGAAGCGGGCGTTGCTTTCGATCGCGACATCAAAGTCGGCATGATGGTCGAAGTTCCCTCGGCGGTGGTGATGCTGGACCGATTCGTCGAAGAAGTTGATTTCTTCAGCATCGGTACCAACGACCTCGTGCAGTATTGCTTAGCAGTGGATCGAAGTAATAAAGACGTGGCGAATCTCTACACGTCGGCTGACCCTGCTGTGCTACGGCTGATTCAACAAACGGTTAGCATCGCAACGGAAGCTGGCAAGCCGGTCAGCATGTGCGGCCAGATGTGTGGCAATCCCATGTACACCATGCTGCTGCTGGGCTTAGGACTGAGAAGCATGAGCGTCACCCCGGCGGCCGTGCCCGAGATCAAACGCATTTGCCGCAGCGTCTCTGTCGAGCATTGTCAAGAGATAGCCGCCCATGTGATGAAGCTCGAGAGCGCACGAGACATCAAAGCGTTCTTGCGAGACGAACTATCAAAAGTATTCCCGGAGTTACCGGTATGAAGCTAGTTATCAGTTGGCAGTGTTCGGTTTCAGTCGGAGAGGGCATAAGCTCTCAACAGCGAACCATGCGTGACTGAACACTGAAAACTGAACACTGAAAACTTCCAACCAATTTTCAAAGGGTGCGCAGCGTCGCGCCAATATCAAATACATCTAATCGAGAGAGTAACCGAACATGAAACAGGAAATGCTGATCAACGTCGCTCAGCCGGAGGAATGCCGGATTGCGATTGTTGAGGATAATCAGCTCGAAGAGCTGTACATCGAGCGGAGTAGCCAAGACAACTATGTAGGGAACATCTACAAGGGAAAGATCGTTAACCTCGAGCCGAGCATCCAAGCGGCGTTTGTCGATTTTGGTGTCGGAAGAAACGGCTTTTTGCACATTAGCGACGTCGAGTCGCAGTACTTCCGCCAAGGCGGCTTCGATCCAGACAAGCCGATTCAGCCGGACGGTACACAGCGAGATGATCGTCCCCACGATTCGTCCAATGGATCTCCCTCCAGTGAGGAAGCCGACGAGGGAGACTCCGAGGGGAGCGATTCTGGGAATGGCAGCGGCGGAACGAAAACTCGCCAACGATCGCAAAGGAAAACGCGTCCTGGCGTACGCCCGCGGGTGAAGCCGCCGATTCAAGATATCTTTCGCCGTGGTGATGAGGTATTGGTGCAGGTCATCAAGGAGGGCATCGGCACAAAGGGGCCGACGCTTTCGACCTACATCAGTATCCCTGGACGCTATCTAGTGTTGATGCCGGCCTTGGGACGGATTGGTGTTTCTCGCAAGATTGAAGATGAACAAGCTCGCCGCCGACTGCGCGATATTCTTCGCGACTTGAGTCCTCCCAAGGGACTTGGCTTCATTGTGCGTACCGCCGGAACGGATCGAACCAAGAAAGAACTCTCGCGCGACTTGGCTTATCTACTAAGGCTCTGGAAAACGATCGTCCGCCGGATCAAGAGTACGCCTGCGCCGTGCGACATCTACCAAGAGTCCGACATGATCATTCGGACGATCCGCGACATCTTCACCAGCGATGTCGACGCGATACACATTGACCAGGAGGAGGCGTTCGAGCGAGCGAAAGAGTTCCTGCACATTACCATGCCGCGATATGCGAATCGTTTGCAGCTTTATGATGGCAAGGAGCCGTTGTTTCACAAATACAAGTTGGACAACGAGATCGCTCAAATCAACCATCGCCACGTTCCGCTCAAAGGGGGCGGTTCGTTGGTCATCGATCAAACCGAAGCACTCGTCGCCATTGACGTGAACAGCGGCAGCTTCCGCACCGATGGCTCTGCTGAGGAAAGTGCGTACCGTCTGAATATGATTGCTGCGAAGGAAATCGCCCGCCAGTTGCGGCTGCGAGATCTCGGCGGCGTGGTGGTGAACGACTTCATCGACATGCGGCACGACCGTCACCGCCGCAAGGTAGAGAACACGCTCCGAGACGCCGTGCGGAGAGATCGGGCGCGGACAAAGATTCTGCGAACCAGCCCGTTTGGCCTGATCGAAATGACTCGCCAAAGGATTCGCCCCAGCCTCAAACGCAGCGTTTACAAGGAATGTCCCGCCTGCAGCGGCACCGGCGTAGTGAAAAGTGCTGAGAGCATGGCGATTGAAGTGATTCGCAAGCTGATTATGGCGGCTCAAGAGAACCGAGTGACCAAACTGACCGTAACAATCGAAGAGGAAGTCGCCAGCTACATCAACAACCGCAAGCGCAGAGAGCTCGCACGCATTGAAGACGCCCACGAAATAGAGCTGCTCGTTGTCAGTCGCGAGGATGTGTCGCCGGAGTTCTTGAGGATTGAGTGCGAGGATGAACAAGGACGCGAGGTGAAGGTTTCTGAGCGGTAGTTTCAATTAGAGTGATGCCAAATGTTCTTCCGCTTACTAATTCTGTTTACGCTCATCCCGATCATCGAGGTGACGCTGCTGTTCAAACTTAGCGAGTTGCTGGGCTGGCCAGGAACGCTGCTGCTCGTACTCGGCACAGGTATTGTCGGAGCTTGGCTAGCGAAGTTGCAGGGCTTTCTCGCGCTGAACGCGTTACGCGGTGAACTTGTCCAAGGACGCTTGCCTGCGGATAAGGTGATCGATGGGGTGCTCATACTGATTGCTGGTGTCGTGCTAATCACGCCAGGTATTTTGACGGACATCGTCGGCCTGTCACTTTTATTGCCTCCGGTGCGGAGTGCCGTTCGCAAGTTTGCAACCGCATGGCTGACCAAGCGAGTGCAAGTGACAACCACCAACTTCTGGCAAGGCTTCGCTGAAGAGCCGTCGCCGTATGTCGAGCGACCACCGCAGGCAGAGATGCCGAAGGGAGAAGTCATCGACGCGCGGGTGGTGGAAACGCGGGTCGAAGAATAGAACATGGCCTACGACCTTTATGTCGGGATCGATTACTCGGGAGCCTCAACACCGATTGCCCGTAGCCGAACGCTCCAGGTTTATGCCGCGTCGGCGGGCGAGCAGCCGGTCGCTGTCCGATCTCTTGGTTCGACCAACAAGCGAGTTCGTTCGTGGAATCGTCGCGAGATCGCGGAATGGTTGGTCTCGGAGATTGCTTCGGGAAAGCGCGTTCTCGCTGGCATCGATCATGCCTTTTCTTTTCCGATGGCCTACTTCGAGCGATACAAGCTTAAGTCATGGCACGAATTCCTCGATGACTTTTGCCGGCATTGGCCTCTGCTGGCCGACGATGCTCGTGTGGAAGACTTTCGCCCTCATCGAAAGCGCCACTACGAGTTTACGCGTGAAGGAAAAGACTATCGGTTGACTGAAACGTGGTCACCGTCGGCAAAGTCGGTTTTTCTGTTCGACGTTCAGGGCTCGGTTGCGAAGAGTACGCACGCCGGACTGCCTTGGCTGGGGTGGATTCGCCAAGCCGTGGGTGAACAAGTCCACATTTGGCCTTTTGAGGGTTGGGATCCACCAAGTGAGAAATCCGTAATCGCCGAGGTGTATCCGTCAGTTTTCAGCAAGCGGTTTGAACGGGCAGAAAGAACCGCGGACGAACAAGACGCCTATGCGGTCGCAAGGTGGCTTGTCGAGAACGACCAGCGCGGGTTCCTGCAGCGTTATTTCAATCCACCGCTAACGTCGGAACAGCAAAGGATCGCTAGCAAAGAGGGTTGGATCCTTGGTATTACCTGACAATTCTGTTTCCGCAGGTGGTTAAGTGCACTAGGCTTTTCCCGGTCTGCTCCAAAGTCCACAACACAACTTCACCATCAGCAGGAGTAGCAAACGATGAGTAGCGAACAAACGAAGAACTGGCCCGACCTTGCCATTGGGCTTTATGACCGTCTTACGGGCCGAAATGCGGAAATTTCCTACCACTTTGACGATATGAACATCCAGATTCCCAGCGGAACGGGTGAGAGTGCCGAACATGCGAAGTGGGTTCTCTCTGGTACGCTGAAAATCAGCACACGGGACGGCGCGTCCCCAAACTAATGTTGGCCGGACAGCTTGACGGGTCTGTTGATGGTTGTCCGGTCCAAATACGTTTTAGCGATCTCAACGCGAATGTTGAGTTTGAGAGCTTACGCGGCGTCATTGTTGCTCGAAAATCGAAATATGTTTTAGAGTACTTGCGATCAATCTACTCAACATATTCGTTAAGTCCCCTTTCGGTGACTGCGAGCTTCCGCCAATGGGGCAAAGTCGAAGTATTGCCCACGCCGTCTAAGCTCATCAGTTGGCTAGTCAAGTAAACCAGCCGAAACTACTTCTGCTAAAGACGCCATTAGTAAGCTATCTAACTATCGGTCTGCTATGCTAGAGGACATGCAGAAGCTTTCCATGCCCGAAATATTCCTCACCGGTGCCACTGGATACGTTGGCGGTCGGCTTGCTCCGAAATTGTTAGAGTGCAACTACCGTGTCCGATGCTTGGCGCGTGAGCCACGGAAGCTCGAAGAACGGCCTTGGCGGTCAAGTAGCCGTGTATCAGTCGTCGAGGGGAGTATCGACGATGTTGATGAGCTCGCGAGTAAGATGCAGGGCTGCGAGGTCGCTTATTATCTGATTCACTCGATGATCTCCAGCGGCGGCGAATACGCTGAACGTGATCGTCGGCTGGCCACCACGTTTGCTGAAGCGGCCGCCAAGGCAGGCATCCAGCGAATCATTTATCTCGGCGGACTCGGTGAGCTTGGCGACGGGCTGAGCGAGCATTTGCGAAGCCGCCGAGAGGTCGAAGAAGTACTCGCCTCGACGGGGATACCCGTCACCACGTTTCGGGCGGCGATGATCATTGGCTCGGGTAGTGCCTCATTCGAGATTCTTCGCTACTTAGTCGAACGACTGCCGGTGATGGTCACGCCGCGCTGGGTGAAGACCGAATGCCAACCGATCGGGATTGCAGACGTCCTGCATTGGTTAGTGACTTGCCTGGAGACTCCCGAAACGATTGGGCAAACGATCGAGGTTGGCGGTCCTGATGTCCTGCCCTATCAGCAACTGATGCAAGTCTGTGCGAAAGAGCTTGGACTGCGTCGAAGGGTCATCGTCCCGCTGCCCGTGCTCACACCTCGCCTAAGCTCCCTATGGATCAGCCTTGTTACACCGGTGAACTATCGCATCGCACGGCCATTGGCTGATGGGTTGCGCAACCGTGTCGTGGTGACGAAGAATCCTGCCCAGGACCTCATGCCGCACGAACCTCTATCCGTGAAAGAGGCGATTCATCGAAGCGTTCAACGCACGAAGAGTGGCGAAGTCCCAACGCGTTGGTCCGCGGCGGGGCCGATTCCTGGCGACCCTGACTGGGCGGGTGGTAAAGTCTTCAAGGATCAGCGAACCATCGAGATTAATGCCGACCCCACCGCGGTGTTTGCTGCCGTCTGTCGGATTGGTGGCGGGCACGGTTGGTATGCAGCGGATATCCTCTGGCGCATTCGTGGATGGATGGATCAAATCGTTGGTGGGCCGGGGTTACGCCGTGGTCGAAGAAATCCCGAACGCGTCGAGTTTGGCGAGGCGCTCGATTTCTGGAGAGTCGTGGGGATTGAACGCGACCGCTCACTTCTCTTACTTGCGGAGATGAAACTGCCGGGAGTTGCTCGGCTAGAGTTTCATCTCGAACCGCTCTCTGGTCAGCAGGAGAGGACCAAACTCACCATGACCGCACGCTTCCGCCCGCGCGGGCTTAGCGGCATTCTCTACTGGTACTCGGTGCTGCCGTTGCACCATTTTGTGTTCAACGGAATGCTGCGAGGGATTAAGCGGGCTGCTGAGAAGCAAGAAAAGAGAAACGAGGCATACGCCTAAGACTGCTGCACATCTGGTAGATTCTCTCCCAGTTCACACCAGTTCGTGTAGGCTCGAAGAGCTTTGAGAACGATGGGCATTGGCTTCGCGCAGATGCTCGCCAGGTCGTACTCTCCGGGCAGGTTTGTCGCGAACGCCAGCTTTTCGTGCGGCGGATCGAATTGTGCATCAACATCATCGCGGTTGCCACGCGGATCGATGCGGTACCAGCCGTGTTCTTCGAGGTAGACCGCATTCAAGCCATGCAGGCAAAACGGCGGTCCTTCACCGTCGATGCTTAGTCGTTGATATGTCATGCCAGCCGAGATGCCATTTGCGCGAATCAGAGCACACAGTAAGTGGCTCTTGGCGTAGCAGTAGCCCGTGCCGTGCTTCAGAACTTCAGAGGCGGTGCAGGTAACGGGGTTGAGCTGGTGGTCGCTGCTGTGTTTGATTTCGTCGCGGACAAACTCGAAACACGCTTGGGCGGTGTCTGTTGAGTTATCCCTCTTGAGGCATGCCGCCAAAGCTGCGACGTCCGGGTTGTCGAAGTCAATGACTTCACACGAGGCGAGAAAGTTTTGAGGGGCTGGGCTACGGCTTGGCATCAAATTGCATTTAAGCGTTGCTAGAAAACGTCCAACAGGAGTCATGACGCTGCATGCCGAGACGAGGATAGTAGTCACGTGCGGCAGGCGCTGACAGCAAAACCAACTGGGTTTGCCGTCCCGCCAGTTGATGAGTTTCTTGAATCAACTGCTTGCCAATTCCTTGCCTCTGATACGCAACGTCGACCGCTAGGTCAGAAAGATAGGTGCAGTAGTGAAAGTCGGAGATCGCGCGGGAGACGCCGACGAGCAGTCCCTCTTGATTGCGTGCGGTGACAATCACGTCAGCGCCGGCAAGCATTCCTGCGATACGTTGCGAATTGTTCGTGGGTCGCCGTTGGGCTAGAGTCGAGCGTTCCAGAATATCAACAAACTCTTCAACATTTAGTTCAGGCTCGCTTGCGTAAGAGATTGACACGCGGGAACACCCTGGTTCGGAATCTTAGGTGAGATCGTCAGTGCCGAGGACCCCTTGGCAGTGCTATGGGTTCACTACTTCTTCCGACAATAAGCTTTCGACGCCTTCACGGAATACTTGTTCTCCAAATCAATATCGTTGTAGCTGCTGTTTTCTCCCCAGCCGAAGATTTTCTCGAACAAGGGCAGCATCCGGTTGTTCTCCAGGCTTTTCTGGAAGTAAACCTCGTGCTCCTTCTCCTTCATGCCCATTTCGTAGAGGGCGTCGTCGTGCTTGGTGATGCCCAAGTCGTTGAAGTAGTGCATCGCGACGAAGTACTCGCAGACGTTGCCGCTTTCCAGTCGCCCGGCGAAGTAGTAGGGCATGAACCAGCCAATCACGTAGCAACTCGCGGAGATGATCTTGCCTATGATGTGATATTTCACCTCCTTGTAGCGAGAGATGGGGATGTCGTACTCCTGCATGATGGCGAGAACCGTCTCGCGGTGGCCCCACTCGTCGAGCTCAATCTGCTTTATGACCTCCTTCGCTTCAGCGTCTTTGACGCTGCCGGCGTGACCGATGTAAGCAAACGCGGCGGCCTTCTCCGCGGAGTAGGCGAGTTGGAGGAGTTCGACGAGCGCAGGGTGGTCGAGTTTCACGGCTTAACCGTTTCGCTTTTCTGAGAGGGAGCACGTAGCAACTGATCAAATAGAACACCAGAATCACAGGGGTGACAGCCACGAATCGCTGTAACTATTTCGCCACTCTACGGTCTCCCACTTGTCATCTACTTTCTTGAGCAAAAACCAAGTCATTGTCGAGCGTATATCATGGGGTGCCTGTGAAGAAAGATAAACCAGTGCGAGCTTTCCATCTTCGCTAATGCCAGGGCAAGAGAACGTCATCGATCTTCCGCGTTCGATTGCGTGTTGCTGAGCTATTTCTTGCCATTGCTCCTGAGGAGCCAAAAAGACGTTGGGCAGCTTCCGCAACTCGGGGCGGAGCAGACGCGACTCTTTATTACGAACTACGAAGCTCTCCAATAGTCCCGGACTTGTACTCGTGGTGGCCTGCAAAAGTTGAGCTTGCAAGGACTCTGGGTCTCCATGGTAAGTCTCTCCACCGAACGTCCAACTCTTCACAAATAATCCATCGGTTTCGTCAGCGGGCAAATGAGCTTCGACTAAGGATCTAATTATCGCTTGTTCTTCGTGGGAGAGAAAAGGTGAGGGTCTATAGTTGCTGAACGCTAGGACCGCAGCGAGTATCGAAGACAGTACCAACAGAGAACGAAGTTTGAATCTCACCTTCAATTACTCCACACTCGCCACCGCTTCCTCCTTCGCCGTTTCCGCCCCCGCGGGTAGACGGCCTTGCTCGATCTTCGGCAGCGATCCCTGCAGTCCTTTTTTCATGAAGTTCACGAGGTCCTGCTTGTCTTGCTCAGTGAGGTCGAGCTTCTTTACTTTTTCGCTCAACCACGGGTTCGCGTGGCCGCCCTTGGCGTACCACTCGACGACTTCTTCCAAGGTTTTCTGTGTGCCGTCGTGCATGTAGGGGGCCGTGTCGGCGACGTTGCGGATGGTGGGTGTCTTGAAAGCACCGCGGTCGATTTCTTCGTTGGTGATTGCGAAGCGTCCCCAGTCGATGCCTTCGGTTTCTGCGGGTTTCTCTGCGTCGAGTTTTTCTAAGCCGACGCCCAGGTTGTGGTATTTTTCGTCGGCGAAGTTGGCACCCACGTGGCAGGCGGTGCAGCCTGCTTTGTCGCTGAAGAAAAGCTCGCCGCCGCGACGGGCTGATTCGGTGAGCGGAGCTTCCTCCGCTTTTGCTTTCAGAGCCATGTACTCGTCATAGACATCAGGGTCTTCTTCTTTTAGCTCGTCTAGGTATTCCTCTTCAATTTGGTAGCCTTCCTCAAGCGATTGGATTTCGACGTGATAATCCCAAGGCGTGGGGCCGGTGACGAGGGTTCGCTCAAACGCGGCGATTGCTTTGGCGGCGTTCTCAATCTCCACGGCATCGTCCCCTTCGCGATCGCCGAAGACGGCTTCAAACTGCATCACATACTCGGGGACGGTTTTTAGATCAGCCACAGTCGCTTCATGGGAATTGGCCATTTCAATGGGGTTGGCGATCGGGCCCTTGGCTTGCTCCTCCAAGCTTTCCGCACGCCCGTCCCAGAACTGCTTACCGCTGAGGATGCGGTTGTATGCGGTCGGCGAGTTACGATTGCCTGTCTGACCTTCGACGCCGACACCGAATTGAGTGTCTTTCCCGTAGCCGAAGTCAGGGTGATGGCAGCTTGCACAACTGATCGAGTTGTCGCCGGAGAGGCGAGGGTCGAAGAACAACTGACGACCCAGTTCGATCTTCGCACGGGTGAGCGGATTCTCCTCGATGCCAACGATCTCGCCGGCACCGGCTTTCAAGCCGAGGGGGAGATCAGGCGTGAGCGTGACGTGGTTGTTGGGATCAGCAAGCCAAAGTTTTACTTGGTCGAGGGTTAAGTCTCCCTCGCCGCCGGGAATGCCGTCGTAGAGTTCATCGGTGCCGAGGAGGACGGTTTCGGGTTCGGCATCTGAGGCTTCTTCCTCGGCCGTAACACCAACGGTGGTGGCTTCTTCGACTTGTTCAGCGGGGAGTTCGGTCTCAGGTTTTGCTGGTGTCGCCGGTTCCTGGTCCTCAGTTGCGGTTTCTTCGGTCGATTCTGTTTCGTCTTTGGTCAGATCTTCGGCAACGTCGCTGGCAGAGGGTTCGACGGGTTCGACTTCTTCCTTTTCTTCGGCTAAGCCGCGAGCGGCTTCTTCTTCCTCCATTTTTTCGACCATTTGGTCGGGAATATCTCCGCCTTGAATGAGGTATTTGTTCGCCAAGAAGGCGATGGCCAACAGGACAAGTACAACGACAATCAATCTACCCATCTTCGCGTTTCCCCGATTCGGTACGACTTATCAAGAACATTTCATAAAGCTGAGCCGCTACAATAGCGCCCGCAATTGTGGCGACCCAGTAACACCAGTGTAGTGCAAAAGCCTCACTGCTGCGCGCCCCGCCAAACAGTGAATAGACCAATGCGGGACCCAGCGAGCGGGCCGGGTTCATCGAAGCCCCGGTGATCGGACCTCCGGCCAGAATCAGTGCCGTGACTGCTAGTCCGATGCCGAAGGCAGCGATGTTCATCGGTTTTCCCGTGGGGTCGATTGCCGCCCCGTAGATGGCGGTCATTAGTAGGAATGTGAGAAGGAACTCGGCTAAGAGAATGCCGCCGGGGGTGATCCAGGGTTGCGACTCACCTGGGAAAACGCCAGGGCGGGGGATCGCCAGCATTCCCGCATCAATGACTGCTTCAGGGAAGATCGCCACGCAGCAGAGCGAAGCAACCGCCGCGGCCAGAATTTGAACCGCGATGTACTGAATCGCCAGCGGGAGCTTAATCTTTCCCACGGTCAGAAGCGCCACCGTCACCGCTGGGTTGAAGTGTGCCCCGCCGTGTCCCCAAAAACAATTGACGGCAATTGCGATCCCAAGTCCGTGGGCCAGCGCCACGCCAAGTAATCCGCCGCCAGATTCAATTGGAGGAAACGTTGCCAGGACGGCGGCGATGCCGATGAAACAGAAGAGGAACGTTCCGAGCAGCTCGCTGAGGACAGCACGTTGGTTGGTGGTTAGCGCCATGTTCGTAGTCAAAAAAGAACCCCCAGCTTGCGCTGGGGGCTACGGGTCTTTCGTTGAGATTGAAACTCTTACGAAGCGGCCTTGAGTGCTTCCAAAGCGGCGTCGTAGTTGGGTTCGCTGGTGACTTCGGGAACGTACTCCGCATAGGTGACGTTTCCGTCGGCATCCAGGACGAACACGGCACGAGTGAGGATCTTTAGCTCCTCGAGCATGGTGCCGTAGTCGGTGCCGAAGTTTCGTTCCTGGTAGTCACTGGCAGACTGCATGTTCTCGATGCCCTCGGCACCGCAGAAGCGGTTCATCGCGAAGGGGAGATCGAGGCTGACCGTGAGGGCGTTGATCGAATCGCCCATTGCACCGAGCGTTTCGTTGAACTTCTTGGTCTGCATCGCACAGACGCCCGTATCGAGCGAAGGCACGACACTGAGGATGGTCGGTTTGCCTTTCACGTCGGCGAGTGAGATCGACTGCATGCCGTCTTTGAAGTAATGCAGCGTGAAGTCAGGAGCGGCTTGGCCGGCCTTCACTTCCTCGCCGGCGAGAGTCATGGGGTTGCCTTTGAACGTTACGACGCCAGAACGCGACATGGGGAGGGTCCTATGGGAGGGGAGGTTTGCTGGAAGGGTTATTTTGAACCCTTCATTATCAGGGTGTCAGGCTGACTTTCAAGGCTCTAGTAGCTCGGCCCTCCAGGGCTGAGAGTAGTTCACTGACTCTTTAACTCAGGCCTGGAGGCCCGAGCTACAGAGCTGCTTGGTAGCAGTGGTCGAACAGCACTTCCCATTCGATTTGTTGGGCATGAAGGCACGCAGTGGCTTGCTCGCCAGTGCGTAGCGCCGCCTGGCAAGCGTCGACGAAGTCGAACGGTTCCCAGTCCGTGCCGCTGAGTAGTGATTCGCCCCCTTCAACTTCGTTGGCCACACGAGCCGCGATCAGGGAATACGCCGGATGGTCTCCGGCGTTGCGGAACCAATATTTTGCATTGGAAAAATCTCCCTCGCGACGGTGCATGATGCCATGCCAGAAGCTTCCCTCGGAAGTGTGAATCGCCTGGCTGAACGTATGCGATTCATCAAGAAAGTCGTGCAGCAGCCAAACTCCGGAGAGAACGCAACGGGCCATTTCCGCATCGGCAATCTCTGTATGAGCGAAGGCGGAATCAAGTGTTGCCGTCCTTAGTTTGGCCTTGGCTGCTTGTGAGGGATTCCCCGAGTCGAGCGGACGTTGGCGGTCGATATCGACGAGTTCAGAAAGTACCGGGCCGTAATCGTTTGGATTGAAGCTGGACATAGAGACGACTCAAGGCTGGTGCTAGCGAAGAGAAGCCCATTGCCCGCTCTTGGAGCATTACGAGCCAGGGAACGCGGCATCACCTTCGAGAGGCAGTTGATTACACGTGCAAAGTAGCAACTTGCTGGGTTGGTATAAAGTTTGCAATCACTATCTAGATTACAGCAATTTGCTGTCGTGGCAAAGGATTGCCGATTGCCCCTAGAGCCGGAGAAACCCGTCCGCACCGGCTCGTCTTCACTCCCTTCTTCAGTCAGGCGTACCGATGTCAACGACATTAACCAAGAGTCCAGGTTCCTCTAGTACCGCTTCTCCCGTTGGCGGTTCGTCTCCGACCACGGCCACCGGCTCCGCACGAGCATCGGCAATTTCGGCGGTCGTCAATTACAAGTCGGGTGGCCCGAACGGGTTCGCCGAAGAAGCGACGGGTGACTTGTTCAACGCGAATGTCTTCTCAAAAGCGGAGATGAAAAAGCGGCTACCTAAGGATGTCTTCAAGACGCTCACTAAGACCATTGAAAAAGGTGAAAAGCTCGACTGTTCGACGGCCGATGTCGTTGCCGCAGCGATGAAGGATTGGGCGCTCGACAATGGAGCCACTCATTATGCCCACGTCTTTTATCCGCTGACCGGTCTGACGGCTGAAAAGCACGACAGCTTTCTCTCACCCGATGGCGAGGGGGGGGCACTTGCCGAGTTCAGCGGTAAGCAACTGATTCAAGGTGAGCCGGACGGTTCGAGTTTCCCGACGGGTGGCATTCGCGTTACTTTCGAGGCCCGTGGCTATACGATTTGGGATGTGACGAGCCCCGCGTATCTGCTTGAGAATGCTAATGGTACCACGCTCTGCATTCCCACCGCGTTTGTTTCTTGGACGGGCGAAGCGCTCGATAAGAAAACGCCCGTGCTGCGTTCGATGCAAGCGCTCAACACGCAGGCGCAGCGGATCCTGAAGCTGTTCGGTCACACCGACGGAGCTCTGGTTTCGTCAACGGCAGGACCAGAGCAGGAGTACTTTCTCATCGATCGTCACTTCTACTTCGCCCGCCCTGACTTGCTAACCGCGGGACGGACGCTGTTTGGGGCGAAGCCCCCAAAAGGGCAAGAATTCGACGACCACTACTTTGGCGCGATTCCTGATCGCGTCCTGGCTTTTATGCTGGAAGCGGAACGCGAACTCTTCAAATTAGGCATTCCTGTAAAGACCCGCCACAACGAGGTGGCTCCGGGCCAGTATGAAGTTGCCCCGATGTACGAGAGTGCCAACGTCGCGGCCGATCATCAACAGCTCACGATGACGACACTTAAGAAAGTCGCCGAGAAGTACGGCATGGCTTGTCTGACGCATGAGAAACCGTTCGCTGGCGTCAACGGTTCGGGTAAACATGTGAACTGGTCGATGGGAAGTTCTTCGCAAGGCAACCTGCTCGACCCGGGTGATACTCCTCATGACAATGCTCAATTTCTGCTGATCTGTGCCGCGGTGATCCGCGCCGTACACAAGTATCAAGGGCTGTTGCGATCCGTGGTTGCCTCAGCAAGTAACGATCATCGGCTGGGTGCCAATGAGGCACCGCCGGCGATTATCTCCATCTTTTTGGGCGATCAACTGACCGATGTGTTTGAGCAGATCAAATCGGGCGGTGCAAACTCTTCGATCCCCAAGGGCACCCTGACCGTCGGCGTGGACGTTTTGCCTCCGCTACCAAAAGATGCGGGAGATCGGAATCGTACGAGCCCCTTCGCCTTTACCGGCAATCGGTTTGAGTTCCGCGCCGTCGGTTCGAATCAGTCGATTGCTGGGCCGTTAGTGGCAATGAATACGATCATCGCGGAATCTCTCGACTTCTGTGCGACATGTCTGGAAGAGGCCACCGGTGGTGATCCTGAAAAGCTGCACGGCGAGCTCCAAACGCTACTTACGGAAATCATGAATGAGCATGGGACCGTCGTCTTCAATGGCGATGGTTATAGCGCTTGGTGGCACGAAGAGGCTGAGAAGCGAGGCCTGCTCAACCTGAAGACCACCGCCGATGCGCTACCGGCACTCCAAGCTACGGAAGTGCAAGAATTGTTCGAAAAGTACGAGGTGCTCAGCAAGCGGGAACTAGAAAGCCGTTTAGAGACCTATCTCGAACAATATTGCATGTCGATCGATGTTGAATCGAATCTGACGATCGAGATGGCACGCACGCTGATCTTCCCGGCGGCGATTCGCTACCAGAATGAGCTGGCTGCGACTTGTGCGAATCTGAAAGCACTCGGATACGAGTTCGATACCAACACGCTCGATAAGACCACTTCTTTGGTCAAGTCCCTGCAAGACAGCATCGCCGAGCTCGAATCTGCGGTGGCAGAAACGGCTTCGGACGATTACCACGCGGAAGCGCGTCACTGCTGTGACGTGGTCTTGCCGGCTATGGCGAAAGTCCGTGAGTTTGCCGACCAACTCGAAGGCATGGTGGCCGACGATCTTTGGCCGCTGCCGACCTATCAAGAGATGCTATTCATCAAATAACGTGTCTCCAATAGCTGACAACTTTGATTGGCCCCTGGGAGATCGACTGTGTGAAAGGGCGGATTGCTCCACGGGATGGGAACCGAATGGCACGGATGCCAGCCCTCCCTTTTGAGGATTGCTTACTTTGACTGGGCATGGTCGATCGCCGCTGAGTCTCATCGCCTGAGAATCGTTCTCGAATGAATCGTTCTGCAAGTTCCGAACCGTTTCGTAAAATCAGCGTCGGTTTGGGCTTGTTTCTCACGATCTGCGTGTTGGCGGTCGCCGGTTACATGTCGGCAGGGTGGAAGCTTACTGATTCCGTCTACATGGTTGTGATCACCATCTTCGGGGTTGGTTATGGCGAAGTCCAGCCGATCGAGTCGTCAGGTCTCCGATTCCTGACCATTCTGGTGATCATCCTCGGCTACGGGGCCTTGATCTATACCGGCGGGGGTTTCATCCAGATGCTCATTGATGGCGAACTGAACCGATCTCTAGGAGCGCGACGTATGACAAAAGGTCTAGAGCAGTTGGAGAATCATACGATACTCTGCGGCGTTGGACGGATGGGCTCGATGCTTGCGCGAGAGCTTCATGCGGCAGGCAAACCCTTTGTGGTGATTGACCGCGACGAGCGACGATTACAAGATGCTGCCGAAGCGGGCTATCTGATCATCGATGGCGACGCGACCGAGGAGAGCATCCTTCAGCAGGCAGGAATTGAGCGTGCTTCGGTCGTTGCGACGGTACTCTCTGAAGACGCGCTGAACGTTTTCGTCACGATTACCGCCCGCGAGATGAACCCCAACCTGATGATCATCGCACGAGGCGAAAACCCTCGTACGGAGAAGAAGTTGCGTAGTAGCGGGGCGGATCGTGTGATTTTGCCCACTGCAATCGGGGCGTCGAAGGTTGCGCAGCTAATCATTCGACCCTCGGCAGAAAACATGCTGGAGCAGATGACTCAGCAAAGCAGCGTGAGTGAAGAACTGGGCCAGATCGGTTTGCAATTTGAGGAAATTGAAGTCACTGCCGATTCGCAGCTTGCCGAGAAAACGCTTGCCGACATCGAAGTTCGAGGCAACCAGGGATTTCTGATCGTCGGTGTGAGGACCGCTGACGGAACGCTCTCGCTGAATCCTTCGCAATCGACGCCCCTGGCCGCGGGCGATACGGTGATTGTGCTTGGGCACCACGACGATATTCCCCAATTGGCCGCCAAGTTCCAAGAGAGCGGTTCGCCAATGATGTATCGTGGAGTGAAGATGAGTTAGCGCTTCTCCAATCGTAGTGGTTCGAATGATATGCCGAGGTAAACGTCACGCCTACGATCGCTGCGAGGCTCGACCTGAAGAGACCGGAAAAAACTTTCACTTTCTTCGCAATTCGTATTGAGCGATTCACAAAAAACTGCTTCAATGCGCGCAATTGAAGCTGGGAAGTTTGGACGAGCTTCATGTTCTGCTACGTTTAGCAGAGCAAGAGACACCCCGGCCGCAGGTCACGATTGCCCTGTCGCCATCCTCGGCGAATGACGCGAAAATTGAACGCAAACCTTTTGGGCACCCCGATCCCGCACCATCAGTTGCCCCAACCGCTGCCCGCGTGGAACCATACCAACCTCAGCATGAACTCTAGGAGCTCTTCCTAGAGATCCCCCTTTTTTGAACGGCTCTTCCTAGCCTCTTTGGTACCCGGGAGAAGAGCTTCTGTACTTGATCAGGGTACCAATCCTTAGGAAGGAGCCAAACTATAATGGCTGCAGCGAAGAAGACCGCTTCCAAGCGAACGGCAAAGAAGTCCCCTAAAAAGAAGACCTCGAAGCGTGCGACCGCCAAGAAGGCAACGGCTAAAAAGTCGCCGAAGAAAAAAGCTGCTAAAAAGAGCCCAAAGAAGAAGGCAGCAAAGAAGTCTCCTAAGAAGAAGACGACCAAGCGCGTCACAACCAAAAAGGCCGCCAAGAAGTCGCCGAAGAAGAAAGCGACTGCGAAGCGCACCACCAAGAAGGCGACTGCCAAGCGTTCGCCTAAGAAAACGACCGCCAAGCGCGGCCGTGCGAAGAAGTAGTCGCTGCTTCTGGAATTTGCAGGTTATCGAACGACGCTCCAGTCTTGCGGGGCGTCGTTTCTTGTGTTGGTAGCGCTGAGTTTTAGGCCATCCCGACTGGTCGGGACACGGATGACACAGATTCTTCTGTAAAACCAAGCTCCGCGTGGTTCAGCCTCTGAGAAGCGGGCAGCTTGGACTCAGGTTTCTCAACCCAACTTGCAACACTTACCGAATACGAGACCGATTCGAGGTGCCTCTCCACGCGGAGCTTGGAGTTACTGTCTCCGCGCGAGACAATAGCTTGCGTTGACCCAAAGCGGCCACGGTGATAGCTTGAGCATAGGAAAAACGCACGAAAACACCCAAAATAAGCGATAGACGGTTGTCCTCTTCCCAATCTTCCGAGCAAGCCCCAACGCTGTTTGCTGATCTTGATCTTTCTGACACGATGCAAGCCGCCCTGGTGGAGGTCGGCTACGAGACGGCAACACCCGTGCAAGCGGGGGTCATTCCCCGTGCGATTGAGGGCATCGATGTCCTGGGGCAAGCCCGCACAGGGACCGGGAAGACGGCCGCGTTTGCGATTCCCATTCTGGAGCGAATGGACAAGCCGCGGAAAAGCAAACGGCCACGGGCGCTAGCACTGGTGCCGACGCGCGAGTTGGCCGTGCAAGTCCGCGATGAGGTGGAACGCCTGTCACATGGTCGCAAGTTGAAGACTGTGGCCGTCTACGGTGGCAAGCCGATCAAGTCGCAGATCGGGCGACTCGAACGGGGTTGCGATTTTGTCGTGGGGACGCCAGGTCGGGTGCTCGATCACCTTTCGCGGGGAACGCTCCAACTTGGTGAGTTGGAAGTCGTGGTCCTCGACGAGGCGGACCGGATGCTCGATATCGGTTTTCGGCCCGACATCGAGAAGATTCTTCGTAAGTGTCCCCGTGATCGCCAGACGTTGCTGCTCAGTGCGACGGTCGCGCCGGCGGTCGAACGCCTCGCCAAGCGTTACATGCGAGAGCCCGAGGTGATGGACTTTTCCCCCAAGGGAAAATCCGCCGACACGATTGAGCAGCGTTACTTTACCGTCGAAGAGGAACGGAAGTTCGACCTTCTGCTTCAGTTGCTCAAGCGAGAAGAGCCGGAGCAAGCGATTATCTTTTGCCGGACGAAGCGGGGAACCGATCGCACGCATCGTAAGCTCAGCAAAAAGTACAAAGACGCGTCCTGCATCCACGGCGACATGGCCCAGAACGTCCGCGACCGCGTGATGAAAGCCTTTCGTGCCGAGAAATCAAAACTGCTGGTCGCGACCGACGTCGTAGGCCGCGGGATCGACGTGAGCGGTATCTCGCATATCATCAACTACGACCTGCCGCAGTCGTCCGACGATTACGTGCATCGTGTCGGCCGTACCGGGCGGATGGGCCGCGAGGGCATCGCCTTTTCGTTTGTCACCCCAGAGCAGGGGAGTGAGTTGACGCGGATCGAAATGCTGATCAACAAGCTTCTGGAACGCGACGAGATCGAAGGCTTCCAAACAGTTGCTCAAGCCGCCCCGCCGGCGGAGGAACTGAAGCCGGAGGAGCCCGAGAAACCCGCTCCGCCACCACCGCCGGGGAGAAGGCCGCGGAAGCGGCATCGGCGGGGGTTGTAGGCTTGAATAACCAATGGCAGACGCAACACCAGTTGATCTAGAATTGAGCTATGCAACAAACACCCTTTCACGGACTCGACGAGTGGTTGGGCGTTGCACGAACGGAATATGAGGAAACACTAATCGTTGGTATTCCTTTGGGCGATATCTCCGTATTGGATGACAAAGATATTGGAATGCTTGGGTTTATTGCACTGTTCGCGTTTCTCGTCGAACGATTTGGCTCCCCAGATTTCCCCGGGGGAAATGAAGTTGACTGGCGCATGTCGCTCAACATCTCCGATACCATGGTGGCAGTTTGGGATTTTGATTATTACCAACTCTCAATTCGTAACAGCTGCAAAAATCAAGGCGTAATTATTACACGCCATTGATGTGCGATAAGACTAACGATTCAGTTTTTTTACTTCGGCAGGATGCCACAGCCGCGAATTATTTGACGGTAAACTCATCCCGCAAAAACTCCGCCGCGACATCCCACTGCTTGGCCGCTTCCCCGAAATCGACCTCCATCGCCCGCACGGTTTGTGGGGTCTCGACGCGGTCGGAGCCTTTGACCTTGGGGTTGAGCGGAATCTGCGCACTCGCCCCCTCGGCCAGCATTCGTTCGACTTTGGGTGAGAGCAAAAAGTCAACCAATCGCTTTGCATCTTCGCCGTGGGGAGCGCCTTGGATCAGGGCGATTGTGTTGGGGATGAATAGCGTCCCCAGTTGGCCCTCACCTTGGTCGGGGTAAACAATCGCGACCGGCTTTCCCGCGGCCTGTTCGATGAGGGCGTCGTCAGTGTCGGTGAGGCCGAACGCGATTTGCCCGTCGGCCACCGCGCGGGCGACTTGCTTGTTGCCGCTGAGGATTTGGGCATTGGTGGCGACTTGGCTGAGGAACTCTTTGGCGCGGTCTTCTCCCCAGGCGGCGAAGACGCAAGCGGCGTGGGTGGCCGTTGTTCCGGCTAGGGGTTTAGCCAGCCCACATTTGCCTTTCCATCTGTCGTCCGCGAGCGCGAGGATTGAATCGGGACGATCTTCTTCGGCGAGTAGCTCCGTATTCACGATCAGCACGCGGGCCCGTGCGGCAAAGCCGTGCCAGTGGCTTTGGGGGGAACGGTATTGCTTGGGGAAAACTTTCGCGGCGGGTGAGGCGTAGCTGGCGAGGAGATCTTCCTGCTCAAGTCGCAACGTATTGACGACTTCGTTATTCCAGAACAGATCGCAGCGGGGTCTTTCCCGTTCAGCAATGATCGCTTGGGTGAGGCCGACGGTCTTGGTAGATTCGGTATCGAACTTTGCCCGAACGGCGATGCCCGTCTCGCGGGTGAACTCGTCGAACACGGGTTGCGAGAAGGGCTCGTCGAGTGCCGTGTAGACAATCACCTCACGCTTCTCAGATGGGACGCAGCCGGCGAGTAGGGTAAGGCTTAACAGAAGGCAGGTGTAGAGGTCCCGCGCAGAGGCGCAGAGACGCGGAGAGTGGTTGGGGGCTGGAGGCTGATTCATTGCGGAGCCGATCTTCGGTTTTCGATGCACGTGTGCCAAGTGTGCCATTATGTCATTCCGACCGAGCCCCAGCGACCGAGGAATCGGGCGTGTACTCTTGTTGACTCAACCTGAGTTTAGACCGGATTCCTCGGTCGGCGAGCCTCCCGTCGGAATGACACTTTCAACTAGGAATCTCCGCGACCTCTGCGTCTCTGCGTGGGACCTACAAAATCGGCCAAGAAATGCTAGATGCGATATTTGCACTCACTAGCTACAATATAGCACTGCGTCAATGAATATCGTCGGAACAAGAATCTCCCCGCCGTCTACTTTTGATGAAACTCGTCCTTCTCGGCACCACTGGCTATCACCCCAACGATCGTCGCCAGACGGCTTGTTTGATGCTGCCTGAGATTGGGGTGTTGCTTGATGCGGGGACGGCCATTTATCGGGCGCGGCCACTGATCGAGACCGAGACGCTTGACATTTTTCTCACTCACGCCCATCTCGATCATTGCATTGGGCTGACGTTTCTATTCGACGTGCTGCATGAAAAGAACGTGGAGCGCGTGAATGTGCACGGCGAGCAAGCGAAGCTCGAAGCGATCCGCGAGCATCTCTTCTCAGAGCTGCTGTTCCCGGTGCTTCCGCCGATCGACATGCAGCCGATTGCCGAAAGTGTCGAGCTACCCCACGGCGGCAAGCTGACGCATTTTCCGCTGGAGCACCCGGGCGGTTCGATCGGCTATCGGCTGGATTGGCCTGATCGTTCGATGGCTTACGTTACTGATACAGTTGCCAAAACGGACGCGGACTATCTCGAAAAGATTGCAGGTGTCGATTTGCTGATCCACGAGTGCAACTTCGACGACGGCATGGAGGAACACGCGCAACTGACCGGGCACAGTTGCTTGACGCCCGTGGTCGAGGTCGCCAAGAAGGCCGAGATTGGGCGGATGGTGCTCGTGCACATCAATCCGCTATTTGATGATGATTCGGTGCTGGATCTCGAAGCGGCAAGAAAGATCTTCCCAAACGTTGAGATTGGCACCGACGGGATGGTGTTGGATTTTTAGCAGTAGCGCATAAAAAACCGGCGACGCGTAGGTCGCCGGCTAGTGGTTGGTAAAATGTTTCGCGAAAGCTGCTGAACTAGCGACGTTGCGTACGATTGCGTTGCTGCGAGTTCTTTCGTGCGACGCGTTGCTTCGAGCTATTCGAGTTCGTACGACGCTGGTTGCTTTTCTTTGCAACTTGGGTTTGCGGAGTCGGTGTCACTGGGGCGATCACCTCGACCTTGCCCATCGCACGATCCATCGCGGCGAGGTTCCCTTCAGCAACAGCTGACGCATCGCCCTCGAGCAGGCCTTCCTTGATGCCCTGGCTGACGATTTCAACGCCGTTCTTCGTGTAATCGTAGGCAAGTGTCTTCTGGCCAACGTGCCAGTAACTGACGCCCATGCTTACCAAAGCGTCGCCGTGACGACCTGGGCTAGCCAGAGCCGTGACAGGGCAGGGCTGCATGAGCAATTCACCAGCCTTGTCGTAGTACTTGCAAGCGATGTCGTGATCGCTGCGATGAACCGCGTGGACGGCACCGATTTGGAAGTAGAGGCGTCCGACCAGGAAGTCCGTGTCAGGGAGTTCGCTGCGTGACTCGGCAAGTTCCGCCAGTTGCGATTCGGCCAGATCGCCGTAACGCAGAGCCGAAGCGCTCTTGCCGCGACGATGCTGGATGTCGGTGGCGAAGTAGTAAGCCAGACCGAGTTGCCAGTTGGTGGCTTCCGTGGCGGAAGTGTCACCGTTGAGGGCGTTCAGTTTGGCAGCCGTCTCTTCCGCCTCCGCGACCCACAGCTTGGGATCAATTGGCGGACTCAACTTAGCACCGGCGGCCAAAGCTTCCACAGCGACTTGCAAACGAAGATGCAGGTTCGCAACATTCGTTTCGATCTGTTGTTCAGCGAGCCCCGAAGCGCGTTCGATCCACTGGGCGACGGTTGCTTCCTTATCCTGCCACTCCCCTGAGGAAATCGCGTTCGCTACGGCAAGGTGAGCATCCACTAGCAGCTTACCCGCGGCACTGGCGACGGCAGGGTCTTCGCTGATCGACAGTTCGTCAGCCAGTTCAATCGCCTTGTTGTGCAGAGGCACGGTCTGCTTAGCGATTTCCTGCGAGCCTAAAGCCGACAGCAAACCCATTTGGTAAAGCGTTTGAGCACGGACGAGCTTTGGCGTCTCTGTCGACTCCAAGAGTTTCTGGCAAGCGGCCACGGCTTCACCGTACTTGGCTTGCGTGGTGAGGCAGCGAGCGCGTTGCAGTTGAAATTCCGAGGACTCAGGATTGGATTCCAAGGCCTCTTCGATAAGTTCGAGTGCGAGCTGGGGACGTCCTAACTCGAAGCCGATCTTTGAAAGCTCGAGCTTCGCGACAGCCAGTTCGCTATCATAGGTCAAAGCCGTTTCCAGATCGGCCACGCGTGCATCATAATCGCGTGGTGATCGACGCTCAGCACGGCTGAGGAAGTGCTCCCCTTGAATCGTTTCGATCACGAGGCCGTGAACGAGGTACTCGCCGGTGGCTTCCTGGACGGATTGGTCTTCCGAGCTGTAAGCAAGATCGTCCGCACGGATCAATTCGTGATTGAGCGTAACACCGCGTTCAGGCACAACCGTCTCCGTGACGTCCCCACGGCTGTTGGTGCGCGTGTAGGTGTCGAAGCTGCTGAGCTGAAGCCGTTCGATGAGCGAATTGGCGACGAAAGGCTTGCTCAGTTGGACGCGAATCCGCGAGACGACGTCGTCTTTGAGTCGAACCGTGACACGAGGGAAACCTTTTAATTCGTAAACCAAGAGGTTCGAGGCGGTATCGCCATCGACCGGAACGCCCCACTCTTCGACGAGTGTATCCCGCTTCGTGTAGCCAGGGGTGGCCCCGAAGAAGCTCGAAGGTTGGATTTCTGTGGATGCTGTTTCTTCTGATTCGGCTTCTTCACTAGCCGCTTCTGCTGATTCCTGTTCCGCAGCTTGGTCAGAAACGACGACTTCGTCGTTGGTGTCTTTGGTTGCGATCTCTTTCAGTGCTGGGGTAGGCTCTTCAGCAATTGCCGTTGGCTCATCGGCCAGGTCGGGTTCGTAGTCAGAGACATTAGCGATTGGCTCAAGTGGAGCCGTCGAAGAAGCGTCGCTTTCGCTTTTCTCCTCGGACACTTTCTCCGCGTCTGCCAAAGCGATGCGGTCGAGTGCTTCGCCGGCCTTCACGACGATGGATTTTTCATCCTTCTTCGTGTCGCAGTCGGCACCTTCGGCATGCACGAGCGAAGGGAGACCGACCGAGGCGAGGGCAAAACTGCCGAGGACGATCGCCTCGCGCGATCGCTGACATGCCCACCAAGCCCGACGCTCAAGAGCTGCTAGAAGTGTGTCCCCACTCATAACTCGTTCCCCCGTTGTTGATCGCGGCTGGAACGGTTGTCCGAGCCAGAATGCTCCAGATCGAGCGCGATCTCTTGAAAAGTTGTTTGCGACTTGAGTTCCGACGAGCGTTGTTTTTCATCACCGGCAGTCTTGCCTTAATAAAAGCGGCCAATCCCCGCACGCTCGACGAGACTTTTCAGCCTGTCCATCGACAACTATCGGCGAGTCTTGGGGTGGACGTTTGGTAAAATGTGCTGAATGTGCGGATTTTTTCTGCTGGACTCCTAAGCCACAGGTCTTCAACCCATGAGCCGCAGGACGTTAGCCCGCGGGTGGAAGCTTGTGAGAATACCACCCGCGGGCTAACGCCTCACGGCTCAGAGACGAAATGAGCTGCCCCTTCGACGGGGCTTGTTTTCTGCCCTAGAATTGCGTGATGGACGAGCCTAAGCAGAATAGTGAAGACGCCCCCGCCCAAACTCCGGCGGCCCAACCTACGGCGGCCCAACCCTCAACGGCTAAGCCGCAAGCGGTGCGGAAGCCCGGGCCGGATGATCCGTTTCATGATCCGGCATACGCGAAACTGCCTGAATTGAAGGCTTCCGACCTGGAGCCGCCACGGGAGTTCCGCAAGCGTCGCACGGTCTTGCCGATTCTGCTGTTTGTCGCCACGTGTCTGTCGACTTTTTGGGTTGGCTGCACGGAGTGGGAACCGACTCACCCGCGTTATCTCGGCACCTACGAGGCGATGTGGCAGACGGTCACGGCAAACTGGCGAATCGGGCTGCAATATATGGTGGCCGTGCTCGCCATTCTGCTCACGCACGAGATGGGCCACTTCATCCAAACCGTGAAGTATCGCATCGCGGCCAGCTACCCGATGTGCATTCCCGTGCCATTTAATCCGATCGGCACGATGGGCGCCGTGATCGGCATGGATGGGATGCGTGCTGACCGGCGGCAAATCTTCGACATCGGCATCGCCGGACCACTGGCCGGGTTAGTGGTAGCCGTGCCTGTGTTCTGGTGGGGCATTGGCGATTTACAGTTGGGGGGACCGAAGAAGCCTGACGAATTGCAACTCTATCTGCCGGTGCTGGGGAGTTGGATGCTCGACTACCTCCAACCGCAATGGGCGGGCACGCGCTGGATTCCCCTCTCGCAGGTGAACCCGTACTTCATGGCCGGCTGGGTGGGGATGCTGATCACCGGGTTGAACATGCTTCCCGTGAGCCAGCTCGACGGTGGACACACGATCTACGCCCTGTTTCTGGACAAAGCGCACACGATCGCCAAGGTGTTCACGTCGTTCTCAATCTTTTACATCGTGATCAACCTCGACCACGCCGTGATGTGGACCCCGATGCTGATCCTGGTGATTCTGATGGGCATCCACCATCCGAAGACCGCCAATGATAAGGTGGAGATCGACGAGGTGCGCTGGTGGATCGGGATCGCGAGCTTGAGTATCCCGGTGCTTTGTTTCCCGATTCTGGGGTTCACGATGTGAGCGAACGCGCCACTCGTGGCTTAGCTGCTTGTTTGGTCCCACGCAGAGGCGCGGAGGACGCTGAGTGATGATCGATGAGAAGCCGAAATCGCGGAAGCTGCTCTATTTGCTTGGTGGGCTGACTGCGCTCATGGTCGTTGTTGGGTTGTGGGGCACCTATCTTATGCCTCGCGAAGAAGCAATCTCCGTTTATTGCGGGCATGGGAAGTGCCGCGGGTACTATCACGGACTAGGTTGGGAAAGTGAGCCGGGATTTTTTGGGAGGAGTTGGGTCCGTCTTGAAGGTGAGCTGGGATCATTCATCGGGAAGAGCAGCATCAAAGTGGAGCTAACAGGTTCGGAATATGAACCGTTTCAATGCTTTTACCCCACTGGCGAGTTGCTGTCTGAAGGAACGTGCTATGTACGACAGGAAGCTATTTCCACGGGTCCCATCTTGCATCCATTTCGGGTTTGGAATGCAAAGTACTACGACAAGACTGGTAAGCTGTTGAGCGAAGTGAGCGAGGGCAACGGAGTGCAGGCCTTTGATCGCTTGCCGGTGCAATTGGCCACGCAACAGGGAAGAGTGATTTCTCTGCGTTGGCTCAATCGCCTAGGGGCAACGACAAGTTGTTCGACAGTCAACGAAGAATTTGGGCCAGGAACGTCCGGTCTGGCCGTAGGTTATTTCCCAGATGGCGAATTGCGAAGCGTCCGACGAAGAAGTGGTACCGAGCCATGCCGCTACTCGTTATATGAGGATGGAACGGTCAAAAGCATTTCACGCGGCCAGGGCAACGAGACTGTGAAGCAAGATTTTGATCTAGGCGAACGGAAACTTACCGCCCGAGAGCAGGTTGAGTTATCTGCAATCGAAAGTGAGTTGATGGCTCCGTACGAAACGGCAGAGTTTGGTTCAGGCAGCGTTGAATAACGTGAAATGCAGGCATCGCATAAAAGATTCTGAACAAATCAAGAGCCCGTTGGCTATTGCTCAACGCTAAGGCAACTCCTCAGGCTGTGGCAACTGCCTGCTATGCCGGAAGTTCAGAACGCGAACTACGCCTGCTTCTTCATCAACGGTGTAGAGGGCAAGATAATTGCCGATCACTCGACAGCGGACCTCGTAGTCGCGATGGGCATTTTCTTCGGCAAGTTCGAATCGATACGGGGCGTGAGCGAGTGTGTCGATGGCCGCGTAAACTTGATCAACCCAATGATCGGCAACTTCTAATGACGCGGACTTGTGAGCGATGTAACTTCCATAGTAAGCAATCTTCTCGGTCGCGTGCGGCGAGGTGCGCACCTTGTATTGCTTCATGGTTCTTGCTGGCGGAGGAGATTCTTCGTGCGCTCACGCGCCTCTTCCGTTGTGAGTCCTAAGCCTTGCTCAAACTGTGCCATACTTAGGTCGCAAGAGGCGAGACTGGCTTGCAACTGTTGCTCGCTGAGTGGTGGGTGTTCTTGCGACGTTGGTTGCTCAGCTAGTGCGAGCACATGTTCTGTGACATAGACCGTGACATCGCTGTAGCCAGCAGCGGTGGCGTGTTGCGCGAGCTGTTGTTCAGCGAGTGGAGGGATGTTGATTTGCATAAGTCCATTATGACTCCGATTTCGCACGAAAGTCAATTTTGGGACGAACCAATAATCTACGGCGCGAGCAACAACCGCCCTGGATTCCCCAGATAGCTCTTCGCGTCATTCAAGAACCGTGCCGCTGCGGCGCCGTCGACGATGCGGTGGTCGTAGGTGAGCGAGAGGGGCATCATCAGGCGGGGTTCGAACGTCTTGCTCTCCTTATCGAACTGCGGCAGCATGCGGCTGCGACCGATTAAGAGGATAGCGGCCTCGGGTGGGTTGATGATGGGCGTGCTGTAGGTGCCGCCGATCGCGCCGAGGTTGCTGATAGTGAACGTGCCACCGCGCATGTCGTCGACGGCGAGCGTACCCGTGCGGGCCGCTTCGGCGATTTCAGCGATCTCTGAAGCGATCGTTGGGATGCTCTTGCGATCCGCGTCTCGCAACACGGGGACCACCAAGCCGCGCTCGGTGTCGACGGCGATGCCGATGTTCACGTACTCTTTGTAAATGATCTCCGTGCCTTCGTCGGAGACCGAAGCGTTGACGATTGGGTGATGCTTCAGTGCCGTGGCAACGCTCTTCACGATGAATGGCATGTGGGTGAGCTTGATGCCCTGAGCGGCATAGTCCTCTTTGCTCTCCTTGCGGATACGCTCCAGGTCCGTGACGTCCACGTCGTCGAAGTTCGTGAGTTGCGGGATCGTCGTGTAGGAGGCGACCATGTTGCGGGCGATGGTCTGCCGCATGCGGGTCATCTTCTCGACGCGAACGGCTCCTCCGCTGTCGGAGTCCGGCATCCCCGGGGGCGTGACGCCTTTGGGGGCGCTGGCGGTCGCCTGCTGATTGGCAGCGCGGACGTGCGCTTGTACGTCGGCTTCGGTGATGCGATTGCCACTGGCGGGCTTCACGCTGCGAAGATCGACGCCCAATTCACGGGCCAAACGACGCACGGCAGGCCCCGCAGCGGCGGCGGAGTGTCCATCACCGGGGAGATCAACATTCGCTTGAGGCGCTGCTACCGGAGCTGGAGGCTCTGCCACAGGCGCGGGTGTCGCAGCTGGAGCAGGTGCAGGTTCAGGAGCTGGCGGTGGGGTCGCCGCGACAGGCTGCGGTGCTGGAGGTTGGGCTGCGGGAGGTTGTGGCGCTGACGGCTGCGACGCTGGGGGTTGAGGTTCCGGCTCAGGTGCAGGCTCCTCCTCTTTAGGTGTTTCAGCCGCTGGGGCAGGAGCGCTCGCCGCACCATTGGCATCGATCTCAACAATCGCCTGATCAACCTCAACGGTGTCACCTTCACTCACCAAGATCTTGGTGATCGTACCCGCCTCGGGGGAAGGGATCGGCAGGGTCGCCTTGTCGGTTTCAAGTTCCATCAAGTCTTGGTCTTTGGAGACGGTATCTCCCTCGGACACAAACAGGGTGAGGACATCACCGGACTCGACGTTTTCGCCTAGGTTGGGAAGTTTGATTTGTGTTGGCATAGTAAATTAGTTTTCAGTTGTCAGTGTTCAGTTTTCAGTGAGGAGCAATTTTCAGTTTCGATCTGGCACAGCCATTGGGAACTGAAAAACTGAACACTGAAAACTGGTAACTCTTATGCATACAGAGCGGATTGCTTTTCGGGATCGACGCCGAGATCTTGAATCGCTTTCGCTACAACCTTCGCATCAATCTCACCACGGCGGCTCAATTCGTAGAGCGCGGCGATGGTGATGCATTCGGCGTCGACTTCGAAGTGGCGTCGCAAGGCTTCGCGGCTTTCACTACGGCCCATACCGTCGGTTCCCAGGACGGTTAATCCGCCGGGGACCCAAGGATCGATTTGCTCGGGCAGGGCTTGCACGTAATCGCTGGCGGCGACGACTGGGTGTTCGACGGCCGCGAGTTGCTCCGCCACATAAGGCACTTTCGCTTCTTCGGTTGGGTGGAGCATGTTCCAGCGTTGGCACTCCTGTGCGTCGCGGCGGAGTTCGGTATAGCTGGTGACACTCCAAATGTCGCTGGCGACATCGTACTTCTCAAACAAAATCTGCTGGGCGCGGATCGCTTCTCGCAAGATCGGTCCGCTGCCGAGAAGCGTAACGCGATGCTTGGCGTCGTCGGTGGTCTTGTCCTTGAGCTGGTACATGCCGCGGATGATGCCTTCCTCGCATCCCTCGGGCATCGGGGGCATGACGTAGTTTTCATTTTCCAGCGTGAGATAATAGATGGCTGTCTCGTTCTCTTCGTACAGTTTCTTCATACCGTCGAAGATGATGACTGCCGTCTCGTAGGCGTAGGCCGGGTCGTAAGCGCGGACTGTGGGGAAGGCAATCGCATTCAAAAGGCTATGGCCATCCTGGTGCTGGAGACCTTCGCCATTGAGCGTCGTCCGCCCTGCAGTTCCGCCGAGCATGAAACCCTTCGCCCGGCAATCGGCGGCAGCCCAGATGAGGTCGCCGATGCGCTGGAAGCCGAACATCGAGTAGTAGATGAACATAGGGATCATGTTCACGCCGTGGGACGAGTAGCTGGTGCCTGCGGCTATGAAACTGCTCATCGAGCCCGCTTCGGTGATTCCTTCTTCGAGAAGCTGACCGTCCTTTGCTTCCTTGTAGAAGGCGAGCTGATCGGAGTCGACCGGCTCGTAAAGCTGCCCGGTGTGGGCGTAAATGCCGACTTGGCGGAAGAGGCCCTCCATGCCGAAGGTACGCGATTCGTCCGGCACGATAGGAACGATTTGCTTACCGATCTTTTTGTCACGGAGAAGATCACCCAGCAAACGGACAAAGCCCATCGTGGTGGACATCGGTTTGGTTTCATCAGCGCTGGCAAGCTTGTCCATTGTTTTGGAGTAGTCTGCCAGGCGAGGCACTTCCATAGGCACTGGGTCGTTGTTGCGTGCCGGGACGCTGCCGCCGAGTTTAGCGCGTTGCTCGCGCATGTATTTCATTTCGGGGCTATCTTCCGGGGGGCGATAAAACGGTGCTTCGGCTACGCGTTCGTCGGAGATAGGGATACCGAATCGGCTACGGAATTCACGCAGTTCTTGCTCGTTGAGCTTCTTCTGATTGTGCGTGATGTTACGCCCTTCGCCACTTTCACCCACGCCGTAGCCTTTGATCGTCTTGGCGATGATGACCGTCGGGCGCCCTTCACACTCCGTGGCAGCTTGCATGGCAGCGAAGACTTTTTCAGGGTCGTGACCGCCTCGTTTGAGTTTGTCGAGACGCTCATCCGAGTAGTTCTTCACCATCGCGAGCAGCTCAGGATGGGTGCCGAAGAAGTGTTCGCGAATGTACTTTCCACCACTGACGACATATTTTTGATACTCGCCATCGATCGTGGCCATCATGCGCTCAGCGAGCAGGCCATGCTCGTCGTCTTCAATGAGCGGATCCCAGTCGCTTCCCCAGATGACTTTAATGACATTCCAGCCAGCGCCACGGAAAGCGCCTTCGAGTTCCTGAATGATCTTGCCGTTGCCGCGGACCGGTCCGTCGAGCCGTTGTAGGTTGCAGTTGATGACGAAAGTGAGGTTGTCCAGATGTTCGCGGGCAGCGAGGGTGATCGCGCCAAGAGTTTCCGGCTCGTCGCACTCGCCGTCGCCCAGAAACGCCCAGACACGCTTGCCAGCGACATCCTTGATGCCCCGGTCAGTCAGGTAACGATTGAAGCGAGCCTGATAGATCGACATGATTGGGCCGAGGCCCATCGAGACGGTCGGAAACTCCCAGAACTCAGGCATCAACCACGGATGAGGATAAGAGGAAAGCCCGCCGCCTTCACTCAGCTCGCGACGGAAGTTCACGAGGTTTTTCTCAGTGAGTCGGCCTTCGAGGAATGCCCGGGCGTACATGCCGGGAGCGGCATGGCCCTGATAGTAAACCTGATCGCCCGAGTAACCATCTTCGCCACGACCACGGATGAAGTGGTTCAACGCGACTTCATACAAGGTGGCGGAGCTAGCGAAGGTGCTGATGTGCCCACCGGGAGCCGCCGGGTCGCGGTTCGCACGCGTGACCATCGCCATCGCATTCCAGCGGACAAACGACTTGATGCGGCGTTCCAGTTCGCGATTGCCTGGAAATGCAGGCGTCTTGTCTGCGGGGATCGTGTTGATGTAGGGTGTGGTCGCAGTAAACGGCAGCTCGACCCCATTGCGATGGGCCGTCTCGTCGAGTGCAGCGAGCAACTGCTGGACACGCTCCGGGCCTTTGCTCTCCAAGACGTAATCGAGCGATTCGAGCCACTCGGCGGTTTCACCAGGGTCGACGTCGCCAGGAATAGGAGAGCGGGGTTCGAGGTTGGCATTTGACATGATGGTTGCTTTCTTGAAGCTTCTTTTTATTTACCACAGAGGGCACGGAGAGCACGGAGGTTTGTTAGAGACGCTTATGCCTAGCCGTTAACCATTCTCTTGATGCCTTCTTTTAATAGTTTGGTGTTGAAGTTGATTAATAGTCCGGTGTGTAGACCGCTTAGCTTTAGGTAGGAGAGTAATTGAGCTTCGTGGATCGGTAGCAGTGAATCAATAGATTTGAGTTCGACGATTACTTTGTCCTCAACCAGTAAATCAATTCGGTAGCCGGCATCGAGTGATTCGCCTTTATATTTGATGGGTAAGGCAACTTGAGCCTCGGCGTTGATCCTTTTTTCGCGTAACTCAAAAAGCAAACACTTCTCATAAGTCGATTCGAGCAGCCCAGGCCCCAACGCACGATGAACTTCCATCGCACACCCAATAACCTCACTCGTTAGTTGCTCATCTTGCATGGCGGCTTGCGGCTATCTTGCGGTTTCCAACAAACCTCCGTGTTCTCCGTGATCTCTGTGGTTCAAATAGCAGCTGTGACCGTCATCTATCTCTTCGGCCGGTAAACTTCCGTCGCGGTTCCCAAATAAACTTCCCCCGCAAACGCCACCGTTTCACTGAGCGTTGGATGCGGGTGAATGCTCTCGGCGAGGTCGCGTACTTGGCAGCCCATTTCGATGGCAACCACGGCTTCAGCGATTAGTTCGCCTGCGCCAGAGCCGACAATGCCGCAGCCGAGGACGCGATCGGTCTCGGGGTCGACGATCCACTTTGTCATGCCGTCGGTCCTGCCGTTGGCGATCGCACGGCCACTAGCTTGCCAGGGGTATTGGGCGATTTTTACGTTGCGTCCCTGGGCCTTTGCTTCCTCGGCGGTGAGACCCGCCCAGGCGATTTCGGGGTCGGTGAATACCACGGCAGGAATTGCCTGCGTGTCGTTGGCTGCCGGGTGGCCGGCGAGAACTTCGGCGGCGATTTTTCCTTCATAAGCGGCTTTGTGGGCGAGCATCGGATCGCCCGCCACATCGCCGATGGCCAGAATGTGCGGGTCAGTGGTCCGTTGCTGGTTGTCCACCTTCGCGAAGCCGCGCTCGTCGACTTCGACTTTCGTGTTCTCGAGGCCAAAGCCCTTGGAGACCGGCCAACGTCCGACGGAGACGAGCACGCGGTCGTAGGTTTTGGTCTCGCTGCCTTCGGCATGTTCGATATCGACTTCGACCTTATCGCCAGCATCACGCAGCGCGGTGACTTTCGTTTCGAGGTGGATTTCGGTGAGCAATTGGGAGAGCCGCTTGGCAAGTGGCTTTACTAAGTCGCGGTCGGCTCCGGGGAGCAGGCCTGAGGTCATCTCGACGACCGAAACCTCCGATCCGAGCTCCGCATAGACGGTACCCATTTCAAGGCCAATGTAACCGCCGCCAATGACCAAGAGTGATTCAGGGATGTCTTCCAGCGCGAGTGCGCCGGTGGAGTCCATCACGCGGTCGGAGCCGATCTTGAACATCCCAGGCATCGCCGGGACGCTGCCGGTGGCAAGGATACAATGATCGAACGTGATCCTTTCGCTCTCGTAGGTGTCGGGGTTGCCTCCTTCGAGTTGCAGCGTGGTCGAATCGACAAACACCCCGCGAGCGTGAATCTTTTTCACCTTGCGACGCTTGGCCAATTCCGCCAGCCCGCCGGTGAGCGTATCGACGACCTTTTCCTTACGCGCCCGCATCGTGTCGACGTTGAGCTTTGGTTCGGTGAAGTCGACGCCCCACTCGTGCATCTCGCGCGATTCGCTGATCACTTTGGCAACGTGCAGCAATGCCTTCGAAGGGATGCACCCCCGCAAGAGGCAAGTGCCGCCGAGTCGCGGGTCGGCCTCGACAATGGCAACTTCCAGTCCCAAGTCTGCAGCCATAAACGCCGCGGCGTAACCGCCGGGACCGCCTCCGAGAACAACAACTTGAGAATGCATGTAGAGAGAGGCGAGGGGTTAGGGACCGGGAGCCAGGACTTTTCGTGAAACCCCCAGTTTAACGCTAAAGGAGGCTCAGATATAGGGCTCTGAGTGGGGCTCGGTTTGTCTACGAGGCTGGCTGAAAATCTGTTTCTCTGAGCCACTAGCCGCGGAGCCACGACTCCGCCAGTATTCTCCGCGAGCGGTCGGTCAGCCTTTCTAGCGACTTTAATGCTTGCGAGAAGGCATTCTTCCGGCAGTGCGTAGCACTACGGCTAGGGCCCCTTGAATTTGCGAAGTCTTACTTCAGCAAATATTCCAGCGCCGGCTCTAGCTCAGCATGAGCAAAGCTAAAACCCGTGTCGGTCAGCACCGCTGGTTTCACTCGCATGCTGGCGAGCAGCAACGCGTCGGCCATTTCGCCGAAGGCGAGTCTCGCACCAAAGGCGGGAACCGGGATGATTGTGGGACGTCCGAGTACGCTGCCAAGTGTCTTGGTGTACTTGTGATTCGTCACCGGATTGGGAGCCGTCATATTGACGGGGCCGGAGAGTGATTCGGTGTTCAAGACGTGCTGGATTCCGGAGACGAGATCGTCCAGAGTGATCCAACTGAAGTACTGCTGACCATTTCCCAGCACACCACCAGCGCCGAGTTTGAACGGGAGGAGCATCTTGGCCAGCGCACCGCCCTTGGTGCTGAGGACCACACCAATCCGCATGTTGGCAACACGGATGCCCGCGTCGCGCGCCGGTTGGCAGGCGGCTTCCCATTGTTGGCAAACATCGGCGAGGAAGTCCTTGCCGGCTGGGGATTGCTCCGTGAGTACCGTGTCGCCGCAGTTGCCGTAGTAGCCGATCGCTGAAGCGCAAGCGAGCGTGTGGGGTTTGTTTTCACACTTGGCCATCGTTTCGGCGATCAGCAGGGTGCCCTTGGTGCGACTGTGATGGATTCGCTGCTTGACCGTTTCGTTCCAACGCTTGTCGGCGATCCCCTCTCCCGCAAGATGAACGACGGCATCCGCGCCCTCGAACCGATCGGCGTCGATTTCACCCTTGTCGGGATCCCAGTGCAACTCACGTGCGGAGTCTTTCACTTCTCGACGCACCGCACGGATGACTTTGTGGCCGTCGTTCTCAAGGGCCGTGACCAGGGCGGAACCAACGAGGCCGCTGGCACCGGTGACGATAATGGTTTGTGCTGTGTCGCTCATGGAGAGTCTGTCTTGGGTTTACGGGGCTTTAGGCCTCAGTTCGGAGGGTCCGTTGTGCGGACCATTGAATTGGTTCTTGGGTGGCTCTGTGAGACTGAGCTTTTTGAATGTGATCGCTAAGCGACTATTCTCTGTCCGCATAGTGGACCCTACTCGGCACACCGAAACCCAGTGTGATTGGTTGTTTCTTCGGGCGGGGCATGGTCGCGATAGCTCACGACCAGCCCATCACCATAGTTGGCCGCTGACAACCATGAACCGCCACGGCGGACCCGATGTTCACTGGTTTGGCGAGGAGTGTTGCCTGAAGCGATTTTTCCATAGCCTTCGGGGTCGTAGCTATCCTGGCACCAGCACCAGACGTTCCCAGCCATATCGTAGAGCCCCCAACGCGTGGGTGGGAAGGCATCCACGGGGGAAAGGCCGTGATAGCCGTCCTCAGCAGCATCATCCTGGGGGAACCAGCCCTGCCAACCGTTGGCGAGCCACTTTTTCTGTGAGGTGTTTCCGCTGGGGGCGAGCTCTCGGCCCCACGGATAGGGGCAATCAACTCTTCCATCACGAGCGGCATATTCGAACTCAGCCTCGGTCGGCAAACGATGGCCCGCCCAAGCCGCGTACGCACTGGCGTCGTACCACGAGACATGCACCACGGGGTAATCATCACGCCCAGCGATTGAGCTGCCCGGCCCTTTGGGATTTCGCCAAGTCGCTCCGGCAACCTCCCGCCAAACACGCTTTGCTGGAACGAAGACTCGTGAAGTGCCACGTCGCTCAGCAGTGGTGACGTGGCCGGTAGCTTCGACAAACTTTGCGAACTGAGCATTGGTGACGAGTGTGGCTTCCATTTGAAAGGGTTCGACCACGACGCGATGCACGGGTTGCTGATCCGCTGGGAAGGGTCGCGGTGCGCCCATCGAGAAGGCACCGCCAGGAACCTCAACGAGCTGCCCAACCGTCACCCGCGACGCTTGCGGTTTCGCCGTAGGCTCTTCTGTAGCCCGTGGCCAAACCGCCGCAGTCGCAAGGGCAGCGACGATGAGTAGGATTCGCAGCATGGCTTCCGTGCCAAGTAATAATGAGTTGTTGAAGTTTCCACTAGCCGCGACCTAACAGGTCGCCGAAAGCCAACGAGTAATTTCCGGCGACCTTTTAAGTCGCGGCTGCCTTGGGTTCGCAAGCGTTACCGGCGGCCTTTCATCTCTCGGCTGGCCTGTTCGAGCGTTCTCCGTTCACGCCTTGTGAGGCTGTCCTGACCCTGTTCGCTGATTTTGCGGAGGATACGATCGACTTCGCTGTCGCCTTCATCCTCGTCATCGTCGGGGGTATGAACTCGCAGTTTGGGGCCACGGCGAATTTTGGGAGCGGAAGCACCGTCAAGCAGTTTCGCGAGTGGGTTGAAGCCCGTTCGGTAGAAAAGGTAACCGAACAGTGCGCCCGCCAAGTGGGCGGTGAAGGCGACGTTTCCACTGCGAGAGATAGCGCCCTGCATGTCGAGTAGTATGCCGAGCGATGCAACCAACCAAGCCGGCGCGGGGATGATCATCATAAACATGATTTGACGATGCGGCCAATTCAAAGCGTAGAGAATAAACATGGCTGCGATTCCGCCTGAAGCGCCAAGCATCCCTGAGGGCGAACCCTGGTAGGCCAGCTCAGTAAGCGACCAACCGAGTCCGGCGAAAACAATGGCAGTGAGATAAAAGGCGAGAAAGCTTTTCGGTCCGTATCGCTGTTCAACTTGCGAACCAAACATCCAGAGCATGAACATGTTCAGCAGAATGTGACCCACGTTACCTAGCGAATGGAGGAAACCGTAAGTGAGTAGCTGATAGGCCTGCCAGGGACGCGAGAACCAGTCAGCCCTCAGTGCGAAGTACTGATTGATCACCGACGTATCGCCGGACTGCATGATTAACTGCAGGAAATAGATCGCCACGTTCAGCAGCACCAAGCGCATCGTCACCGTCTGCGGCATGGAAAGCTGCACGCCGGGCTGGTCTTCACGGAAGTAGTCGCGGTTTTCGAATCCCATGGAGAGGGGCCAGGGGCGAGGGGGTAGGGGCTAGATTCAGTTTTAGCCAAGGGTACTTTTCTTCCCAGGCTACCGATAGAGGAACCCAGGCTGGCATTGCGTATGGGTTGCCGATGCTAGCATTGTTCGCCAGAGTGGCGAGAGAAGCAAACGTACCCGAGGGCTGACGCCTCTCGGCTCGTGTGCTATCGCGTTGAAGTCTCGATCCGACCGACTTGGCGAAGCATGAGCTGATCAGCCAACTGGGCGTTTGCGTCGAGGGCCTGCTTCAGCAAGCCGCTGGCGTTTTCGACCATGTTGGTCAGTGTCTGCGAGAGGGCTTCGATTGCCTCCCGATCACGGATCATTAGTTTCTTGTCCTGAGCTAGTTTCGCCTTCTCTGCCTTGCGGTAAGACTCTAGCTTCGCGGCACTTTCTTGGGCTTGCGTGACCAGTTCGATGTCTCGTTGAAGAGCCACTTGATCCGCAAGCATTACCACCTTCTCGCGATTGAGCTCGTCAAATAGATAGGCATAAGAACGTAAAGGGCGATCGTATCGTTTCTCAGCGGCATTGTCTGTTTCGTCGGGTGGCACTCGCTTGCCATCCTCGTCGTAGCCGGCGACGTGGAACTCATCGTCGTCAGCCGTCGCAGGGCCTCCGTGGCGGAGGTACTCTTCGACGGTCTCGCCAGGAAGCAAGCGTCGCAGGATTTGCTCTTTCTGCTCAGGCGGTAGTTCCGCGTAAAGTTCGTGACGATCGTCGGGCATCGTTTCATAGATGCTCCAAGGTCCCTGGCTTTGTTCCAATCGCGGACCAGTGCGTCCGTCGAGTTGCTGAATCGGCGAAAGTACTGCTCCTTCGGCAGACACGCTTTCGACTTTGAATTGCCCCAGGTACTGGGCTCCCTCTTGCGGATTTGGCCCGTTCGCCAAGCCGATCTCGAAGGCATAGACGATCGCTTCGGGTGGCAGGCCGTGCGGCGAGGGCTGCGGGATGGCGACTTGGATCGTTCCCTGGTTGAGTCCCCCTTGTGGGCGCACGCCACGCCAGACGCGGCCGCGTTGACGGGTGAGTTGTTTCACTTGTTGATTGAGTTGAGCGAGGCTGGGCATCCGCTGAACATCAGCCCCAAATGGCGAGCCGCCTTCGGTGCCGCGGAAAACACGACCAATCAGGCCAGCGTCGCTACTCCCTTTACGCAACGCATCATTGATTGCTTGGGCTTCTTCGAGTTTGGCCCGGTTGCTTGGCAAGTTCTTCCGCAGTGCTTGATGGATCCGTAATACCTCAGCGGAGAGGAAAAGTGCGCAGAGCGAGAAAAGAAACAGCCCCAACACGAGGAGCATCTGTGCCCAGTGCCAGTTCTTGATGCTCAGAAACGTCGCCACCAGCGCAAGCAGGGCGATGATTCCAATCACGGCTAGAATGATGATGCCCAACGCTGTTTCCTATTACTGATTGCGGACCCGCGTACGCCCAAAATAAAGACGAGCGAGCGATGCACCGGTAGATTCTACTTTACCGGAAGCCCCTACTTGTAAACATTTTGTCCCTCACTCGATACTAAGTAGCCCTAGGAGTGGGGTCAAGTTTTTGCTGGGCATAGGGTTACGGCTTGCGGACATATAAGGCCAGAACCGATACGACCGGCATGATCGGCAGGGCTTTTCCGGATGTTTCGCTGCTGAGCTTGCTCAGCGATAGAATTGCCCAAGAATCAAGCGCCGAGCAAGCTCGACGGCTAATCGGGCTCTTTGGTACCCAAAGCCGCAAGGAGCCCAGAGATCATTTCCTCCGTGTGGGCTGCTGTCAGGCTCAGCCTCAGGAGTGACTGCCCTTCGGGGACCGAGGGAGGGCGGATCGCTGGGACCCAGTAGCCAGCCTCGCGGAGTCGTTTCCCCAGTAGAATTGCCCGCTCCGCAGAGCCAACACGCAGCGGGATGATTTGGCTTGCTGAAGGAGCGACGTCCCAGCCTTGCCCAACGAGGCTCGCTCGTAGCTCGGCCGCTCGGCTGAGAAGTTTTGTCCCTGCGGTCCGGTCTGAGTGGACGATCTCCAGAGACTTGAGTGCTGCCGCAGCGTTGGCGGCTGGGTGTGCTGTGGAGAAGACGTAGCTACGAGCTCGATTCGCAAGCCAATGGATGAGGTTCTGACTTCCAGCAACAAAACCTCCAGCCGATCCGAACGCCTTGCTGAGCGTCCCGATGCGAACGACCGGCAAGGAGTCGTCATCGGGAATTTCATGACGAAAGTGTTCCCACGCGCCACAGCCATTTGCTCCGAAAACTCCCAGGGCGTGCGCCTCGTCGATGAGCAGCATCGCGTCGTGTTTTTGGGCTAAGCGGACGAGCTGCGGGAGCGGGGCCAGATCGCCGTCCATGCTGAAAAGCGTATCGCTGACGATTAGGCGACGGCGGAAGTTCCGGCCCTCTTGGAGCATCGCTTCGAGTTGCTCTATGTCGCCGTGGCGATAGACCTTTCGCTCAGCCCGCGCGAGCCGACAGCCGTCGATCAGGCTGGCGTGATTGAGGGCGTCTCCGTAGAGGCAATCGCCCCGATCAACGAGTGCGGGAATGATCCCCACATTGGCGGCATATCCACTGGTGAACAGCAGGGCCGCTTCCGCATTGAGGAAACGGGCAAGTTCTCGTTCGAGCTGCTCATGCAAAGTCGAACGACCGCAGATCAGCGGGCTCGCGGCACGCCCGACACCCTGATCACGACAAGCGGCGCTGGCAGCTTCGACGACCCGGGGATCGCTGGCGAGTCCGAGGTAGTCGTTCGAGGCAAAGTTGACGAGCCCCCCCGCTCGCGGCTTAGCCACTTCCAGCCCGAGGGGCAGCTCGCGGAGCAGATCCTCTTCTTCGAGATCTCGTAGCGATTCGGTAATCCAGGAGAGCGTGGGCATGCTTGCTATCCTAGTAGGTAGGGTGCGTGAGCGACAGCGAACGCACCGCAGTACCGTTGGTGCGTTCGCTGTCGCTCACGCACCCTACGATTTAATAGGTATTAGAAAAAACGAGCCCGGCAGCAACGTGGGGGGCTGCCGGGCTCGCCAGAGATTGGCCCGCGGGATAGGTTGGCGGCTGTGAGTTGGGGGGTCAGTCAAGCCAACAAGGCATTCCCATGTAGCGCGAAGGCCACATGGGAATGCACAAAACAGCGCCCCGCGAGCCTCCTGAGAGAATCGACGGAGCGCATGGGCCGGTGAGGTTACGATTGAAAATCGCGTTTAGATTTATGAAAAAATCAAAAAGAGAACCACGCTTATTTGGCTGGATTGTGCGTCTTGACCCTCGCTCGGTCGCGTTCTAACGTGCAAGATGCCCCAATGCTTCCACCGAGCTTTCTTGATGTCTGATCAACCTGCGAGATCCCGTTCTTCCTTCAATGCCTTGGTTGGTTTCGGGGGTGGCGTCTTATTGGGGGCTGTGCTTGTGAGCCTGTTCGGTTCAGGAGGTGACGGCCGGAGCAGCGCGGAAGAACCTTCGACGGAAACGTCTTCGATTGAGCTTCCCGACAACGCAACCGTGACGCCCAATCCTGATTGGTCACCGCGGGAAGTAGTGCAGCTTCAGATGGAAGCACTCGTTGAAAGCAGTACGAACCCCACGGCGATCGCGAACTGCTTCGCGCTGGCTTCTCCCTCGAATCGCGTCGTGACTGGACCGCTGGAGCGCTTTGCCGCCATGGTGGCCGGGCCCGGCTATCGACCGCTTATTGATGCCAAGTCGTTTCTGGTCGGCGAAGCAATTACGCGAGATCGATTCGCTGCCGTTCTTGTCACCCTGATGACGCACGAAGGGGAGCCTTTTGCCTTTCGATTTCTCCTTTCGCGGCAGACGGGCGCACCGGCAGTTGGTGTCCCCAACGCGATCAGCGAATTGAAAGATTGTTGGATGACCGATGGGGTCTCAAGAATTTCGCCTCCGCTCAGCCCGCCTCGACCTCGGGGGCCTGGCGTATGAGCAGCAGTGAGCCATTACTAGCCAAGGACTCCCCCGCGACAGGCGGTTCGGGTTCCACAGGCCCGCAAGCGGAGCCGGCGAGGGTCAGCGATGCGGAACTCATGAGCCAGGTCGCTCAGGGCGAAGAAGCTGCCCTCGGTGAGCTATACGACCGCTACTCGGGCCACTTGTACGGATTATGCCTCAAGATTCTGCGGCGTCCCGCCGAAGCGCAAGCTGTTCTATCCGATGTTTTTTATGAAATTTGGCGTCGGGCAGATCGATTCAATCCAGAGCGGGGTCGGGTCCGTACCTATTTTACAACCCTGGCTCGGAGCCGTTCGATTGATCGGATTAGATCGGAATCCACGCGATCGACCCACGAGGCGGAATACAGTGCCGAGGCGGGACGGCTGGCCTCGGGGCCTTCGCCGGTGAAGGGCCCTCAGCAGACGGCGGTAGAGAATGAAACGATGAGTTTCGTTCACGAGGTGCTTCACAGTTTGGGGGAGGATCAGCGAGCTTGCCTCGAAGCGGCCTACTTTGAAGGATTAACACAGCAGCAGATTGCTGATCATTTGCAACTGCCACTAGGGACGGTGAAAACGCATATCCGTACGGGTTTGGAGAAACTACGCTCCGCAGTAGCTGCTCACGAAGCGGGGACATTGAGAGAGTAGAGAGTAGAGAGAAAGAAGGGCGAGGCCACCGTCGCTAGACGGTGGTCTTGATTGAGTGAAGAAAACGTTGCGAGCGACGACGTTCCGGTGACGTGGCCACTTAAACTCATGAACTGCGACCAATGCCAACCGCTGTTGAATGATGCCTTGCTTGGTGAACTGCCAAGCGAGCAGCAAGCGGCTATCGATGCGCATTTGTCTCAGTGCAACGATTGCCAGAAGGCCTACAATCACTCGCAAGCCGCCTTCTCCCTACTAGCGGAAACCGTTCAGCCTGTTGCACCGCCCGAGGGAATGCGAACGCGGCTGATGGCGTCGCTGCCAAAAAAGCAGTCAAGTTCAGCGCCCCTAGAGTCCCCGCCTCCGACAATAGCCTTTGGCATGTCTGAAGCACTCGATCAACCTCAGGAAGTTGCCTCTCAGAAAACCGAGGGAGCCACATGGTCACGCGGCATGCTCTGGGCCGCGACGCTCGTCGGCGTTGCAGTTGGGGGAATTGTCACTTCGACGCTGATGGAGCGCAGCGCTGAGAATCGCGTTGATCAGGCGGCTTTAGACAAACGACAACAGGCGGCAGAAGAATTGGCAAGCGTGATGCAGTCCGCCCAGCGACTGGCTGGAACAGGGGGGCTACGAAGTGCAGCATTTGAGTCGCCGCAGCGGCCCGGTCTGGCAGCGATGCTGACCTGGGATGTGCCTTCTCGAAAACTGCACTTCCACGCGGTAGGCCTTCCCAAGCCGCCCCAAGGCCAAGAGTATCAGCTCTGGCTAATCGCTGCTGAGGATCAATGGACATTTGCCGGCACTTTGCAGGAATCCTCGGGAAGCCACGCGCTTCTGGCCCCAGTCCCTGAAGCACTTTTTGCGGAAGATTCAGGCCCAGTATCCGCTGCTCTGACGCTTTCAGACGGCTCCGGCGAGGGCCACGGGCAGGAAATCGCCCGCACGCAGTTCACCACAAAATAGGCAAGTCTCGCTGGGCGTCGGTTGTTCGCCCCCTCGACAGGCGGCGAGAAATTGCTATTCTATGGGGCTCGAAACTATGTACGAACCTTTGGCATGAAAGAAGGGTTCCAGTTTCCCGCAGTGCGTAGCACCGCGGCTAGCTATTCAGTTACCAGTCCCCCATTACGAATCACGACTATCATGTACGCAATCATCGCCGATGGCGGCCGCCAGCACAAAGTGGAAGAAGGACAAGAAGTTACGGTCGATTACCGTGACATCGCCGCAGGTGAGACATTCACCTTTGAGAAGGTGTTGGCCGTCAGTGACGGCTCCGGCGACTTGAAGCTGGGCACGCCCACCGTTGATGGCGCGAGCGTCACGGCAGAAGTGGTAGGTCCCGAGCAGGGCCCGAAGCTGGTGGTACAGAAGATCCGTCGACGCAAAAACAGCCGTCGCAAGACCGGCCACCGCAGCATGTATACGAAGGTGAAGATCAACAAGATCAGTTCGTGAGCACTTCGTCGATCTTACGAGAAGAACCTTGGCCGTCGAGCTTCAGCTCGACGGTTTTTTATGCGCGGTCCACTCTTGCGATGCTCGCTTGTGTCGGTGTCCAATAATTAGAGCAGAGCATTTTCGATGCAGAAGCTCTCACCATAGCCTCAAGAATGAGGTCCCGCCACATTCTCGCCTCAGCGCGGTGCAAGCACCGCGGCGAAACTTGGTTTCATCGTGCCTGTTTCGAGATGCCCTTCTTCGAGACACACGCTACGCAAACTCAGTGTCATTGGAATTTCTGATGGTTCAAAAACGCTCTTTATTCTCACGCTGCTGGATCGCTCTCGTTGTTCTGGGCCTAGTGCCGGCTGCGTTGCCGTCGAGCCACGCCCAACAAGGGGCCAATCCGCTGCGTGGCGAGAACGCAGCGGAATCAAAGGGCGAGGCTACGGAGAAGGCCGAAAACGTCGAGTCGCCCGAGGCTGAAGAGGAAGCTTCCACTCCGAGCAAATCGACTGCGGAGCTGACCGTCGAGCAAGTGACTGAGCGGCTCAAGCTCCTAGAATCAGCGGGGCTGGATGAGACCAAAATGGGCCGGGCGACCGCGGCTTATCAGGCGGCTTTGGAATCGCTCACGCTTGCCGAGCAGCAGAGCGAAGAACGGGCGAAGCTCGAAGAGAAACTTAAGAAGCTTCCGCAAAATACCAAGTTGTTTCGAGAGCAACTGAGCGAACCTTTGCCGAAGCAGACGGACATCTCGCCGGATGCCGAGCTCGAGTCCCTGGAACGCGAGGCACTCGAATTAGAGCAGTTGGTCAAGAAGACGACCGAAAACTACACCAAGTCACAGTCAGAGCCTGCGGAACGTACGACGCGGCTGGCGGAATTGCCTGAGTTGATGGCCAAGGTGCGTGAGGAGTTGGAAGAGCTCAACGACATGTTGGAGTCTGCGCCGAGCGCGGCTGCGGCGGATGCTGTGGCACTCGCGGAAGAAACGAAACTGCGTGCCAGGAGGCAATCACTGACAGCTTCGCTCTCACTGATGCAGGCCCAGCAGCAGCTCTATAGCACCGGCAGCGAAGCGTTGAAACTGAAACAAGACGTCACCGCTCGCAAACTGGCTGCCCAAGAGAAACAACTTACGAAACTGCGCGAGGCGATCGCCACCCGCCGTCAAGCGGATGCGACCGCTCAAGCGAACGCTGCGGCGCGGGAAGCGAAGAAGAAACGCCTACCACCGATAGCCGAACTGGCCGAACGGAACGTCGCACTCGCCGATCTGCGAAGAACAGTCCTCAAGAACATCGACGATCTAACGGCACAGAAGCAGGAGATTGCCAATCAGAAACTGGCGATCAAGACCGAGTTCACCCGGAGCCAAGAACGGGCCGAAGGGACCGGGCTTTCTGAAGGGATGGGCCAGTTGCTGCGGAAGCAGCAAGCGATGCTGCCAGACCTGGACGAAGTCAAGCTCCGGCGGTCCGCCCGCCAGGCCGTGGCCGCAGATGTGGTTTTCAGACAGTACGAACTGAACGACCAAAGTAGCGATCTGGCAGGCGTCGATCGTGAAGAACAGGTCCAAAAGGTCGTTGAGCAACTGCCTGAGAACATGCGAACCGGTCGCGTCGGAGAATCAGCGGCGGCGGAAATCGGAGAGCTGCTGAAAATGGAGCGAGAATATCTCGACGACCTGATTTCCGACTACGAGGAATACTCGCGCCTGCTCGCCGAGTTAAGCGTTGAGGAAGCGGAACTGATTGAGTTGACCGAGAACTACGCGGGCTTCATTGCCGAACGCGTGCTGTGGATTCGCAGCAGTTTTCCTTTGAGCACAACTGACATTCGTCCTGCCGTGGACGCGGCCCTCTGGAGCCTTGACCCGAGGCATTGGGCCGATGCGGCTCGGATGACGCTGAAGACGGCTCGCGAACATTCTTATCAGGTCGGATTGTTCGTCCTCGCCTTGGGAATCCTCCTGGCGGCACAGCAGCGCTCGCGGCGGTTGCTCTCGGAAATCGGCAAGCAGGCGTCAAAGAGCACATCAACCGACTTTTGGCTGACGCTCCGTGCGCTGTGGCTGACCCTGGTCACTTCGCTGCCCTGGCCGATTCTGCTCTGGTTTCTCGGCTGGTGGATGGACCGGCCAACCGACGAATCGGAGTTCGTGCACACGCTATCGCACGGTTTACGGTTTGTGGCGGTCTGTTTGTTTCTGCTCGAGTTCGTCCGGCAACTCTGTCGTGCGGGGGGACTCGCCGATGCGCACTTTCAGTGGCCGGCGGAATGTTTGACCCAGGCCCGTCGCAATCTTCGTTGGCTCACTTGGGCGGGTTTGCCGTTGGTATTGTGGTTGGTCGGTTTGGAGCGACAGCGCATCGAGCCGCTCTGGAGTTCGTCACTCGGGCGCGTGCTGTTCATCATCGTGATGCTGCTGCTTGCATTTGTTCTCCGACGCGTCTTGCTGGCCAGCGGCAGCCCGCTGCTCTTGGCAATGAAACGGTCAGACAAGTCGTGGCTGGCGATGTTGCATAAGCTGTGGGGGCCTGTGTTGGTGCTGCTACCGGTCTTCTTGGCGGTACTGGCGACGATGGGCTATTACTACACTGCCCAGCACATGGCGGTACGATTGCTGGAGAGTGTGGCTCTTGTGTTCGCGCTGCTAGTGATCGGAGGCGTCACCCGGCGGTGGATCCTCACGACGCGCCGCAAGCTGGCCATGGAGACGGCCCGTAAACGACGCGAGCAGCAAGCCGCCGCTGCGGATGCCAATGCGACCCCGCCGAAGGAACTGGCCGAAGAAGTCGTCGACTTGAAAGCACTCGGCGCGCAGACCAACAAGCTCGTGCAGACCGTCGTGCTAGCCCTAGGGGTTATTGCAGCTTGGTTCATCTGGGAGGAGATGCTCTCTGCGGTGGCCTTCATCACCGAGAAGCCCATTCTGTTTGCTGAGGGGGGAACTACCTGGGGGCAGTTGCTCGGCTTCGGGTTGATTATCGCCGTCACCTGGGGTGCCGTCCGCGACTTGCCGGCCCTACTGGACTTTGCCGTGTTGCAACACTTGCCGATGGATGGCGGCAGCCGATACGCATTCATGGCGATTTGCCGTTACGTGATGCTTGCGATTGGTGTCTTCGTGGCGTTTGGGGCACTCGGCTTCCACTGGGACAGTATCCAGTGGTTGGTCGCTGCGATGGGCGTTGGCTTGGGTTTCGGCCTGCAGGAGATTTTCGCCAATTTCATTTCGGGGATCATTCTGCTGTTCGAACGACCGATCCGCGTCGGCGACATCATCACCCTGGGTGACCGCACCGGCGTGGTGAATCGTATCCGCATGCGGTCAACGACAATCGTCGATTGGGACCGCAAGGAGTATGTCGTCCCCAACAAGGATCTCATCACCGAACGGCTCTTGAACTGGACCCTTTCGGATCACACCAATCGGATTGTCGTCGAAGTAGGCGTCGCCTACGGCAGCGACACGGAATTGGCCTGTCAGTTGCTAAAGGAGGCAGCCTTAGAGCACCCGCTCGTCCTTGACGACCCGGCGCCGATCGTCGTGTTCGACCGCTTCGGCGACAGCGCTCTCATTTTGGTCCTGCGCTGCTACTTGCCGGACCTGGAGAAGCGGCTTGATACAATCCACGAGCTCAATACGGCCATCGATAAGAAGTACCGTGAGGCAGGGCTGGAGATCGCCTTCCCGCAGACGGACTTGCACTTGCGAACGGTGCCGAAGGCATTCGAGCGGTTGGCGGGGCGCGAGGTGCCGGTGGCGGCTGGGAATGGGGTTAGCAATGGGCAGGGAGGTTGATGCTCCTCAGCATATTTTGTCAACGAATTTCATGAATCGCACGAATCGAGTTCAGCTCAATCTGCACGATCATGCAACCGAGATTCGTGAAATTTGTGCGATTCCTTGAGAGAATTAGTTACGGAGACAGCGCGGTGCATGCACTGCGGCGAAACGTTAGCGCTCGGTCGTTGCCCGGCGACGAGCGACACCTGTGGAGCCTGTCTCTCCGCCTGCCCTCAAATACGCAAACAAGTCCGCCACTTCCTCAAGCGTCAGCTTGTTGAGCAACCCCGTGGGCATGGCGCTTTGATCGCTCGCTTCGATTTCGTCGATGTCGGCGTGGGAGAACTCCAGCACCTTGCCGCTTTGGGTGAGCATCTTCACGCCGGCGCGGCCTTGGGAGGCGACAATTCCCACATGCGTTTTGCCGTTCACCACGACCAGCTTGCTGGCGTATTGGTCGGAGATCACGTGCGAGGGGTAGACGATCGATTCCAAGATTTCCTTGGTGAGGAAACGGCGGGACACCGTCGTTAGGTCAGGCCCCATCGATTCACCCCGCGCGCCGACGCGATGGCAGGCGGCACACTGAGCTTTGTTGAAGATCTCGTGCCCGAGTCGCTGATCGCCGTTCTTGCCGCTGCCGCTCTCGAGGAAGGTGAGCAGTTCGTCGTAGCTCCACTTGTCGCGACCTTCATCCACGGGGAGCTGTGCGGCCTGCGCGTCCGGGAACTGGGCAGCGTACCAAGCCTGCCAGCCGGCCAATTGGTTTTCGAGACTCGCGCTCGCAGCGATTGAAGACTCACCACTCCAGAACTCAAGTAATTCGCACGCCTTTTTCGCCACCGAAGTTTCGCCACGAAGCCCTGCGAGAATCAGGTATCGATAGTGCTTCGCTTCGCTGGGACGCTGGCGAACCGTGGCGAGGGCGTCGAGGACTTCCTCGGCGGGTGCTCCTTCGACGACTTTCAACGAGTCGACCAGGAACGACCAGTTTTCGCCCCCGGGGTTCTGCGTGAGGCTCATGGCGACCGCTTCGCGGTAGTTCGGCTCGGTCATGTAGATCTGCTGCAAGTGTTCGTGCGAAGCCGAGTCTGTCGTTTGGCCAAGCACAGCGATTATTCCCACCCGCAACCGACGTTGGGCGTCGTTTGTCTTGCAGAGCGGGGCCACACGTGTGTCCAGGTCGCGAATGACTTCCAGGACTTCTGCTCCGGGTTCTTTGGGTAGCTTAGCCAACACGGAAAGCGAAGAGGCGGGCCACTTTTCGCCACTGGCCAGCAGATGCTGACGTTCGGCCAGCGACAACTGCGTGAAGAAGTCGCGAGCAAACTGTTCGACGTAGGCGCTCACACTGTAGCCCCCTTCGAGGCTTCGGGCTTGCTCATAGAATTTCAGCAGCGCGAGTTTCGCGTCGCGATTCCAGCCGGTGTGCAGTCGAGCGGCATACGCGGCGATTTGTGTTTTCTCAAGGATGGGCAAATCGTCGCGTGCGAGTTCCGCAGAGAATTTCTGAGCGGCGACAGGCGATTGCAAATGAACGAGTAAACGAACAAGCTCGCGGTCGATCATTGCTTCCCGCGTCGGATAAATCGAAGCGATCACGTCCGTCAGCGAGGGGACGTCCTTGCGGTCGATCTCGCCATGGATCAAAGCGAGCTGAATGACACGCAGCAGGTCGAGTGAAGGCTCTCCTCGGGCGAGTAAGTCTTCGCAGCGAGCGAGGACTGCCTTGGCGGTGGCCTCTCGACGCTCAAGCGTGAGCAGGGCGACGGAGCCGTTCAGGAACTGGCCCGTGTCTCGTGCCGTCAGCACGTCGCGAGCCCAAGTTTCAACGGGCAGCTTCTCCAACAAACGCCTAGCGGCGAAGGCGACGAACCGGTCATCATCGGAAAGCAACGGCAGAACCAACTCCGCAGCCGGAAGTTTGCCGCGTCGCATGAGCGATTCGCAAGCTAAACGTCGCACCAGCGGATCGCGGTCTTCGAGTAGTTCTTCTAGCCGCCTGCGTACAAGTTTGGCGTCGCTGGCGTACATCAGCCGTGCGGCTTTCGCGCGGATCTCCGGTTCGCGGTCGTCGGCCATTTGCACAATCAAAGCGTCGCTAGGTCGTGGGCCGAAAGTGAGCAGCAGATCGACAGCACGAATGCGGTCGCGATTCGAGCGATTCGGATTCGCCACGATGGCGTTGAGCTGCTCGCCCCAGGACGCTCCGAGTTTGCGTTTCACCCCGGCAATCCGCCCCCGTGCCCAATCGGCGTCGAACTGCGGCTGGCGAATCGCGCGCTCAATGCCTGTTCCCAAGTCCTGGTCGGTAGCAATTTCCGCATCCCAGCGGACTCGATAAACCCCGCCATCCGTACCGCGACCTCCCGTGCAGAAGTACAGTGCTCCCTCAGGCCCCACGGCAATATCGGTGGCGTTAAGCGGGCGGCCTTCCAGGAAGACCTCCTGCTTGCCTTGGTAGCTGGCACCATCGCGCTGGAACGTTACCGCGTAAATCTTGCCTGTCGCCCAATCGCAGCCGAACATTGCGCCGCGGTATTTTTCCGGGAACGCGGTGTGCTCATAAAACTCCACGCCAGTAGGTGAGCCTGCGCCGAGTTCCACGGCGGGGGGCAAACTATCGAGGTAGTATTTGGGCCACTTTGCCCAACCGCTCCGCCAGCCCATTTCGGCACCGGCGGTGACGTGGTTGATTCGTGTCGGGCGGTACCAAGGGGCACCGCGGTCCCATTCCATGTCGGCATCGTAAGTGAAGAGTTCCCCTTCGGCGTTGAAGGCAAAGTCATAGGAGTTACGCAGCCCACCGGCGACCAGTTCCACGAAGCTGCCATTGGCGTCGGTGCGGAGGACCGTTCCGCCGGGGGCAGGGATTCCTACCGCGTGACCCTGTGGGTCTTCATAGCGGGGGCGTACAAGATCGCCCTCGTACCAACTGTGATACGCACTGCGGCCCACGGGCGTCGCATCGACGCGGGCGTGGTCGCCGATCACCACGTAGAGCAAACCATCAGGGCCGAGTCGTACCGCGTGGGCACCGTGTTCACCACGTGAACCTTTGAAGCCGACCAACTTGGTGACTTCGTCTGCCGTGCCGTCGCGGTCCGCATCGCGCAGGCGGTAGAGTGCGGGGCCTTCGGGCCCGCTACCCACGGCGAACACGCGACTTCCTAGAGCAACAATGCCCTGGGTGTTCATCAGCTTGTCACAGAAGGTAGTAACGGTGTCGTGGATGCCGTCGCGGTCAGCGTCGGTCAGCTTGAGCAGATGACCCCCTTCTTGCGAAGCGTACAAATTGCCTCGCGAGTCAAAGGTCATGGCGATCAGCGAGCCGACCTCTTCGTCGCGCATCAGCCGTTCGACGACGAACTCGGAAGCGATCGTGAAACGGGCGCCTTGCCCTGCGATCACCACCTCGTCACCCCAAGGCAGGGTCGCCCCCAATGGTCCGAAGCTTGCGGCGTTGAGCCAATCGGCATCGTTGAACGCTCCTAATCGCCAACCTTGAAAGCGGCGGACGCTCGTTTTCCAAGTGTTGTCCGTGGAGAAGCTTTTATAGGTACCCGCTTTTTCTTTGATCAATACTCGAGCAACTAAGCCGGCAGCGCTACCATCGGTGTTGGAGACGCGCACCGCGACGGTATGCGTATTGCCGCCGCCCATGAAGGGTTTGATGTCGTGGACCTCCATCTTTCGCCAGTCGGTCCCTTTGCCGACCGGCTCGCCGTTGACGAACAGTTCGTAGGCGTTGTCTGCGGCGATTTGCATCTCCGCGACTTCGAGCGCCCCGACGGTGAAGGTCTTGCGAAAGTAGCAATCGCCTTGCGGGGCTTCGTTCTTTTTCTGCGAAGGGGTCCAGATCCACTCCGCGTCGAAGCCGATCTGTTCCTGTTTTTGCTCCGCGGCACGTTTTTCCTGAATCGCCTTGGTCGTTATCGCCTGCTCCTGAGAGATAACTGGCGATACGATGGCACTCAAAAGAATCAGTGCGGTAAGAAATCGAGAGGGGAGGGGCCGAACCGCCTGCATGGCAATCTCGCTATCCGTGCGGGAATTTGGGTAGGGTAGAAGTGGATCGCGAGCATAACAGCGTTGGCAGCAAATCGGCAACAGAAGTTGCAGTGCTAGCAACGTGTGAATAGCCGCGAGCTAACAGCTCATCGGTGCCCTGGATAAGAGCTCCTAACCCAGATGACGAACCCCAGCTATCGCATGGACTCAGTTCCTGAGGCTGAGCATTCGAGCAAACTTCCGGCGAGCTGTTAGCTCGCGGCTGCCTTCATTCAGAAATCTCATGTTTTCTATCCTCTAGTCTGTCATTGACCCGCAGCGAACAATTGCACTACGTTAAGCGCTTCGTTGTGGTGGCTGCCTAAAGCCGCCAAGTTGTTTTGCTTCGCCACTCTCACCCGTCTGTGAAGTCGATATGTCTTTGACTGACCGTTTTGCCCTGTCCGTTCGCATTTCCTCGCTGTTTTCTTCTCTGGTGCTCGCGTTTTTCATGCTAGCAACCCTTGCCGGTTGCTCATCGAAATCAGACCCCGAGACGAAACAAGCTGAGGATTCGAAGCAAGAGCAAAGCGAGGCCCCAGAGGACTCGGAAGCAAGTGAGCAAGACAGTGAGGAGACGGCCGATAGCGATATTCCTGACTCCGATGAACCTTTCGAGCTGGGTAATGCCCTCAATCCGTTCGATCCACCCAGTCTGGAAGAAGTCGACAAGATAGCCGACTGGCAAGATCGCCCCGTCTACGATGCGGAGGAAGCGCTGCGTGAGGAACTAGCCGAAGAAGGTGGGCCAAGGGTTTCTGTGGCCGAGGCCCTCAAACTAAAGAACGATTTCCCCAAGTCCAAAGCGGCCAACGACAAGATACTTTCCGCCTTGGGGCAGCTTGCTCCTCCGGATGGCTCCGGGGTGGACTACGATCAGACCTTTGTACGGCAAGTGATCGGCGACATCGGCACAACCAATCCGTTGTTCGTGCAGACGGTCAGCGAGTTTGAGTATGCCGGCTTCACAGGCCTCAGCTTCCCGGGGTTCAACCGACGGTTTGAATGGTATCTGCCGACGAGCCACTTCGTTTCTTGGCAGACCAGTAAAGACGGCATGATGGACAAGGTTGTCTTGCGAGACGACCTTACCTGGTCCGACGGCAAACCGCTGACGGCCCACGACGTAGCGTTTTCTTTCAAAGTGATCATGTCGGATCATCCCGAGTTGATCATCCCCGCGGTCCGGCAAGGGACGGAGGAGATCAAAGCGATTGTCGCCTACGATGACCAGACCTTGGTTTACTTCCACAACGAAGCGCTCGCCACGAACACCGGGAACATGAATTTCCCCGTCATCCCGAAGCACATCTATGAGAAGAGCCTTGCCGAAGACCCTTCGATGAAAAAGAGCAGCTACCATCGCAAGTTGGAGAAAAACCCCGTCGTTGCTGGTGCGTATACGCTAAAGAGTAGGAAACGCGGGCAAGAGTTTGTCGTTGAGCGACGCGAAAGTTTCTACATGCACAACGGTAAACAAGTGCGTAAGAAGCCGTACATTAAGCAAATCCGTGTGAAGATCATCACGGATATCAACACGGCGTTGCTAGCGCAGAAAGCCGGTGATATTCATTCGATGGAGCTGCGTCCTGAGCAGTGGGAAAGTCAGACCAACGGAAACGATTTTTACAAACAGAACACGAAAGTCACGGCTCTCGATTGGTCAGCCTTCAACTTCTGCTGGAACATGGAGACACGCTACTTCGAAGATCGTCGCGTTCGCTGGGCAATGTCTTATGCCGTGGATTACGACGAACTACTGAACACGATCTGCCGCGGGCTCTACCAACACGGGCAGGGGACCTACCATCCCACCTCGCCGATGTTTCCCAGGCAGGGCATCGAAATGATTACGCAAGACCTCGACAAGGCTGAGGACTTGCTCGACGAGGCGGGCTGGGACGACAGCGACGGCGATGGCATTCGCGATAAGAAGTTTGGCGACAAGCTGGTGCCGTTTGAGTTCACTCTGATGACTTACCAAAGCGACACGGGCATTCAGACGGCAACGCTGATGAAGGAATGTCTCGATCAGATCGGCATCATCGCCCACGTGAAACCAACCGAGTTTGCTGTGATGACCGATAAGCTGATGAAACGTGAGTACGACGCCTCAATGAACGGCTGGGGGACCGGCGCGGATCCTGATACGTCTTCTAACATCTGGAAAACTGGCGAGAACCGTAACTATCCTGGGTACTCGAATCCCGAAGTCGACAAGCATTTCGAAGATGCCAAGCGCGAGCTGGATCGCGACAAACGGATGGCTCACTACGGGGAGATTCAGAAGTTGCTCTGGGACGATCAGCCCTACACTTGGTTGTTCTATCGCAACTCGTTCTACGCGTTCAACAAGAAGCTGCGAGGGTACAACTTCAGCCCGCGTGGACCCTACGATTACTCGCCGGGAATCGATAGCATCTATGTTCCTGCGAAAGCGCTCTAGGGAAAGTCGGGTTCGAATCAATGGTCGAGGTTAGAGGCATCAGCGCAGGGATTGCAACAACGACATGACCAACTATTTGATTCGTCGCCTCGGGCTTGGGCTGCTCACGCTGTTTTTGATCACGATGCTGATCTATCTGCTGATCCGCGCGATGCCGGGTTCGCCGCTGACCGCGGACCCCGCCAACTTAGATCCTAGCCGGCAACGGTCGGCTGAAGCTCAGGAAGCGCTCGAAAAACAGTTTGGCTTACACCTCCCACCAATCGAAGCCTACTTTACGATCTGGCTGAAGAATCTGGTGCAGGGAGATTTGGGCGTCTCGATCCCTCAAAATCGCCGTCCGGTCTCGGAGCTGATTGCCGAACGAGCGCCGCCGACATTGCTGCTCTCGGTTACTTCGTTAGCGCTCACTTACCTACTCTCAATTCCCTTGGGACTCTGGTCCTCTGCCAAGGCGGATACTTTTGCGGAGAGAACTGTCAGTACGGTGCTGTACATGTTGTACTCGCTTCCGGGTTTCGTGGCGGCGTTATATTTGCAGTTGTTGTTCTATGTAAAACTCGACTGGTTGCCTTTGTTTGGTTTGCAATCCGATGATTACGAATCATTCACAACCCTCGGCAAAGCGTGGGACCTGCTGAAGCACTCGCTGATGCCGATCATTTGTTTCACTTACGGGTCACTCGCCTACTATTCACGGTTTATTCGCGCCAACATGCAGGAAGTGATTCGGCAAGACTTCGTCCGCACGGCGAAGGCGAAGGGTGTCACCCCGGGGCGGATTATTTGGCATCACGCTTTTCGTAACACATTGATTCCACTGGTAACGCTCATGGGACTTACCCTGCCGAGTATCCTTAGCGGTGCGGTGATTCTCGAGCAGATTTTTGCCTGGCCGGGGATGGGAAGCCTTTTTTTTGAGGCCATCGGCCAGCGCGATTATCCCACGATCATGGGACTGACGCTGATGTTTTCCGTGCTGACGCTCGCTGGGCAGTTGTTGGCTGACGTTTTGTATGCCGTGGTAGATCCTCGGGTAACGTATCACTGAATCGCTAGCGCCGAGCAAGCTCGCGGCTAAATGGTCTGAATCTCATGCAGAACGAACTACCCACCGAAACGTCCACGGATGTCGAAGAAAGCAATCTCGACACATCGGTCGTTTCGCGTGGTTTCTGGGGCGAGGCGTGGCAGCGATTCAAGCGGCGAAAGCTGGCGATGATCTCGCTCTGCTTCGTTGGCTTTCTCGCTTTGGTTGCGCTGTTCTCCCCGATGATCGTCGGAACGAAGCCAATCGTTTGCAAGTACAAGGGGCAGCTCTACTTCCCAATGATGGGCTACTTCAACAGTGGCTGGGAGAATCCGATCTTTCGTAAGGATCGGTTCCGCAATCGATACCAATCAAGCCTCGAGAAGAAAGACCCCGAGAGTTGGGCTGTTTGGCCTTTGGTCTACCAAGATCCTTACCGTCGCATTCGCAAAGGCGAATGGGTGTACGAAGACGGTACGAAGCATCCGGGGAATCCCTCTGGGACGAACGGTAAACCGAGTTCACTGAATTGGTTTGGTACGAACCAGCAGGGCTTTGACGTCTTCGCTCAAATGGTCCATGGGACGCAGATCGCGTTGAGTGTCGGCTTTGTCTCGATGGGCATTGCTGCCGCGATTGGCATTGCAGTCGGGGCACTAGCCGGCTACTTGGGCGGGTGGGTCGATATGCTGCTCAGCCGCTTTATCGAAGTCGTGATGTGCATCCCTTCGCTCGTGCTGATCCTGGCGATGGTGGCGATGCTCGACAACGTGACCAACTGGCACCTGATGGCAATCGTCGGAGTGACGAGTTGGACGGGTATCGCCCGGCTCACGCGTGGTGAGTTCCTCAAGCTCAAGGAAATGGAGTTCATCACGGCCGCGCGGGCGCTGGGAGCGAGCCGTCCGCGGATTATGTTCCGTCACGTCTTACGGAACGCGCTTGCCCCCGTCCTGGTGCCGATCACGTTCGGCATTGCCGCGGCAATCCTTATCGAAAGCGGTTTGAGCTATCTCGGCTTTGGCGCCTCGCCCCCGAACCCCAGTTGGGGGACGCTTCTCAAGAGCGGAAGAACCACCATCCAGCAAACCTGGTGGTTGATCGTCTTCCCTGGCACGGCAATCTTCCTGACGGTGCTCGCCTACAACCTCATCGGCGAAGGCTTACAGGAAGCAACCGACCCGCGACTGCGGCAAGATTCGCACTGATTCTTTTTGAACCACGGAGACACGGAGGTGTTTTTGGCAACGAAAACATCTTAGTGGTGCATAAACCCTACATTTTTGAATCCGCAAAAATCCGTAAAATCAGTGTTCATCCGCGCCCCATTTCACTCTCCGTGTCCTCCGTGCCTCCGTGGTTAGACCAGAATGCGTCACGGCTCGCATCTCGATCCGCCGAACCGTTTTGAGTCGGTTTCCACCGTCGCCGATTGGGAACAGCTTTCACCCGAGCAGCTGGTTGAAGAAGCGACGCTCGACCGCGAGGTCGTGTATCTGGAGGATACGGCTCAGTCGATAGTTTCGGAGAACCAGTCACCGGACATTCCGTTTCGTTGGAGCTTGAATCCCTATCGTGGTTGCGTCCACGCTTGCCCTTATTGTTACGCCCGCAACTCGCATGAGTACTTGGGTTTGAACGCGGGGCGTGATTTTGAAACACGGATCTTTGTGAAGCACCATGCGGCTAAATTGTTTCGCGAGTTTCTTGCGAAGAAAAGTTATCAGTGCGAGCAGATCGCCTTCTCTGGCGTGACCGATTGCTACCAGCCGGTCGAGCGGAAGCTACGACTCACACGAGCCTGCTTAGAGGTCGCCCGTGAGTGTCATCAGCCCATCAGCATCGTCACGAAGAACAAGCTCGTCCTCCGCGATTTAGATCTGCTCGCCAAACAAGCCGCCCGTAGCTTAGCCAACGTGGGCATTTCGCTAACGACCCTCGACCCCCCCTTAGCCCGCGACATGGAACCTCGTACTAGTACACCGCTAGCCAGGCTCGACGCGATTGAAAAGCTCTCCAGCAGTGGTGTGCCGGTGCGGGTAATGGTCGCCCCGGTGATTCCCGGGCTAAACGATCACGAAATCCCGGCAATTCTCAAAGCCGCTCGTGACGCGGGGGCGACCGAGGCAAACTACATACTGCTCCGCTTGCCATTGACCGTCGAACCGGTCTTCCTTGAGTGGATCAAGCGCGTTCGTCCCACCCATGCCGAGAAGGTCGAGAGCTTCATCCGCGAAACCCGTGGCGGCAAAATGTATGACAGCAAGCAAGGCCAACGCATGACGGGCACCGGCGAACGAGCCAAACAAGTGGGCGAACTCTTTGGCGTTTTTCGTGAGCAATTAGGCTACAAGAGACTGCCACCGCTCGACACAAGCCAGTTCGTGAGGCCAGAAAAAGACGTCAGGCAGGCGCGTTTATTCTGATTCTCCCCGAGCCGTCAGGCGTTAGCCGACGGGTGAGAATCGGTGGGAGTACTACCCGCCGGCTGACGCCTGGCGGCTCAGGATGTTACAACGCCACCTCTACTCCACTACGAAATCGCCAACTACTAGCCGGTGGTCTGACGCCTCGTTGTAATCGGCGATCACGCTCAGCGGTTTGAGTGTTTCGCTCGACCACAGCATGTCGACTCGGAACAGCGGAAAGGCGTTCGTCCCCGTGTGCCCCCAGCCGTGGCCAACTTCACGAAACGCGTCGCGAAAGTTCTTTCTGAGCGAATCGAGCGCTGTGTCACGCGGTTGCAAATTGAAGTCTCCACCAATCAACACGGGATGTGAACTGTTGAGACTCTCTACCTCAGCTAATATGTCCAAGAGTTCTTGCCGATGCTGGCGACGATTCTCGGCGTGTGCCTTCCAGAATTCAGGACTGCAAAAATCGATGCGCGCCGGCGGAGGCGTGAGTCGCAGGCACACGACTAACAGCGTCGGCCCGTCAGTAAGTTCCACCCTCGCCATACGGCATTTCACATCTCGCGGCACTTCGTGAGCTGTGATCTTTCCCTTCGCCAAGATCGACGTGTCTTGTCCGTGGAGTAGGCTTTCGCCGTCACCGAAGTACTCCACAGCGATCTCTGAAAGTGCTTCTTTCCCCGGGGATTCCTGGAGCAGAAGAATCGAGGGCTGAAACTCGAGCGTGCGTGTTACCGCCTCAATCGTTCCTTGAGAGCAATTTGCGGTAACAACGCGAATTGCCTCCGGTCTGTCATAGGCCGGTCGCTCAGCGGAAGCGGTCGACGTCAGCCCGCGCCACAGGCTGGGGATTTCGTCGACGAACAGTCCGAAGAACACGCCCCAAAGTAGCAAGCTGAGCCACGATTCCGCACGATGCGTCCGATTCATCCCGTATCGGAGCAGGACGTAAGCAGGAACAATCCAACACCAAGCGGGGATCAGCGTCACCGCCGCCAACGCGTCAGGTTGATGCCAATAGACGTGAGCAACGGCTAAACAAAGCAGTGTCGAAGTGATCAAGAAGAAGCGTTGACGCCACAAACGGCGTGAAGGTGTTGGATCGTTCGTTGCCGCTTCGTCAGTAATCACGGTGTTGTCTTGCTAGGAGCTTCGCCTGGCTGAGCAACGTCTAGCTTGGCACCCGGATTATCCGGATTGACTTGCATCATGTCGGCCACGCGCTGCAAAGTTGAAAGGATCTGACCCTGCTCCCACTCGGGCAGGCTGCCAAGTTCTTTACGGAATTTCGACTCGAGCAACGAGGGTGCCGTGGCGAGGCTCTCGGAGCCTTTCGCGGTCAGCGTGATCGCAACGCTGCGTCGATCGCTTGCACCGCGAGTCCGGGTGATGAAACCGCCTTGCTCAAGCCGCGTGATAATACCGGTGACGGTTGGCTGACCAAGGTGCAACTCCGTAGCGATCTTGCCGGTCGCCACGGGCTGCAAGCGAGCAATCGCGTGAAGCGCTGCTAGCTGCGGCGAGGTGAGCCCGATCTCTTTCTGCAAGACCTGCGAACGCAAACTAATCGCCCGTGTGATGCGTCGCAGGGCGACGAGCAGCAGCTCTTCGAGGTGAGGGGTTTCCATAGGGCCGTCTATGATTTGTTTTGGGAATAAAACTTCGCATCGACTTCGCTAATGGAAGTTAAGCGAACCCGCACTACACGGTACGCCTCTTGAGTGGCAGATTCGATAACTCCTCTGACGCCGCTCGTATCAATCGTAAGCGAATATTTTGCACGCTATGCAAATCGAAGCAATGCAATCCTCGCTAGATACCAAGACTCACGTTACTGAAACAGATTTACCCATGTTCTGGCAGTTTTTTAGCACTTGCTAGCAAGGAATCTAAATTCGTATTGTGTGCGAATTATCAAACCGTTATAGTTCCGCCATCAAGAGTGAAGTGAGTTTCGGTTCGACGCAAACGTTTGTCGAATCCCTCACATGGAAGTGTTGATCAAAGAGAAGAAGGAGCAAAGCATGTTGGTACTTACTCGAAAGGAAGATGAATCCATTCGCATCGGCGACGACATTGTTGTGAAGGTCGTCAAAACTCACGGCGGGCGTGTGCGGCTCGCCATCGAAGCTCCCCTGGAAGTGCCGATTCTTCGCGGCGAGCTCGATTTCTCTGAAAGTGGCGGCCAAACCACCGCCGAAACGCTGGTTTCCTAGTCTCTACGCATAACAGCGAATGAGCGGTACTTTTGCAGCACTCCGGGGTTTATCCTAGAGGTGAGGCGCTCCGCTTGACGAATCTTGCGGAGCCACCACGACCCCGGTTGCGAAGTACCTATTGGCCATCACTGATACCACAGCCCAGCGATACACGGCAAAAGATCCGGATGTCCGGCTCATGCTCAAGGTGCGCGATGACGACGCTGCCGCCTTCGAGCAGCTCGTGAATAACTACCAGCATCGGCTCGTTTCGTTGATGACCCATTTGGTCGGCAAGCGCGACATGGCTGAGGATCTAGCGCAAGATGTTTTCCTACGCGTTTACCGCGCTCGGAAACGCTACGTGCCTGGTTCTAAGTTTTCGACATGGTTGTTCACGATCGCCAATAACGTGGCGTCGAATGCGCGGCGGTCACTCGCTCGTCGTCAGGAGATCAACCTTGCCGCACGTCATAGTGGTGAAGAGAACTTCAACGGACTGGAAGCACAAGCACTCGCGGCTAGTGGCCAGATGCCCACCCGACAACTCGACAAAGAAGAATTACGTGACATCGTAAACCTCGCTGTGGCGACGCTTGACGATCGACAAAAAATGGCCGTGCTACTCAACAAGTTTGAACACATGAGCTACGAAGAGATCGGCGAAGTCATGCAGTTGAGCACCTCGGCCGTAAAATCGTTGCTCTCCAGAGCCCGTGGCAATCTGCGAGATGTCATCGGCCCTTATTTGCAGAAGGGGGCGAAAGTTGAGTAAGCAACCCCCCTCAAACGCCGACGTGAGCACGCAAGAATTGATCGTTGCTTACCTTGATGGCGAACTCAGCCCGGCGGAAGCTGCTCAAGTCGAAAAACGTCTTGCCGAAGACGGGGCGTTTCGTCAGCGACTCAAGCAACTGGAACAAGCCTGGGCCGCTCTGGACGAGTTGCCGGTGACTACCGTCGACGACCGCTTCTCGCGTACCACGATGGAACTCGTGGTCACCGCGGCAGAGAAAGAAGTGCAGGAGCAAACTGCCGCGATGCCGGTCGTGAAGCGTAAACGGCGGATTTCGAATTGGTTACTCGCAGCGGCGGCAGCGCTTGTCGGCTTCGCGATGTTCCGTCTCGCCTGGACAAGCCCCAACCGCCAGCTCCGCGAATATCTCCCGGCAGTCATGCACGTGGATGCCTACACGCAGTTTCGCGAGATTGAGTTTCTCCAACAACTGGCTAAGCAGGAAGAACTGCCCGCAGACTTCACAGAAGAGGAGCAGCTTGAAGTCGAATCAGAGGCTGCCCAGTTGGCGAGCTTTGCCGACATGAGCGCTCGAAAAACGTATCTCGCCAGTCTCGACAAGCAGCAACGAACCGACCTCCGCTACAAGGCGATTCGCTTTCGAGAGCTTTCGCTCGAAGAGCAGGAGCGAATCGTCGAGCTTCAGCAAGCTGTGGCTGAGCAAGGTTTGGAACCCACGTTGATTGCCTACGAAGCGTGGCTCGACGGGCTCTCCGAATCAAAGCAATACGAGCTGCGTCAAATCAGCGATCCGATCGAACGTGCCAAAACCGTCGGTCGTTGGCTGGCAGAGTCTCGAAAGGATGCCAAGTTTGCGCTAAATGACGAGCAGCTACGACAAGTCGTCAAAGCGACTGACGAGATAGCTAAGCTCCATAGAAGAATGTTGGCCCAAGGCCGCACAAGCAGTTCTATCGAGAAGCTCAAACGCCTCGGAGCCTTCTTGGAAAAGTCGCAAAACCTTTTGCAGACTTTACCCGAGGAAGTCCGCAGCGAGTACCAAGCTTTATCCTTGCGAGACAAAGTTGCCCAGGTATTCTTCTGGCGGCGCCAAGCGATGGCACTCAAGGGGGGCGTTTCCGAGGCTGAGCTAGAACGCTTCTTCGCCGAGGAACTTCCTGTGGATAAGCGCGAGCAGTTGCTCAGCCTTTCGCCCGAGGACATGCAGCGGCGTCTCCGCGAGATGTATCATCACCAAACAGGCACCGGCTTTGACGGGCCTGAGTTCGAGGGGCCTTGGCGAGGACCCGAGGGGAGAGGGCCGCAAGGTCGAGGTCCACATGATCGGGGACCTCAGAACGCTAGAGACCAGGAGGGATTTGGCTCGCCTGAGCGAGGACCACGTGGTCCGCGAGGCGATTTTCAGCGACCCGAGCAGCGCCCGTTTGACCGACCGCCGCGAGATTTTCAAGAGCGGGATGGCCGTCGCGGGCCACCGCCTCGGCCTGGTGAGCGTTAAGACGCTTCAACCCGTCGGCTGACGCCTGACGGCTCGTAAGGATTCGATTACTTGAGTTTTCGGGTCTGCATTGCGCGGCCCGCGGTGTAGCCGACCAAGTCGTCGCGCTCGTGGCAGAGCTCTTCGTAGCGCTGCCAGTTGCCGCTAACGCTCGCTAACTCCAGGAGCGTGGGTGCCAGCGAGGAGAGTCCGCGTTCTGGCGGAACGAGCTCCGCGTAGATTTCCATTGCGTCGGAATGTCGGTCGTTGCGGGCGAGCAGCACCAGGAGCGTTTCCACGGCAGTGTTCGTTGGGACGCCAAGAGTTGGTTCTGCCGCATGTTCTTCACGGGCACGCTTGGTAAAGAACTCGACCGCTTCATCGACGGCTTCTCCGAGGGTTGCCTTGAGAAACAGTTCGTGGGTTGGGTAGAGATTCTCAAACGGCGCTTCGCCAGGGTATTGCAGATCTTCGATCAGGCGTTTTCCGTAGTCGCAGATCTCAAGCGCCTTCTGAACCAGTGCAGGCTCGGTGAGCAATCGCGAGAACCGAACGGTGCTAGCCAAGTGCGAAGCATCGAGATGGTAGCTGCCTCCTTCGGTCAACGCGGGGAACTGTTCGATGAGCTCGCCAATTGCCATTCCCTCGGGTGCCGTACCTTCTAGCCGATGGAGATGCCCCCTAAGGTTGCCTTGCAGTTCCGCATAGACATGACGCAAAAGGATTGCCGCGCAGGCCTGTTGCGACTCCTCATCGAGCTGCCCGGCTAGCGAATCAAGTGTCGTGATCGAGTTGCACGTGCCATGATGCGCGATCAACCAGGCGTAACCTCGCTCGGGGTCGACACCCTCGTGGAGGGAAATCTCAATAAGAGCATCGCAATTCTCTTCGTTGGCGACGACGCTGCTGAGGTACTCGCGGACCAGTTGCTTCTCGCCCGCCGGGCGGAGGTACATCCACGCTTCGCGGAGCTGATCCTTCTCTAAGAGCAACTGCCCCACCTCGCGACAAGCGGCCACGTAACCCGCCTCAAGATCATCGCGCACCGCTTCGTCAGCGTCTTCGAGCGTCCCAGATCGCTCCAACGGCAAACCTAATTGGTGCCGGCGCTGCATCAGTCGCAGGTCGAACAGTCGATGCCATTGCTCGGTGGCCGCCAACTGTTGGGCGACTTTATCGAACAAAGTTTCCGGACTATCAGCCAGTTCAGTGAAGGTTTCGAGGGAAAGAGCCTGAGAGGAGGACATGTCGAATGTTTACTAGAATTGCATAGGAAAGAATTGTGTCTTCATTATACGCAAATCAAGCCGCCTCGTTCAGAGCTGCGAACGAGATCTGTAGGGAACGCCCTCTGTGGTGTTCCTTGGAGTTGGGCTCGGAACGCCACAAAGGACGTTCTCTACTAATCGAGAGAAGATTCTCTATGTGAGCTAGTGATCGCCCACTGTGAACTCGGTCACGTAAATACGTTCGACCAAAGGCATAGGAAGTAAACGATTGATCCGCAGTAGAATGACTTTCTGCACACGAATCAGCCCTGGGTCCTGGTAGTCAGCCAATTCGACAGAACGCACCGCCGTGAGCGCTTCGTTACGTAATCGCTGCTTCCATTTTTGTAAACGATCCAGTGTTTTCTCTGAGACATCATCGTGCAGTTTGAGATGCACCGCGAACAGCAGGATTGCCGTATCGTTGCGGGTCGGGCGGAATTCGCGGAGGCGAAAAGTACCTAGGTCGAAAGTGATGTGCTTCGTTTTCTCTTGCGCTTCCGCGTTCTCATCTGGAGTTGTTGCGGCATCACCTGCCGCCTTCGACCCAGTGGCGTCGTCAGCCCCATAGGCAGCTTCGCTAGCGAAGCTGACAAGCAAAGCACTCAGTAGAAAGTGCAACGATCGATGAAGAAGTTTTTTGGTCATGGTTCAGGTCGGGGAGGGCAGTAGGTTTTACCTTCTCTTAAATCGGCTCTTCGAGCGTTCCCACAATCACCAGTTGCTGGACGCGGCTCTCGCCGAGCTGGGCACGTGCCATATCCGTTAGGCGCATTTTCACGCTGGAGAGGCGTGGATCTTCCAGCTCATCGGTGGTCACGTTGCGAACGATTCGCAGTACCTCATCTTGGAACGGTCCTTTGCGGTGTTCCAGAACTTCCAGAAGTGATTTCTCCCGATTCGCTTCGGTGACCGCATAGAGCGAAAACTTCAGCCTCCGCCAAGTAAGGTCCTCTTTTCCTCTGGTTGGAATCGCCACGGGGACGTGGTAACTGCCTAGCGGAACCTCAACCGTCGCGTCCGCGGGCGCGTCGAATTCCAGATCTTCCAGGTAGTCCACAAGCCGCGGAGCCTGCTCACTGCCACAGCCGCCCATTCCTAGCGAAAACGCCGCTAGCAACAAGGCTGGCCAGGAAAATCGAACAGTTTGATGTTGGAAGGCGGAAGGCATAGCCAAATATAGGCTCCGCACGGGCCCAGGCGGCAAGCTATGCTTTCTGCAGAGTAACAGTACCTCCTGAAAAGGCCGTTTGTAGCGATTCTCTGCTCCCTCCGGCCTGCCGTTTCGCGATGATCACTAAATTGCCGGGTAATGTGACAACTACCTTACTGCTGGCGCTGGGGATGTGTCTGCAAGTGGGTTGCATTGATTCTGAGGGGATGATCAGCCGTCGGCGAGAAATCACCCGCGGGATGCGGTTGGAACAAGTCGACCTTGGCCGCTTCCACATCACTCTGCCTCCCAAGACGCCCGATGGCAAAGGAGGCGTCGTGAACTTTCACGCGTTCGTGCAAGTCACGAATCGCGACCGCGATCACGTCCAAACGATCGTGGACGAAAGCATTCCTCGACTCCGCCATCACATGCTGATGGCCGTCCGCCGCTTCTCCGCGGATGATCTGACCGAGCCTGAACTGGTTGCCCTGCGAAAAGAGCTGGTCGAAGCCGTGAACGAACCGTTTAAAGAGCCACTGGTGAAAGAAGCCGGGTTCTATAAGTTCAAGTTTTTTACGCTGTAAAGTCCGTTTGGCGGATTGGAAGTAGAGCCGACCTGTGCCAACGAGTTGACGCCTTTGGCATATGTTCTTCGATCTCGCTAAACCATCACCTTACTGCTTCACCTGCAACCCCGGAATCGCCGCCTGGAGTTTTTCCGCGGCTTCGGTGGTCGTTGAGGTTTGGGTGATCGACAGCTTTTTTAAGTTCTTTAGCGTCACCAATTTCGCGAGCCCTTCGTCGCTTACCAGCGTCGCGTTGAGATTCAAATCCTCAAGGCTGGTGAGTTTTGCCAGGTGCTCTATGGCTGAGTCGTCCAAGAAGCTGTTCCACAGATTAAGCCACTTGAGCTTCTTCGAACCTTCTAGCTGAGCCAATCCGGGACCTTGGACGCCCGTTTCGCTGAGATCGAGCTTCAGCAACTCCGGCATGTTGGCCAAGTTTGCAAGCCCCTCATCGGTTGTGTAGGTGCCGCGAAGGATCAATTGCCGCATCTTTGGCATGTTTGCCAGCGGCGCGAGTCCCTCGTCGCCGATGGGCACGCGGAGCAAATTCAAATCATCCAGATTCACCAGATGGGCAATCTGCTGCATTCCGGAATCCGTGAGCTTGGCATCCTCCAAATGCAGACCACGAAGCTGCTTGCTCGATAGCAAGGACTCAAGCCCACCATCGTCGATGCCGGGGGCACGGAACTTCAGGCTCGAGAGTCGGGGTAACTCAGGGACCACTTCCAATGCTTTGTTGGAAAGCGTGCAACCCCGCAGGTCGAGTAAGCGGAGATTCTTCAAGGGGGCAAGTTGCTTGATGCCTGCGTCAGTAAACTTCGTGTAAGGGGCCGCGAAGTGCGTTAAGTCTTTCAGCTTCGTCAGATGTTCAATACCAGCGTCCGTCAATTGAGCTGAGCGATGCAGGTTTACCGAGCGCAAAGCGGGAAAGCGAGCCAGCTCAGTAAGGCTCTCGTCAGTCAGAGAAGTATTCAAGAGTCGCAGCTCTTTCAGTCGCGGTAGCGTGGGCAACGCGGCGAGCGCTTCGTTATTGATGTTCGCGCCCCAGAGGACGAGTTTTTTGAGTTGGTCCTCACCTTCAAGCAAGGCCATGTCCTCGGGGAGCATTTTGCAGCGATCAAGATCGACCACTAAGATCTGACCTGCGTCGTCTCTTTGGAGCTTTCCGCGAAGTTGCTCGACACGAGCTTCTAGGGTTTGCGGCGCGGATTCTACGGTTTGCGTATCGGCGGTGGCTGCCTGACTGGTCACCAGCGGGGCGAGAATGGCCGTTACATGTTTGATTTTGTCGATATTTTTGGTGAGATACTTCAGTAGTGACACGTTTTTTGCTCCACGTTCCAATCAGTCTTGTCGAAGAGTAGAAACTCGCGTTCATTTAGCATAGCAGTTTTCCGCACTAAGAATTAGTTGCTTCGCTTGCTTGTTCCATCAATTCCACTTAGCTAGATTGGAGCTTACACAGCCCATCTCCCATGCGATCCCAGAGAGTGCCATGAGTGCAGACCTTACTCAGAACAAAGAGCCTAGCCGTCCTTTCACTACTTCGCGTCGTCGATTTCTAGCTGCCTCAGCAGCAGGGGTTGGCTACTGGGTAGCCGGCGGGGTGCAGGCTCAGCCTTCCAACAGCCCTAACGGCAAGCTTCAGATTGCAACCTTCGGGGTTGGTGGCAAAGGAAAGAGCGACACGAAGAACGCCTCGCGTTTTGGACAGATCTACGCCATCTGCGACGTTGATCGCGGCACGATGGGACGGACCGCTCCGTTTTATAAAGTGCCCAAGGAGAATATGTTCACGGACTACCGTGAGCTCTTCGACAAATTGGGTGATCGAATTGATTCGGTAGTCGTTAGTACGCCTGACCACACCCATGCGGTGATTGCCTCGCAGGCGATGAAGACCGGCAAGCACTGCTATTGCCAAAAGCCACTGACGCACTCTATCTGGGAAGCTCGCCAGCTGCAAAACATCGCCCGTGAGATGGGCGTGGTCACCCAGATGGGCAATCAGTACACGGCTTACGATCCCATGCGTCAAGCAGCCTATCAAGTTCGCTCCGGGCAGCTTGGTGATGTCAGTGAAGTGCACGTCTGGACCAACCGTCCGGTCTGGCCGCAGGGTGAAGATCGCCACGAACCCAAGCCTGTGCCTGAGACGCTGGATTGGGAATCATGGATCGGCCCCGCCCCGATGCGTCCGTATGCCGATGGGTATCACGAATTCAAATGGCGCGGCTGGTGGGACTTCGGCACCGGTGCCCTCGGCGACATGGCGTGCCACACGGTGAACCTCCCGTTCATGGCACTCACGATGCGTGACCCGACAGCCGTAACTGCCGAAACTTCCGGACACAATCAGGACAGCTATCCCGAATGGTCACGGATTGAATTCGATTTCCCAGCACTTGGTGATCGAGCAGCGTTCAAACTTTTCTGGTACGACGGCACCCAGTTGCCTCCGAACTCGCTGACCGATCAGTTCCTCTCGCAAGCTGAAGGAGACGGCAAACCAGCCAAGCTCAATGCGAGTGGCTGCGTGATGGTTGGCAGCAAGGGGAATCTCTACGCAGCCGGTGACTATGCCGAAGGGGGCATCCACTGGCAGGACAACCAGGGCGAAAAGATGGAGCCCCAGCAAGTGGACTATCCCAAGCCGCTGGGCAAACCGGAGTTGGGTCACGTCCAGGAGTTCTATACAGCCATCGCGAAGAACGATCCGAGCATGGCGGTCTCGAACATCGTCGACTACGGAGGGCCGCTGACCGAAACGATTTTGCTAGGCAACCTAGCTGTTTGGAAAGGTGGCCGCGTCGAGTGGGACGCCAAGAAGCTCAAGCCGGACGATCCTGCGTTGGAGAAGATCGTGCGGCGTGAGTATCGCGAGGGGTATACGCTGTAGAGTTTTCAGTGCTAGTTACTCGGTCGACTGGCAGCGCTGCAATAGCCGGCGAGCTACGTCTCTCCAGCGGTCTCCACGCGAGCCAGTCCCAGCATCACCGTGCTCGCGGGCTAGAGAATTGACAGAGTTCGACGCCACAAGAACGGAACACTGAAAACTGACAACTGAATACTCACTTATCCGGTCGTCCGCATCCCTGTTGAGATGCCCTTCACGGTTAGGTGCGTGAGATGTTCCCATTGATTTAGCCGTCCGCTGGCAGCCGGGTCTTCGTTGTTCTCTTGCAAGCCGCGGCGGAGGAGTTCTACCTGCAGTAGGTTCAGCGGGTCGACGTAACCGTTGCGTGCCTTGATCGAGCGTTGCAGCCAGGGGATCCGGTCGAGTAATTTGGCACTGCCGGTAATTGCGAGTACCGCGTGGCGAGAGCGTTCGTACTCGGTGAGGATAGCCTCGGCGAGTTCCTCGCCGCCGTCGATGTCAGCCGCTAACGCCGCGTACTTGGCGAAGACGGACATGTTGGCTTGAGCGAGCGCTTGGGTTGAGTTATCGATTGCAATCCCAAAGAACGGCCACTCGCGATGCATCTGTTGGAGAGCTTCGACCTTGTCGAAATCGTTGCCCACGAACGCCTCAAACGCACTGCCGAGGCCAAACCAGGCGGGGAGCAGACAGCGGCATTGCGTCCAGGAGTAAACCCAGGGAATCGCCCGGAGGTCTTCGACGCGATTTCCCTTTTTGCGTTTGGAGGGGCGCGAGCCAATGGGGAGTTGCTCGATTGCATTGATCAGTGTCACGCGGCGATAGAAGTCAGCGAACGAGGGGTGATCGACTAGCTTGCGATACTTGGTGTAAGCCGAGGCTGCCAGCTCTTCGACGGTCGTTTGCCACTCGCTTGGCGGTGGCGTTGGATCTTTGGAGACCGCGGTAAGCACGGCCCACGTGAGTTGCTCCAGATGTCGATGGGCGATCTCTGGATTATCGTACCGATCCGCTAACACCTCGCCTTGCTCGGTCAAACGGAGCGTGCCGTTGAAGGCCTCACGGGGTAGCGAGAGAACGCTTTTCGCCGCAGGTCCGCCGCCGCGACCGAGCGATCCGCCGCGGCCATGAAAGAAAGTTAAGTCGATTCCTTCGCTCTTGGCGACTCTGGCCAGACCGGTTTGACCGGACTGCAGGGCCCACTGGGCTGCCAGGTAGCCACCGTCCTTGGTGCTGTCGGAGTACCCGACCATCACGGTCTGGCGATCTCCTTGTTGACGAACGTATTCGCGATACTCAGGCTCAGCCAGTAAGTCAGCCAATGTCTCAGGGGCACGCTTCAGGTCGTTGATCGTTTCAAACAATGGAACCAACGGCAAATGCATATCTCGGTCACCTTCCCAGCCGCCATCGACCTGTTCCGACCAATGCCAGAGCCACAGAATGACCAGCAAATCGCTAGGTACCCGCGTCATACTTACGATATGGCTGCCTAAGGCCGACAGTCCAAACCGTCGCGCGGTACGGCGGAGCAGTGTGAAGAGTTCGAAGGTTTCCTGACCTACTGCGGACAGCTTGTCGCTCGGCTCGAACGGTTTGCCGAGAGTCTCTACCAGGAGCTGTTGTCGAGCCTTTTCATCCAGCTCACTCGCATTGTCACAGTCGCCAGTAAGCTTCCAAACTTCGTTGAGCACTTCACGATAAACGCCAGAGTCCTGACGAATATCGAGCCGGGCGGTGTGGAAGGAAAAGGCGTTGATTTGGTCGATCCAAGGCTGCACGTCTGCCTGATAGATCGCTTCGTTGCCCGTTGAAACGAGCGACTCCTGCAAAATCTTCAAATCCGCTAGCAAGGCTTCCGGTGAAGCGAAAGCGGAGTCTGGCACCGTCGCATTGGTTGCCTCGACACTGACTTCGACCTCTGCCGTGCGCTCAAGCCGCCAGCCGATGACGTGGAGCCAACGTCGGTATGATTCAAGCGGCGGCAACTCGTCGAGTTCAGTGGCCAGTTCGGGCCATTTTGATCCGGCATCGCAGATGGCGTTGGTGAGTGATTGGTCCGGGGGAGTCTGGCGGTCAGAGAGAGAAAGCGAACGCGATAGTGCGTGGCAGCTTTCCAAATGCTTTTCGAGCGCCATGCCACGCATCTCGCGTAGGGTCTGGGCAGTTACCTCCGGCGTGACAAACGGGTTGCCGTCGCGGTCCCCCCCGATCCAAGAGTTGTATTCAACGAGTGAATCTTTTGTTTCGACTTCGGGGTAATACTCAGCAAGCGCGTCGCGAAGGTCGTTGGTGATTCGGGGGACTTGCTCCCACAGGACGTGACGAATCGAGAGCCCACGCTCGACTTCTTGCATGACTGTGGGGCGCCAGGGACGTAGGAAGTCCGTCTGCGAGAGTTTGAAAAGCTGCGCGGTAAGCCGTTCAAGCAACTGGGATCGACGGGTTGGCAGTAGCTCGTCGTTGTCGAGTTTTCCCAAGAGCCGACGCATCTCGCTCAGCAAGCGTCGCACGGCTCGACGTTTGGCTTCCGTCGGATGGGCAGTCAGTACGAGCTCGATCCGTGCTTGTTTTAAGTGGGACTCGACCTGCTGAGCGGTAAGTCCAGCGGCATGGTACTCAGCAATGGCAGCACGGACAGTTTCTTTGGCCGGATGGGGGTGTGCGTCTCGTGCCCGGTTGCGCAGTACGCGAACCCGCTGACGGTCCTCCGCCAGATTGGAGAGTTCTAGGAACACCGTAAAGCTGCGGGTTACGATTTCGATTTCGTGCGGATCGAGTTTTTCGAGAAGCGTGTCGAGTTCGTCAGCGGCCTTCTGGTCGCCTCGTTGCATTTCCCTGGCGAGCCTCCGAACTCGCTCAACCAGTTTGAAGCCGTCTTCTCCGGTTAGTTGACGAATGATGTCGCCGCAGAGGCGACCTAGTTGATCGATTTCTTGGCTGAGTTGAGGGGCGCGCATGGCAAACAGGAGGGAGAGGGGAGGGGGTCGGGGAAGGCGACTGGCGGTGCCTGATAGGTTACCGCTATTGGGGGAGTCTCGAAAGTCTCTTCTTTTAGGCACACGTCTGTTGCCGTCTCAACGCCAAGATTTAATTCATTAGAAGATTATGCTTGACTCGGATTGCTGCTCGCGTTAGAAACGTTGAAAGAATTAAAAGATAGTACTACCACACTCCGTGTGGTTAGGGCTCATTGAAGAATCGCTCCCCGCTGGCGACTAACCAGCTCGGTGGAACAACGAACTCGAATCGCCAACCACGCGGAGCGTGGTTGTACTTTCATGCCACGACCACCTTCAGAACACCCGACCGACCTTGAACTCGAACTACTCAAGATCCTTTGGGAGGAGTCACCGCTTGCGGTGCGCGAAGTGCGAGAGCGCCTGGCCGCTGGAGCGGACAGGCCACTCACTCATAGTAGCGTGATAACCATGTTGAACATCATGCATCGCAAGGGGTTCTTGAAACGCCGCAAGCAGGGCAAGGCTTTTCTCTTTTCGCCAAAGGTCGAAAAGAAAAGTGTCACCGGAGGCGTGGTACGCGACCTTTTAAAAAAGCTCTTCGACGACTCGCCGCAGGCGATGGTGTTGAATTTGTTGGAAACAACCGACCTTGATGCTGCGGAAATTGGCGAAATCCGCAAGCTAATCAATCGCAAGGCGAAGGAGCAGAAATCATGAACGCTCTGCTTTCACTGCATGAAGATCTCGCGGCACGGGTCTGCATGACGCTGGCTCATTCATTTTGGCAGTTTGCGTTGTTGGCGGGGCTGGTTTGGGGCTTTTCGTATTCGATCCGCTCAGCTTCCAAGCAGTACTTGGTCAGTGTGGTCGCCCTGATGTTTGGGCTCGTGCTGGAACCAGTGACCTTCTTGTTTCTTGATGGTAGCGCCGGGCCGCTGAAGCGGCACGGCCAAAATGTTCATCAAGTCGATTTGCCCGGCGAGCAAGAACTTCACTCGGAAGATCGATTTGAGTTTGAAGATTCTGCTTTCGCCCAGACGGCCCAACCCATTGAACTCGGAATTGAAGAACCAGCAACTTCGCAGCCCGCGCCAGGCCGTGCCGCTTCAGCGGCCCGGTTCACTCCACCAGGGGTCTGGCAGGCGTGGGCTCCTTGGCTCCTCGGTGCGTACTTGCTGGGGGTTTCCTTCATGCTTATTCGCGTACTACGTGGGTTCTGGCTCGCTGGACGATTAGCAAAGCAAAGTGAAACGATCTCTCACGGCAAGCTGCACGAGTTCGTTGCGCAGTTAAGTCACAAGTGGCGCGTTCGTGTTGTGCCAATGCTCAAGCAGAGCGAGAGCGTGATCGTACCCAAGGTCGTCGGGCTGCTGCGACCGATGATTCTGCTTCCCAGTAGCGCACTTGCGGGGCTGACCACTGCGGAGTTGGAGATGATCCTCGCTCACGAGTTGGCCCACGTCCGCCGCGCGGATATGTGGGTCAACCTCGTGCAACGATTGGCAGAAGCAGTGCTGTTTTTTAACCCAGCACTCTGGTACTTGAGCAGCCGGATCAGCACACTTCGCGAATACTGCTGCGACGAATTGGCATGCGGCAGCGAACTCGATTCAGCGAATCAACAACTTCGTTATGCAAATGCGCTACTTAGGGTCGTCGAGCTCGCAGGTAAACCAATCTCACACGCAGGCCTGGCCGCTTCAGCGGCCAGCGGAAGGAGCCCTAGTGAGTTGCGCCGCCGGATTGCCAGACTGTTTGGCGAATCGATGGGTGAGCCCCTGCCGGTGGGGCGTGGCGGGGTTTGGGCTCTGATAATGCTAGGCGTTTTACTGGTGAGCGGTTCGTTGGTGTGGGCGGAGCGTGGTGAGGAAATAGCAAAGAAGTCGTCTGGCGTAGGCCAATCGCTCACAGCTAAGCAGCAAGTGGAGCTCAAGCCGATTGCTATTCGGAAGTTTGCAAAGCGGGGAAGGGTTGAGCTGTTGGCTATCGGTACACACGATGAGGCAAAACCGCAATGGTGGGGACTCAAGGGCGAATCGATTGAAGATGTTCCCTTTACGATTCGCCTCACAACGAACATCTCGCCAGTACCTGATCGTCAACTTGTGTTTCGTACCGTAGGTCTAGAAAAGAATGTGAAAGTACGATGGCGGATGACACCGCCAGGTAACCGTTCCTCAGCGACCATTGTCCTTGATTGCAAGCAACACCCTGCGAACTATTACTCACATACATTTCAGAGGAATCAGATTACCAAACCGTTTCGTCTCGAGGTTGGCGTCGCGAGAGGGCCTTGGGTGACGATGGCTCAAAATGAGGGGGGCTCCGGCGCGACGAGTATTCTGAACAAAGGAGTGGTGATTTCCGACGGGTTGCTATCAAGCGAGGGGGAGGCGACCTTCATTGTCTCGCACGATTTCACCGATGCTCAGGCAAGACTTATTGCCGTTGATCGCAACGGTAAAGCGTATGAGCCGCGTCGTCGTGGTTTCGTCGCGGCGAGCGTCAACAATCAGACGCAGTATCGTTTTGCTAACTTGAAGTTGGTGGATATTGCCAAGGTGAAGTTCCAGACGCGAAGCTTTGAGTGGGTAGCGTTTGAGGGGTTGCCTGTGGATTTGGGCGAGCCGCCCACGGCTAAGCCGCAAGCGGAGGGGCTTGAAGTTCTTACGGCGCGAGTGTTGCTGGATCAGGACGAGATCAAAGTGGCTCGGAACAATCACGATCCAAGACTTTTCAGGCTTCGTCCGAATCATGTCGATGGCCAGTGGATCATGCTCTCTGAAGAGGGACCCATTTTTACGGAGCGTGATATTGCCAAGACGAAAGCGCAAAAGTCTGAGTGGGGTGGCCATTGGGATGTCCTGCTCGAACTGAAACCCTCAGCAGCCAAGCGGATGCGGGAGCGGACCACGCAACTGCTTGCCGGCGGGCGAGATCCGAACTTACGGGTCGCGGTGTTGTTGGACGGCAAACTGCTGATGGCGCCTACGCTGAATGGTGTGATCGGCGAGCGGCTGCAAATCTCAAGTGGATTCGACGAGCAAGAGGCGAAGGCGTTGGTAGAGAAGCTGCAGCCGGTTTCCGTAGAAGAGTGAACCCGCACGCAGTTGCGGGCTCTCACTTTCTGCTGGTGTCATTACCCCAAATGTAGTTCAGGCTGTTCTGGTCATGCGGGAATGTTGCCAAAAGGCAACGTCATTTCGGGGAGATTTTCGGCTTGCCGCTCCTCTTGCGTTCTAGACTTCTCTAAGCCCCGCAGCGGGCTCCCACCTAAAGAATCCCACCTTACTTTCCAACCGTAATTACTCTGCGAATCCCTCTTGCCTTTGCCCCAGGCTTCGGTTCGCTCCCACCGAGATCTGTTTATAGGTCCATGCCATGTTTGGGGCAGCGCGCACGCTATGCGTTCGTATTCTGTTTGCACTTTTGCTTGCCGGTTTTGCGACCGAGTTGGTGAGTGCCTCAACCTGCAGTGGCGAGTCGCTAACTGCGGCTGCTGAAGCGGGTCGACCAGTTGTTGCTTCTGGCAGTTTTTTCGGTGGGGATTACTTCACCAATCATGGCAACTACATGCCGCGGGTGCATTGTCTGCAGACGGCAGAGGGGACCCCCGACTGGCCTTGGATTGCGGCCCTGATCGTTCTGACTTCAAGTGTCATCGTCGGTTACCTCTGCATCTACTGGTTCTGGCGGCGCTGTTATTTGGCGGAGGAGCCACGTGACCGCAATGAGAAGCTGATGCAGTTGGCCTTCATCTTTGTGTTGTGTGCTGTCTGCGGTTATGGGTTTTCGATCGTGATGTTCTTTTGGCCGGCCTATCGGCTCCTGGCAATCTTCTTGATGGGTCTCAATTGGATCACTTGGAAGTTCGTCAGCAACTTAAAGCCATTTGAGCTCTCCTTCCACGCACCTTGATTGCAGCGTCAACTCAATGAGTCGCTGGAAGCGGAAAAGGAAGAGTTGCAGGCGAAGAATTTGGAGTTGCTTCACGCACGTGACGAGTTGAAGGAATCACTCGCGGAGCTTGCGGAAACAAATCGCGAGCTTGACGATTTCACTTATGCCGCTTCTCACGATCTGAAATCTCCGTTGAGGGCAATTAGCAACCTCGCAGGTTTTATCAGCGAGGAACTCGAAGACGTTGCCACCGAACAGGCGAAGCAAGATTTGGCCCAACTGGAAGGACGCGCGAAACGACTGGAACGCATGTTGTCGGGGATGTTGGAATACTCGCGAGTGACGCGGCGTGAACACAAATCTGAACCTTGTCTCGCAAGAGAGTTAGTCGAAGAAATCGCTGGTGTGCTTGACGTGCCGGCGGGATTCCGCGTCTGCTTCGACGGATACGATAAGCCGTTCTATACGCAACGTTCACCACTAACGCAGGTCATTCGAAATCTGGTTGACAACGCTCTAAAGCACCACGAGGGCGAAACCGGGAAAGTGGAAGTGGTCGTCTGCGACCGCGGCTATGCGTTGGAGTTCCGTGTCGTGGATGATGGCCCGGGGATCGCTCCGGAATACCAGCAACGAGTGTTTGGAATGTTTGAAACACTCAAGCGTCGCGATGAAGTTGACAGCAGTGGCATCGGACTCGCGCTAGTGAAACGCATTGTTGAAAACCACGGCGGACGGATCTGGGTTGAGAGTGAAGAAGGTCGCGGTAGCACGTTCCACTTTACCTGGCCGACTTTATCTGAGTCGCGAAGCGAATCAGAAGAGAAAGCGTTTGAACCGCCCGCTGCTGAGGCACTAGCAGCAGCCTGTGGTATGGCAGCAACTTGAAATAGAGATCGACGAACCGAATTACGACCGTTCCCCAAGAGTGAGGTCTCTTATGTACAATGATGAAGTCACAGTATTGCTAGTCGACGACGACGATGTCGATATTCGCGTAGTGCAACGGGCTTTTCAGAAGGCCGGTGTTGCCAACGAAATGGTGATTGCCCGAGACGGTATCGAAGCGCTGGAGCAGTTACGCGGCACCGAAGAGAAGCCCGCGATTGCTGGTCCGGTTCTCGTGCTCTTGGATTTGAACATGCCACGGATGACCGGCTTGGAGTTTTTGCAAGAACTACGTGCCGACGCGCAGCTACACCACACGATCGTGTTTGTGTTGACGACCTCCGATGATCAGGCAGATCGCATGGCGGCTTACGAGCAGAACGTGGCCGGCTATCTGCTAAAGCATGAAGCGGGGCGTGACTTCCTGACCCACCTTGCGATGCTGCAGAAATTCCTGGTTACGGTGCGATTCCCCACCACGGCTAACGCCGGGAACGTCCCGTGGGAGTTTCAACCTGTAGTTCAGTTCTAAGCATGAGTAGAAGCCGCAGTTGCGTTCGCTAGGAAGCAGTGTTCGAGCGCGACGAGGCGATTCCCACAAACCGACAGTCGTTAGTTTGTGGAACTAGGATGAATAAACGAGAGATGCCGCCCGCTCTGGTCGTTTGGGGCAACAAAGGGGAGCGATTGGGGCTGGGCGGCATTCTTTTTTTCGTTTGACCCTCTTCTTAGATTGGCGAGCGGCTTAGCTACCCTTTTGTCAGCAAATCCCCTAGGATGGGGGTAGTGGAAGGTCGGGCGACTCATTCACAACCATCTCCTTTTAGGGTGCAGCGGCAATGACGCCAGACACCACCCAAGATACAAGCCTCCCAAAAGCGACTGAAGTTCGCGCGGAAACAGGATCAGAACAGGTTTCGCCAGCGTCAAATGATGCTGAGTTTCGCGTGATCGGGATCGGTGCCTCTGCGGGGGGGCTGTCTGCACTTGAGAAGCTCTTCAAAGCGATGCCCGCGAAGCCCGGCCTGTCGTTTGTGGTTGTGACCCATCTCTCGCCGGATTTCGAGAGCGCGCTCGATTCGATTCTCGCTCGTCATACCTTCATGCCGGTTACGCTGGTTGATGATGGAATGGAGGTCGAGGCGAACCACGTCTACGTGATCCCTCCTGGAAAGGAGATGATCATTTCCCGTGGCCGCTTACTGTTGACTGACACGGATCGTTCTGAGCGTATGGTCCTGCCAATCAACACTTTTCTTTGTTCTTTGGCGAGAGATTTCGGTGAGCGTTCTGCCGCGGTGATCCTTTCAGGCTCAGGGAGTGACGGCAGTCGCGGAGCCAAAGCGATCGCCGATGCGGGAGGTATGGTTGTGGTGCAGGATCCCGAGTCGGCTGAGTTCTCAAGTATGCCCCGATCGGCAATGAGCAGCAGCCCGATCGACTTTGTCGCGCTGCCAGAAGAGATTCCACGAGCCCTAGAACGGGCTGGCAGTCATCCCGAGCAGGGCATCACTGGAGAATTGCCTAGCGAGCATGAGCAGAACGTGAGCGACTTGCTTAGGCTATTGCAAACGCGAAACGGAGTAGATTTTACCAACTATAAGATGGGCACGATTGTGCGGCGCTTGGCACGACGTGCACAGCTTGCTTCCCAAGAAATGCCGGCCTACTTGAAATCGATCTTGAGTGATGAACATGAACAGGGTGTGTTCTATCAAGATCTGTTGGTGAACGTCACGCGATTTTTTCGAGACGAGTCGGCCTTCGCGGTACTCGAAGAGGAAGTATTTCCTAAACTCCTCGATGACTTAGGAAATAGACGGGACATACGCATCTGGGTTGCCGCTTGTGCTACCGGAGAGGAGGCTTACACGGTAGCCATGTTGATTCACGAGCAACTGCAAGCGCGTGAGTTGATTGCCGACGTCAAGATCTTTGCAACCGATGTCGATCGACAGTCGCTGGAATTCGCTGCCGCTGGCCAGTATACCTCCGAACAAGTCGCGGCGGTCAATGCCGAGCGACTTGAGCAGTACTTTGAAGAGACGGCAGAGGGCACTTATCGCGTCAATGCAGAGCTTCGCCGCATGTTGGTGTTCGCTAAGCACGACGTGCTTCGTGATGCACCGTTTACCAAGATAGACCTGATCACATGTCGCAACATGTTGATCTACCTAGAGCCGAGCGCCCAGCAAAAAGCGTTGTCGTTGTTTCACTTTGGGCTACGGTCCAAAGGCTATTTGATGCTTGGTTCTAGCGAGACCGTAGGCGAACTGCAGAAAGAGTTTTCAACGACCGATACGCGTGCCTCTCTATTTCAAAAGCAACGCGACATCAGTTTGCTCAATAAAATAAGGCTTTCCGATCCGTCGCCGCGCTCGGATTCCGATGTCTTGAAGAATCGTCAAGTACGACGGGGTCAGCAACTGGCTGATCAGCAGATTATTGCCGCGTTCGAGCAACTCGCCAGTGCCCATTTTCCACCGTCGTTCTTCATCAACGAGTCGCATGAGTTGGTTTATAGTACGCCGGGTGCGAATGAGTACTTAGCCCCAGCCGAGGGAAGGTTCAAGAATAACATTCTCGAAATGGTCGTTCCTGAGTTGCGTACAGTACTCAATGGGGCTCTGCGGCGAGCGATGCGTGAAGATCGCACGATCTCGATGCATGGAGTTAGCCTGGGAGTTGGTGCCGATTCGAAGGTGGTCAATCTTCGTGTATCCCCGCAGCAGGCCCAACTGATTGAGGGCACGATTTACATTGCCTCGGTTGAGGAGCAGGAAGACCTGGCTGAAGTCTTTCAGGAGTTAGATCAGGATCTTGTCGGTTCCACGGAGTTTGAGAACTTGCAGAACGAATTGCAGATGACTCGCGAAAGTCTGCAGTCGGCCATTCAGGAGCTTGAAACTAGCAACGAAGAACTGCAAAGCACCAACGAAGAACTCACCGCCAGCAACGAGGAACTCCAGAGTACGAACGAAGAGCTCCATTCAGTGAATGAAGAGCTCTATACGGTCAATGCCGAACATCAACGTAAGATCGGCGAACTTTCGCTCCTGAGCGAAGACGTCGAGAATCTGCTGCAAAGCGTGGATGTCGCGACGATGTTCCTGAGTGAAGTCTTGCTGATCCGCAAGTTCACGCCGGGGATCAGTGCGGTTTTTCAGGTGCATGAGGGAGATATCGGGCGTTCCATCGAGTCATTCACGCATACGCTCGACTATCCTGATTTGTACAACGATCTGAGGTCCGTTGTTGAGAACCACACGCGGGTGGAGAGGGAAGTTCACAGTGAAACGGGGACTCGCTACTTGGTGCGGATTCTGCCTTATCTCTCGACCTCTTCGCAAGACGGGGTAATCCTGTCGTTGATTGATTTGACAATGCTCGATGCAGAGCGTCGTAAACTGCATGACAGTGAACTGCGGTTCCGCAGCACGTTTGAGAATGCGGCGGTCGGAATCGCGCACGTGGCAGTGGATGGCCGTTGGCTGCGAGTGAATGATCGGCTGTGCGAGATAGTCGAGTACAGCAAGGAGGAGTTGCTCGCCTCAGACTTCCAGCACATTACCCACCCCAAAGATCTGGATGCAGACCTAGAGCGTTATCGTTCACTGATCGCCGGCGAGTTATCCAGCTATTCGATCCAGAAGCGATACATTAAGAAGTCAGGCAAGTCGGTTTGGATCAACTTAACCGTTTCGATGCAGCGAGACGACGAAGGGAAGCCGCTCTACGCGATTGCGTTTGTTCAGGACATTTCCAAGCGAAAGCAGTTCGAGGCGCAGCTCAAGAGTTCTATCGTGGGGCGTGATCGTTTCCTGGCGACTTTGTCGCACGAGTTGCGTAATCCGTTAGCTGCCGTGTTGAGTGCGATTCGCGTTACCCAGAAACGCTCGCAAGAAGGACTCACGCGGCAAGAGGAGGTTATTCTCCGCCAATCGGAGCAAATCTCGCGACTGTTGGACGACTTACTGGATGTGGCACGGATTACCAAGAACAAGCTAACGCTCGACCGCCAACGGTTGGATCTCAACGAACTAGCACGCTCGGCCACTGAGTCGTTCGATTCTCAGCGGAAGGATGCGGGGCTCGAGCTTTCTCTGGCAACACCGACTAAACCCGTTTGGGTGGATGTGGATCGTACGCGACTCATGCAGGTGCTGGAAAATCTGCTTTCGAATGCCGTTAAGTATACCCCCGCCGAAGGAAAGGTTCGGGTCGTCGTCCAACACGATACTAACGACGCGGTACTGTCGGTTATCGATTCGGGGCGGGGGATCGATCCCGATTTCTTGCCTCTGGTGTTCGACATGTTCGTGCAGTCGGAACATAGTCAGAAACAGGCGCATGGTGGTTTAGGGGTGGGGCTTTCGTTGGTGAAATCGCTTGTGGAGATGCATGGCGGACAAGTCGATGTGGAGAGTGACGGACTTGGGCATGGCAGCCGGTTCATTGTGCGATTGCCGTTAGCAGAGCAGGCGAGCCAACTAACGCCCCGACCGCAAGTTGAACTGGCAGCCGTTGATCCGTGCCGCGTGTTAATCGTTGAAGACCAACAGGACGCGCGTGAAATGATGATCGAGTTGCTGGAACTCGACGGTCACGAGGTGACCAGTGCTGCCGATGGTAACCAGGGACTGGAAGCGATTCTTTCGCAGCGCCCGGACGTCGCGCTCGTCGATATTCACTTGCCAGGGCTGGATGGTTACCAAGTGGCCCGACAGGTGCGGTCAACCATCGACTCCGACTCCGTCTATCTAGTGGCGTTAACGGGTTTTGGTGGCGAGAAGGCTCATCAAGAGATTATGGACGCAGGCTTCGACGAGCATCTTGTGAAACCCGTGCGGCCAGGTGATCTCAATCGCGTACTGGCGGGGCGGTCTGGCGTCGGCAAGCGGTGATTGTCGTATCACTTCGGCCGTGAGCGTAAGCGACCGGATTCCGAATCACTCTGCAATCCGGTCGCTTACGCTCGCGGCTTACTTCTGCAGGATCAGCCGATTGTTCCGCGTCACAATCAGTCGGTAGTTCTCACCCGAATGGCTGATGAGGATTTGCTTTTCTCCTTGCAGCAAACTCTCCGCTTCCACGGTGCGGATCTGATTTTTCTCGACGCTTTTTTGCTCCGAAGGATCGTTTTGGGCCTTGAATTCAGCCATTATTGACTCGATGTGATAAATGCATCTTTTCTTGCGAAAAGAGGGCTGTAGGGCTTGTGGTAGACTCGGGATTCGTTAGTTTATTGCTACTGAGACTTGATATCAAGTATCCTTCCCGCCAGCCAGGCCGTTCTGCTCAATAAGCAGCCACTGTGGAAAACTGCAGCGGATTCTTCCGGTCACTCGCCAGCTAAGAGGTTCCCCAGCCGCAATCGAGTCGGTTGTGGGTGTTCTTATTGCATTCCTGGAGAGTGATTGAACTGATGATGATTAACAGATGCTGTTTCTTGGCTATCGCACTGGCCGCTGCCATTTCCTCCAATCGATTGTTCGCGATCACCACTTCTCAGGGTCAATCCTGGGACTACCAGCCAGACGCTTGGGCGCGTGGCAGTGATGCCAATACCGCCTACTTTGGCTGGGACGACTTTGAGATCGGCGGAAATGCCGTTTTGGGGTTTGGGCGGGTGCTTGATGATACGACGCCCGACTTGGGAACCGCAGTTCCTAACGTGCGGATTTATCAGGGCAACGATGGCGCCAACGATCCCTCTCCAACGACATATGGCCACCGTAGTGGTAGCGGCAACTTCTACACGGGTTTTGCGATCGGTCCTCCACCACACAACAACCAGCTTGATGACACCATTACGGGCATTGCTCCAGCGAGCGGCACTGATGGTTGCACGACGCTTGTGTTGCAGGTGATCGGCCAAACGGCTGGTGGGATGGCCACAACCGGTGCCGCCATTGAGGATCTCTTTTTCGACCTGCCGGGTTGGACGAAGCAGAAAGACCTTTATGGGCTCGAGGCCAACGGCTCGGGAGTCTACTGGCAAGAGTGGACTGCTCCCGGCGCGAACCTTCCCTTCAGTATCGAAATGACCTCAGACGTTGGCACCGCAGATATCGCGATTGATGCCTTTCAGGTGGACACCTATTGGACTCCTGGTGCTTCGCCAGCGATCAATAGCATTGGCTCGATTGGTGTGCCGGAACTATCGTCTTTTGTACTTGTATCTCTCATGGGGATAGGTGTTCTTCACGCACGCCGTTGCCGGAACTAACCATTAGGAACTAACTCTTAAAAACTGGCCGGTGCTGATCGAATGGAATGGACGATTCGGTCAGCACCCGGTTGTTAGCCCTTATGGGAGAAGCTTTATGAAAAAGCCTCTGCAAGAGTCGCAAACCAAGCAGTCCACACGGCGTTTCGCAACCGTGCTGGGTCTGATCGTTGGCGTGTTCCTCCTTTGGCTTACGCTGGGGAGCGTTTTATTGAGCAGCAGTGTCGCACATGCCGAAGTCGCCACCTGGGACCAGCCAGATCTTGATACGTGGACTTACATCAATGGCGGTGCACCGGGGACACGCGAGCAAGGCTCGACGTGGACTGGCGGCTTGAGCGTCGATCAGCAATCTGGTCAGTTCAACCCCATGACTTCCAGTAATGCCGCCCGTTTTGCGAACACTCTATTCGCCTTTGAAACGCTCAACGACATCACTACAGGTCTCGCTCCTAGTGCCTACCAAGTCACCTCCGTGACGTTTACGGCTCGGATGCAAAACTTTTTTGGCGACTCAATTCGCTACGAGAGCTCGGCACCAACGGCCACAGGCTACCTGTCTGATTTCATGAATCAGGCTGTCGATGGCCAGCAGGCGATTGAGTTGTTCGGCGTCGGTTTTCGTGCCGGTTACGAGGGCTTTGCTCTAGGTAGTAACCAGACAGGGCAACGCCTGAGTGAAGCTGACAGTGTGCATTCTGGTCCGGGCGCGTCCTATGTTGCATATCCGACTGATGGAGATGCGAGCAGTCCAGGGGACTATCGCGACGTTTCCAACAACATTACCGGTGGCTTCAGTGCAACGGCTCCTGGAAATACAACCGCTCCGTTTGATGCCACTCCTTGGGCGATCGGCACGGCGCGGAACGCGGCAGACACCGCTGACCTTGTCGATGGCGAGGAGGTACCCTTTGACGCGACGTTCACCTTCGAGATCGATCTCACGTTGCCCGGTGTGAAAGAGTATGTCCAGCAATCGCTTGCGGAAGGAGTGCTAGGTTTTGCTCTGTCATCGCTCCATCCCTCGGTACAGCAAAGCAGTGCCGGCATCCCTCGGTGGTATTTCAAAGAAGCTGACCCGTTGGACTTCCCCGGTGCGGAAGCGGCGACTCTGACGATTGATTACACCATCGCAGAGGGGCTTGCTGGTGACTTCGACGAAAACGATGTCGTTGATGGAGCGGATTTTCTGTTCTGGCAACGTGACGAATTGGGCTCGACCGCTTTGAGTGATTGGCACGGGAATTATGGAAGTGACAACCCCGCTAGTGTCATCGCGGTTCCCGAGCCGGCCGCCTGGGTGATTGTTGTCGGCTTTGTCAGTTTGCTCGTTAGGAGCCAGCGATGCCTTCGGGAAATTATTAGCCCCAGGATTTATCCTGGGGTTGACGGAGATGCCCATGGGTCGGTCGAGCGAGCAAGATTGTGTACGAGTGGCTTAAAGCCGAGACCGAAATCAGCCGTGATTCATTTCGACCTCGTTGGGAGTTGGCTGACAAAACGACCCAACTGCTCGGTCGAGATACTTCAAGACCACAGTCACCCCGGGATGAATCCCGGGGCTAATAATTCGTGGAATCTGATTCGCAAACCGTTCCCAATTTCTCGCCTTCGTGTTGGTTTCACTTTGGTCGAACTGCTTGTGGTGATTGCAATTCTCGGCGTGCTTGTGGGCCTGTTGCTGCCGGCAGTGCAAGCTGCCAGAGAAGCTGCTCGGCGGGGAAGTTGCCAGAATAACCTCAAGCAAATCGGACTCGCGACTCTCAACTATGAATCCGCTCGCAGGACACTGCCGCCACCACAGCATGGCGCGAAGTTCGAGCCGCTCGGCAGCACGCTGGTTTTGCTGCTGCCGTACCTTGATCAAGGGAATCGGTTCGCGAATTACGACCTGACAAAGCCCTACACAGACCCCGTGAATGCTAGTGTGACGACGGCTCCGATTGACGTTTATGTCTGCCGCTCAATGCAAAGACCCTCCGGTGAAACCGCAGGTGAGACACTAGGTATAGGGAGCTACATTATCTCGACTCGGACAGACAACCAACCTTCGATCAATAACGGGGCATTTGATGATCCTGCCGATGGGTCCTATCAGTTGAAACTGAAGCATATCACTGATGGCGCCTCGAACACGCTGCTTGTCGGTGAGATCAACTACGCCTTCGAGGAGCGGGAGCCGCTTGCTCGGATCGACCAGCCCAGCGGTCCGGGCACACGCAGTAGCTTTGCTTGGGCGGAAGGTTACTGGGCTCAGGGCTCCGGCTACCTTGCCGCCCGCGCGCCCCACTTGTTCAACAACAGTGATCGCTATGTGGCAACGCAAAATAGCCGTGCGTTCCGTAGTGACCACCCCGGCGGCGTGCAGTTTGTGAAGCTGGACGGCTCCGTGCTGTGGATTGGTGACGATTCCGACCCGGAGATCCGCCGAGCTTTGGTTACCCGTGATGGCGGCGAAGTCAACCACTCGCTCAACTGAGCAGCTAAGTTGCAAGTTTGAAACCACAGATGAACGCGGATCAACGCAGATGAAAAAGCACACTGATCTGCGTTATGAATTCATTCCCCTTTCGAACCGAGAGTTAAGTTGATGAAGTACAAAGTTTTTGCGATAGTTGCGTGTCTATTTTTATTGACGAGCAATGTTCCGTTTGCCTCAGCGCACTTCCCCTGGCTCGATGTCGATAGGCAGGGCAAGGCGTTGCTGTTCTTTGGCGAGAACCCCACCGAGCGAGACTACAAACTGCCCGACGCGGTACGCAAGGCGGAGGTTGTCTCGATTGGGGCTGAGAAACCCGTGGCGGTCGCGATGCCGGCTGTGGAGGAGGAAGGCTTTATTGGACGGCGTTCTGAGAAGCCGGTGAAGGCCCAGAGCACGCTGACCACGAGCCTGACCTATGGCAACTATCACGGCACTCTGCTGAAGTACTACTGTTACTACTATGGCGTGACGCCGAGTGAACCCCCAAAGGCCAAGGTGAAAGACGGTGCCGCCAAGCAACGTGCTAAGGGGTTGGTCGTGATTCCCAGTGCTAGCGAGCGTGGCCTTTGCCTGACGATTCACTACCAAGGAAAGCCGGTCGAGGGCTTTGAAGCGACGCTTATGCTCGGAGAAGCCGATCCGCGGAAAGCAAAAAGCGATCGCGATGGCGAAGCGTGGTTTCCACCGTTGTTGTCGGATCCCTCTTCACCTACGAAGCTCGCAGCGATTGTGGGCCACACCGTTGAAAAGGATGGAGAGGTTGATGGCAAGCCCTACAAGAACGAGTCGCACTACGCGACAGTCACTTTTACCGTCTTAGGAAAAGGTAAATCCGAAGTGGCCAACAAAGAATCCTCCGCCGAAGAAGACGAGAAAACTTCTTCCTTCCTCCCACCATTAAGCACGCCCGTGGCGAGCTTTGGAGGAGCGGTCGCCGGTGACTATCTTTATGTGGATAGCGGACACACGGGCAAAGCGCACGATCATTCCAAGGATAATCTCTCGCCCAACTTCCAACGGATTCGGCTCGCAGAGAATGCCGAGTGGGAGTCGCTCCCCGCTGGGCAACCGCTGCAAGGTTTTCCCTTGGTAGCGCATGGCGGCAAGCTGTACCGCGTTGGCGGCTTGAATGCTAAGAACGCGGCAGGAGAGGATGAAGATCTGCACTCCGTCGCGACGTTCGCATGTTACGATCCGGCAGCGAAGGCGTGGAGCGAGTTAGCACCACTGCCAGTGCCACGCTCTTCGCACGATGCCGTGGTGATTGGCGACAAGATTTATGTCGTGGGCGGCTGGCAACTTGAGGGCGATAGCGATGGCACTTGGCAAGACGAGGTGTTGGCTTTTGATCTGACCCGCCCAGGCAGTACTTGGGAGGTGGTCACAAAGACCCCGTTTCGCCGTCGTGCGTTGGCAGCCGCACACTTGGGTGGAAAGCTGGTCGTCCTTGGCGGAATGACCGAAGATCGCGAGATCACTTGCGCAGTGGATGTTTTCGATCCAGCTACCGGCGAGTGGAGCAAGCTCCCAGAATTTCCCGGCGAGGAAGACAGCATGGACGGTTTTGGGATTTCCGCTTGGAACTGTGACGGAAAGGTTTACGCGAGTAGTTTCGGGGGGACCATTCATGGTTTAGCCGCAAGCGGTTGGGAGAAAGTGGCAGAACTCGACACGCCACGCTCCTTCCATCGCATTCTACCGGGGCCCCAACTCCCAGAAACTAAGCAAAGCCTGCTGGTCGTCGCGGGAGCCTCTGCAGAGGGGCACTTGGGGGATATCGAGTTGGTGGAACTTGAGAACTAAAGAAGTATTTTAGGGCCGAGGAGCGCCGGCTCTTGGGTTGTTGTTTGAAGAGAGTATCACCCGAGAGCTAACGCAACTCGGCTCTTGGGGTTCTCGTGAGCTTTGTTAAGAAAACTTCTTTGTTAAATCGCCTTGTTTCCTAGTGAATTTGTCCTGCTAGCACTCTTTTCGCAGGTTTTAGTTGCTTTTGGACGCGGGGTCCCGTAGACTACTGCCAGCCGCGAATGTGTTGCGGCGAGCAGCGAGTACGAGTGAGTGAGAGAGTTGAGAGTTAGGCTACCACCTTCTTGGATGTTCTTTCCGTCACGCCGCATTCTGCGTTGCCGTGGTCTTTTCCGTTGGGAGTAATGCCGCCAAAGGTATTTTCCGCTGGAAGTGACAACAGGCCGCCAGATGCTGCCCACTGCTCCTTATTTTTGTTGGGTGGATTGATTCTCCTACGCGGAGACGTTTCACCCCGGCCACGTGTCCGGTTACACGCATGCGGAGTGCAGAAATGCCAGAAGGTAGAATTAAGAAGCTGATCACAGACAAGGGTTTTGGTTTCATCGAGGGCGATCGTGACGATCTGTTCTTCCATCACTCGGAAGTTCAAGGCACCACAATCGAAGATCTCGCAGAAGGTCAAACCGTGACTTACGAAATCGGTCAAGGCAAGAAAGGCCCCTGTGCCGTTTCGGTTGCCCCAGCCGGCTGAGTTTATTCATCGGCTGAGTTTGCTGATGAGCTAGTTTGCTGATCGGCAGCACGCGATCAAACGAATGTCCGCAAGTCTCTTGGCTTGCGGGCATTTTTTGTAACCCTATCACTCCGTGATAGGAATCGCGTCACACTTTTTCGGGAACTGCTTATCCCACCGCGGAGCGGTAGGGCTACTCTTTGTCACGCCCTTGTAACGAGCGATTTGACGCTTTTGTCTAGTCGCACAAGAATGTTTTCTGTGCGTACCACTTACAGCGGAACTTTTCTTTTCTTCGTCGCGTCTACCTCTTAGCCTGAGAAGCGTGTGACCCACAAGCCGCCTACCGACGACTCGACGATTGTTGCCGCGGTAAGGGCTGGGGATACCCAGGCCTACGGCGAATTGGTCAAAAAGTACCAGGATCGGCTGTTCAATACGTTATTGCGAATCGCCGGTTCGCGAGAAGACGCGGCCGACTTGGTCCAGGACGCCTTCGTGCAGGCTTTTGTGAAGCTCGACGCCTTTCGAGGTGACTCGCAGTTCTACACTTGGTTGTACCGTGTGGCGATGAACTTAGCGCTCTCGCACCGCCGGAAAGAGAAGAATCGTGGAGGGCCCATGCTGAGCGTTGAGCAGACACGTGAAGCCGTCGGGGAAGAGCCCGTAGACAATCATCGCAGCGTGCAAGAGGAAGTTCTCTCTGCCGAGCAGACCGAGCAAGTTCACGCCGCGATTGGTGAGCTAGGGGACGAGCATCGGCAGATTCTGGTACTACGAGAGCTGGAAGCCTGCAGCTACGAACAAATTGCCGAGATTCTTTCCATGCCGATCGGAACCGTGCGGAGCCGCTTGTTTCGGGCGCGGCTACAATTGAAGGAGAAGCTGAGTAGCCTGATGGGAGAGACGGTTCCAAGTAATTAGAAAGTATCGTAAATCATCTAGCCCGCGAGCTACGCCTCGCACGGCGCGTTGGTGAAGAACTCTGAGGCGCCGTGCGAGGCGTAGCTCGCGAGCTAAGGTAGGTTTTTTGCATCAAATTTCCTCATAACGAATATTGAAAACTGAACACTGATAACTCTACGCCCGACGATGAACTTCTCAGCGCCTATCTTGATGGCGAGCTGGCTGAGGAGGAGCGCGCTTTCGTCGAGCAACGCCTAGAGAACGATCCGGCTGCAAAGAAAATACTGCAAGAATTGGGCGGTGTTTCAGCGAAAGTCAAAGCTTTGCCTAAGGAGTCACTTGGCAAAGACTTAAAGCAACAGGTTCTTGAGCAGATCCAGAAGCAACCCTCAGCGATCTTGACTGAGCATGATGCCCACCCAGAAACACTTCCAGAAACTACGGCTGCCCAACGCCGCGGTTTGATTTGGGCGGGCTTAGCAATCGCTGCCGCGCTGATGCTGATGTTCCTCGCCAATCCCGACCGTGACGGCCGCGATCCAATCGCCGCAGCTGACGAAAAGGCGAATTCGGAAAAAAATACTGAGAACGTCGCTGAAGCAGATGGCCAAGCTGCGCCGAGCTTTTCAGGAATCGAATCGGAATCGTCAGAGTCTCTTGCAGCAAGCGAGGGAAGCGAAGAGTTCGGACTCGTTGAGGCGCCCGCTGAACCTGCAGGCTTACGAGTTGGAGAAGTCACCGACGGAATCGGCAGTGTCGCACGATCACGTGCAATGCCTGCAGAGAGTTTGGCAGAAGTCCCGAGTGACGAAGAAGTCGGACGAGATCACTACCTAGAAGAGAAGGAATTTGATCGATCCTCGGACCAACGTGCGCAGGTGGCAGCGGCGGCTTCTACTTCGCAACCACCAACAGTCGATGCCTACACAAGTGGAAAGAAAGACCGAGGTGGCAATCCCGCCGTTGAGAGTTCCCAATCTTACGAGATTCTCTATGAAGGAAACCCTGAGGATGCCCTCGTGCGTTTCGAGCAGTTGCTTGGTCAGCAGGGTGTCGTTTTGCGTCAGGCTTCCTCAGACAGAAGCCACAGGTCGGAGGTGGAGTTTTTTGCGAATGAGAGCGGTCGCCAGGTTGAGCTTGACTCCTGGAACGACTCTCAAAGTAGGCGTGAACTGAAGTCGCCCCGATTGAGCAAAACGACTGGAGCCGCCCAAAACGAGCCTGCCGAAGAATCGCTTTCGGAATTGTCCGACGTCGAGCAAGGTGATTCGGGTGAGGCTCTGGTGGCTGATGAGAGCAAACTCACAGACGGCGATGCTATGCTGGTAGAAGCAACCCCTGAGCAAGTCGACCGTGTGTTATCGGCTTGGCAGAAGGTCAGCGATTTGCGCCTTAAGCAGAAGTTCTCTCGCAGCCGCTCATACGGAGCTCAAGACTATGGCGATCAAGCCGGCGGCGAGTTCGGAGGCGGGGGCGGAGGATACGGCGGTCGTGACGCTGATGATTCGCTCTATGCGGCTCCAGCCAAACAGAAAGAGCGGTCTTCGGAAAAGAGAATCGATCGTAACGAGAAAAGCACCCCGGCTGGCTCCGCCGCTGACCAAGAGCAAACTTCTTGGGCGATGCGAATCGCTGTGAAATCAAGTCCTGCCCGTAATGAGGGCGGACAGGCTCGCTCTCGAGTTCCTGCTGCGGAGTCTGAAAAAGCAGAGAAAGTGGAGGGCACTGAGAAAGGCGAGGATGCGAAGCGAGACCGAAACGAAAACGAGCGGATTCGCGTGCTCTTTTACTTCCGCCCTGCGCAAGGGAAGTAAAACGGGACCTTGGCGGCTGTCATTCGTCGCGCTACACTGAGAAGTTCGTTTCCAAACGCCACCAAGGAGTTCCGACGCATGGCCGACGTAAAGATTACCACCCGCCCCAATGGCCCTCTCCTCGTTGAGGGGCCTTTTACTCTGCTTGATTCTCAAGGGAAAGAGTTCACGTTGGACGAAAGCAAGCCCGCCTATGCGCTTTGCCGTTGCGGCGCCTCTCAGAACTTGCCGTTCTGTGATGGCTCGCACAAAACGTGTGGGTTTGAGGCCGACCAGCCTGCCCGTTGATCGACAACTGTAGGGAACGCCCTCTGTGGCGTTCCCCACAGCGAAACGTATCGACAGGTTTTCCCCGGTTGGCAACTTCTGCCTAATCAGGGAAACGACCGACAGAAACTTCGGAAACTAAGGCACGTAGCGGTTTTGCCGCGCGTGCCTTGTTTCGTTTCACAGTTTCTCAATAGATGCTGTTGTCAGTAGGTGTTCCTGGGGAGTGCTAGCATGATAGAATCCGCGGCCCGCATGTGACTTCTTCCGTGCGGTTGACGGACGACTCTCTTCGCAAGGAGCACGAAACGCACGATGGCTCAGACGGATACGACAAACCGAATTACCACTTCTGAGATTATTTCTCCTGAATCAACCGAATCGAGCCAGCCCTTCATTGGCAAGTGGAATGAGTTGGTCAGTACCACCAACTGGGAGAAGGGACAGATTATCAGCGAGTGGCGCGACGCTCTCGTTGCTGCAGGAGCCGCTGCGAGTGAGTATTCTGACGAGGCCTGGGCGCAGCTCGTCGGTGGGGTGACGAGCCAGCATGTTGGCAGGCTGCGACGTGTTTATCAGCAGTTTGGCGAGACCGCCGATCAATACCCTGGGCTTTACTGGAGCCACTTTCAAGCTGCCCTTGATTGGGACGATGCGGAGATGTGGCTTGAAGGGGCGATCCAGAATGACTGGTCGATTTCCCAAATGCGAGGCAAGCGTTGGGAAACCGTTGGCAAGCCGGGCGAAGCGTTGCCTGAAGAGCCTGCGGCCGAATTGGAAGGATCGCTGGAGGATGGGCGAGGATTACGTGAGGAGCAGGCAGCAATCGCGCCAGAGTCGACCGAAGTGCAAGCTCCTGACACCGCTTCAAACCGGTCCGCTGAAGCGGAACGGCCAGGAGAAGCCGGGCACGATGCAATCGAAGAGCCTTCCGACCTTGAAGAAACCGATTCCTTGGAGGAAGCGCCCAGTGTCAGCAAGACCAAGCGTGAGCGCTTGCCTGTGGAAGTCGACGAGCTTCCTGACGACATGGCGGAAGCGTTTGAGCAGTTCAAGCTGGCAATCATCAGCCAACGCCGCAGCAATTTCAGCGAAATCAGTTGCGAAGCGATTGTGGAGTGCCTCGACGCGCTAAAGCAACTGGCCGAAGCGCCTTTGGACTGATAGTCCGTAGCAATCGAAGGCAGCCGCAGAATAACAGGCTGCCGGGAATTTCTAAGTGTGGTTAGTGCTGAGAAGACTCTCCGGCGAGCTGTTAGCTCGCGGCTGCCTTGCCTTTTCGTGGCTTTACCTCAGCTCGCGGCAAACTCTTCCGCATAGTCAAGTGTCCACAGTTCCACCAGCTCGCGAAACGTATCCAGATCCGCTTCGGCGAGCTTTTGGAAATGGTTTCGCGTGAAGTTTTCCTTGTTGCGGATCGCTCCTTTGGCTACCAAGTCGATGACGTGGTACTTGTTGAAGGGGCTGATCGTCAGTTCGAGTCGGCTGAAGAGATTCTCTCGCTTGCCACGGTTCAACGAAAGATCGTCCCGGTGAATCGCTGCTCCCCAGCCTTTGTCACTGACGACGGTCTCGAAGGTAAACCCTGGAAAGTTCTCTGCTAGCTGCTTCATGCAGCTTTCGATGTGGTCATTCAACTCCAGCCGGTAGCTTGAGTGAAGACGCTGACATTCCGCCTCGCTGAGAGCTTTGGCGGCAGCCTCTTGCTGGCGTGCCTCGCGTGCTTGCTCACCACGCTCAGCAGCCTTCTGTAGCCGTTGTTTGAAGTCCATTGTGTGAAGTGGGAAGGCGGAAGGTGGAGGGCGGAAAGTTAACGAGGCTTCACAGTTGGGGATTGGCCGGCATATTCATGAAGGAACATCGTGCAAGCATTGCTATCACTGGTTGAACCTGGGTAGTTTTCTCATGCCTTGGCAACCAAGCGTCTTCACAAACATCCTATGCGAAGCCTTCACAATTCGGCAACCGCTCCCTTCGCTAGCATGGGCGTTAGCATGCTAGCAGTTGCGACTGGGTTATTCCTTATTTTTTATCCAGAAGAACCAAAGCTTCGCCAACCACCCTGCCGATTCCTTGGGTAGGGAGGCGCTGTGTCGTGACCCATTGGCAGGAAGGATTTCTGCGAGGGCCACTTTCGATTCACAACGCTAACGTTCGCGGTGCAGGAAGCGCTCCGGGCGTGAAACTGGGAAGGAACCCAACTAACATGTCGGCACCCCACCTAAAAATCTTCCGCGGCCCTGAAGAGTCGGCCGCTCCGAGGCTCACGAAGAACACCGAGGGCCAGGCCCAGGTGACCGCTTCGATGGCCAAGTTGCTACCGATGTTAGCCGATGCTTTCAACAGCAAGCGAACTTGGCTTGAGGACTTCGAAGACGACGACGTCACGATTTCCGCCGACCTCTACGAAGTGCTGTTGGCTTATCAGTTTTACAGCCGGCCGTCTGCGTAACTATTATTAGCATAGCCAGACGGCTAAGCGACAAGTCGCGGTTTTAGCAACATAACGAGCCCACGGTGCGAGCCGTGGGTTTTTCTTTATCTCGCACTCAATTCCTGCACCATCTTCACCAACCGCTGTGCGTTCTCCACCGACGTTTCTTTGAGCACGCCGTGTCCGAGATTGAAGATGTGGCCGGGGCGATTCTCTGCGGCGGCTAGGATTGCTTGCACGCGCTGGCGGGTTGTTTCTTCGTCGCCGAGCAGGGTTAGTGGGTCGAGGTTGCCTTGCACGGCACGGTCGTGGCCGACGAGTTTCCAAGCATCAGCAAGGTCGATGCGCCAGTCGATGCCGATCACGTCACCCCCTGCTTCGGCTTGTAAGGGTAGCAGTGCGGGGTTGCCGGTGCCGAAATGGATGATTGGGGTGCCGAGGGTGATCCCTTCAATAATCGATTTCACGTGGGGTAAGACATACTGACGGTAGTCGTCCGGGCCGAGGCAGCCGACCCAGCTATCAAAGAGTTGCACGGCTTGGGCACCGGCTTCGATTTGAGCGTTCAGGTAGCGAGTGATCGAACGTGATAGCCGAGCCAATAACTCATCCCAAGCGGTTTGGTCCGTGTACATCAGTTTCTTGGTGTGTAGAAACGAACGGCTGGAGCCTCCTTCGATGGCGTAACTGGCGAGCGTGAAGGGCAAGCCAGAGAAACCGATCAGCGGTAGATCCTCGGGCAAGTCGGCCCTGGTTTGCGAAACGGTATCGAACACGAAGTCAAGCGAATCGAGGTTTTCGAGTTCTTTGACGCGATCGAGATCGCCCGCCATGCGCACCGGGTTATGGATCTGCGGACCGTCGCCAGGGGTGAACTCTAGGTCGAAGCCCATTGGCTCGAGGATCGGCAGCAGATCGCTGAAGATAATGGCCGCGTCGACGCCGAGTTTCTCGACCGCCGTGCACATCACCTCGCTACAGAGTTTGGGGTTCTTGCAGAGTTCCAGAAATGTTGTCTGAGCGCGGACTTCACGATACTCCGCCATGTAGCGGCCCGCTTGACGCATGAGCCAGACTGGCGTGTACGGCACGGGCTCGCGACGGCACGCTTTCATGAAGGGGCTGTCATACCAAGCGGGAACGTCCTCCGCTTGCGGCTTAGCTGCTAAGTGAGCAGAGCGATTTTTCTTGCCGATCAGCGTCGCCGACTCCTGGGCGCTTTCGGAGATCAAATGCCCGAGCTTGGGATGCGAAGGCTCGAAGTCCACAGGTAACTGGTGGTCTCGGAGGACTTCACTGGTCGTTGGTCCAATGGAAGCGACCACCGTTTTCTGAAAAGCGTGACGGACGTCGGTTTCCAAGTCCAACTGCTGAGCCACTTTCAAGAGATGAACAACTTGTTGACCGGAAGTAAACATCGCCAGGTCGACGTCGCCTTGCGCCAAACGCTGCACGTTCTGTTTAAGAGGACCGAGGTCTTCGGGTAACTCCCAGTTGTAGATCTTCACCGCTTCGACGGTAGCTCCTCGCGCTTCCAGCCCTGCCGTGAGACTGATGTTGGGCACACCATACTCTTGTACCGCGACCCGCAAGTTCGTGACTGGGAGGACTTGGTCGAGTGTCTCCAGAATCTCTCGCCAGGTGTTTGGTTCGGGGACGACGATGGATGGCGAGATGCCAAGCTCGCGCAACGCTGCAAGCGGTTTTGGGCCGCGGACGACGGTTTGGATATCTTCTAAAGCGTTGATGAGTCGCTCGCGATCAACACGCTTCTCGACACGCTCGATAAACTGCCGAGTCCCGACACCGGTAAGCAAAATCATCACGTCGACTTGGCCGGTGATTAGCCGATGGGCGAAATCGACCAACGGCTCATTTTCTTCAACAGGAGTTTCACGCATCGAAGGACTGACAAAAGCTCGTCCTTCGAGGCGCTCGATCATGCGCAGTGTGTCTTCAGCTCGGCGACTCTCGAAAGCGGCGATCGTGCGATGTTGAAACGTGGGATTCGACATGGTCGGTGTCAAAGAGGACTGGTCGTTTGCCACAGAAGATCATGGCAAAAGGCGTTGCTGTGTTTGGCTTGTTTCATGCTAGCTGTCGTTGGTAGCGAAGGGAAGCGACTCAAGTAGGGTCAAAGAATTAGGGGACCATTCGAATTGAGAAACGAGACTCGCAGCAAGGCAGTCGCAACGAATTGGGGCTAAAGTTTCATCAACTCTTTGACAAGCACTCTCAAAATAGTTTTCTTGAAAAAGTAAGAAAAACCATTTCGATTTTTTTGTTGCAACTAGCTCTCTAGTATGCTTGACAGAACCGCGTAGATCATAAGAATGGCGAACAGTTGAGTTGCAGAGATTCGAACTGTTCGCAGTTTAGGTCACTCCTATTCGCGAGCTGCAACAGTCGAAATTCTAACTTCACAGGCGGTGAGTTACGATTTTTTTGGACAATGCGCTGATGTGGTCTTTTCGGGCCCAACGGTGGGCTCTTCAGGTTGTCCAGGAGAATCGTAGCTGCTCGGAAGCTGATTCCTGTTTGTCAGGTGGTTTTCGGCAGCAGCCATTTGTGAAGTAGCACGCTAAGGGAATAGCGGCGTGTGCCATCGAGAAGTTTTCGTGAGTTCTGGTGCGCAGTTTGGGAATTACCCCACCATCGCATCGGTTTCTCACAGAGCAACTTGAAAGTGCCACGTCATCTTCTGTTTCTCAAGAGCGCAGGCCATTCAGCGACAGTCATCTATGGGCAGCAATGATTCTCTGGCGAGTACCTCGCAGGCAATGTTGCTCCCGTGATGAGACTGTCGAATAGTGATTCGATTTTCCTACATTAGTATCCAAGGGGCGACGACTGATTGGACTCCGACGTTCGGCAATGTTTCCCTCGCAAGAGCGACATTCGCGGCATGGCGGTCCCCCGGCTTTTTGATTTCCCGGAGAAGTCCACTAGCATCTTCGGAAATCGTTTGTGAATGGATTCGCTTGGAGGGGTCAAGGACATGAAGTCCGAGACCCCTCTATTTTTTTCGCGAACTTGAAGTCGCAGGATTCTAGAACGTTTGACTCACCAGCGAACCTATGGCAAATGCTCTTATTGCTCTAGGTGGGAACCTCGGCGAAAACCGAAAAACGCTTGCGGCTGCTTTTGTTGCCCTTTCACGAATTAGTAGTACCAGCCTCATCCGGCGCAGCCAGCTGGTTGTGACAACTCCTATTGGAGGTCCCCCGGGACAAGGTGATTTTCTGAATGCAGCCGCTCTGCTTCGCACCGAACTAAGCGCGGAAGCACTGTTGGAGGAACTGCACGCGATTGAAGCTGGTGCAAACCGCGTACGTGTTGTGCGTTGGCAGGCAAGAACGCTTGATCTCGACCTCTTGCTCTACGACCAAGAGGAGTTCGCTGCGAATGATCTCGTGGTGCCGCATCCTCGGATGTCGTTTCGTCGATTTGTGCTTCAACCTGCAGTGGAGATTGCCCCGTCGTTCTTGCACACAACGAGCGGCTGGACTTTGGAGGCTCTGCTCCGGCACTTGGACACAGCCGAGAATGTGATTGCCGTAGGAGGCGAGAACAGTGCTCAAGTCACGCCGATTTACAAGGCTTTGAAGGATCGCTTCCCTCATCTGAAGTTTGCCTACGATCCGGAGCAGCCACGGGCGAAGCTGGTGATTTGGATTGGCGAGAATCCTCCTAAAGAGGTCTTGGCCGGTCCGACGGCTGTCCTGCCAACGCCGACAGACCGCGAGGAGCAAGAGGCGGTACTCCACGAGGCGATCGCCGCGATTGAGGCAACTAAGTAGCGCTCTCGCGGAGCGAGCGACCTAGTTTCTGGCCCTTGTCGATGAGTGATTCGGGGCGGTACGGTGGTGAGGATGGAAATTCTGCATCATGCCAATGCTATCCGCCAGGTCGTCAGCGCGGCCAAGATCTCTGGTCGGCGAGTTGGTCTTGTTCCCACGATGGGCGCACTGCACGAGGGACACCTCAGCCTCGTTGATGCGGCCTTGGCCGAATGCGACCAAGTTGCGGTGAGTATCTTCGTCAATCCGACCCAGTTCGGCCCCAAGGAAGATCTTCGCAAGTACCCCCGTCCGCTCGATGCCGACATCCAGTTGCTTGAAGATCGCGGCTGCGATTGGGTCTTCACGCCCTCATCGGAAGAGATTTACCCCGACGGTTTCGCGACGACACTCTCTGTCGCTGGTGTTGCCCAACCGTTCGAAGGGGCCGCCCGTCCTGGACACTTCGACGGCGTCGCAACCGTGGTCCTCAAGCTCATGAATATCGTCCCCGCACAGTCGGTTTACTTCGGCGAGAAAGATTACCAGCAATCGCTGGTCATCAGACAATTGGTGCGCGATTTGAATCTGGATCTCAAGCTGCGAGTTTGCCCGATTATTCGTGAGCCCGATGGCCTGGCGATGAGTTCCCGCAATTTCTACTTGAGTCCCCCGGAGCGAGAGCAAGCACTTGCCCTTTCGAAGTCGCTGGAAGCAGCCGTTGTTGCCTACGATCAAGGGGAACGAGATGTTGAAGTGATTAGCAGAAAGATCGAGCAGATTCTCGACGACGCAGGGGTGAAAACCGAGTACGCTACGCTTGTTTCCGAAGGAACGGTCGACCCGGTGAAGACAATCAGCGGCCCGACGCGGGCATTGGTAGCAGCGCGTGTCGGTCAGACGAGGTTAATTGACAATCGGCTGTTGGCTGCCAGGTCGAATGGGCCAGCTTGAGAAGCTCAGCTTGCAGACGGCGTCGAGTTTCAGTACGAATCAAGCACATTCCAACCAAGCCGATAGCTGACAGCCAATAGCTGACAGCTTGATGACATGTACTCAGAACTTCTCCGCATTCCGATCGAAGTCGGTGGCGTGCCTATCTTTGGATTTGGCTTGCTCCTGGCCCTTTGGCTGGGTGTCGGCGGCTACTCGGTCTATAAAAGTGGCGGTGCGGGTGATGCGTGGATGACACTTGCCCTTGGCGTGGTGGCGATTCTCGTCTTGCCGAAACTATTTCCCGGCGGACTGCCGATTCGCAGTTACGGCCTCATGATGCTCCTCGGCTGTCTGTCAGGTTTGTGGCTTGCCGTGGTGCGTGGAGGACGCGCTGGGGTTAGCGCAGAGACCATCTTCGGGCTCGCGATGCATATGTTTGTTGCAGGCATCGTCGGTGCGCGACTTTTCTATGTGATTGAGTACTGGGACTCGCGAATCAAACAGGCGACGCTCGGCGAGACGATCAAGGCGGCATTCAGTTTTACTGAAGGGGGATTAGTCGTTTATGGTTCGCTGATTGGCGCAACGGCAGCGTTCTTGTATTTCACACGCAAACACAAACTCCCGTCACTCGCACTCGCCGACCTGATCGCGCCAAGTTTGTTGATCGGCCTGGCGTTTGGCCGTGTCGGGTGTTTGCTAAATGGATGCTGCTATGGCGGCGTGACTGATTCAGCTTGCGGGATTACTTTCCCGCAAGAGAGTTCGCCCGGGAAACTGAGCGGACCCTACGCGGAGCAACTAGGGCAGGGCCGTTTTCATGGACTACGCTATTCACTAAATCCGGAATCATATGGCTTGCAGATCGCCAGTGTCGAACCGGATTCACCGGCGGCGAAACAGAGACTAACTGCCGAGCAACGTATCCAGGCGATCAACGGCTACGAGGTGCAGACGGTCGCCGATGCCGAGCGGCTGACCGCACTGTCCTTCATCGAAGGGAAGTCACTTGAAATCGTCGATGAGAGTGGGGCACGCTATCGAATAAGGCCAGAGGTGCCACCGCGGAGTCTGCCGGTCCAACCAACGCAGATCTATAGTGCCGTGAATGCCGCTCTGCTTTGCTGGCTGCTGTGGAGTTTCTATCCGTGGCGGAAGAGTGACGGACAGGTGGTGGCACTGATGCTAACGGTCTACCCCGTGGCCCGTTTTCTGCTCGAGGTCATCCGCGTGGATGAGTCTCCGGTGTTTGGCACGGGGTTGAGCATTTCCCAGAATCTCAGCGTGATTATTCTGCTCGGGGCTACCCTCCTGTGGGTATTTACCCTAAGAGGAGGAGCCCAGAAAATCTCGTTGCTGGGCTCGAACCAAGTCGTCGGAAATGCGTAAATAACTCCATATCTAGACGTTTTTAGCTCAATCAACGACTCTTGAAGAAAAAGATACGGGTTGTACTGCTCCTCGATCGAGAGCGACGAGTCGACATTGGGCTTGGTGCTATTGCTACACTACGGCAGAATCTATCGATGAAAGGGATAGGAGTTTAGCGAGATGAGATCAAACGCTTTCAAGTCATTGGCATTTCGCAGCGGTGCCGTCACCGTCGCCTTCTTTGGTCTTGCCACGTTACTGGTGGCTTTGCCTTCGGTGAGTGGACAGCAAGTTGATCAAGACCAGGTCGAAGTAAGCGACGAAGTTTCACAGGAAGAAGGGGGTTCGAAGGAGACGGCAACCGAGCTGGACGGGCCGATTGTCCCCATTAACCCTGTTGACGATAGCACTCGCGAAGTCCCTAAGCTTGAGAACAGAGTAGTTCCAGCCAAGGCATTTTGGATTGGCATTCAAGGTCGGACAGTGCAGAGCCCGGTGCTTCGCACACATTTACAGCTCGCCGACGACCTCGGTGTTGTGATCGAGCAGGTCGTCCCTGAGAGTCCTGCCGACAAGGCGGGACTTCGCCAGCATGATGTCATCATCGCGGCTGCAGGCGAACCGTTGCAAGATATGCGAGCACTCCAGAAACTCGTCTTAGCTGACGAAGGAAAGCCGATCGAGTTGAAGATTCTGAGGCTAGCCAAAGAGAAGACGGTCACGGTTAAGCCTGCTGAGCGACCCGCAGATCTGTCAGTCAACAACGCTATTCCGAATCGCCAAGGTATCTTCGGGGGAAACCCAGATGCTGCCCGTCTGATGCAGAAAATGCTGCAAGGACGGGGGCTCCCGCAGGCTCGAATATTTCAAGATGATGGCAACTGGCAAGCCGCGATTCCAGGTGGCGTCTCGATTCAGATGCAACGCCAGAACGGAGAGCTTCCGAAGATTACCGTGAAACGAGGAGACGAAACCTGGGAGATCGTTGGCGATGATGCCAAGGCGTTGGAAAAGCTGCCCGAAGATTTGCGCGATACGGTCAGCAAGCTGCTCCAAGGAAATAACCTAGCTCAATTCAATGGCGGATTTGGCGGTGGTGGAGTCTTTGGTGACCGATTGCCCGGTGAACGAGACCTCTTCGGTGGCGGTTTCGATATTGAGGAAGAGCTAAGAAACCTACTCCCGGAGCGACGACCCCGCCAAAGAATGCAAGACGCCAATCCGGAGCGTGATGCACGCGAGAAACATATTTTGGATCGCATGCGAGAGCTCGAAAAGCGTCTCGAAGCGATGCAACAACAGATGGACAAGCCTGAGTAATTGGCTCACGAATGTTGGCTCACGAATAACGGCAGCCACGAATAAGGGCAGCCACGAATAAGGGCATAATCACTAGCGAGGTTACATTAGCTCAAGTAGAGCATGAAAACAATTGGAAACCCTCCCTCAGCCCTCGCGTTCGTTACACGTTGGCTGACACGACGGCCGCGGTGCCCCCTCTAGCCGCGGCCGTTGTTGTTTCTATAGTCAGACAGCCCCGGTGCTACGCACCGCCGGAATTAGCGGTTTGTTCGATCTTCCAACCATTGAACCCCTCGATGCTTCGGTAAATAGACCCCTACCAAGTACTCGTAGTGTTCAAGGTCTTTCACCGGTTGCTTGCTTGCGCCTTTGGAAAGCCACTGCCGCTGTTGGAACTGCTGGTTCAGATAGCGTGACAAGGCACTTTTCAATGACCGGCTCATGCTTGTTGCAGATCGTTCGCTTTTCCAACTTATCAGAATGTGGACGTGTGTTGTTTCCGTCACGACCGCATGACAACGAGCATCAAGGTGGCGACAAGCTCCACGCGCCGCTTCGATCAGTGAAGTCTGAATAAGCGAATCAAAGTATGCCGTTGGAGAGATTTGATTCTGCCGATAGGCTCTGGCCATCTCCTCGTCTGATGGCTTCACTCCTTCTTTCCTGTGAACGTAGCCTTGAGTGCGATCCGGCATCCAACTACCGTGGGCGTGGTAGGTGAAAAGATAGCAGGGCATGTTACTCTTGAAGGAGTACTTTTTGTGAAGGGCGAGGACCGGCGGTGCGTAGCACCGCGGCTATGGGGTGATCATAGCCAGCCGCTCATGCGGATGCGAAGCTTGTTAGCATTTCTCACGCGAACGCACAATCGCCCAAAGAGCGTAGCTTCTTTAAAGCAAGCTTTCGAGCAGCAGACGCATTTTTCGCATCTCGGCTTTATGGTCGAGATCCTCTAGCGGCGGCATGTGCACCGAGAGGGCCCCCTTGTACTTGGCTGCTTCGAGTTGGCTGATGAGTTTGCCGTAGTCGAGTTCACCTTGGCCCACCCGGACGTGGTACTTACTGGTGGTCGAGTCCCGAACGTGCACGTGATAGGTGTAAGGAACAATCTTCGCGAAATCCTTTCCTTGCCAAGGACCTGCGATGTAGCAACTCGGGTCGAGACAGACCCCTAGCCCTTTAACGTTGTCGCAGAGCACCGCGGCTGTGTCGGGATCTTCGCTCATGCAGCCAAGCGAAGTTTTCATGGCAACCAGAACGCCCTCGAGCGAGGCAATTTTTACCAGCTCGCGTAGTCGATCGATCTCTTCGTTGAAGGGCGTCCCCTGTTCAGCAGCCGGTACGACAATGGGAACGATTCGTAAAGCCTTGGCCAGCTTACAAAGTGCGGTGAACTGCTCGTAGTAAGCGTCGCTGCCGGGGGCCGCCTCTGAGCCTTCCGTATCAAAACTGAGTGCCGAAATATTCAGCCGTTTCGTATCGCGAAACGCCTCGACAGCCTCTTCGAGATTCGCGGCAATGCCGCCGGGGGCAGCCCAACTGACGCCGCTAGCGTGGACCGGCAATTCGATGGCTGTATATTCCAGGTCTACCAGGGCTCCTGCTACCTCATCCTTAGGTAGGTCAGGAAAGCATTCCATCGACGCGCAGACAATCACGGTAGGGTCACTCCTTTTATGGGTTTATCAGCTCCTGCGGGGATACGCAGAGGGCGAATCTCTTGGCTGGACGGCTTAATTTACCGCGTAAGGTAGGGAAGGGGCAATGGCGCGCGGAGCGAGCCAAACGAACACGCTCAGCTAAAGGAATACAAGTTTCACCCGCTAGACATTCTCAGACGTAGGTATCTCGAATCCCGGATTATTAGCGTCCTTGAGCAGGCTATTTGCTGTTTCAGCGTGGTCGCCGACGAAACGCTCAGTCTGTCCGTCGAATTCGAGCCACGGGCCGAGACGGTAAGACGTCCCATCCTGCGGGAGACCCGCTTCGCCTTGCATCATCGTGTGGAGCTTCAGGAAGTGTTCTGAAGGTTCGTGGTTGTCACCAAACTTGCCAGATTTGGCACTGAAGGGGACCGTCTCGCCCAAGCGGTAGCTGTTATTCATGAGGTGACCGACGACACACCCGTAGTGGGCATCGTGGACGTCGCCATTGACCATGCTGGGATCGCCCGCCCGTACAGCCTTGATGAAACTACCCCAGGGACCGCCGGGGGTGACGACACCTGGAGGTAGCGGCAGGTCTTCGGCAGTCGTGCTGCCTGGTCGATAAATCTTGTACTTCCCTTCACCAACGATCCGGCTGCCATCTTCCAGATAGTATTCGTTGTACACCTGGGTCTTATAGTTCTTGTGCTTCATGTTCCGCACGTTGAACATCAGGTACTGTCCGTTGGGGTATTCGGCAACGGAGAACATCGTGTTGGGCGTTTCACCCTGATCGTCCCAGCCAAAGCGTCCGCCGATGGCCATCGCTCTTGTGGGGTGAGTTTGGTCAGGGTCGATTGCCCAGCGGGCGACGTCGAGCTGATGTGTGCCCTGGTTGTTCAATTCACCGTTGCCTGTTTTCCAGAACCAGTGCCAGTTGTAGTGCACAAGGTTCCCGTGATAGTCGTCAAGCACCGAAGGCCCCTTCCAAAGATTCCAGTCGAGATTCTCGGGAGGTGTCGTGGGAGATTTGTGGTCAATCCCATCACGCGGCTTGCATGCGTAGCCGTAGGCGATCTTCAGGCGGGGTAGCTTGCCCGAGTGCAGCGCTTCATGCAGTCCAGCGATACCTGCATTGCTTCGTCGCTGAGTGCCGTGCTGAATCACGACGCCATACTTCTTTTGTGCGGCAACCGCGACACGGCCTTCAGCGATGTCGTGACTCATTGGCTTTTCAACATAGACATGCTTGCCATGTTGAGCGGCCCAGATGGTCATCAAGGAATGCCAGTGATTGGGCGTCGCGATCGAGACGGCATCGATGGACTCGTCGTTGAGCACTTCGCGAATGTCCGCCACGCCTTTGGGCTTCATCCGGCCATCGGATTTTCTGTCAACGCGCTGTTGAGCTCTGGCCAAAACTTTCGAATCGGGATCGACGAGGTAGGCGATCTCAACATTCTGCTGGCTGAGCCAGCCGTCCATGTGAGCGTTGCCCCGGCTATTAAGTCCAGCGATGGCGATTCGAACGCGGTCATTCGCACCCTCAACCTGACCGGAGGCACGCGTCCCCGTCAGAAGAAGAGAGGCTCCAGCAGCGGTACTAGTTTGCAAGAACTTACGTCGGGAAGTGGTGGGAATAGCCATGATGACATGCCAGGGATAAGGGGTATGGGCGAGAACGCTATGGCTCTAATTTACAGCCATCCCACGAGGAATCCAAATCCCGTTAGAACTCATGACGCGATTCAAGGGATGAGGTGCCCGTTTCTTTCAGACCGACTCACCGATAGAATGCGTTATTCAGCACTTTCCGTCCTATTTGAGTCCGCTATGACCACTTCCGACGATCCTCGCGAATTGCCGCCTAGCCAACCTTCGGCTGCTACGAAGCCTGCTCCACAGGTAATCCTTCAACAGCAGCAACCGACCGCTCTGGGCAAGTACGGTAAGTTTCTGCTCATTGCCCTCGGCTTTTGCATCATGGGGCTCATCGGCCAGAGCGCGATGTATCAGAGTTACTTCAGCCCACCCAATGGACCGCAGGAGAAGTATCACTCGCTTAATGCTAAAGCGAACAAAAAAATTGCCATCATCAAGGCGACTGGCACGATCATGGAGGGAGACAATTTCGTTAAGCAGCAGATCGATCGGGTGCGTAAGGATGACAGCGTCGTGGCAGTTGTGCTGCGGATCGATTCGCCTGGAGGGACGGTCACGGGGAGTGACTATCTCTATCATCACCTTGTCGAGCTTGCCGAGGATCGCGATCTGCCGATCGTCGTCAGCATGGGAAGCATCTGCGCGAGCGGCGGCTACTACATGGCCATGGCGGTCGGTGAGACACCAGATACCATTTTTGCTGAGCCGACCACTTGGACGGGTTCGATTGGCGTCGTGATTCCGCACTACGACTTCTCCGGATTGCTAACCGCTTGGGATGTGAAGGACGACTCGGTCGCCAGCCACAAGTACAAACTCATGGGCAGTCCCACACGTAATTTGTCTGACGAAGAACGAGCAGAAGAGCGAGAACTGCTGCAAACGCTGGTCGATCTGAGCTTCAAACGCTTCAAGCAGATTGTCGTCTCAGGGCGTCCCGAGTTTGAGAACAACGACGAGCAACTCGACAAGGTGGCCACGGGGCAGATCTTTACAGCCCAACAGGCGCTTGAGAACGGATTGGTCGACAAGATTGGTTTCATCGATGGGGCGATTGAGCGCGCGGCGGAGCTGGCAAACGTCACCAAGAGCAACGTTCGCGCCGTGAAATACGATGAGCCGCCCGTCGGGCTGAATGCATTGCTCGGTGCCGAAGGTCAACGTCTTCGCAATCAATCAAGCGGCGGGGTGGATGTCGCTACTCTCTTGGACCTTACGGCACCACGGGCTTATTACCTGTGCACTTGGCTGCCGTCGATCCTCTCTGCGGGGAGGTAGGTCTTGGCCACGGATGACACGGATCAACACGGATGCAACTTACGGTAGGGTGCGTGGAGCCCGGCGCAACGCACCATGAGAGGCATTGCCGAGTTTAGGGTCGAGCTTGAAGAGAGCGAAAAATGATCAATCGATCAACTTGCTGGCTCCTTTCGCTGCTCGTCGCATCCGTTTTCGTCACATACGTACTGGCGGCAGATCTTGCAGGGCCTGATAGGGATTCTTTGCTTGTCAGCGCCGATGGGAGCGGCGACTATCCTGACCTGCAAGCTGCCATCGATGCCGCCAAGTCGGGCGATGTCATTCAGCTTGGCCCTGGCGTCTACGAGACGAGTGTGGCCATTAACAAACCAATCACGCTCCGGGGTGCTGGTTGGGACAAGACACGCATCGAGGGGCGATACTTTCAACCCTTTGATTTGGAAGCGGCCCCCGAGGATATTCGTGAGGAGATGGCCGAGTATCATCGCCGAGCCAACGCCGCTGAAGGTGAAGAGTACGAAGCCATCTTGCGTGAAATGGTTGAGAAGCTTGGCCCGAAGCCAACCCTGACGATGAAGCATTCTCGCGGCGTTGTGGTACGGGGCTTGTCAATTTCATTGCCTGGCCCTGTAAAGAAGGGGGGACTGATGAGTGTCCCAGCGGTCCTGTTGGCCGATGTCCAGGCGAAGTTTACCAACGTGGCTGTCCTTGACTCAGCGGGCGATGGGGTCAAGTTGACGACAGGGGCGGAAGTGGAGTTCGAGCATTGCTTGTTCGCCAGCATTCGGGGCACAGGCTTGGAAATCCGTGAACCGCGAGACGAGCGTGCTGCGGCCTATCACGGATCGAAGCGAAATGAAGTTGGCCCTGTTAGGGTTCGTGATTGCGACTTCCGAACCTTTGGCTATAGCGGCATCCTTGTCGGCAAAGGAGCAGCGGACGTGTCGATTAAGCGGTGCCGGATCTCGCAGGCTTGCTATCACGGCATCTTCCATAGGGATTCATCACCGACGATCGAAGATTGCCTGATCTTCAATAATCGCCGTAGCGGAATCTATCTCCGTGATAAGACCGCGGCAACTATCCGCAATAATGTCTTTATCGACAATGGAATTGGTGCTCACGAAGAGGCGTCCGACACGATCGAGCAGAATACTTTCTACGGTGGTGCCAGGGAGCCGTTTCGGAGTGGAGTAATACTAGCTCCCGATACGAGGGCTCAACTCCGCAGAAACATTTTTCAAGAGACGGATACCGGTCTCAGTAGCTACCAAAAACCGGAGCAATCTCAGAGCGTTGAAGAGATTCGTTCGTCATTGGCTCTGACGGGGAATCTTTTTTGGAATAATCAGCAAAACTTTACGATTGCGCCGTATGAGAAAAAGAGCGGCAATGAAAAGAAGGCCGTCCAGCTGGCGCTGCCACCAAGCAATGAGGAGCTCAACCCTGGGCTTGTTGACCCTGCGGCAGGCAACTTTTTGCCAATAGAGGGTTCAGTCGCTGAGCGAATGAAGGCCGGCGCCCGTCCTGTGATTGAATTGAAAAGCCCTTGGGCCGAGCAACCCGCGGAGAAGAAACTGTTGGAAACGCTCGGCGAGTCATTCGATTAGAATGAAGTGCTCGTTAACCTCTGCTTTCAGCCACCCTTCCCGTGTTTCACTCTTGTCTACCCCCATGTCCCAGCCAAGCCACTTGCTTGACGATCTCGACGCCAACCTTGCGGTATGGTTGCAAGGGCACGGCGTGCCGAAGTTTCGCAGGAAGCAGATTCGCCAGTGGTTGTTTGAAAAGCGCGCCCGCAGTTGGCAGGAGATGACAAACCTGCCAAAGGCTCTTCGTGAGCAACTGGACGCGGAGTTGCCACTTTGGACGAGCCAAATTGCTAAGCATACCAAGGCGGAAGATGGAACTGAGAAACTTTTGCTCACGCTTGCCGCGGGAGGACAGATTGAGTGCGTTCTGCTGCGTGACAAAGTACGGCGAACCATCTGCATCAGCACCCAAGTTGGTTGCGGGATGGGTTGCGTGTTTTGTGCGAGTGGCTTGGACGGGGTAGATCGCAATCTCACCACCGGCGAGATCGTCGAGCAAATGCTCCGGCTACGGCACCTTCTCCGTGAGGAATTTGATGGGCCGGACCCTCGACTCACCCACATTGTCGTCATGGGCATGGGCGAGCCCTTGGCGAACCTCGACAACCTGCTCCCCGCTCTTGAAGAAGCTCATCGCGAAGATGGTCTGGGTATCTCCGCCCGGCGGATTACGATTAGCACGGTCGGCCTGCCCAAGTCAATCGATCGACTCGCCCGGCATGAGCGAACCTACCGGCTGGCGATCTCCTTGCACGCTCCCAATGATGAGCTGCGTAACCAACTCGTCCCGGTGAATGATAAAATAGGACTCGACGCGATTCTCGACGCGGCGGATCGTTACTTTGAAGTCTCGGGGCGTCGCCTCACGTATGAGTATGTTCTGCTCGCCGAATTGAACGATGCGCCCCAGCACGCTCGCGAACTGGCCCAGCATTTGGCTGGTCGCGAGGCTTTGCTGAACGTGATTCCCTACAACCCGGTTGCTGGCTTACCTTATGAAACGCCTACGATGGAAAGGCAGGTCGCGTTTCGCGAGATTCTCGAACAAGCTGGCATCCGCGTCCAGTTCCGGCACCGCAAGGGGAACAAGATCGACGCGGCTTGTGGACAACTGCGGCGCTCGCAGCAACCTGTGGTCGAACTGTCCTGACAAATACAAGCACGCAGCGTAAGCAAGAAAATTATCGAAGAGGCTGCCCATCCACTTGCTTGCGCTGCGTGCTTGTATTGGGCTCTGGTCAAATTGCCAATGTCTGTTTTGCTTCCATTCCCAGTTGCGTTTGCAAGTGGTCTAGTAACTTGCGCGGTTGGTAGGGTTTTTGGAACCAGCCGTCGACCCCACAGGGGCCGACTTCGACGTCGACCGTGTCAGGGTCCTCACCCGTGACGGCATAGACTTGCATTGAGGCGAAGTCGGGGTTCTCTCGGATCGTGTCGATGGTCTTTGCGCCATCAAGCCGTGGCATGTTGATGTCCATGAGAACGACATCGGGGGCCCGGCTGCGTGAGAGATAGACTAACGCTTGAAGTCCGTCTTCGGCGGTATCGACTTCAAAACCGCTCAGACGGAGAAGTTCGGCGAGGAGTTCCCGTTCGCCCTGATCGTCTTCGACCAGTAACGCGCGTCGCTTGGCAGAATCAACTTCGGCGGAAGGAGCAACGTGCTCTTCAAGTTGATCGAAAGTGCGAAGCGCACGATGCAGCGTTTTCATCGCCTTGTCGGTCATGCCGGCTTCCAGTTGCTTCTCAACCAGCCCGAGCGCGAGATGAGCCGTGTTGAGCTGGTTGCGCAAATCGTGAGTTTCTTTGTTGGAAGGCTGTTTCTTCGTGTCTTGTTTCTTAGACTGCTTGCGAGGTTTTGCCTCGCCTTCTTCGTCGACAAGTTCATGACGTAGCACGGGAATTTCTCGTGGCGCGTCAACGCCCACACGAACCCGGTTACCGTCAACACGAATGATTTCGACATTCACCCCCAGCGTGGGGAAGACGATGCGGTCTTCAGGACCGCGCGATAAGACTAACATGGTTGGATCTCCATTCCAGCCTGCTTGATGTGCTTTGAAGCAGCATCAAGAAGCTTGACCATCTTCACGATGGTTGCAGGTTCACTCCTGCATCAATTCCCACCGCGAACTTAAGCATCGGTAGCCTGACCGTTGCTACGCACGCGACGATCACTAAGACCGACTGGAGATCCGTCCACACATGCGTTTATGTTCGCCTCTTGCGAACCCCATTAATCTACCCCGGTGGGGGGTGGGCTGCCTATATCAGTTTCAGGCTGTTTTTCTCGTGGTGCTAGCACTTTGCTGGAGGGTCTCGCCGAGGGTCGAGGCATACCAGTTACTGGAATGCCCAATGACCAAGTCCAAATGACCAAGGCACGTTCGCCAACCGCTTGCGATTGGTCATTGGTCAATGAGATTTGGTCATTATTTGTCAGGTATGCCTCGTGCCTCGGCGATACCCAACGATTTGTTTGGTCCGCACAGCGGACCCTACGCCAGTAGGTTCAGCACGGTCTGAGGGTCAATCCCGTTGCTAGAAAGCGAGTTTTCCGCGATGCGGGGGTTCTCTTCGACGAGTTTCCGAAAGCTCTCGCTGAAGATAGCCGCTCGTTGAAGCTCGCTGGACTCGCTCTCGAATTCTGATAGCAACGAGCGGCGCTCGGTCAGACCGCCCAGTTCAGCTTGCTGTTGCTCACGCGTTTGCTGATTGAACAACGCGTTCTCTAGTTGGACGACTTCGGCTAGCGCCGATTCAAGGGCATCTTGCCGGGTCGAAGCATCACTGGCAAGCAACGCCCCGAGAATGGTATTGAGGTCTTCTTCTTTGACTGAGTCATCAGCATCCTCGGTCGCGACCTCGTTTTCGATCGTGAGCCCCTCGAACGTACTTGTGAATCCACTCGCGAAGGTGAGTGCCATTTCGGCATCGTTGGTTTCGACAGTAAATCGATTACCTTCGCCAGTGAGCGTTTCACCGTTGATGGTTGCTTCACCATCTGTTCCGCTTGCGGAAGAGCTCTCGGCGGTCAGTTCCCCTTCGACTTCGTTCGAGACTGTAATCGTGTCGAATGTCCCCGTGAAGCCTTCGGCGAATGTTAGGTTGAAGGATCCGTTCTCGTCGCTGAATGAAAAACTAAGGTCAGTGGAGTTGAGTGTTTCGCCGTTGATGACCGCCTGTGCATCGGAACCACTTGCGGAAGTCGCGGCATTGCTACTTTCGTCAACCGTGTTGAACTCAGCATCTGCTGCAGTGACGGTGATCGTGTCGAGCGTGCCCGTGAAGGCTTCGTCGACGGTCAGTGTGAACGTGTCGCCATCGACATCAATGCTGAACACCCCGCCAGCGGCGGCGGTGAGCGCTTGGCCGTTGATGGTGGCGGTTGCTTCGGCACCGTTTGCGGTTCCGTCGCCATTGCCACCGTTGAGGTCAAAGTCGCCGTCCTCGGCAGTCGCGGTAACGTCGTCGATGGTACCAGTGAAACCTTGCACTGCGGTGAATGAAACGGTCGTGCCGCCATCGGTGATCGTAAAGTCGTTACCGGCAGCAGTAAGCGCCTGGCCGTTGATGGTGGCCTGCGCGTCTTGACCATTAGCCGTGCCGTCACCGTTGCCCCCGGTAGTAGCGAATGAGCCAGAAGTGACGTTCACTTCGATCGCTGCTGCCGAGCCTACGTCGGTGCTGGTAATCGTTAGGGTATTGCCACTGACTGAAGCGGTTACTCCCGTGTTGGAAGTCTCTGCATTGATTTTGTCGCGGACGCTTTCCGCGCCTTCAAAAGTGCCAACAGAAATCGTCGCGGTTCCTTCGCTGCCGGTTAGCTCGAAAGTGGTGTTCGAGCCATTGCCCAGGATGCCGAATGTCCGAGTCAGTTCAGCACTACTGGCCGCCTGATCGATCGTCCCTGAGAATACCGTCGAACCGTTATCAGCAATCGCGTCCACAGAAAAACTGCTGATCTGTGAAGCATTGATGCCCGAGGTGCTCACCTGACTTTCCACATCGACGAGCTGAATCGAGAGCGTTGCATCACTCCCAGTATCGTCACTGCTGAATCGGAGTTGATCGCCATCGACGGTGGCGGTGACGCCTGTTGTGGCGGTCTCTTGATTGACTCGATCGGCGGCGGCGGAGAGCGTTTCGCCACCAGTGACGCTGATTTGGGCAGTTCCGACGTTGCCTGTCACGTCGAAGGTGGCGTCGTTGACGATCTCGCCCCCTCCGCCCTGGTAAACCAGGACGGCCGACGTTGCTGTGCTGTCGATGGAGCCACTGATGGTACGTGTCGTGTTCGCGGTGATTGAGCCGACTTGAAAGTCAGTGACCTGCGAGCCGTTCACGCCTGAGACATTCGTCGAAGAATCGCGTACGATGTTGCTGACCGTGACGCTTGCGGTTTCGCCGCTATCGGTACTCGTGAACACCAGTTCGTTCCCGTCGACGCTCGCGGTGACGCCGGTGGTTCTGGTTTCTGCGTTCACGCGGTCGGCTAAGCCGGCAAGCGATTCGCCTTCTGTTGCTGAGAACGACGCCGTGCCCGTGGATCCGGTGAGATCAAAGGTCGCTGTGCCTGCGACCGTGCCGCCGCTAGCGCCAATCAATCGTAGTTCGGCACTTTGAGAATCGGAAACGAACTGTCCGCTGAGCGTTGTCGTTCCGCTCGCCGTCGAATTGACCGTGAAACCTTCGATTTGGCCCGAGTTCACACCACTGATGGATTGCGTGGCTTCCAGCTCGATCACGTTGAAGGCCACTGTGGCATTCGAGCCAAGGTCCGTGGTCGTGAGTCGCAGTTCGTCACCATCGGCTTCGGCTTGCACGCCGGTGGCGAAGCGAGCATCGTTGATGCGACTAGCGACATCGCTGAGTGACTCACCCGCTTCAATCGAGAAACTTTGCGAGCCACGGTTACCGGTGACTTGGAACGTGCCCGTCGCGGTGGCTAAGCCGCTAGCGGCTCCGGTGACGCTAATGGTGGCGGCCTCGGCACTGCGGGTGACTTCGCCTTCAATTGTGGTGCTGGTGTTTGCGTCGATACGTACGACTTCGACGTCGGTCACTTGGTCGACGTTCTGGCCAGTAACGGTCGTGCTGCTCGTTTCGCTTGAGTTCTCAATCGCCCTGTTCGGCAGACTGCCGGAGACATCGCTGAAGCGGCGTAGCAACGATTCGAACTCTTGATCGTCGACACTCGACTGACTTAATGCACTGGCAAGTTGCTCGCGAAGCCCTCGCAATTGGTTGAGTTGTTCGCTGAGATCGGACTGTGCGTTCGCGGCGGCTGAGGAGAGCAAACTGCCCGACTGGTCCGTAGCTGAGTTGTTCACCGAGACATCGTTAGTCGCTCCGACTTGCCCCAGCAAGCTGCCGATTTTGTTGGGCTGAGCAGCGCTGCCGAAGAGCTTACCCACTTCGCCGACTTGCGCTAGGTCTCTTTCCAGCGAGTTCAGACCACGCACCAGCGAGGAGAGATTCAGATTGATTCGTGACATAGCCCTTCGCGCAGCAGCGCCCATCTTTCTGGCCTTAAGCCTGAGTCACAGCGGGAGGAGAGAGCAGATGTGCGCTCGCTGTGATGTAGGAACTAAAGTCTAGGTCATGAGAGGGTCAAACGAGAGCACAGCGTGCCTCGCTGACTCTGCCGAATAACTGGCATGACCGTTAGAACCAGCGTTGGAGCTACTCAACCGGCGGCAGCTTCTGGAGCGGTGCTTCAAAGATCGGTTGAGTCGACAGCGGTTGGTCGTTGGAGTACTCTCGGCTTCGCAACTCGTCCTCGCTTTCTACACAGCCGACTTCCCAGTCGAGACGATCTGCTTCCAAGGCTCTGCCACGTTGCGTAGTTGCTTCGTTGGTATCGGACATACGCGATAGTCCGACGGTGAACATCAGAAAATCATTGTCGCGGCCCGCAGTCGTGACATAGTAGTTGGCTGATCCCGTTAGGCGCCACTTTGGAGTTAGCCAAAGATGCACGCCCGCTTCAGGGATTAGAGCTGCGACAAAATCTCTTTCACTTTCGCCGTCGTTATCGACAAACCCGTCGCGGTCGTTGTCGATGCCATCGTTGCGAAGTGAGGTCTCCGGCGAGATGCCCGCATAAGCACCGAAGCCGGCATACGGGGCCAAACGTGATGGGCTTTGGACTCTTGCCGCGCCTAGCAGCCCACCGGAAACCGGCACATTCCCTTCGTAGAGCAAACCCGTGAGCCCGCCACGCATCTCGAGCCAAGAAGCGGTATAGTCGAACCCTCCCACCTCCGCGGCCAAGGCGTGCGGGTCGCCTCGGAATCCCATCGCCGCATAGCCTCCACTCTTCCCTCGTACATGCCGGGCATCAATCGCTTGCTTAGTCATCCGCGCTAGGTTGCCCGTGTGATGCGGATACTTGGCCGCGTAGTCGGGGTCGCTTCGCGCCCAGCGCGAGCCGGTGCAGCCGGTAACAATCAAGCAAGTTAGAAGTACAAAGGGTATTCGCATCATTGCTGGATCGCTATTGAGACCTTTCTCTTTTCGCGGGGACCTTGTCGAGAAAAGCATCAAGCGTTTGCAAATAGCCTGGTGGAGGTGTCCAGTTGTGATCTGCGCCCGTGATCGGGACGAGCTGCTTCGGCTCGTTCGCTGCGTCAAAAAGCCGCTTGCCATGTGCGAAAGGAATCAGCTTATCTTGCGTTCCGTGGGCGATCAGCAAGGGCTCTTGATAATCGGCGATCTTGTTGATCGAGTCGAAGCGGCTGAGCATCAGTAAGCCGGGTGAGAGTGGCAAGAGATCGTTCGCAACTTCTGGCAGCGAAGTGAAAGTGCTTTCGAGAATCAACGCCCGCGCCCCATCCTTGGCAGCAAGATCAACGGCCACGCCGCCTCCCAGGGAACGACCGAAGAGTACGATCTCGGTTTCGTCGATCTGTTCACGCTGTGCGACCCATTGCCGCGCAGCGCGAGCATCCGTTAGCAATCCTTTCTCGTTGGGTATCCCTTCACTGCGACCATAGCCGCGATAGTCAAACGCGAAGACGTTCACTTTCATTTCTTTGGTGAGCATCAGCAAGTCGGGGTACCGGTAGGCGATATTTCCGGCGTTCCCGTGGCAGAACAGTAGCGTGGCTCGTGGGTTTTCCACGGGGCAATACCAACCGTGCAGTTGCATACCATCGGGTGTTGTGAAATGAACGTCTTCGTACTCCAAATCGGGTGGCTGCCATTCTTCGGAGTGCGGACCGGCCGGTTGGTAGATGAGTAAGTCTTCCGGCGGTACCAAGCGCAGTCCGCACGGGGAGAGACAGCCCGCTTGCCCGAGTAGCGTTAGAAATAGAAAAACGTTTCGCACTCGCTTGCCTATCAATTAGAGACGGGTGTGGCGAACTGTACGAAATCCTGAGGTAGGGCAGCGAGTCCTATCCTCGAAATGGCACTTTGGGAGGCTCGCGCAAAGTGGGGAAATGGCCCGGATCAAGCCGCCAAGATTTCCTTGAGAACTGCCCGTTTTCCGGATCGACAGAGCCGGTTTGTCGACTATTTCCACAAATCATTACCTCGTAGCGACTTAAGTGTCTTAACAATTCGTTAATCGCCACTACGCTAGCACTTCACGTTAGACACAACCCGTGGTATGATAGCTACTTAGAGAAAACACAAGATTCTATTTGACGAGTTGAGCCAAAGGGATAGAATCACTCCTCGCTAATCACTTCATCTAGTATTAAAAATGGCATCGAATACTACATGTTGTGGAAATATCGGGATTCATTGTCGCTTTTTGCGGTAGTTTTACGATACACACTCTAAATCTTGTAGTCGCCCACTGATGGGAGGCTCAGGTGATCGACAGAGGATGTCGATGAGACACCATAGAGTGATATGCACATTTGTTCACACGTGGTATTTTGAATACCTTTTGGATGAGGCGTGCAAACGCAGGTAAGGATGCCCCTCTCAATCTCATTTCCTCAGGAGGATCGTCATGGCGACCACAACTCTCGGTACGTCCACCCCAACTTCTAGCTCGCAAGATGACCGCGGGCCGAAGCAATTTCATGGACGCTTGAAGATCGACCGCGACTTTTGTCCTGAAGGGGTCAGCGATCCGTTTGACACGGTGAAGTGGGAAGTCCGCTCAGCCGCGATCAAAGACGAAAACGGCGGCGTGCTGTTTGAGCAAACCAACTGCGAAGTTCCCGACTTCTGGTCGCAGCTCGCGACCAATGTTATCTGCAGCAAGTACTTTTACGGTGAAGTCGGCAGCGACGAGCGCGAGTACAGCGTTCGCCAACTCGTGCATCGCGTCACGCGCACGATCACCGACTGGGGCCTTGAGGACGGTTACTTCGCCAGCAATGAGGATGCTGAGCGTTTCTACCGCGACCTCTCCTGGTTGTGCCTCCACCAGCACGGGGCGTTCAATTCGCCCGTGTGGTTCAACGTCGGTCTGTTCCATCAGTACGGCGTGAAGGGTGCGAAGTGCAACTGGCGTTGGGATCCACAGACCGAACAAGTCGTGCAGCCCGAGAACCCGTACGAGTATCCGCAAGGTTCCGCCTGCTTCATTCAGCATGTCGACGACAACATGGAAGACATTATGGAGCTCGCCCGCAGCGAGGCCATGTTGTTCAAGTTCGGTTCCGGCACAGGCACGGACCTTTCGACGCTTCGTTCGCATCGTGAGAAGCTCGCCGGCGGCGGGAATCCTTCCGGGCCGCTTTCCTTCATGCGGGTTTACGATCAAATCGCTGCCGTCGTGAAGAGCGGTGGCAAAACCCGTCGTGCGGCCAAGATGCAGTCGATCAAGGTCTGGCACCCAGACGTGATGGAGTTCATCGAGTGCAAGTGGAAGGAAGAGCAGAAGGCTCACGTGCTGATCCAAAAAGGTGGGTACGAGAGTAACTTCAATGGCGAAGCCTACAGCTCGATCATGTTCCAAAACGCGAACCTTTCGGTCCGCCTCACCGACGACTTCATGCAAGCCGTTGAGAAGGGTGAATCCTGGACCACGCGTTGGGTCACCGACAACAGCAAGGAAGGCCCGACCTATCAGGCTCAAGACATCGTCGATCGCATGGCCGACTGTGCTTGGCACTGTGGCGACCCCGGCGTGCAGTACGACACGACGATCAACAACTGGCACACCTGCCCCAACAGCGGGCGGATCAACGCCAGCAACCCGTGCAGCGAGTACATGTTCCTCGACGACACGGCTTGCAACCTGGCGAGCATCAACCTGATGAAGTTCCGCCATGAGGATGGCACCTTCGACGCCGCCGGCTTCAAGAAGGCTTGCCGGTTGTTCTTCATCGCTCAGGAAATTCTGGTCGATCACGCCAGCTATCCAACTGAAGACATCGCCCGCAACAGCCACTTGTTCCGTCCGCTCGGCTTGGGTTACTCCAACCTGGGCAGCGTGCTGATGAGCAACGGGCTGGCTTACGATTCGGACGCCGGTCGAGGCGTGTGCGGAGCGATCACTTCGCTGCTGCACGGGCAAGCGAACCTCACCAGTGCGGAACTGGCCGAAGCGGTTGGTCCATTCGAGGCATTCGAAGAAAACCGCGACCCGATGCTTCGCGTCATGCACATGCATCGCGACGCGGTCGAGAAGATCAACGAGGAGTGCCCCGACTACTTGGTCGACGAAGCTCGCAACACGTGGGAGCAAGTCCTCGCCGCAGGTCGGGCACACGGTTACCGCAACGCTCAGGCGACGGTTCTCGCCCCGACCGGCACGATCAGCTTCATGATGGATTGCGACACCACCGGCATCGAGCCGGACATCGCGCTGGTGAAGTACAAGCAGCTCGCCGGTGGCGGCATGCTGAAGATCGTCAACCAGACGGTGCCCAAGGCGCTGGAAACCCTCGGCTACGATCAGCCGGAGATCGAATCGATTCTCGACTACATCGAGAAGGAAGACACGATCGAAGGGGCCAGCGACTTGCACGCGGAGCATCTTCCCGTGTTCGATTGTGCGTTCACCCCGCGCAACGGCGTTCGCAGCATTCCTTGGCAAGCACACGTCACGATGATGGCCGCCGCTCAGCCGTTCCTCTCCGGGGCGATCTCGAAGACGGTCAACATGCCGCGTGACACAACGCCCGAGGAAATCGGCCAAGCGTATGTCGATGGTTGGAAGCTCGGCCTCAAGGCCTTGGCCATCTACCGCGACGGCTCGAAGGATAGCCAGCCGCTGAACACCGGCACTGAGGCTGACAAAGCGAAGGAGAAGGAAGCGGCACTCGCTGCGAAGCCTCGTCGCGAACGCCTGCCTGACACCCGCGACAGCAAGACGCACAAGTTTAGCGTCGCTGGCCACGAGGGCTACATCACCGTCGGCATGTTCGCCGATGGCCGCCCGGGTGAGTTGTTCATCACAATGGCTAAGGAAGGAAGCACCATCGGCGGCCTGATGGACGCCTTCGGCACGGCCGTTTCGATGAGCCTGCAGTACGGCGTGCCGCTGGAAGATTACGTCCGCAAGTTCAGCCACATGCGGTTCGAGCCGCAAGGCCACACGAAGAACCCGGACATCCGGATCGCCAAGAGCCTCATTGATTATATCTTCCGTTGGCTGGGCATCACATTCCTGCCCGGGTATCGCGAAGCGAGTTTAGGGCTTCCTGCCGACCCCGTAGCCTCCGGCTCTGCCGGGGGATCGCCTTCCGGTTCGTCCTCCAACACCAAGGACGACAGCGAAACCGAGAGCCGGCCCGTCGCCAAGAAGGAAGGCGGGCCTAAGAGTGGTCAGGATTCGACCGACGCTACCGCAACTGTAGCCCACGCCTCTGGCGTGGGATCATCCCCCGCGAAGAACGGTTCCGCCAACGGCACCAATGGCCACGCCAACGGTTCGACCAACGGCAGTTCTAACGGGAACGGAAACGGTTCGTTGGCGGGCGGCTACAGCCAACGCCTGCTCGAACGCGCCGGCGTGCTCGTCAAAGACGACAAGCCTGAGGCGAAGGGTGCGATGGGTGCCCGCAGCGAACAATTTGCCGGCTTCCAAACCGACGCCCCCAGTTGCGACAACTGCGGCAGCATCACGGTGCGAAACGGAAACTGCTACCTATGCCACAACTGTGGGAACTCGATGGGGTGTAGTTGAGGTTGGTAGTTGTTGGGCGCTAAGCGCTCGTTAGAAATCGGAAAGTTTGAACGAGGGGCGAATCGTGTGAGCGGTTCGCCCCTCGTTTCTGTTCAATGGCAACTAGACAATATAAGGAATACAACATGCGACGAGGTGAGAGAAGTTACGAGCGTAGGTGTTTGTGCAATTCGATTGTATAAAAGTGTGTGGATCATCCTGAGGGATCGGAATGGTTTCGCAATCCAAATACCGTCGGAATCGAACACGGTGCTTTAATGTGGAAGGACCGTGAAGGAAATCTACAATACGTTTTCAGACTGCAAAAAAAGGTATGGATAGGAATAGCACGAGTGAAGGCCCAGCACAAAAGATTTCCTGCAGAACTAGTCAAAGATGTTCTTTATGCAGAACACAATTTGCACGCGGATGATATGAGTCCGCAAGCTGCTCATACTGTCCTACAACTTGGGTTGTTCAATGAATTGAAGGAATGATTGTAGAACAGTCAGCGTAAACAATGGCACTCTGCAAGCAACACATTCACGACCTGGAAAAGGACTCAGGACCAACCATCGGAGCATCGCTCCCGATACCGGTGGCGGTGTTTTCTGTGCGGCACGCTTGGCGACCATTCTGAGCGAACGCTTGATTCCTAGCCAGAATAAATGCAGCGAGTAATACCACAGCGTTAGGCATAATCCAGGTGCTCAAATATCTAAAGCAAATCTGGCCTTGGAGAAGTGGCAAGCAATATTCCGTCGAATCGTACATGCCGGACGAAACCATAAGGCTCTCAGAGCCGATTCGTACGCCGGGTGGAAGTCGGGTCACGGTCCTTCAAGTGTGCGTTGATGTTTCATGTGCTTTAGAAGCAGATGAAATCTCAGTAATTGACGTGAACCACTCAAGGAAAGGCGTATGTTTAGTCGGCACCGATTTCAGGATGAATGTTGCATCCAAACACACAGGTGAGGCCTGGCTGTCGTCAAAGATATTCTCTCGATCGCAGCTTAAGGAATTAATCGAGAGGGAATTGGCACGCGACAACTCTGCATTGCGAAGGATTATTATGCGAAAAGCGCATAGCGACGGCCTGCAATTTCCAAGGCAAGGCTTTGCTAGCAGACACAGAATTCCTCCTGCCGCCCTCATCAAAGCGATTAATGGCAAATTGCCAATAGAGGAAATTGAGAAACTATTTCAGACCAACTCTTGCTACAGAGAAATTGAGTTTGATTACACGAAGTCAGACGGAAGTTGTAAGAGGCGGCGCGTTATTCCTCTCTCAGTTTTGGGGAGGTCATTGCGTTGCCGAGAGACTGAGAATGACGAGGTTAAGAATTTTCGAATAGATCGGATTTCCAACGTCACAAATTGATGGCACCCCACTCAGGTTTTTTCCTTCCAGTGCCATCTAAGAAGCCGCCGGTTGAGCGTTACCAAGAGTTTTGGCCCCCTCTTGCGTTGCCGGCATCCTCGCGCACTGCTGGTCAGCGTTTCTGCAGGCGATTGCGGGGAGGCTGGTACTCTCGACCAAACCGACTTCGGTCGGCGGTACGCGACAAGCCAGCAGTGGCACACTTTGCGGGGCGTTTTCTTGAGAATCTGGCGTGTGGTATAATTGATGCGCGTGCAATAAATTCTCCCGCAAGGATCTACTCACTAGCCCTGGCCGCTTGATTGGGGAACTATGTCTGGTCTCAACCAACAAATCGATGCCGCGAAACAGGCTGAGGTGAGTCAGGAAACACTCACCGTCGCCCAGCGCTCACGACGGCTTGTGCAGGTTTGTCGAACCGCGGCTCAGCAGCTTGCGGATCGCCGGGCGTCGGGGATGCCTGACCCAGAGCCCGCGCCGTGGCCCCAATCGACATGGGACTACCTCAAAAGTCAGGTCGGCCATGTCTCCTGATGATTCGTCCGCTGATGGTCCTGATCCCCGGCAAGAGGTCCCTAAAGATGCGGCTACCGTTGCGGCGGAGTTGGGAGCTCGACTGGAAGAGTTGGGTTGTCGTTACGCGATTGGTGGCGCGTTGGCACTCGCTTACAGTAGTCAGCCGCGCGCCACGCTTGATATTGATGTCACGCTTTTCATTTCGCAAGACGAGAAGCAACAGGCTGTGGAGGTTCTCGAAGCCTGTCCGTGCGATTTTCGTACCAGCGATCTCTTGCAAGGCTTTTCTGAGCATGGTTTCGCTCAAGTACAGTATCAAGGGATTCGGGTCGATATCTTCTTGCCGCTGAATGATTTTTACATGGCGGCCGAAGAGCGTAGACAGAGAGTCAGCATGGCGGGTCGTGAGGTCTATGTTTGGGATGCGGCTACGCTCTGTGTTTTCAAACTGATGTTTTTCCGCCTCAAGGATTTGGCAGACATCGAAGCAATTCTCCGCGAACAAGGCAAGCAACTCGATCGCACGTGGATTGGCGAGCAAGTTGAGAACCTGTTCGGCAAGCGCGATCCTCGCACGACGCGTTGGCAAGAATTATCCGACGCGAATCCTGTCTATTGATTTCTGCTTCCGCTAAACTGCCACCCATGAAGCGGCTCTTTGAAACTATTCGCCGGCGCATACTGCGTGGGATTCGCCTTTCCGACGAGGAGGAGGCGACCGTCGAGGCGGTGCAGAAGCGGATTCGCAAGGCGCTCAGGAAAGACAAGGGGATCCGGCTCAATAAGCACGAGCTGCGTGTGCTGGGGTTGTACGGTTTGCAACGTCAAAGTGATGACGACGACGAATGGGATGACGATTAGCTTTGTCAACGCGCCGCTCGATCACGGCTTCGAACTGCTAGGGTTTGGAGCCAAGTTTTTTTGAACCACGAATTGAACGAATAGCACGAATTTCTTGTGGTAAGTCGACAGAGATTTTTGGCTTGCGATGCCTCGTTAAGTTAATGCCCAAAAACGAGAAGCTTCACAGTACTAAGCAGTGAACAGACTTATTCGTGTAATTCGTTCAATTCGTGGTAAAAAGCAATCGTAAACCAACTTGTCACCGTCGCGAACCTCTCAACAAACTCGCGTGTCTCGCTCCTGGAAGAGTACGGTCTAATCGGAAAGGAAAACACATGTTCTCTAGGGAATCGCTGGTTTACGCTTGGGACAATGGCGGTCGCTACGCCGAAGCGCTGCTTGAGGACGTGACTGACGAGCAGATGGTGCTCAGGCCCGGGGAACCTGATAATCCTCATCGTATGAACCACCCGGCTTGGATTCTCGGGCATATGTCGCTGTATTACCCGATCGTGCCGGCGCTGTTGGCTGGCGAGGCGTTCGACGATCCTGCGGATCACGATCTGTTCGGCTTTCGCGGGCGTGGGCCGCAGGATGATGTTTCGCTATATGGCACGAAGGAGTCGCAACTCGAACGGCTGAGTACTGGGCACGAGCAAGTCGCCCAGGCGTTGCTGACTGCGAGCGAAGATCAGTTGAATCGTCGTCCGAGCTTGCCCCGTTGGGCGGAGATGTATCCCACGGTCGAGTTTATGCTCCCCGACTTGCTGCTGATGCACGAGAACATTCACATCGGGCAAATCAGCATTTGGCGCCGGGCGGCAGGACTGCCGAGTGTGCCGTTTCCTGATCGCACGCCGCGTACTGGGTTGGTGGAAGCTCGTGGTGGTTGAGTTTTCCCGCCTAGCTCCGTCCGCCATATTTGCGAGCCGCGAAAAGTAGCAGGATAGCCGTGATCGTAGCTCCGATAGAGCCGGCCGGTTCAGAATCACCGATGCCGTCACCGGTGAGGAAGCTCACCGCGATGCCGCCGACAACCGATCCGGCGATGCCCAGGAACATGGTTGCCACGAGGCCCATTGGGTCGGGGCCGGGCTTTAAGAAGCGAGCCAACGCGCCGACGATCAGGCCGAAGATCATCCATCCCAGTAACCAGAACATCAGTTGGTCTCCGCTTCTTCAAGTTGCGATGCATTAAGAGGAAACCGCATGATGGCAGCCAGAGGTTTCTCGCCGAGTTGCTCCTTGTGGGCTGAGAGAACTTCGCCACCGTTGGTCAGCGTTGCGACGACTGCAGCATTGACGAGATCTTCCGCAGCTCCTTCCTGCGGCAGTTTGCCTTCGTCGGAACCCATCCAGAGGTGCTCGCCTTCGGCAGTGATTAATGTCTGCACCTGCCCTTGCTTGGCGGCTGGCAATACAATCTGGATGTCGTCGCTGCCAAGTTGGTTGGCCTGAGCCGTGCCATACTGCTCTAGGATTTCGCCGCGTTGCTTGTCAAAGAGCTTCCCTACGAGCGGCCAGGCTTTTTCGTGGAGCTCTTCGCCGGTGAGGTCATCGGGATTTCCCTTGACGGGCTCTTCAATCAGACGGTTGTAGCTACATGTTTCCCGAAAGAGTGGGAACAGGTATTCCACGCCCGCAAACACCAGCGGCGTGCGCTCCGTTCCAAAGAAACTGCTCAGCGCTGCATCAATGTGGTGGAAGTACTGCTTGATCTCGTCCTGCTTCTGGACGTCAGGGTCGCTGCCGCCGTGGCCGTGGAACATTGCTTCGCCACCATCGCTGGCGGTGGAATGATGTTGCAGGCTGCTAACGTATTCGTCGATGTTCAATGCGGAACGCAAGTCGGAGGGCAAGTCTGCTTCCTCCAGCTCAGCAATGCTATCTTTCGTGCCAAGGAATAACCGGACATCATTCTGGCTGACCGCCAGAATGTAGAAGCGGCCATCATCTTGCAAGTACCGGCACAGAGGACGAATGTGATAGCGATCGGAGCAAACGGCTAGTAATTGAAAGTCCGCTGGCAGACGCCATCTTTGCACTTGCTTGCCATCCAGAAAGAAGCAAAGCCCGTCGCTCTGGTGTTGCCAGAAGGGGTCGTCCTCTTCCAGCTTTGCTAACTCGTCGAGCTGGTTGCCGAGGGCCTCGGCCGACTTCCCTTCGAGCGTTTTACGAGCGTCGTCGATGAGATTCTTGAAGCGAATCCGATTCTGCTGAACTTCACGCCCGGCACGTTCGGTTGGCATATAAAGCGAGAGCAGCGGCTCGCCGGAAGCGTTGGCGAGTGACGTGAGATTTTCTGTCGTAAGGCGATCCATGATGAGGCTTTCGGCTAGAGGATGAGCAATAACGGCGTAATGCACAAATGCAAAATGACGTTATGCGAAATCGGTGCCTGACCACGGATTTGCAGTAAGGGGAGTTAGTCAAACCGCTGTCAATAGTCTAGCGTTCAGGCTTCAGCGGCGAAAGCAGGTTTGGAAGATGTAAGTCCTGCAGGACCATTATCGAGGAGCTCTGCAACTCTTCATTCTAGGCAATCAAGCCCCAGAACCTCACGAAACCTTTCTGCGAGTCGATCGGCATCCGCACGGCGGGTGAGGTTGGTCAGGAGTTTTACCCGTTTGCCCTCTTTCGGTTTGACCGTGATTTGTTGGTAGACAGTACTGCCGGAGCGAGTGCCTGAGGCGCTGACGTTGATCGCTTGGATTTGCTCGGGCGTGAAACGTCGTTGGCGACCGAGGCCGAAGGGGCCGCGGCTGTGGGTGAGGGCGTCGCCGCTGACGCGGAGGTCGACGCGTTCCAGCAAGTAGTAAAGTCCCGTGAGAAAGATCCCTCCGCCGATGAGCGTAAACGGGACAGCCAACCACCAGAAACGCTCGACGATCATCCCGGCACCAGCGCCGCCGAATAAGAGACCGAAGAAAGTGACCACGGTCCCGAGTTTCCAGCGATGGCCCGTGGGGAAGCATAGTTCGAGGCTGGTCTCCGTTTCACGCCGCAGGCGTCCGCCGATGCGGTTGAGTACTGACTTTAGTGGCGGCGTTTCTTCGTAGTCCGCCAGCAGGTCGCTTTCCGCGGGCGTGTCCGCACTGCTTACTGCGGTGCGAAACACAGGGACCTCAAACTCCGCTTTGTAGTTCACGCCGGGGGTATGACTTTCCGCTTCGAGTTTCCAGAGTTGGCCTTCCTCTTCGTCGGTGGGATGTTGCTCGAAGGGAATGTGAAATGCTACGGGAATGGCCGTGCCACCCTGGGTGCCAGGCATGGTGCGAGTGATGAGTTTGTCCCGCTGCCACTGAGGATCCTCGTAAGTTTCTTCCCCCTCGCTGGTCTGCCTGGTGCGTTGCACGTAGCGAGTGAGCGAAAGCAGAATCCCGTCGTCGGGACGGAGTTGTCCCGGGACGTGAATCACGCCGGCCAACTGCCCACCAACGACCCCCGGGACGCTTGCCATTTCAAAGATCGATCTTCCCCAGCGAATCCGCTGCCAGGTGACGTAGATTGCCCAGCCAAGGAGGAACAATCCCATGAGCGGAAAGCCCAAGAGGATTGTGTAGGTCCATAGTGGTGGTGCTTCGTCGGAGGCAAACGCACTGATCGAAATGGCCCAACTGATGAGGTTCCAAAAGAAAGCAAATCCCCAGGACAGCCAAACGGCATAGTGTTGGTCGCTTTCGACACGCCCGGCGGCCCAGTCCTTTTGACGCAACCAAGGCTCGTCAGGATACAGGGCGGACAGTTGATTCTTCTCGCGCTCTCGACGAGCCATGATCCGCGAACCGACGATCATGCCAATGCCAACGCAGGCGAAGATCAATCCGAAACCCAGCTTAAATAACGTGAACCAAGGCCTTAGCGAGCGATCGAGAACAGCTTCCGACGGATTGCGCGGATTGACAAAGGCAGTCCAGGGTTGTTTTTCTTTGAACCGCTGCTTCAGTCGTTTCGCGAGGTCTTGTTGGAACGAGCCAATGTTGTCGCTGCCCGAGTGGAGAGAGACGCGCTCCGATTCGTACGGCTTGCCGGCGTACTCATAACGGTAGCGGGCTGTTGCTTGATAAGTGGTCGAGTCGCTGCTGTTACTTGTCTTGAGCTTGGTCTCGAGAAGCGTTGCGGGCGTCTCGACCCAACTTTGCGCTTGCTGCCAGCCAAGAACATTCCAGATCGTCCAGCCCAGCATAAAGAGGCCGACGAGCGTGAAAGGAAGTGAGAAAAGTGTCAGGCAACCGGGGCCGGCATTGGTTCTGATTTTCGCCATGGCCGAGTTCACTTTGCGGCTGGGCAATTCGGGCGAGACACTAACAGCTTAGTGCGAGACGAACGTCTGTCCAAGTCATTCCAGCGGCTTTGGCGGCAGTGATGCCGGAGTCGCCATCTTCGTAAACGTGACACTTCGCGGGATCGACTTCGAGGCGGCGGGCCGCTTCGAGGAAGATCTCCGGCGACGGCTTTGGGGCAACTGGATCGGTCGCGGTCACCACCACGGGAAAAAGGTGATCGGCTTTGATGTGTTTAAGCGTTTTATTCACGATCGGCGCGACGCCACCGGAAACCACCGCCATCGGGAGTTTGCCGTGGGTTTCACGGGCGATCTCAAGGACGGGCTCAATCGGGAGGACTTCGCTGAGCCGAGTTTCGAAACGAGCTTCCTTTTCGGCGGTAAATTTCTCGGGGTCGAAGTCGACGCCATAGTGCTGATTGGCATCGAGGACAATCTGTACGGTCGGCATCCCGGCGCGCTCGTCGATGAACGATTGCGGCAGCTCGATGCCATGCTCAGCAAACTGCTCCTGCCAAGCGAGGACATGGAACGGCATCGTGTCGGCGAGCGTGCCGTCGCAATCGAACAGCAGGGCCGCGGTATCTTCTGGATAGGCGAGCATCGTATGCCTAAATAGGTAGGGTGGTGGGGCGGGGTGGCCGAGACTAAAATAAGCCACCCATGAGGATCAACGACCTCGGCACACTTGTTGATCATAGCAGCCCAGTGCAGCGAGAAGAACCGAGCCCTAGAGGGACGGGTCTGGTGCGATTGGCTCGCGTGTCACTGCTGGCGATTCTCCTTCTTTGAGCCTGATGCCGATGTCTCATCCATTCCGGAACTGGAACCCGCTGAAAGTCCTACTGTTGGGCTATGCCTCGTACATGGCGATCGGTTGGATCGCGCTCTGTCTGCCGCTATGCCACGAAGCGGAGGACGTTCCTGCGATCGATCATTTGTTTACCGCGATCTCGGCGGTAAGTACGACTGGCTTGGCGACGGTCAGCACGCCGGCGACCTACTCCTTTTATGGCGAACTCGTCATTCTGGTGCTGATCCAACTCGGGGGGATTGGTTACATGACACTCGGGTCGTTTATTCTGCTTGCGCGGAAGCGGAAGCTTACCCCCGAGCGGGCGGAAATCGCCAAGCTGACGTTTGCCTTGCCCGAGGGGTTTCAGTTGCGTGGCTTTTTGCGAAACGTTGTGCTGTTCACGCTGATTATCGAATCGCTGGGGGCCGTGTCGTTGTATTTTGAGTTTCGCAGTGCAGGCGTTGAAGACTGTCTTTGGCAGGCCATCTTTCACGCGGTCAGTGCTTTTTGCACTGCGGGCTTTAGTTTGTTCCCCGATAGTTTAATGGGTTTTGCGGATAACTTTTGGGTGAATGTCACGATCGGTTGTTTGAGTCTTTCAGGGGCTATAGGTTTCCTCGCCTTGAGCGATGTCTTCTGGTCCGCGACAGGCAAACGCGAATGCCGCACATTAACAACGCGTATCATTCTGCATGCTACTTTTTGGGCACTGCTGTTTGGCTGGGTGATGCTCTTCTTGATCGAGCCGGCTTATCGGGAACTACCCGGCGAGCAACGGTTGATGGTGTCGGGCTTCCAAGCGATGACGTCACTCACGACAGTAGGCTTTAACACGACGGAGGTTGGCAGCTTGGCAATGGCGCCGACTTTTTTGGTGTTGCTCCTAATGATTTTAGGAGCATCACCGTCGGGCACAGGTGGTGGGCTGAAGTCGACTTCGGTATCAGCCGCCTTTGCTACCGTGATGAGTACGCTCAAAGGGCGAGAGAAGGTAACCTTTTGGGGTTGCGAGGTTCCGCGGCATCGGCTGACGCTCGCGTTTGCGTCGGTCATTTTCTATATCACGATCTTCTTCGTTGGTGGCTTACTGATGTTGCTGGTGCAAGATCAAAGCTTTGAAGAGGTGTTATTCGAGACCGCGTCGGCCCTGGGCACCGTTGGCCTCTCGCGTGGCTTGACCGCGGAGCTAACGCCGCTGGGGAAGATGTTCATCATCGCACTGATGTTTATTGGCAGGCTGGGGCCAATTACCTTCGGGCTCGCGCTATTCTCAGGCGAAGTCGAGACGCCGGATCGCGACGACCTGGCTATTTGAAGAAGCGGTCGTTTCCGAGACTGCGTTCAACGATATCGTTCAACCTTGAGCGTCGAATTGAGAGCCCTTGCCGTGGGCTTTGCTCAAGCTGGAGGCAGCGGAATTGAGAAGCTCAACGGCGGCTTGGCCTTGGAACTCGGTCGCTTCCAGGCTCTTCGCCAACAGCGCGTAGCCAATTGACTGCTGCTGGCTCGCTTGTTTGGCAGCGAGAACGGCACTGATAGCGGGGTCGATCGAGTTCACGTCAAGCTGCTTAAGTAATGAGAAAGAAGTCTCTAGAAGAAGTATCGGTCGCCAAGCGGCGAGACGCGGTTTCCTGGTGCCGATGGGGGCAGAATTCAAGCCGTCGCGAGACCTGCAGACGGTACAAGCCTTACAATCGGGCTCCTGCTAGGCCGCGCTCTGCTTCCGACGGTCGCTGATGGCGATCAAGTTCCCCACGATCACCAGCATCGCACCAACGAGCATGGCTGCGGTCAACGGCTCATCGACAAACAGCCAAGCACAGAACAAGGAGGAGGGCAACTGCAAGTAGGCGAGGACGCCGGTCAGCGCAATGGGAAGTTCGGTAGCGCCTTGCACCCAGAGAAAGTGACCAACGACGGTCACAATGAGGGCCAGGTGCGCGAGCAACCAGATCTCTTCTCGTGGAAAGTTCCCCTCCGCCATCGGAAGAGTAAGTAGAAACACAGGTAAGGCAAAGGTAAACTGCGCCCAAGTTCTGACGGAGTTGGAAAGGTGCGCGTTCCGTTGGTGAAGCAGCGGGAGACCGGCGTAGAACGTGCCACTGAGCAAAGCAACGACTAGCCAAACTGCCAAACCGCCGCTCGCTGTCGAACTTGTTTCTGGAGGTATGGCAGCGTCTGTCTCGGCAACGGCACTTTCTATTTGAGGCCTTTCCTTATTGTTTTCAATCAGGCAAAGCGATGCGCCGGAGATCGCCAGCGCGAAAGCGAGGAAGGTACGCAGTGAGGGTCTTCCAAAGCCAAACAACCAACCGAGTAGCGGGATCTGAACGCCGTAGGTTGTGAACCCGATGGCTCCGATGGCGGGGCCTCCTTTTTTAATGCTCAAGATGTAGGTGAGCCAATGCAGGCCGAACAAGAAGCCAATGAGAAGCAGCGTTTGCCATTCTTTGCCGCTGAGGCGACGAAGCTCACGGAACTTGCCGCTCGCAAGGAGGATCACCGAGAACGCTAGGGTAGCTGCACAGAGCCTCAATAATCCCAGAGAAAACGCGTCGGCACTGACCGAGCTAATTGAAGCGGGGACCGTGCCGAAAATGAGAATCGCCGCAAAGAGCTTCAGCAGGGAAAGGCGAAACTGGGTGGGCAGCATTATCGGCAGGTTGGTTAGGAGGGATGAACCAGCATAGACAGCTGTAGACGAGTGTTGAAGGCTGTTCGAAAGTTCATGCTCTACTTTGGCCACGGATTGCACGGATGACACGGATTTTCTAACAGAAGGAAAGAAAGAGAACAGAGTTGGTCGGAGGTATCGGAATAGGTACTTCGTTTCCTTCGTTTCCTTCGTTGCTTCCTACTATTCTATCCGTGTCATCCGTGCAATCCGTGGCCGAAACTACGGTTCCTGCTCGACTCGTCGTCCATCAATTTCACGTTACAATGAGTGGCTGTCATCTATTGTCTCATTGAGTATTGCACGATGAAAAAAATATTAGTCATCCTTGCCGTCCTCCTTGTCGTGGGAGTTGTCGCGGGTTTCTTCATTCGCGGGGAGTATGTCACCGAGCAAACGGTTGAACGCCCATTCACAATAGCTGAGGACTTCACCAAAGTGCGCAAGATTATGGTCCGCACGAATGCCGCCAAGGAAATTGTGACGATGGGCGGAGACAGCGAGTTCGTGGATCAGAAGTGGGAGGGAGGCGACGTTGATCTTGGCGAGAAGAAAGTAGGGGAAGGGAAGATTCTCGACATGATCGCCGGCGGAGGAGGCTGGCAGATTGATCTCACTGGCGAGCTACAAGTTCGCACCACCGACGAGTACATCGGCAAGAACGAGATCAAGCTTCAACAGGTCGTGAAGATCGATCCGGATGAAATCGATTCCCAGGTACGGCTCAAGAAACCGGGAGAGAAACTCCTCGATTATCAGATGACCACGAACCTTCAGCGGGATGAGCAGCAAACAAAAGTCACTTTAAAACTTACTCAGAAAATCAAAACCGAGGCTCCTTGGTGGGCACACTCCATCGCCGACCGCCGCGTGAAAGCCTCTGCTGCGAAAACACTGGAGAATCAGGAGGCAGCGATGCGGGAATTGATTGATGAGAACAGCGACGATGTGGGCCTCTTACCGTTGAAGTGAAGGAATAACCACGGAGACGCGGAGGACACGGAGGTTTTTGACAGGATTTACAGGATGGACAGGATTGCAGCTGAATCGTTCATCCCGTCAATCATGTAAATCCCGTCAGATTTCTTCGCCGTATACTCTGTGCCTCCGTAGTCCAAAAATGCATCGCCAACCGCTACTAAAACTCTTAGACGAATACCAAAGGCAATACGCCGACGAATCCGTGGTGACGGAGCGGATTCGCTCGCTAGTGACTGCTTCCGCTGACTGCTTCGAGCGGACGTGTCGCCCTGGGCATATCACTGGTTCGGCTTGGGTTATGAACGCAGATCGGTCGCGGTGTCTGTTGGTGCATCATCGGAAGTTGGGAAAGTGGTTGCAGCCGGGGGGGCACGCCGATGGGGACGCGAATGTCGCTCGCGTGGCCATGAAAGAAGCGCTCGAGGAGACCGGGCTTCGTTCGTTGATGTTTGCCAGCCCGTCGCCCTTGGACTTGGACGTCCACGTGATCCCCGAACGCCGAGATGCCGACGGCAACCTGATTGAAGACGCCCACGAACACCACGACGTGCGGTTCCTCATTCTCGCCGCGGATGAAGAGGAGCCGGTGGTCAGTGACGAGTCGCACGACGTGCGGTGGTTCACGGAGCGAGAGTTGTTAGAAGTAACGGATGAAGAGAGCGTCTTAAGGCTGTGGCGGAAAGCGCGGGGTTGAACTTGTGAGTATGGTTGCCGAAGTATTGAACACGGATTTCACAGATCTCACGGATTTGTTTTGAACAGGAGAGAACGGAGGTAGCAGAGCACGATATCTATCTTTTTATCAGCTTGTTTTTTTTGAATAAGGTAGCGTTGGGAACACCACAAATCCTTAGTCTTCGCCAAAACAATTAGCGCAGATTAGCGTTGATTAGTGTTCCCAAATATCCGTGCAATCCGTGCGATCCGTGGCCAAAACCTTCGGTCGCCAACTTGCTTATGGCTCACTTTGCTGCTTCAACTTGAAAGTGCGAGCAACTACAATCGGGGCTTGTCAATTGTGTGCTTGCGGAGGGAATTCATATGGCTAAGGGTTTTGGAGCGGTGAAGATCGATCGGGCGGATTTGCCTGAAGGGGAGTCGCTTTGTGAGTACTGCACAGCGAAGTGTTGCCGTTACTTTGCGATGCCGATCGAAACTCCTGATACGTTTAAGGAACTTGAGTACCTCCGCTGGTTCTTACTTCACGAGCGTGCAACCGTCTTCAAAGAAGATGACGACTGGTACTTGCTCGTCCACACCGTGTGTCGTCACTTGCAGGATGATAACCGCTGCGGCATCTACGAGACGCGTCCGCAGATTTGTCGCGACTATACGACCGACAATTGCGAGTACGACGATGAGTGGACCTACGACTTCTATCTCGAAACGCCGGACCAAGTCTGGGAGTACACCGAAGCGGTGATCCAGAAGAAGGGTCAGAGCATCCGGAGTCGTAAGCCAGAATTGTTGCCGGTGCTTTAACCTTTCTGGCGAGGAATCGTTCGGTTTTGGCCACGGATCACACGGATGGCACGGATTTGTGTTGAACAGGAGGGAACGGAGGTAGCAGAGATATCCTTCCATCTCACTCTCCTCGATTCGTATCTTACGGCAGAAAACTGACATTTATCGTGGTGTCGATTCGTCCGGTTCTGTAAGTTCTTTGCATTTTTTTCTGCAACGTTGTTGTTCGTTAAAGCTACTTCTGGCAGGATGCCAAGACTCAGTAGCAAGCCATAACTGAATGGTTTTTTGAATGAACAATAGTGAGAGATCTAGCTTCGACTACGAGTCATCCAATAAACTCTGCTCCCTCCGTTTCCTCTTGTTCAAAAATTGCCCTGTGAGTTGGCGTTCCCGATGAAGCGCGACAATCATTACGAAGCGGCGTTCGAGGCCTACTTGCAGTCGCGGCAGGTGGCTTACGTGGCGGTGGATGAGCAGCGGCGGAGTCAGGTGTTGGGCGGATCGCTCAAGAATGCGGACTTCTTGGTGACACCCTCGCAAGGCGCGACGTTGCTGGTGGATGTGAAGGGGCGGCGATTTCCTAGTGGGCAGAAGCATCACCAGTATTGGCGAAACTGGTCGACGTGGGACGACCTCCGCAGCCTCGCGAGTTGGCAGGAGCGGATTGGAGCCGGCGCAATTGCTCTGTTTACCTTCGCCTATCATCTCGTCGGCGAGCGCTCGCCAGTCGCTCGCGAACAACTCTATGAATTCCGCGGCCAGTGGTACGCTTTTCTGGCGGTTCGGGTTGCCGATTATATCCAGCGAATGAAGCCGCTCTCCCAGAAGTGGCAAACCGTCTCAATGCCGGTGGCCGATTTTCGGGCCGCGGCGGTGCCGTTTGAGCAGTGGATCGGCGGTTCTGTTTCAGTCAGCGAATTGCACGAATCTCACGAATCGGGCATTTTCTGATACTCGTCAGATTCATTGATATATCCTATAGAAGCTGTTTCAGAAATCAGTTTCGTAACCCGAAGCGTGAGCGAGGGGCTATGCTCACAGGGTTTTTCCCGCGCTTACGCTTCGGGTTACGATTATTGAAACCACTTCTACGAATCTCTGCGTCCTCTGCGCCTCTGCGTGGGGTCAGACGAGCTTGGCAACGGTAACATCGCCAATTAAGCTAAGCTCTATCTGGAACTCACCAAAAAAGCGAGCAAGACATGGCCTGGGCAATTCTTTTACTCTGCACCATCTTAGGGGCCTTGGCTGCCTACCGTCCTAGCGGTCGGAAACGAGACTTCGAGCGACCGGCCAACGATTAGTCTCACGCCCACTACCGTAATCCTAGGCCGCGTGGCGTTCCAGCGGTTCGTAGGCGACGTTGGCGAACTCGGCGAGCGATTGAATCACACGGTCTTGTTCCCGTCGCGTTAGCTCGGGGAACACTGGCAGGCTGAGAACTTCTTCACAAGCCTGCTCGGTCAATGGCAAGCTGCCGGGGGTGTACCCGAGGTTCAAGAAGCACTTCTGTAAGTGCAAGGGTACTGGATAATAGATTGCCGATCCGATTTGCTTCTCTTGCAAGAACTTTTGCAAGGCATCACGACGGCCACCTAGAACGCGAATCGTAAATTGGTTCCAGACGCTGGGGCAGCCAGAGGCTTCCGCAGGAAGGGTGAAGTCATTGTCCAGACCAAGCCGGTCGAATTCGTTGACATAATGGTCAGCGTGACGTTGTCGACTGGCGGCCCAGTCGTCTAGCCGCGGAAGCTTCACTCCCAAGACTGCCGCTTGCAACGTGTCGAGCCGACTGTTGAGGCCGACCAGCTCGTGGTGGTACCGGGGCCGTTGTCCGTGGTCGCGAAGAACACGCAGCTTTTCAGCGAGATGGGTATCATTCGTGGTCATCATTCCCCCATCGCCGAATCCACCAAGATTCTTGGTGGGATAAAACGAAAAGCAGCCCATCAGCCCGAGACTGCCAGCTCGACGACCTTGGAATTGGGCCCCAATGGCTTGAGCCGCGTCTTCGATGATCGGAATAGAACCACAGACCTCGGCGAGCGCGTCCATATCGGCGCACTGACCAAACAGGTGGACCGGCAGAACCGCCTTGGTAGCGGGTGTGATCTTTTCGGCTACCGCTGATGCGTCGAGGTTAAACGTTTCGGGATGAATATCGGCGAAAACCGGGGTGGCACCCAGCCGCCAAACGGAACCGGCCGTCGCGAAAAAAGTAAAACTCGGGAGGATGACTTCGTCACCGGGGCCGATGCCGATCGCCATGAGCGCCAGCAGGAGGGCGTCGCTGCCTGAGGCGCAGCCGATGGCGTGTTCCGTGCCGCAGTAGTCGGCAATCGCGGTTTCCAGTTCGCGGCAAGCAGGGCCATGTACAAAAGCGCCTGACGAACAGACCTCGCTGAGCACCGCGTCGACTTCACTGCGGAGGGGCTGGTTTTGGCGATTCACATCAAGCATAGGAACAGGGAAAGTGGCGTCTTTAGGAGTACTCATATTCGCACGGGTCTTCTTGGGTCCGGTGGGTCGCCCCAAGGTCCGATTGCGGAGCGATTCGTTGCGGAGATTAGAAACTCGCCGCAGCAGGGTCAACGCGAGTTATTTCAACGCAAAGACGCAGAGAAACGCAAAGAGGTACGAAACGCTAGCATGGCCATTGTTTGGGAGCGTACTGACTTGCCAAACAAGTGTTTGCGGTGCTTCGCGTTCTTTTCGCCTTTGCGTTAAAACTAGAGGCTCAGCGACTTCACTGCTGCGACGATGTCTGCCGGTTCGGCACGTTTCGTGTAGTCTGCGTCGAGAAAGGCGTAGCGAATGATGCCCTGTGTGTCGATCACATAGACAGCCGAGAGTGGTAATTCGTAGGAGTCGTCCCCGTTGTATTCTTTGAGCTTGATGCGATCTTTGTAGACCTTGGCGACTTCCGGGGGCAGCTTGAAGACCAGGCCGAACTTTCGAGCCAATTCGTTGCCCGGATCGCTGAGGATCTGAAAACCGACGCGGAGTTTTTCTTGAGTGGCAGCCGCTTTCGGGGGCAACTCGGGCGTGAGTGCGACAACCTTAGCGCCGAGTCGTTCAAGAGTGCTGGTCGCCCCTTGCATCGCTTCAAGTTGCAAGTTGCAGTAGGGGCACCAGCCTCCGCGATACCAGACGAGAACCACCGGGCCATCCGACCAGAGTGAATCGAGCTCGACCGTTTCTTCAGCAGCAGTTTGCAACGTGCCACTGGGAGCTATATCGCCCACCTGCTTGGCTTGTTCAACGATGCCTGTTTCGGCAACCTGTTTCACGCCGTTGGCAAATAGGTTGCGTAACTCCTCAGGAGCTTGCTTGGCGAATTCTGCTTTCCGCGCGGCCAACTTGTCACTGAGTGAGGGCAACTCAAAGTCAACGATCTCGGGCTGGTCCTCTTTTGAATCCTCAGACATTTCTTCTGCACTTTCCTTCTCTGCCGTGGTTGTCTCGGCAGAGACCTTCTCTTCGGATTCTTGCTGGCAACCTTGTACGGCCACTGAGAGAATTGCTACTAGGAAGAATAGACGAATCGACATAATGGAGTACCGAGGATCAAGAATGAATGAAGTTGCTGCCTTCAGCTTCTAGCAGAGCAGAGATAACGCTAGGCATCAAGCGACGACCTCGTATGTTTGTACAGTCCGCGCTGGGTGTTCTCTTAAACCACGAATAGCACCAATAACACGAAGAGAAACGCAGAAAGCGTTCTCTGTGAAAACGGTCAACTTCACAAAAGAGCATCCTTAAGAGTTATTCGTTGGATTCGTGCTATTCGTGGTTCAAGAAGCATCTTCTTTGTGCCCTTCGTGTACCTTGCGGTGCAAGCAGTAGCGGAATCCGTCTGGTTCTTGCAGGACTTTTGCGAATTCACTTGAATGGCGATTCGGATGCGAGATAATCAGGGGTCGTCATGGGCAAGTCGCGTCTCGACCGGCTTGCTCTGGGGAGAAAACACGCCGAAAACAGGAGAAGCAAAATGAGATTTGCAGCAAAATCGATGGTGATGGCTTTGGTTGGTCTTGTGGCTACGTCTTCAGTCTGGGCTCAAATGCCTCAACCGGGCGAACAGCATGTGAACATGGCCCGCGAGGCGGGCGTTTGGGATGCAGAAGTAAAAATGTGGATGTCTCCCGACGCGCCGCCCATGCCGAGCAAAGGCATCGAAACAAACACCATGCTGGGCGACTTTTGGATGCTCAGCGACTTTGAGATGGACATGGGTGGGATGAAATACAAAGGCCGTGGCCAGTATGGTTACGACCCCAAAAAGAAAAAATATGTAGGGACTTGGGTCGATAACATGAGCCCTTACCTTTCCACAATGGAAGGGGATTACGATGTCGAGACCCATACGCTCACGATGGTCTCCACAGGCATCAACATGATGACTGGTAAAGAACAAAAGTCCAAAATGGTCAGCAAATACATCGACGAGAACACCAAGCATTTTGAAATCCACCATGCCGTCGAAGGCGAAGAGGGCAAGTGGTGGAAAGCGATGGAGATTAGCTACAAGAAACGCGCGAAGAGTGATGCGGTTCTGAAATAGCGATTCAAAGTCAACCCGAGCCGAGAAGCGTCAGCTCTCGGGTTGAAGTTGTTCCAAGCATCACCCGAGAGCTGACGCTTCTCGGCTAGGGGATTAGAGAGCTTCGTAGGAACTGGCCAATTGTTGCGTTCGCTCACGGGGCCAGTCACTTAAAGGCGTTTCCGCGTTCCAGGTACTGATCAGCGAGGATTCGAGTTCCGTGCGAGTCACTTGGAGATTCGCGACAAAGTCAGCGTGTGAGCGTTCTTGGCGATACTCAGGCATGTGTTTGGGACGCGCGAGCCAGCGAGTGATTTTCGCGAGGTCGTAGTCGTAGAGCAGCGTCCCATGGTAGAGAAAATGCCGACGGCGGATGCGGAGGCTGTTGCCCGAAAATTTTTTCCGTTGGCCAGCGGAAAGTTGGATGATCAGGTCGCTGGTCCCGTCGCGTGAAATCGTTTCATCGGGCAGCAAGCTGCTCACCGTCGAGGCGACACAGGAAAGAACGTACTCATGAGCTTGGTCGATACTGACAAGGCCCTCGCCACGGGCAGCAGGTAGCCGGTCGAGGCGCAAGACGACGGCGTACATCAAACTACCGGGGCCCACCGTCACGACGCCCCCACCGCTCCTGCGGCGAAAGATGGGCACCCGCTCCTCCCGGCAACGCTCGACATGGACCTCCTGCTCTAGGTCCGAGGACCGCCCCAGAACCGCAAAGTCGCTTGGCGATTCCCACAGGCGAAGGACTTCCTCGCCGCCTTCCGTGGACTCAGCTTCCTCAAGTAGGGCTTCATCCAACGCCAGATTCTCAGCGGGCGTCTCGAGAGTGAGGTTGAGCAGCTTCATTGCTTTAGCGGATGAGGGACGTCTTAATCGACTTGGCCACGGATTGCACTGATTTCACGGATTCAAGAGGAAGTGCTACCTAAAACGCACTGCCATCAAGTGAACACGATGAAATGTACTTCTGATTCATTTGCTGGCGCTGAGTGTTAGTAATCTTGATCGGAATCAAATCCGCGTCATCAGTGCAATCCGTGCCCTAAATGAAGGCTTCCATAGGGGGCAGGTGACAATGGGTGGCAAGACGGGTTGCGGAATTCTGCGTGCCACGGTTGAGAGGGTAGTTTCGCGGGCCTAAACTCAAAGATTGGCTTGATTGCATTTCCGTCGCTAGGTACTTCCGATGTCTACTAACTTACCCTCCGAGCCTTCTCAAGGCGACCGCACGAACCCTGAGGGCCCGATCGCGGCGGATGATCTCCTGCCGCCGGTCGAACCGCCTAATGCGAAGTTTATTATTCAGCTCTTCGTCACGCCGATGGTGATTGTCGCGTCGGTCGTGGGGATCTGGCTGCTGCTGCAGTGGCTCGCGAACTCAGGCGACACGGATCCTGACAAGATCGTTGCCGCCCTGCGAAGCAGCAACCAAGCGCGATTTCAGCAAGCGGCTGAGCTGAGCCACATGCTCCAGGCGGAAGGTCGCTACCCTGAGCTCAAGACGAATCGCGAACTGGTCAAGAAGCTTGCCGAACTGCTCCTACAACAAGTTGATGAGAAACGTGAAGGGGAGGGAGACGTGACGATGCGCACTTTTCTTACCCGCTCGCTCGGCGAATTCCACGTCGATGACGGTTTGCCCGCCTTGATCGCCACGGCTGAGCGTGATCAACAACGAGGGGTGCGTCGCGATGCGATTAACGCGATCGCCGTGTTGGCGACGAACGTCCCGGATCTCGATCGTCCGGAGTTAGTCGAACTCATGCGAGATTTAGCTGATAGCGACGATGAACTTTTCCGCAGCGAAGCGGCCTTCGCTCTGGGAGTTCTAGCAGAGAGTCCGTCGGCCAGTACCGATTACCGTGATCTGTTGGCTCTTCTGGCCGAAGACTTTTATCCGGATGCTCGCTACAACGCCGGGGTTGGCTTGGCTCGCTGTGGCGACCTGCGAGCGGTACCTGTCTTGCAAGAGATGCTCGACCTGAACGCACTGGTCGCAAGTGTTGACAGCGAGAAGGGTGTGGGCGATCCGAATAGCTCCAATTACGAGCAGTTGCTAGCCCGCCTCAAAACCCAGAAGCGCAACGTGCTGATTAAGAACGGACTGCGAGGTGTCGAGCTGTTGCTGGAGAAACAAGAGCCGAAGGACCTGCAGGAGTTGGAAGTCGCGATTGAGAAACTGCTCAATGAGGCAGCAAAATTAGAAGAGGCCGAGCAAGTCCCCGAATCGCTGATCAAGCGGGCGAAAAAGTTGAGGACGAAGTTGGCCGGATAGCTCCGTGGGTGGTGCTTCTAGTCCCAGCTCTGAGCCGTTCTCGCTGCGGCTTGAGGCCGAAGCCACGCTTGCGCGTTAAACCTTGCCGTCTGTGCCGACCGTAGCGACCAGGTGTTGCTTTTTCTCAACATGGTTGAGCGAGATTTCACGCTTTTCTCTTGAGCGCATTTCGGGTGTCGAGTCCCATAGAAATAGTAGTTTCTTCGTGCCGTTGGCCAATTTATGGCCGTCGGCTCGAGAAGTACCAAGCTAGCATCAAGAATTCCTTGAGGAGTGATTTGCCCCGCACCGGTTTGTCCGCAACACTTGAGACAAGACTAGAAATGCGATGAGGGGGATGCTCATCTTGCAGGTGTTGTCGCGCGGTCGGTCCAAGCAAGGACCGAGCGGGCTCATGCACAACTTATCTACTGAGATTGGTGATTCACTATGAAACAAGTACTAATGCTTTGCGGCGTCGCGATCGCGGGGCTATTCACGTCATCAGCTCGCGCACAAGAATGCGATGCTTGTGCAGCACCGGCTTATCGTGTGCAGTGTCAAACGGTTTACGAAGAGCGCGAAGTTACCGCCTACCGCTTGGTGCCGGAAACGGTTTACGAAGAGCGGCAAGTAACTCGTCGAGTTCCCGTCTGGGAAACCGAAACTCGCGAACGTCGCTATACGGTCTCTCGCCCGGTGCGTGAGACCAACTATCGCGATCAACGGTATGTTGTTCAGCGACCGGTCTGGGAAACCTACATGCGTGACTGCAGCTACAATGTCACACGACAGGTACGCGAGACGCGTGTCCGCGAACGTCGCTACACGGTCCAGCGTCCTGTCTGGGAAACTGCAGAGCGCGAAGAATGTTACACCGTGATGCGTCCCGTGACGGAAACGATTGAGCGTGAACGTCGTTACACGGTAATGCGTCCCGTCACTCGCTACGTGACACGTTATGTGGATGCCGGCTGTTATCAAGACCAAGTCGTGCCGGTGGCAGCAGCCCCTGCACGTAGAGGACTTACCTGGATGCCCGCTCGAGCCGTTGTGAATCCGAATGTTGGCTTCACCCAGGTGCAACGTCCAGGACTCGTTTGGGCGAATGTCCAAGCACCACCGCAACAACAGGTCCAGCGTGTCTGGAAGCCGAATATCGTGGCGGTTCGTGTTCCCGTGACTCAGAACTGTCCGCAGGAAGTTGTGCAGAAAGTACCTGTGCAAGTCTGCCGCTACGTGCCTCAGCAGATGACGCGAAAAGTCCCGGTTCGGACGTGTCGCATGGTCAGCGAAGAACGCGTCGAGAAAATCCCCTACACCGTTTGCCGTCCCGTCACCGAACGCATCGAGCGGAAGGTACCGGTCCGCGTCTGCCGCATGGTCAACGAGGAGCGTGTCCGTCGCGTCCCCGTCGTGACCTGCCGCTACGTCCAGGAGGAGCGCGTCGAACCAATCACCCGCCGCGTCTGCCGGATGGTTGAGAAGCAAGAAACGGTCCAAGTCGCACGCCAAACGTGCCGTCGTGAAGAATACACCTACAAGGTACGTGTGCCACGAACGATTCGGTTCCGTGTTCCAATTGAGGAAACCTGCAACCAATGTGCTGATGCGGGTTCGCAAGACCGTGATGGCGAGGAAGCCGCATTCTCTCTAGCTGAGCTCACCGCTTGGTTTGACGAGGAGAAGGAACAAGGCTGAGTTGCACACCCTACAGTAAAACGCTCTTTGGTAGTTACAGACGAAACCCTTGCTGTTGGTTTACAATGGCGAGGGTTTTTTCGTTCCTACAACCTTTCCTGTCCGATGCCGCAAGATCAGTCGACGCTCTTTGAAGACTCTCGGACCGAGGTCGGCGGTCTCTACACCACCGCGATTCTGGCCGAAGTGCTGAGAGTCCCCGTCGAGGCGGTCCGGCGATGGCATCGCCGAGGGGCCGTGCTGGCGGTCTGTACGATTAAGAAGCTGCCGTACTTCGATTTCCAAGAAGCGACGGTTGCGAGAAAGTTGGCGGCTTTGTGGCACGCCGGTCGCACCTTGCAGGAAATCGAAAGAGAGTATGATTCGCTGGTCAACAGCCAAGTGAATCACCAGCGGCCTCTGGCAGACCCGCGATTAGTTGTCGTCGGCCAACGACTTCTCTGGCGTGAGGGCGATCGACTGACCGAACCCGGGGGGCAGTTACTCATTGGATTCGAAGAGCCCATCGAATCTGACAGGCCGGGTCGGGATGATCTCGTATGCGAAGGAGAAGTTGTTTCCTTGCCCATGACGAGTTCAAGTTTTGCTAATGATTTTGTTCATCGCACTGGAGAAACCTTTTCGGACGTTACCGCAGTTGAGGAGGAGTTGCTGCAGACTGCTGAGGAGCAACGAGAAGCCGGCTTTCTTCAAGAGGCGGCTGAGACCTATCGTGCGATGTTGCTTGCCGGCTCACGCCAAGCGGAAGTCCACTTTGCCCTGGCTGAGGTTCTCGCCCAGCAAGAAGACTTCTCTGCTGCACGCGAGCGTTATTTTGTCGCCTTGGAAATCGACCAGGAGTTCATTGAAGCTCGCCTCAGTCTTGGGTGTCTCTACGCGCACGAGGGAGAACTAGAGTTAGCAAAGGCGGCGTTTGAAGGGGCGCTTGATATTCATCATGACTATGCAGATGCCCATTTTCATTTGGCTAATCTGCTGTCCGGGCAGGGAGAACAGGATCGCGCCGCATACCATTGCCAGGAGTTTCTGAGGATTGCCCCTGAAAGCCCTTGGGCGACGGCAGTTCGAGATCAGTTAGGTACATTACGTACTTAGCTTACTGGGCTCTTAGCTCACTGGGCCGACGGTAATCCTTGCCAGTTGCTTTCGCGTTATTATGCTAGTAGCTACTTCTCTGGACACAAATAGCGTTTTCCAATGCCCGACATCCTGTTTCACTATGAGCGAGTTAATCCCAGCAGTTGGGCTTATCTTTCGTCGCTCTTGATGTTGGCCTTGTTCTTCAAGTTCAATCGCTTCTGGAGTTTGCGAAACGTTGACCTGTTTCTGCTGATTGCGCTGGCCCCCGGCTTGCTCTTGGTGCAATACAGTTTTGAGAACGGCACGGCTGACAACGCCGCGCGTATCCAAATGTTCGGTTTTCTTTGGCTGTTTGTGGCCGAGCTGATCCTGATGATACGGATGTTGCTCGACCCGGCGCTCGTGCGCAGGCCACTTCTTGATCCGAATCTGAACACTCCTGGGCTGATGTTCCTAGGGGGATCGCTACTGTTCTTTCTGATGGCGAACGTTTTGTTCGGAAAGCCAAGCCCGGCACCCCAATCGCTCGCTCAGGCAGTGGCGGCTTCTGAAGCTTCTGATCCAACAGAACAACAGGCAACGATCGAACCTGACGAAGCGGATGAACAGACCTCAGAGGCTCTTTCTCAAGCCGCCCCGGGATTCTCGTTTCTGTATCAACTACCACGGATCACCACGCAGACGGTCATTCGTCGTGGCCAGCAAGGAGAAACCGAGCAAGAGGAACTGCCCGAAGCACAACGGGTAGCTCAGGCAACGACGCGCGTCATGGCGATTCTTTCCCACTCATTCATCGTGATCGGGTTAATCGTGATCGGCCAACGCCATTTTGAAAACCTTGCCTCGGGGGTTGCCTGTGCCACGATGTATCTGATGTTGCCCTATACGGCACTCTTCACAGGGGACCCGACGCACGCGCTACCAGCTTCACTTCTCGTCTGGGCAATTGTTTCCTACCGGAGACCTACGCTGGCTGGCGTCTTAATTGGCTTGGCGGCTGGAACGATTTATTACTCCGTCTTCTTGGTCCCGCTGTGGTGCAGCTACTACTGGAAGCGTGGTGTGAAGCGATTCGCGACGGGTGTCGTCATTGGATTGGCCGTGATTCTGATCACTCAGGCCGCGACCGCTGAAAGCTGGAGCCAGTTTCTCTGGCATGTGCGATTAATGTTCGGCATTCGCCTGCCCGTTGAAAACGCAGATGGGATTTGGCGGTTCTGGAGTTTCTGGTACCGCATGCCAGTGCTGGCTGCCTTCGTGGCACTTGCCTTTAGCTTTACTGCCTGGCCGGTCCAGAAAAACCTAGGTTCGTTAATCTGTTGTTCTGCTGCCTTGATGCTCGGCGCCCAGTTCTGGCATCCGTTGAAAGGTGGCATCTATATCGCCTGGTTCTTGCCGCTGGTCTTGTTGGCGATCTTTAGGCCGAATCTGGAAAGCACGCTGGCTGAACGCATGGTCTCCGAGGGTTGGTGGCAACTACGTTTGCGAAGACAAAGCTTACAGGCGAACAATGTGGCTTCGACTGGTTAAGCGATTTCCTACTAATCGCATTTTTTACCACAGAGATCACGGAGAACACGGAGTCTGTGATCAATTCTTCCGCTTTAGATGACAAACACTGAGAGTAAGAACCAGATACACTCACTATGGTTTGCGAATATCCGTTGCTTGAGTCACCTATACTTACCTGGACCCATAAGAGGGATGTTTTTCGTTGCTGAAGGAGCTAATGGCTCTATGTAAATCTCCGTGTTCTCTGTGCTCTCCGTGGTAAATCAACAAGCGAGTCATTCACCGTACTGACCAGGGCTTTCTCCGAGGTCGACAATGCTACAAGCAACGATCGGTTCCAGCCCGGCTTGCCTTGCCGCTTCGACCAAGGCTTCGCTTTCGCTGCCGGGGTTAAGCCACAGTTCGTCGCAGCCCTTTTCTGCAATGGCAGGCAGCAGTTTTTCGCCAACGGTCGGGGGGACGTACAGACTGATCCGGTCGAGATGTTCGACAGGGACTTCGCCAATCGACGCGTAGGCCGTCAGTCCTTCGATTTCGCCCCCCTTAGGATTCACGGGGTAGACGTCGTATCCTTGCTTCAAGTGAGCGCGAACCGACTTGTTGCCAAACTTCGAGCGATCAGAGCTGGCTCCGATAATGGCGACGGTGGGCATGATATTCTCAATCGAGATTCGGAACTAAGGGACTAGCTTTGACTCTGCCAAAACGACGAATGACCAAGCCTTAATGACCAATGACCAACCGCAAGTGGTGGGGATAGCGTATGTTGGTCATTTGGACTTTGGTCATTGGACATTCTTGCTTTATTGATCGCGTCGCGAACTGTAGTACTTGTATTGCTGCTCGTTGACGAACCAGCGACGCCAAGCGACATCGTTGAAACCGTAGCTTTCGCCATTGGAGAGCTTTTCAAGGGCCCGCCGGACTTGATGATTCTCGTGCTGCTTAGTGATGATTTTTCGGCCCTTGCCGCCCACGTTGAGCCCGCCGCCACCGCCGGAAGTCATCCCGACAGCGATTTGCTGGTCGCTTCCGTGTCGAGTCACGTACTTGTGTTCAGTGACCAGTGCGTCGATCAGCGGGCTAATCGCTTCGGGGTTCCCAAGTTGACCCAGTGCATACGCAGCGCGGTTCACGATGACGTTCGCATTCTTCTTGCCGGTCAGCTTTTGCACATAGGGCGTGAGACTGACAGGCTCGTCTTGCTGAAGAAGGTAATCGATACACTGCTGTCGCTCATCGGGATCGGGAGATTCGATCGAGAGACGCACGAGCGTTCGTACTGCATCGGGATGTCTGATCGCCTGCAACGTTTCCAGCAAAAGACGACGGGTCCATTCATCCGGTTCGTCATCGAGCCATTTTAGTAATGCGGGGACGGCATGAGGATCGGTGATCTGGGCGATTTCCTCTTCGGCTTCACGACCACGCGAACGGCGTGGGTTATTCAACCAGTTGCGATAGTTCTTTAGACGACCGTACCAGTCCGCTTCCGCTTTCTCGGCTTGCTCCTGCATCTCCCGCAGGGCGATGTCTTGTGGCGTTCGGTACTTGCCACGATAAAGAACCAAGCCACGCTCCTGCATGATCTGTTCCCGCGTCATCCAGCGATTCCCATAACGCTGGTAACCAAGGCTCTGACGCGCTGCTTGATCAGCAGGGTCGAGCTTCAGCAAGCGCTCCAGATGATGGTCCGCTTCCTCAGTAAGCTTGTTCTCCGTACACCAAGCTGCGAGCCGCCTATGAGCTTCGATGGTATCTGGAAGAGAACGTGCCCGACTCTTGTACTCAGCCAGTGCTGGGTTCTCCGGGATGACCTTAATGACGTCGAACCGAGGCAGCGTGACTTTGATGCCCTCGACGGTTTTCACGACGTAGCTTCCCTTCTCCCCACGCTCGACGAGCGCCCCGACAACCTCCCCGCCGGTTTTCAGTTGGTAAGTATCGGCGCGGAGACTCGCAGTAGCTACGAAAGCGACAACCAGAGTCGTGAAAAACAAGAGTCGAGACATGACAGGGATTCTCTTCCTCGTAGGGATGATCGACTACACTATTATAGGCTTGGAAGTCGTGCCTAGCATCTTATTCATCCCGCAAATCCTGTGATCCGGTCTCTCCAACATGTCTGAATTTGCGAGTCAGACCCCCGAAGAACACCGTAAAGACTCTCCCGATGCGGTCTCCTGTGCCGTCATTACGGTGAGCGACACCCGTACGCTGGCGACCGATCGCGGTGGGGCAACGGTTGTCGAGATGCTCGAGGGCGCTGGCCACAGAATCATCGCCCGCACGATCCTGCCGGATGACCCCGCGGAATTGACCACAGCGATTGGGCAGTATGTCGAGGCTGAAGAAATTCATGCGGTCCTGCTGACAGGCGGAACCGGGATTTCCCCGCGGGATCAAACTCCCGAGGCGGTTGCTAGCTTGCTCACGAAAGAACTTCCCGGCTATGGCGAGCTGTTGCGAGCTCTGAGCTACGAGGAAATCGGTGCCGCAGCGATGCTTAGCCGAGCCCTTGGTGGGCTCGTGGAGCAGACCGTCGTACTCACGATGCCAGGCTCAACCGCCGCCGTGCGTCTGGCGATGGAAAAGCTCATCTTGCCTGAGCTAGCGCATCTTGTGCACGAAGCGACGAAGTAGCGCACAGTACAACCACGCTCCGCGTGGTTCGGAGTTTCGTCAAGACTCTACAATCAATGACCTTAAATGGCTGGCGGGGATTGCACTCGAACTCTCCTCGACAAGTTAGGCAGTCCTTGTCTTGATATCTCGCCACGCGGAGCGTGGCGGTACGAACTGCTAGCACACCAATCTCTCTGGCACGCCAATCGCACACGCGTTATCTTCCGCCACTCTCAGCGCAGGCTGCTGCGCTGTTCACGGAGGAAGGTCTGGAAAGAACTTCTCCAGACCGAGGAAACAATTGCCCAAGGAGAGGGCTGTGCAACGGTTACTTTCATTAGGAACGCTTGGCGTCTTAGGCGGACTGGTTTGGATGTTCCTGACCGGTGGCGGCTTGGACGATATCGCTGCACCGGGCGGACAAGGACCGTATCAGGGTGGCCAATACCCAGGTACCCAACAACAACCCAGTCCCCAGCAACCCGGTGCGCAAGGCTCTCCGCAGCCCGTGATCGGTGGCAACTATCCACCAAACTACGAACAACGCCCCCCTCTCCAACCAGCGCAGCCGATTGAGCGACCGACGCAGCCACCTGCTCGAAACCCGCAGCCTCCCGTTTATCTTCCCGCTTCTTCTGGTGGACCTGTCGCACCGCTTCCTCGTCAGCAGGAGGGGCCGACCATCAAGATTGCTTCGTTCAACATTCAAGTCTTTGGTAAGTCGAAATGGGAAAAGGCGAACGGTGCCGTGATTCGGACCTTGGCGGAGATCATTCGGCAGTTCGACGTCGTTGCGATTCAAGAAATCCGCACCAGCGACGACTACCACATGCCGAACTTCGTGAAGCTGGTGAACGCTACGGGAAGGCAATACGATCACATCATCGGCCCGCGGATTGGTAACTCGCGTTCAACCGAACAGTACGCGTTCATCTTTGATACCCAAAAGATTGCCGCGGACTTTTCGAGTGTTTATACGCTGAGCGATCCCGACAATTTGCTGCATCGTGAGCCATTGGTCGCTCATTTTCAAACGCGGCTGAATCCCGATAGTGCCTTTTCATTTACCCTTGTGAACATTCACACCGATCCTGATGAGACGGACGAAGAACTCGACGCGATGGCCGATGTCTACCGCGTTGTTCGTCGGGCCGGCGGGAACGAAGACGACGTGATCATCCTCGGCGACTTGAACGTCGATGATCGGAACCTCGGTCGCTTGGGGAAAATTCCCGGCATCTATCCTTTAATCACTGGCGTCTTCACCAACACGCGGCAGACGAAACTCTACGACAATCTCGTGATCCACCAACCCTCAACGACCGAATACACGGGCCGCAGTGGCGTGTTCGACATGGTCCGCGTGTTTAATCTTTCGCAAGAGCAAGCACTGATGGTCAGCGACCACTTCCCCGTCTGGGCGGAGTTCAGCGCGTACGAGCGCGACTACTCAGGGCAGATCGCCAGTCGAAGACAACAATCACAGTGGCGTCGGTGATTCTTACTGTAACACCACGCTCCGCGTGGTGGGTCTTTGAAACTTGCGACGAGTCTTCTGGTTAACTGCATTGTTTCGTGTGGTATCTCGGGTGTAGGTTTCAACCACACGGAGTGTGGTTTTACGACTTTCTTGTAGAAATTAGGCCACGCGATTTTGTAAAATCACACGTGTGACATGAAGGCATCAGGCAGAGCCTTTGGTATCTGCCATGAGCCCGATGTCGGCAACCTTTGCCGGCGTCGGGCTTTTTTTGTGCCCCAACTCTTACGTGAGATAACTCAATGCGTTGTTTGGTTCCTCTCAGCGAAGCGTCAGAAGAGATTCGTGACGGCGATCTGTTGCTCTTTCGCGGTCGCGGTTTCGTCTCGCGGCTGATTGGTGTCGCTGGACGGAGCGAATACACACATGCCGCTCGGGTCGTGTGGTGGGGCGCCGATGCGTTCTGCTGCGAAGTTCGCGAGTTGAAAGGGGGCAGGGCAGTGACGTTGGCTTCTCAGGTTGCGAAGTTCCCCGGTGCGATTGACGTTTTCGAAACCAATCCGGCGAGTCGTTGGCGACTCTACAACCGCCGTGGTGCTGTCCGTTTTATGCGTCGTCTCGCGGGTTGCGATTACGGCTACTGGGGCGTCCTGTTGGCAGCGCTCAGGCACTTGCCGCTCTGGCGATTCTTAGTGCGGGCAGAAACGGAAGACCGCCGCAGCGGCGACCTGCCTCCGTTCTGCAGCCAAGCTTGTGCGATGGCGGATCGCATTGGAGGAGGCGTTGATCCGGTCCCGCACTTGGCTGACCGACTCACGGAGCCAGGCGATCTCGCGCGGAGCCCTTTCTATCGGTATCGGTTTACGTTGGTGCCTGATGTTGACGGCGAAACCGCAAGCGAAGGGAGCGCCGCGTGAAAATACAACACACAATGTGGTTCTGGACGTTTCTAGTTCTTACCGTTAGCTCAATTGCAAACGCGTCCCAGGAATCAGTCTGTCGGATTGAAAACCAACTCACCGGCAGCATCAACCTCGGCAGCGGCACGTTGATCGACATAACCGATGACGCTCAGTTTGGATTCATCCTCACGTGCGCGCATCTGTTTAGCGAGGGAACGGGCCGCGTGACAGTTCGGTTTGCTGGTGGCACGACGCACGCAGCGACGGTTCTGCGAGTCAATCGAGAAGCGGACCTTGCTGCGTTGGAAATTACGAAGCCTCGCTTGCAACCCGCTTCGGTTTCTCTAAGCACATCGGCAACGGAACGATTCACCGCTTGTGGTTTTGGACCGAACGGGCAATTCGCTTGCGTTTCTGGTTTCGGTTTGGGCGTGACGGCTAGCTCAGGAAGCATGAATCTTCGCCTCCGTGGCAGTGTCCGTTCGGGAGATTCCGGGGGCGGCGTTTTCGATTCGCGAGACCGACTGGTTGGCGTGATTTGGGGAACTGCCGATGGGGTGACCTACGCCAGTTCCGGCAAGCCCCTGGAGAAGTTCCTGCAAAGCACCCTGGGTCGCCGTTACGAAAGTGTCGTCGCCCCTTCAACGCGTAACGCGAATAGTAGCTGGGCACGCAACGCGAACTGTCCCGACGGGCGATGTCCTTTGGTTCCAAGGCGACCTCTGCAGGCACCTCGACTACTCAAGCCAAGCCAAAGTGAGTGTCCGTGCGATCCTCGATTTCAACAGGAAGCACGATCGCGTCTGAGCGCATTAGAAAAAGAGTTAGCCCGGCAAGCGGCGAAATCGGCAAGCAATGCACCGAGTCAACCGTCGAGTTCCATCTGGCGGCAATTGACAAATCCTCGTTGGGCTTCGATTAGCGGCCTTGTCGGAGTCGCTTTCGGTGGCTGGTTGTTGCACAGACGCTGGCATAAACGAAGCAAGAAGTCCAACACTCAGGAGGCGACCGCCGCTGCGGAAGAGTCGTTTCCTGAAAAATCAACGACGGAATCAACGGACGAAGTCGCAATCGAGTCAGCCGCGCCGATCGAACGTGACGATCGTGAAGCTCGACAACTTCTACGACTTTCGCAATTGGAAGGACGTGACCCGTTACAAGATGCGCTTGCAGGACGCCTTGCACTCGACCGGCTCGACGAGATTGCCGAGGGCCGTGGTGCTGACGCAACGTTCGCAGACGATTTGAGGCGCGAGTTGCGTGAGCGATTCAACGATGTAGCGCCAACGAAGTTTGAGATAGGGATGAGGGAGGAAGGATGAGGGATGAAGCGTCGAGAAGACACACAAACGATAATCATCCTTTATCCCTCAACCTTCATCCTTCGCACTTGGAAACACTGTAGTAACTCACTCCCTTTTTGCCTCTGGAGAACCACCCCATGCCTGGCCAAGAACAATTCCGTCGCGCGATTACCGAATTACGCAATTTACACATCGTCGCAGCGCTCGGTCCGCTGTTCGACTTTCGCTCGGAGATCGTCTCGAACGACGAGTTCGGTGTCCGGGGCGGTCTGGATGAGACGACTAAGGAGCATTACGTGGAGCACCTGCTCGCGGCAGATCGGATGCGTCGCCGGGTGACGTACAACCCCGAGCGTGCCTCCCTGGGCGATTTGATTGAACGGGCAACCAGTTCGCAGGAAACCTTATTGGGTTCGACAACACCTTTCGGCGGTGAGGAAGTTCAAGAAGCCCCTGGCGGTCTGATCGCTTTGCCATGGGCCCTGGATGGGAGCGACCCGAACATTCCGCTGTCCAGCCAATTGAATTTCCGCAGCCAGAATGCGCTGATACTGCTCGGAGCGCTCGACCGGGCAATCGTCAATTGGACACGACTGGAAAGCCGTTTCCGTAGCACGTTTATCTATGTGAAAGACTCGATGCGCATGTACGGCAGCTACGTGCAGACGCTCGAGTATCTGAAAGCCTTCGCCGGCGACGCGAACCGCGTCGACATGGCCGCCGGTGTTCGTCCGACCGAAGAGCCGCTGGGTCCGACGGACTCGCCGAATTTGAGAAGTGAAACGGCGGACGGTACGGCGACGCGTGGGTAGTCTTGGAATACCTGTCATTCCGACCGAGCGACAGCGACCGAGGAATCTGGCATGAACAACGGCTGAATAAGCCCAAGGACAACGCGGATTCCTCAGTCGGCTAGCCTCCCGTCGGAATGACACAACTTCTTAACCCGTGTGACAACTTATGGAACCCGATCCCCAACTTGTTCACCTCATTTCCTACTTGCGGAGCGAGTTGGGGTACGACTCGGAATCCCAGGGCAACCTGCCGCGTCATGTTCAGGAGAACTACCGAATGATTCGAAATATCGAAGACACACTCCGCGGCACGGGCGGGGACCTGGGCGTGGTGGGTTGGATTAGCATCTTTCGTCGCACGTGGATCACGCTAGTTGCCCTGTTGGGAGCTGCCGTGGGCTATGTCCTCAACGACGTGGTCGATGGCATCCATGCTCAGACGCGTTCTTCAACGCACGTCGAGTCGCGGCAGTGAAACTAGGAGAATCCATGTATCAAGATCGTATCAAAGAGCTCCGTCGCGTGCCGGCCAGTTCACTTCGGGCGAATCCTAAGAACTGGCGGACGCATCCCACGGCTCAGCAGAATGCCATGCGGGGCGTTCTTGCTGAGATCGGCTACGCAGGCGCTTTGCTTGTCCGCGAACTTGAGGAGGGCACGCTGGAACTGATCGATGGCCACCTTCGCGCGGAGACCACGCCTGAGGCAATGGTTCCCGTATTGGTGTTGGACGTGAACAGCGAAGAAGCGGAGAAGATCCTCCTCACGCACGATCCGCTTGCCGCGATGGCGGGAACAGACAAGGAACAGCTTGGAGAGTTACTCGGATCGACCGAGTTCGCGGAGCCGGGTATTGAACCAATGCTCGCAGAGATTGCCAGCGAAACCGATTCGGCTGCAGCCGCTTTGGCCGCGGCAGAACAGGTCCCGGAGTCAACGATTCCCGAATCCTATCAAGTGGTCGTCGAGTGCGAGGACGAGCTGGAGCAGCGAGAAGTCTACGAATCACTCAAACAGGAGGGACGCCGATGCCGTGTGTTGACGTTAGCGTAAGTTGCCCGGTCTACGATTCGTTCCGCGTCCAGCAAGTCGCCGGCATGTTCGATGTCCCTTTGAAGGAGAAGGTCGAGGAGAGCTTCTCGGTTGAGGTGCCCGACTTGAGCGAGGACTGGGAAGTCAGCCTGATTGTTGGCCCCTCAGGAAGTGGCAAGAGCACCATCGCTCGCCAGGCGTTCGGCGAACAACTCTACACGAAAGCGGAGTGGCCCGCGGACCGAGCGGTGGTTGATTGCTTTGGGGAGTTGCCAACGGAACGGGTGATTGAGCTGTTTACCGCCGTCGGGTTTAGCTCACCTCCTTCCTGGGTGAAGCCTTACGCCGTGCTGAGCAATGGAGAACAGTTTCGCTGTGATTTGGCGAGGGCGTTGGGGAGTGGCGAGTCAGGACGGGGGCGGGGACGACCCGGCTCACTGGTCGTCTTCGACGAATTCACCAGCGTCGTTGATCGCAACGTCGCCAAGGCTTGCTCGACGGCCATCGCGAAAGGCGTGCGGCGTGGCAGCTTGCCGCGCTTCGTCGCGGTGACCTGTCATTATGACGTTGCCGAGTGGCTGGAAGCTGATTGGGTGTTGGACATGGCCACGGGGAAGCTCACACGGAGGCGTCTTAGGCGACCAGAGATCAAGCTGGAAATCCACCGCTGCGGACTGGCTACGTGGCGACTGTTTGCGCGTCATCACTATTTGAGCGGCTCACTGGCTCCTTCCGCACGACGTTATCTGGCGACTTGGGATGGGGTACCGGTCGCGTTTGTTGCGACGTTGCCCGTGATTGGCAGGAAGGGCCACCGCCGGATTTCGCGACTGGTGACGTTACCTGATTTTCAAGGCATGGGCATCGGGATGCGTGTGCTGGCCGAGGTCGCTTCGCTGCATCGCCAGGAGGGACATCGCATGAATATCACCAGCAGTCACCCCGCACTGATCCGCCACTGTCGGAACTCGCCACTGTGGAAGTCCGTCTGCGTGAAGAAAACCGGCAGCAGCCGTCACGGCTCGCGGATGCACGCGGGCTACAAAAGCTCAGCAGGAAGAGCAGTGGTCAGCTTCGAATATCAAGGATTGTAACACCACGCTCCGCGTGGTTGAGACTTCTCAAAGATCCACCACGCGGAGCGTGGTGTTACGGTACTCGGTGTTCCAAAGGAAAAGAAGATTGCTGACACAGACACAACAAGAAGAAGCTTGCCGAGTGGTCGTGCTGGGCTGCGATCGCGAAACCGCCTGCCAGTACGTTGATTGCACGCAGGCAGAGCTGCGCGAGGCGTTATGGGCCAACGAACAGTTTTGCAAGCGAATGAAAAAGGCAGAAGCGACCGCCGAGGTGAACTACATGAAAACGATTCACAACGCCGCCAAGGATGAGAAGAACTGGCGAGCATCGGTCTGGTGGTTTGAACGCCGCAGCCCGGAACGCTTCGCCCGGCGTGCGGCCACGGTTACGCCGCACGAGCTGAATGAAGTGATCGACCTCTTAGAAACGTTGATCGCTGAAGAAATCAACGACGTTGTCGAACGCCGCCGATTGCTCGCGCGTTTGGAGAGCATCAACAGGGTAGCTAAGAAACCTCGGCAAACCGTCGTGAATAATTCATCGGAACTTTATGGAGAAGAAAACGACTGGGGTGTGGCTCAATGAATGAAAGCACACTGAAAATCCTCAGCACGCTTACGCAACGCCTGCGTCAGCACACTCACCAACGGCCTTCCTGCGACATGGGAACGAACACCTGGGGACAGCGCTACCTGCCGAGGCACTTTCGGCAAGCTCCCTCGAAGCTCCATCTGTGGCTCGGCGAGCAACTCGACCGCTTGCGGCTTAGCCGCGGCGGCAAGTTGAACGTCATCGGTCCTCGCGGTGCCGCCAAGAGCACGATTGGCAGTTTGAGCTTCGTTCTGCAAGCCGCACTCGAAGACAATGAACCTTACATCTGGATCGTTTCAGACACCAAAAACCAGGCGCAAACGCATCTGGAAAATGTGAAGCACGAACTGGAGACCAACGAACTCTTGGCAGCCGACTATCCGCGTGCGGTCGGCATCGGTCCGCGGTGGCGGGCCAGTGCGATTGAGCTGCGGAATGGGTCGATCATCGAAGCCTACGGAACCGGGCAAAGGTTACGCGGGCGGCGTCGTGGAGCGAACCGTCCGACGTTGATCGTGTGCGACGATCTGCAGAACGATCAGCATATCGCTTCGGCAACGCAGCGTGCTTCAAGCCGCGATTGGTTTCACGGATCGTTACTGAAGGCGGGCTCGCGAACGACCAACCTCGTAAATCTGGCGACGGCCCTGCATCGCGATGCGCTGGCCATGCAACTACATCGCACGCCCGGTTGGACCTCGCGGTTGTTCCGTGCGATCGAAAACTGGCCAACGCGGACCGACCTTTGGGAAGAGTGGGAACGGATTTACTGCAATCTCGATTCGCCGAACGCGCTGGAGGAAGCCGAGCAGTTCTATTCAAAGCATCGTGTAGACATGGACGAAGGTGCTGAACTGCTGTGGCCGGAAGAGGAAGACCTCTATCGACTTATGCGAATGCGTACCGAGGAGGGGCACACTGCTTTTGAGCGCGAAAAACAAAGCTCGCCGGTGGATCCCGAGCGCTGTGAGTGGCCGGAGAGCTATTTCAGTGAGCAGCGAGAAGGGGAGTGCATCTGGTTCTCAGAATGGCCTGCCGATCTGCAACTCAAAACGATGGCCCTCGATCCTAGTAAGGGAACCGACGCGAAGCACGGCGACTATTCCGCCTTCGTGATGCTGGGGGTGGATCGCCGCGGGCATGTCTTCATCGAAGCCGATCTCGCCCGCCGGCCGACGCCACAGATGGTTGCCGACGGTGTGAGACTCTACCGTCGATTTCAACCAGCGGTGTTCGGCGTTGAGACGAATCAGTTCCAAGAGTTGCTGGCCGGAGAGTTCACTGAGGAGTTTCGACGGCAGGGTTTCCCACGTGCTCTGCCGATTTCGATCACCAACCACACGAACAAGCAGATGCGCATTCGTCGCCTCGGTCCTTACCTTTCGCAACGCAGGCTGCGCTTTCACAAGGGGAGCGCCTCGACACGGTTACTCATTGATCAACTCCGTGATTTTCCACTGGGAAGTTATGACGATGGACCGGACGCACTTGAGATGGCACTGCGGCTAGCAGAGGAGCTACATCACGGTGGGAGTGTCACTGATGGCCTGGGAGATCGACTACCCACAGTAACACCACGCTCTGCGTGGTGATGAATTACCAGCAATAGCCTTTGTTCGTGGCGGAAATGAACACTTCCTTCAGTTTCCCTATTGGCTTCACCACGCGGAGCTTGGTGTTACTGTCAACAACTCAGGAGCAACTATGTCTAAATCACCGATCCAACAACTTGAACAACGCGTGGTCGAAGCGTGCGACTCGCTGTGGGATTCGCTAGTCGATCCTCGCGAAGCGTTTCTTGACGCCGATGGCCAGTGGTGGTCGGAAGTGAGCGTTGACGGCCAGTCGCCAACCCACGTGGCCAGCCTCGTCAGAGATGAAACCCAGCTTGCCGAAGTGCGACGGCAATGCCGTCTGCTGGCGGCTAGCAACGAGTTCGCGATCAACGGCATTGAAAATCGCATCAGTTATCTCGTTGGGCCAGGGCATCACTACTTGGCAACGGTTCGCAAAGGTCGCGAAGCACCGGATGATTTGGTGATGCGAGTGCAAGAAGTGCTCGACGAGTTCACGCACGAGAACCGTTGGCAAAGCCGCCAGCAAGAGATCGTCCGCCGGATGGATCGCGATGGCGAGGCGTTCCTACGGTACTTTCCTGCCGTAGACGGCATCACGCGGGTTCGCTTCATCGAGCCGGAACAGATCACGACGCCCCCCGAACTTAAACGTACGCCGGGCGTCAGTTTTGGTATCCAGACCGAACTTGCTGATGTCGAGTCAGTCCTCGGCTACTACGTCGATGGTCAGCCGGTTCCTGCGGGTGAAATTCAGCACCGCAAGGCGAATGTCGATGGGAACGTGAAGCGGGGACTGCCGTTGTATTTCGCGGTTCGCAGTAATTTGAGGCGGGTTGAGAAACTACTGCGCAACATGAGCGTCGTGGCGGAAATCCAATCGGCGATCGCACTGATTCGCAAGCACCGCAGCGCCACTCGCAGTGGGGTTGAGCAGTTTATCGCGGACCAAACCACTGCGACGCCGACCTCCTCAGGCCGGGGCGTGACGCAGTACGCCCCGGGAACGATTCTCGACGCTCCAGCCGGCTTGGAATACGACTTCCCCGCTCAAGGAATCGACGCGGCAAGCTTTGTAACGGTGTTGCAAGCCGAGTTGCGTGCCATCGCTGCCCGCCTGGTGATGCCGGAGTTCATGTTCACTTCCGACGCCTCGAATGCGAATTATGCGTCAACGCTGGTCGCGGAAGGACCGGCGGTGAAGATGTTCGAGCGGTTACAGGCAACGCAGATGCAAGACGATTGCGACGTGATGTGGCGGGTGATTGAAGATGCCGTTGCGGCCGGCCGTTTACCAGGGGGGATCCGCGAGCTTGTTGAAATCCAAATCACTCCGCCAACCTTACGCGTGCGCGACCAACTACGCGAGTGCCAGGTTGAGAAGATCGCTTTCGAGAAAGGAATCCTCTCCGCACAAACCTGGAGCCAGCGCCTCGGCCTCGATTATGAGCAAGAGCAAAAAAATATTGCCGTAGCGGGCTAAGTCTGCGCTTGTGGCCAAAAAAAGTTGCTGAACGAGTTCGCCAAATTCAGATAATGAAATGCATGCCCAACACCAAGAGCAATGATCCGTCGTGTGACCGAAACCAAGCCGTTGTCGCCGAGCTACAACGCTTGCTGGCAGTCGTCTGTCAGAAAGGCTTTCATGGCACGGCCACGTTGACCGTCAGTTTGCAAGATGGCCATGTGCAGCACGTTCGAGTGGCGAGTGAGCGGATGATACGAGTTTGACGACCAGAGTAACACCACGCTCCGCGTGGTAAAGCCACAGGTAAGCTCAGGCAGCCGCAGCCAAACCTGGCTGCCGGAGCCTTGGAGGAAAGCTCACCTGTTCAGGGCACGTCTTGGCAAGTGAAGATTGAACGGCGAAATCCGGCAGGCTGTTAGCCTGCGGCTGCCTGATTTCAACAATATGACAGGTATCACGACGAGTCCGCTCTAAGGCGGATATCGCGACGAGCCTCGCTGAGAACCTTCCTCGAAGGTCGATCAGCGAGGCTTTTTTTGTTTCGGAGGAAAACTCTCACTTAGGAGAACTCTGCCTATGAGCCAAACCCTTTCTCAACGCGATTCGGTCGCTGGCAATTCAGTCTCGGCCAATCAGCCGGAAGCGACCGAGCCGCTCACCGAGTATGCGGATTCGCGTGGCGTGACCGTCCGAGTGGATGCCGCCTCGGGAGTGTTGCGTGGCGTGAAACTGATCGGATTGCACTCGAAAAATGGTCGGCGGTATCGCGAATCGACATTGCGAGAAGCAGCTCCCCTCTACGAGGGAGCGAAGGTCAACGTCAATCACCCGGCGGGTGGGCCGCTCACTCCGCGAGATTATCGCGATCGACTAGGAGTGATACGAAACGTTGAATTTACCGGCAGTGAAGAATCTTCGAGCGGCCCTGCGGCTGGAGGACTCGTTGCCGACCTGCACTTCAACCCCAAGCACGCCTTGGCTGAGCAGCTTGTCTGGGACGCTCAGCACAATCCGAAAAACGTTGGCTTCTCGCACAACGTTTTGGCTCGGCTCTCACGCGACGGCGAGGAGACCGTCGTCGAAGAGATTACCCACGTGCAAAGCGTTGATTTGGTCGCTGACCCGGCGACGACGCAGGGCTTGTTCGAGGCGAAGTCGCCGAGCTGTCGTCAAACCAAGTGTCCTCAGTGCCAATGTTTACACGAACCGTGCTACGACGCGTTGACTGTTGAAACGCTTCGCTTGCACCGGCCCGATCTGCTTGAAGAAGCAGAGCAAGTGATTCAGGAGCAACTCACCAAAGTAACGGATAAGGCAGACCGTGTTGCGCGGGAGCTTCTCTTCGTTCAACTGGCCCAGCAGTACGGATTGTCGAGCGGACGAACCGGGTCTCTGGAGGAGTCACTTGGCGAGCAGTTCTACGCGATCTTGCTCAACGCTTCCGACGAGGACGTGCCCGCGTTGCTAGCCGAGCGTGCGGCGTTGTCGCGTCGTCCGCAGAGCGTTGATCCGTCGAGCCTTGTCGATCCCGAGTCTTCGCCTATCGCAAGTGCCGCGGAATTTGCAACAGCGATCAAAGGCAACGGGTAATGACTATTAGGGTGGCTGGGGACGAGTGGAGCGAGCCCCCAGCTTGTTGTACTGGGGCTCGCTCCACTCGTCCCCAGCCACCCACTTTGCAACCTAATTCTATTTCCAAGGAGACCTTTCATGGCAAATGTTATGCGTTGGCGCTACGGTGACACCAATCCTGTGTTGCTCCCTGCCTCCGAGTTTCAGGTGATTGATATCGGCGATTTGGTTTATCTCAGCAACGGTCAAGCCGCGACTGCCGGAGCGCTGGCTGATCAGGGCACAAAAGCGGCCAATCAAGAAGCACTGCACGATGAATTCGTTGGCGTGGCAATGCAGGCTTCGCCTAGTGGGGACACCTCTCCCATCCGCATCGCTACCAGCGGCGTGTTCGAATTCCAGATGGTGAGTGGGACCGTGGAGCTGGGAGAACTGGTTGGCTGTGCTGAAGATCCGCTGGGGACGATTCTCTTGCCGCAAGAGGTCGAACCGGTCGCAACAGAAAACTTGGCCATCGGACGATGTGCACGGCAAGCGGCCACGGCTACGGAGCGCGTGCTGGTGGATATCGTCAGCACAACGATGCAGGGCGGTCCACAAGCCGCAGCGTAGTTCAAGGACGAAGGCAGAGGGAAGAAGGATGAAAGACAAGACACAGCATCAACCCAAGGATAAACATGTCTCTCAATTATCGTGAATTAAAACGACGCTATGAGCTGGATGGTGCCGACCGTACCGTGCAGCATTTGAGTGAAGCTCTACAGACGGGTGATTTGGAACCCGAGGACTTTAGCCTGCGTGATCTGGCCGAAGCACTGGTCCCCGACGGGCGACATTGGGTGCGTTTGTTGGATCCTCGCGCGGGAGGTGCGGTTAGCGTAACCGAATCCGAGGGCGTCGACGTGACGGCTTTCATGAACGTCGCGGGGCAGGTGATCTACTCGAAGATTCTTGATGCCTACACGCAGGAGGCGTTCGTCGCGAGCAAGCTGGTCGAGACGATTCCGACGCGACTGGATGGCGAAAAGATTCCTGGTGTATCGCGACTGGCGGATGTTGCTGAAGAGGTTGCGCCAGGGATGCCCTATCCGAACTTCGGATTCGGGGAGGACTACATTGAAACGCCCTCGACGGCGAAGCGTGGCTTCATTGTGCCGGTCACCAAGGAAGCGATCTTCTTTGACCGCACGAATCTGATCCTCCGCCGTGCTGCTGAAGTCGGCGAAGCGCTCGGTTTGAACAAGGAAAAACGTCTGCTCGACGTGATCATCGGCGCGACGAACAACTACAAGCGAAATGGCGTGGCACTCGATACTTATCAGACCTCCGGAGGCTGGATCAATGAGCTTGCCAGCAACGAGCTGGTTGACTGGACCAACGTGGATGCCGCTGAGCAGCTCTTCGCGGAGATTCTCGACCCAGACACGGGTGAGCCCGTGCTTGTGCGTGGGACGACCGTCCTGGTGATGCCTGCCTATCGTCACGCGGCGCATCGCGTGTTTAACGCGGCAGAAATCACTTATGCCGCGGCTGCTGCGGAGACTACCACGACGGCAGCGAATCCACTGGGCAACTATCGCGTGCAGGAAAGTCGGCTGGCCTATCGACGAATTCTCGCAACGGGTGAAGCGGCAGAAGATGCCAAGAAATGGTGGTTCGTCGGCGACTTCCGCAAGGCATTTGCCTACATGGAGAACTGGCCAATCACGGTGACGCAGGCGCCGCTAGGAAGCGAAGCGGACTTCAACAACGACATCGTGTTGCGATTCAAGGCGAGCGAACGCGGTGCCGCGGCGGTGATCAATCCGCGCTATGTCGTGAAGTGCACCGGCTAACTCGCGTGCCAATTTTGTCATTCCGAAGGAGCCTCGGCGACTGAGGAATCCGGTCAACCTAGGGTTCGATCTGGATTTCTCGGTCGCTGGAAGCTCGGTCGAAATGACATGAACTTTGTATTTATGGAATAGAAAGGAGCAAAGCCAATGGCGACTGGAGATACGATTGCCATGTTCGACGCTTTGACGAATCGTCCTCCCGCTTCGGGGGCGGCGACGATTGCGCTCGAAGGTGCGTTTCCCGTGAACGTGTTCGACGATGGCACCGATCGTAGCGTTAGCTTTCTCGTTGTCGTCCCTGGGCACTATCGCGGTGGTGAGCTAACCGCCAAAGCAACGTACTTGGCCGCAAGCAATACCGGCCAGGCAAGTTTGCGGTGCGAGCTAACGCGACTTTCTGCGGGCGACGCGATTGATCCACCACCAGCGGCGGACGCCACGGTTGATTTCGTCGCCGTGGCTCCCGCGACTGTGGGCGAACTGGCCAGTGCGACCAGTTCGTCCGCTGCCGTGAGCGGTTTGCTCGCGGGAGAGCTTCTGCTAGTGACGCTCGTTCGGCGACCTGGCGAAGCAGACGACACGCTCTCGGGCGATTGGAAGCTCGTCACCTTGCAGATAGAGGAGGCGTAGCCGTGGGGATCGAAACGAAATCAGGGCAGGGGGCTTCGGCCAGTTTCACGGCGCTTGTCGACTATCCGTTCACGATTGCTGGTTGGTTCCGAGTCTCTGGGGACAATGTGATCACGCCGCTGGTGAGCTTGGAGAACACCACGGCGGGCGTGTATTACGACATTTTTTATGCGGGACAAAGTTCGGATCGACCCATAGCCCGTACGCGTAGCGGCGGGAGCAGCCTAGCAATCGCTGGTGCGGCGATGAACCCGGACCAATGGCATCATGTCGTTGGAGTGTTTGCGTCGGCAAATTCGCGAGCAGTCTACCTTGACGGTGGAAACAAAGGGACGAACTCTTCCTCGCATTCTTTCACAGCCCCCACGGAACTGGTGATCGGCAACTACTTTCACGCCGGAGCGACCGACGTGGCGGAGGCGATGATCTTCGATGCGGCCCTCTCCGACGAAGAAGTTGCTGCCCTGGCATCCGGACTGCCGGTTTGGTCGCTACCTGTGGCACGAAATCTGACGGCCTATTACGAGTTTCTCAGCGAAACACGTCGTCCAGGCCTGGGGCCCGAACTCTCAACCAGTGGAACGCCGACGTTTGTCGACCATCCGAAACTTTTGCGGGCCGGATCTAGCGGCGTCGCACTCGCTCCTGCACGCCAGCGAGGTCCCTTCTTCAAACCTGCTGGCGAGTTTCACACGCTTTCTTCAGAGGTCGGCTCAGTCGCTCACGCAGGCGTGGCAAGCATTTCTCAAACTCAACTTGCAGCGGAGGTGATTTCCTGATGGCTAACGCTAAAGATATGCCGGGGGTCGTATTTCGCGAGGGCTCGGCAGTGCTGCTGGCGCGGATTGTCGACGCTGACGATTCGCCGGTGACACAAATCTCACTTGCCTCGGCGAGTTACACGATCTTTCAACTTGATCCGCGTAGTCCGAATGAGCGAACGGTAGTCCCTGGGCACGACAATGCCTCACTGACGATTTCCGTAGTGCTGTTTGACACGCTGCAAACCGGACCGCCCTGGAATGTTGATGCAACCGGCTACAACTTCCGCCACGAGATCGACATCACGACTGACCAGGCGTTTGCCGAAGCGGGTGCCGTTTATCAAGTTCGGTACGAGCTGACCCCCGTGGATGGTCAGCCGATCGTCTTTCGCTTTCAACTGTGGTGCATCTAATGTCAGAGAATCAGACGACTCAAGAACAGCTCGCGACCATTCGCAGCGGGGCGCTCGCTCAACTGATCGAGCTTCGGGCCAACCCCAAACCGACTTACTGGCTCGATGGCCAGCGAGTTTTGTGGAGCGAGTACATCGAAACCTTAGAGCGAACCGTTGATTGGTGCGACCGCAAGCTTGCCGAGTGCCAACCGTTTGAAGTTCGCACGGAAGGAACGACCGGATGATTGATTTGAATCTCGAAGTGGATTTCGCGGTAGTCGTTGATTATCTTGAGCCGGTCACCTTAGTTCGCCCGAACTCAACAGAACCGACGGCAATCGTCAGTGCGCGGCGATATTCCAAGGTCACAAGCGAAGCGCAGCCAAGTGGCGGCGCGGTCACTGCAGCTGATGCACGCTGGCAGTTTGTTTTGCCTGAAGCGGCGGCGAGCCCCGCTTGCGCCGATGCGTTAGTCGATGGTCTCGGCCACCGTTGGACGATTCTGTCGCTCAAGCGACTCGATACCGTCGGGCTCTGGGAATGCGAAACCCGCGAGTTGCGGGTCGCCTACGGCTTGAGCGATCGCGTCGATGTTGAGCGCGCCGTATGGGTTGATAATGGCGGCGAGTTGGAGATCGAAAGTTGGAACTACGTCGCCACCGCGATCCCCGTACGGATTCAGCCAGTGGAGACAATCGTTGACCGTACGGCGACCCCACCGACGAGCACAACCCGGCTCGAAGTCATCTTTGGTGGTAGCTTGGAGCTCGAGCCGGAAGATCGGCTAGTTGGCGAGGATGGCACGATCTTCTGGATCGAGCGCGTGGATCAAGCAGAACGGATTGACGTACTGCCGGTGGTCACCGTGGTGCGCGAGGAGGGATGACCGGATAACTGGATGAGCCGGATTGACGAGATCTTTTTAGACGGGATTTACAGGATGAACAGGATTGTGTTTTGATCCTGAGAATCCTGTTGATCCAGTCTAATTCTTCTCTTGTTGATCTGGCTTATCCTGTTATCCGGTCTTTCTTACTTGAGGCGTCGTGCCGTCCACCGCACTCGCTCGTTCATACAACATCCCAATAAAATCTCGCAGCAAGTCGGCCTGGTCGGTTTCCAAAAGCAAGGCAGCTTGGTTGAGTAGCTCGCGGCGCTGGTTCATCGATTCGGCCAGGGCGAGGGTCCCCTCTTCGGTCAATTCCCCGCCGACACCCCGATGGCTGTAAAGTTCGTCGAACTGCTCAGCAGTCCAGCCAGCGAACATCTCGGGATGTTTCTCGATCGTGGCTGCCGCGGTGGGGTTGGTCGCCCGGTCGAAGGCGGCTTGCTCCGCGGCACGGGAGGGCTCGCGGAAGAGCTCATCGGTGCTTATTCCCAGCCCGGTCGCCAGTTTATGGATCGTACGCGCGTGGGGGCGGGTTTGGTCGCGCAGCAGGCTCCGTAGCGTGCGTTCATCCAGACCAGTGGCCTCAACCACGTCGGCGAACGTCATGTCAAAACGAGCCATTAGTCGGCGGATATTTGCCCCGAAAAGCATTTCGGCAGGCGAGGGCGGTGCGGAAATCGGCATAGTGAATTTGTGTACACTAATTAGTCGCGGGTGTCAAGGCTTGTAGTTCCGTCTTTAGGCGGCTCTCGCCCGCTCATCCCTACATCTGCCGCCTAAAGGCGGAACTACGAACTTCAAACCCTTGGATTCGCTCGCAGTTCCAACTAGAAGTGAGGGGATGGCCTCAGAGACCGACAGAGCAACTGAAGAAAAGTATTGCATCCTCGGCGCCGGCTCCTCGGGCTTGGCGGCAGCGAAGAATTTCCTGCAAGCGGGTATTCCGTTTGATTGCCTGGAACGCGAGGACGACCTCGGGGGGAATTGGTATTACGGTCGCCCGGCGAGCAGCATCTACGCTTCGACGCATCTCATCTCCTCGAAGCGGCTCACCGAGTTCACCGACTTCCCCATGCCTGAGGAGTATCCGCAGTACCCGGGGCACGAGCTGGTTTGGAAGTATTTTCAAGACTATGCGGCACACTTTGGATTGCGGGAACACATTCAGTTCAACACGACGGTCAAACGAATCGCTCCCTCTAGCGAAAGTGACTGGCAGGTTGAGTTGGAGAATGGTGAAACGCGACGATACCGTGGCGTTGTGATCGCTAACGGCCACAATTGGGACCCGCGTTGGCCCGATGAACGCGAACAGTACGGCAGTGAGTTTACCGGCGAGCACTTGCACTCAAGCGAGTACAAGACGCCCGACGTCATACGGGGTAAACGGGTGCTCGTAGTTGGGGGTGGGAATTCGGGATGCGAGTTAGCGGTCGAAGCGGCCATCCATGCTGATCGAGCGTTGTTAAGCACGAGACGACGATATCCGGTGTTACCGAAATTTTTCCGAGGCAAGCCGATTGACCAGTGTCATGAACTGTTGCATTGGTTGCGGTTTCCGTTGTGGGCACGTCGCCTAGCCGCCCGCGGCGTGATGCACCTGACGCTGGGACCCTCGACAAGAACAGGTGTTCCTACGCCCGATCACCGGCTCTTCGAAACGCACCCTGTGATCAATTCACAAATCCATCACCATGTGGGCCACGGCGACTTGCAGTTGAAGCCCGACATTCGCGGCTTCGAGGGGCAGCAGGTGGAATTCGCCGACGGCACCATCGAAGAGATCGACCTCATCATCTACGCGACCGGTTTTCGCGTGAGTTTTCCCTTTGTTGATGAGCAGCATTTGAATTGGAGCAACGGCGCCCCCGAACTGTTTCTAAACATCTTTCACCCCCAGCGCGACGATCTGTTTTGTATCGGACTCATCCAACCCGATAGCGGACAGTGGGGGCTTGTCGACTATCAGTCGCAGTTAGTGGCAAAGTACATACAGGCGAGGCAGCAAGAATCAACGCGATACGCACGTTTTCAGGAGTTGAAGAAAGTGTCGCAGCCGCAGGACTACGGAGTGAAGTTCAAGAATTCACCCCGTCACCGGCTTGAGGTCGAGCATTATGGCTATCGGAAGCGGCTCAAAAAGTTGATTAAGTCACTGTAGCCATCTCGCTCCGCGGGATGAAAGCGGCGTATCGAAAGACATTGCGCACTTTTGTGATGTAAAACGCGTGTTGGCGGCGTCGCAGTTCATATCGCGGAGCGATATGGCTACTATGTTGCCCAAGCCAGTAGTCGCTCATACTGCGCGGCAAACGATTGATCGCCCTCGCCGAGCGGGCTCTTGAAGAAGCTCGCGAGGAATTCCAACGCACCAACCTCACAACGCTGCTGAGCGAGCAAGGTAAAACGCGCGAGGTCGAGCACCAGTGGGGCGGCCAACAGCGAGTCGCAGCCTTGCCACGTGAATTGCAAGGTCATGGGCGTATCGAGAAAGCCTCGGAAGTGGATGTGATCCCAGGCCGTTTTCCAATCGCCCAGACTTTCGATGTGTTCGATCGAAATATGCGATTGGGGATCGTACCCCAAGATGTCGCCGAGCAGGTTGCCTTTACTGGAAAGCTTGGCCTGCTTGTTCGCCGGGTCGTCTAGCACTTTGCCATCGAGATTGCCGAAGATGTTGTGCCCGACCCAGCTCATCACTTCCAAGTGACGAGCGGCAAACATCGGAGCGAGGACGCTCTTGAGCAGCGTCTCTCCGGTCTTACCGTCACGTCCCGCATGGCAAGTTTCTCGCTGGCGAGCCAAGTCGTCGAGAGCCGGCAAAGCTGAGCCCAGCGACGGGGTGAAGTTGACGTAAGGCATTCTCCCGTTGAGCGCGGCAATGGCGTAGAGAGAACTAGCGGGCAGTCGGCAGTCGGCAGTGGGCAGTAACTCTTTAAACGCTTCCCACTTGGTGGGCCAAGAGTTTGATTCGCTCGGGCTCACTTCGGTTGAAGCGAGATTGATAACTACGACCTGATCGAGCGAATTCGCTTCTTTAAACTCCGCCAGGTCTGCCCGGACCGCCGCTACTACTTCTTCACCAGTCTTGGCCGTGGGGGCTTTAGCACCCCGGTCCTCTCCGCTGCTCCGGCCTGCTGAAGCAGGGCCGGCCAGGGAACGAATTCGTTCGCCAACGTTCCACAAAGTTCCGGGGCGAATCCGCTTTTCAATTTCCTCGAATTCACTACGGCACGCTTCCACAAGCGTCGGCGAAAGTACTCGGCTGGTGGTGTGCAATCGCTCTAGTTCCTCAATGAGTGGAGCCTCACGAATATCGTGACCGCCGACAACGAAATCGTTCCATCGGGCCAAAGGCAGCGGTGCGAAAGGGGGGAGCGAACTCACTAGCCCACTGTTACTCGAAAGACCCCGTTGTTGAGCAATCAGCCCGGCCATCGTTGTCACGGCTACTCCGCCACGCGCGCCGATCAGCCACAGACCAACTTTGAGCTGGGAGTTTTCCTCAGAGGCTTGGGTCGGCGACATGTTCAAAGGGGGGAACGTGGAGGGCGGAAGGGGGAAGGAGATGGCGGACTAGGAACTAGCCCAAGGACGTTCTATGATATTATTCTCGCACGGCATATTGCTGCCGGTCAACGACTTGATTTCTTAGTTCATTTATCAGCCGACTTTGTTTTATCAACGAATTGCACGAATCTCACGAATTGTTTTCGAGGGATCATTCGTGAGATTCGCGCAATTCGTTGACAGAAGCGAACCTGCTCAAAACTTTATTTTGACAATGAAGCGATGTTAGAGAAAATCCAACCCGCCCCAGCCGATGCCATCCTCGGCCTTACCGCTGCCTACAATAGCGACCCTCGTTCGGAAAAGGTGAACCTGAGTGTAGGCGTCTACAAAGACGAACAAGGGAAAACGCCCATCTTGGAGTGTGTCAGCACCGCGGCAAAGCAACTAGCTGAAGAGGCGGCCACCAAATCGTACCTGCCAATTCCAGGACTGCCCGAGTATCGCGAAGCAGTCTGCGAGTTACTCTTCGGCGCGGGTCACGAAGTCATCGAAACGGAGCGCGTGGCGACCGCCCAGACCCCGGGAGGCACGGGGGCGTTGCGCGTGGTGGGTGAGTTCATCAAGGCGAACCTTCCCGGAGCGACCCTCTGGCACAGCGACCCGACTTGGCCGAATCATCCGAATGTGTTTGCCGCCTGCGGGCTTGAGCTGAAGAAGTACCCCTACTTTGACGCGGAGCAGAACCGACTCGACTTCGAGGGGATGCTTGCAGCGCTGAAGCAGATTCCTGCTGGTGATGTAGTCTTGCTTCACGGTTGCTGCCACAACCCAACCGGCGTGGATCCGACGGTTGCGCAGTGGGAAGAAATCGCCAGTGTCTTGCGCGAACGGGGCGTACTGCCACTGTTAGACTTCGCCTACCAAGGCTTCGCCGACGGCATCGAGGAAGACGCCGCCGGACTTCGAGCTTTTCTTAGCGAGGGCGCCGAACTACTGATTTGCAGTTCCTTCAGCAAGAATTTCAGCCTTTACCGCGAACGTGTCGGTGCGTTGGCTGTGGTTGGCGCGAATGTCGAATCGGCAAGTGCATTGCAGACGCAAGTCAACGCGGTGATTCGCAAGCTCTACTCCAACCCGCCCGCCCACGGTGCGGAGCTTGTGAACACAGTTCTTCGCAGCAGCACGTTGCGAGCCCAGTGGGTGCAAGACGTGGCGGACATGCGGAGCCGCATCAACAATATGCGACAAGGCTTCGTCGATGCTTTGGAGGAAGCGGGCGTCCCCGGCGATTATTCGTTCATCACCCAGCAACGCGGGATGTTTTCGTTCAGCGGACTAACCAAAGAACAAGTGGACGCCCTGCGTGACGAACATGCAATTTATATTGTTGGCTCGGGGCGAATCAACGTCGCTGGGCTGACTCCGTCGAATTTGAAGTATGTGGCAGAGGCAATCGGCTCAGTCGTGGGGCAAACTGTTTCGTAATCGATACCAAGACTGATTGAACCACAGAGGGCACGGAGAACACGGAGGAAGATTGTTGAGGATCCATAAGTAGGTAGGCACCAACCAGCCCTCATCAGAGATTCGATGGGCAAGATAATTAGACTTTGGATTGTGAAGCAGGATTGCATGGCACACGCTATGTGTGTGGCGGAGTGCCCCGAGGTATTTCAGATCAACGAAGGAGATACGACAGCGTCTATAAAAACGGACGCCGAGAGCTACTACATAAGCCATCATGATCAAATACGATCTGCAAAAGAGTGTTGTCCTATGGATTGTATTTGTATCGAAGAAGCAAGTGTGCACTAGATTCACTATAAGTTTCGTTCCTTGAGAATGTCTGATTAATTCAGTTTATCTCCGTGTTCTCCGTGCACTCTGTGGTTCAAATAAAAAGCTGAGTAATCTCAAACATAAGAGCAATCCTGTGAACGTACTCTTCGTAACCAGCGAAGCCACGCCCTACGCCAAGACCGGCGGCTTGGGCGACGTCTGTGGCAGCCTTCCGCAAGCGTTGGTCGAGCAGGGCGTGCGGACGACGCTCGTCATGCCTGCGTTTCGCTCGATTTACGAAGCGGGGTTGGAGATTGAACCGACTGACATCCACTTCGAAATCCCCGTCGGCAAGAAGCTGGTCGAAGGGCACTACTTGAGGGGGCGTCTCCCAGAGTCTGACGTCACCGTCTACTTCGTCCAGAACCAGGACTACTTCGACCGCCCCGAACTTTACAACGAGGCGGGCGAGGATTACGACGACAACAGCGAACGCTTTATTTTCTATAACCGAGCGGCTCTCGAAGCGATTCCTAAGCTGGGCCTCGACATCGATCTGGTCCATTGTCACGATTGGACCGCCGGGCTGGCACCAGCGTATTTGAAGACCGTCTACAACGATCATCCGCAATTGGGCCGACTGCCCTCGATCTTGACGATCCATAACCTCGCCTATCAAGGCAACTTCTGGCACTGGGACATGGCCCTCACTGGGATCGACTGGAAGCACTTCAACCATCATGAGATGGAATACTACGGCCAGTTGAGCTTCCTCAAAACGGGCATTGCCTTTGCCGACGCGGTCACCACGGTTAGCCCCACCTACGCCCGAGAGATTCTCGAGCCGCCGCTCAGTTGCGGGTTTGAGGGCATCCTGCAACATCGCCGTGACGACCTTTCGGGAATCATCAACGGCGTTGACTACTCTGCTTGGAGCCCTGTGGCCGATGAGTTCCTTGGCGAGAACACTTTTAACGCTGACACATGGCGAGAGGTAAAGCCCAAGTGCAAAGCCGAGCTTCAGCGAAGAATGGAGTTGCCCCAGCAACCAGAGGTCCCACTTCTAGCCGCGGTGGGGCGACTGGCAGATCAGAAGGGCTTTGACCTGATTGCTCGCGTGATGCGTGACTGGGCGGAGCAAGGCAACGCCGGAGACCCGATTGCCCAGTGGGTGATTCTGGGGACGGGTGCTCCCAAGTATCACTCAATGTTGGCCGACCTTGCCTTGGAGTTTCCTGATCGGATAGCCGTTCGTTTAGAGTTCTCCAATGAACTGGCGCACGTCATCGAGGCGGGGGCCGACATGTTCCTGATGCCCAGCCAGTACGAACCGTGTGGGCTGAATCAACTCTACAGTTTGCAATACGGCACCGTACCTGTGGTACGCGAAACGGGCGGCTTGAACGATACGGTCGTCAACGCCCACAAAGAAACGATCGAGAACGGCACCGCGACCGGTTTCACGTTTTATGACTATTCTGCGTATGCTTTAAGCGAAACCCTGCACCGTGCTTGCGGCATTTATAACAGCCCCGACACGTGGGCTCAGATCGTGTCCACAGGAATGCGGCAAGACTGGTCCTGGGGTCGCAGCGCGGGTGAGTATCGCGAGTTGTATGAACGGACGCTGGCAAAGAAAATGGAAGCGGTCGCGGGTTGAGTCGACTATCTTGCAGCGGAATCGACAGATCGCCATGAAGGTCCCTCGGCCTCAGTTTAGAGTACGTGGACTTCTATTGGCAACTTTTTGGTTGGCTGTTTGTGTCTCTTGTTACGTGACGATTACCAGGCTTCATCGCGTCAGGGTGTCTTCACCTTACGAAGTTCCACTGACTCACGTGATGATGCTTGCTCCTTTTCTGGCCGTTGCTGCACTATTCGGGCGCACTTGGTTGGGCGCATTGGTTGGGGTGGTCAGCCTAGGTCTGTTTTGGATGTTTTTTATGCGTTGTGAGCGTGGGAACGAGGAAAGCAGGCAATGAACCAGCTCCGCATCGATCCACTCACCGGCCAGCAGGTACTAATCGCCGCGGATCGAAGCTTGCGACCGCAGGACTTCGTCGTTGACGATTCCCTCACCGAGCGTAGCTCGCCGGCTAGTAAACGCGGTTGCCCTTTTTGCGCCGGTCACGAGCAAGAAACGCCTCCCACGGTCGCAGAGAGTTGCGATGAGCAAGGCAATTGGCAAGTGCGAGTGGTTCCCAACAAGTATCCGGCAGTCACCGGAGAGCTTGGGATGCATGAAGTGATTATCGAGTCGCCGGAGCATGTCACCGATCCTGCAGATTTGGATGTCCAGCAATGGACGCGGATTCTAACCGTCCAGCGTGATCGTTTGCGGTATTGGCTCGCTGACAAGCGGTATCAGTCCGTGGCCCTTTTCAAGAACGCTGGCCCTGCTGCAGGTGCTTCGCTTGCGCATGTGCATAGCCAGCTTACGGCCTTTCAGTTTCTTCCGCAGGGATTCGCCCACGAACTGAGACGAGCCGATGCGTATCGAAGAGAACGGGGGGATTGCTATTTCAGTGCAGCGGTTACCGAAGCTCAAAGTAGCGGGGACCGGCTTGTCTTAGCGGATAAGAATTTCACGCTGCTCTGTCCCTACCCAGCACGCCTCCCCTACGAGACTTGGATTTTGCCAAACGAACATCAGCCGCGTTTCGAACAAGTTCGTGACCAGGTGATCGCTGGTTTGGCTGAGGTGCTTCTGACACTGCTGAAGGCCCTGGGCAGCTTCTTGCCTGATGCGGCTTACAACTTGATGCTGCACACAGCTCCGGCAGTCGACGACTTTGACGAATCTTATCGTTGGCACTGGAAACTGCTTCCTCGCACATCTAGGCTGGCCGGGTTGGAGTTGGGCAGCGGGGTGATGATCAATTCCGTCGCTCCAGAACTCGCCGCGGAGCGCCTGCGGTCAACGATTCATTAAAAAGCTCTCCGTCGCTCGCGGGCTAGTTTTTGCCGGTCCCGTAACTTGGGTACTCTCCGTCGCCCACACGCTTCCTACCGATCTTGCGGTGAGAAATCTCTGCGAATCACCGCCGTTTCACCGATTCGGGGCCGCGACGACTGGCGATAATCAGGCAAAAACGCAATGCTATTAGAATTGTCGCGTCGCACATCATCGGTGCAGCGACGATTGTCCGCAAAGTTTTCCTACCGGCCTTGCCGCTGAGTATTACGCGATCGCTATGAATCAACCTCTCCGCCTAGTTCTCGTCCTGCATAATCATCAGCCCATCGGCAACTTCGATGGCGTGTTCGAGCAGGCGTACCGCGATAGTTACCTGCCGTTTCTGGATGTCTTCGAGCGGTACGAGGGCTTGCGGATCGCGCTGCACACGAGCGGTTCGCTGATGGAATGGCTTGACCAGCACCACCCCGAATACGTGGATCGGCTCGCCGGGCTCGTCGCTACGGGGCGTGTAGAAATCGTCGGCGGGCCGTTGATGGAACCGATCCTCCCGATGATTCCTTCGCGTGATCGGATTGGCCAGATCGAAGCGTACCGCGATTGGCTCGAGAATCGCCTCGGAGCGAAAGTCCGCGGCATGTGGATGCCCGAGCGTGTTTGGGAGCAATCGCTCACCAGTGATGTCGTCAAAGCAGGAATCGAGTACACGGTACTCGATGACTTCCACTTTAAGAATGCGGGCCTCGCGGACGAGCAACTCGACGGGTACTACGTCACCGAAGACGATTGCCATCTGTTGCGCGTCTTCCCCGGCAGTGAACGGCTTCGCTATCTTCTTCCCTTCCAAGAACCGCATGAGACGATTGACTATCTGCGGAGCGTTGCCGAACGTCGCCCTGGTGCCGTGATGGTATTCGGCGACGATGGCGAGAAGTTCGGCACGTGGCCGGGAACGAAGGAGCATGTCTACGAACATGGCTGGCTCGATCGTTTCTTCCAAGCACTCCTGGAGAATAGTGATTGGTTAAAGGTTACCACGCCGACCGAAGCTCTGGAGAACGTGCCGCCGTTGGGCAAGGTTTATATTCCTGAGGGGAGTTACCGCGAGATGACCGAGTGGTCGTTGCCCGCGGCTCGGATCAATCAATACGAGGATGCTCAGCACGATCTGCAGGACGCAGGCCATTGGGACGCGATTCAGCCTTTCGTACGTGGTGGCTACTGGCGAAACTTCAAGGTGAAGTACCCTGAAACGAACGTGATGTACTCACGCATGCAGATGGTGAGCCGTCGTTTGCAGGACGCGATTGACCGAGGAATCGAAGGGGAATTCATCGAACAGGCCCGCCGTGAACTCTACCGCGGACAGTGCAACTGCAGTTACTGGCATGGTGCCTTCGGCGGCATCTATTTGCCACACCTTCGTAATGCGGTGTTCGAGAAACTCATCGCCGCGGACAATCTTTTGGACCAAGCTGAGGGTCGCGGCTGGCGAAACGAAGGGAACTTTGTCGAGGTCACGGCAGCAGATTACAACTTCGACGGGCGGCAGGAAGTACGCTTGGTCAATAACCGGTTGATGGCCCTGGTTGCTCCTGCTCAGGGTGGCCAAATCTACGAGCTCGACGTCAACAGCATCTGCCATAACTTAGGGGCTACGCTTACTCGTCGAGCGGAAGCATACCATCGCAAAGTCCTCCAGGGTGAGAATCACGGCGATGACGGTGCGGCCAGCATCCATGATCGCGTCGTGTTCAAGCAGGAAGGCCTCGACGAGCGACTGCAGTACGACGCGTATCGTCGAAATTCGTTAGTCGATCACTTTTACGCTGATGATGTCCCGTTTGAGCAAGTCGTCTCCGGCACCGCTGAAGAACGCGGAGACTTTGTCCATGGCAGCTTCGAATCGAAGCTCCGCCGCGGGGAAGGTCGCGTTCAGTTGCAGATGTCACGTCAAGGAAACGTGAACGGCCGCGAGATCAAGCTGACGAAGGGAATTACGCTCAATAGCAACGGTTCAACTTTAGAGATCGCTTATCTACTGGAGAACTTGCCTAGCGATATCGGTCTTCATTTGGCTCCTGAGTTCAATTTCTCGGGACTTCCTGCCGGAGCGGACGATCGATACTTTACCGACCAGGACGGCAATGGCATTGGACAACTTGGAACACAGCTCAATCTCGAAGCGACATCCGGACTGGGGCTTGTCGACCGCTGGCTGGGCATTCGCCTGGGCCTCACCTTCGAGCGTCCGACGCCCGTCTGGGCCTATCCTGTAGAAACGGTGAGCCAAAGCGAAGGCGGCTTCGAACTCGTTCACCAATCAGTGGCGGTCGTTCCGCACTGGGTGGTGATCCCCGACGCCGATGGTCGCTGGAGCGTCACCATGCGTCTAGAAATCGACACCAGCGAGGCTGAGAGCCGCATGGGGGAGTCGGCTGAGGTGCAAGCCGTACCGACCTAGCGGAAGCTCGCTCTTACGCCGAAGGCGATAAGCAACATAGCCCAGGGTTCGATCATCACGAGCCCCAGCGAGTGTGATCGTACCCTGAGTAAAGGTGTAACAACCAGAATCGACCGAGCAGCAAGGTGTGTGTACCGGAAGACCGCAACCGAGGTCGAAATGGGAAAGGTTTGGCTCGGCCCTTTGCGACCTCGTACATGTGCCGCCGGTAATCACACCTTTTTGCTCGGTCGCTATGTGGTTCGCAATACTTCCCCAGGGTACACCCACACTCGCTGGGGCTCGTGATGGGTGAACCCTGGGCTATGGGGTGTAACGCCTTCGGCGTATCACAAAGGACGAATCTTTATCAACGCTGCGGTTGCACGAAGTCCATCTCAAAGCCTTCGCCCATCAACTGTTCAAAACACACTCCGCCAATCGACAACACCTGGAATACTCTCTTCGCCAAACCCAGCACTCGCCAGCAACGGCACCTCGAATTCACGAAGTCTGCGAGACAGCTCTACTGCGTTCGTCGCCAAACTTGCGTCGTCCGTTCGTGGTTCGACTTGATTGAGCACGACGCCAACGAGAGGGCATTCCGGAGTCCGTGCTTTCGCCGTGATGACCGTTTGTAGCGTATCGTTGATCACACCGAGTCGATTGGCCGCCACGATCAGTAGGGCGGCACCTAAGTCGCGAGCCATGTCGGCGTTGAAGTCGGAGTCCGACAGCGGTGACATCAAACCGCCCGCTCCTTCAACGAGTACGCGATCGTAGTTTTGCCGCCAGATTTCGATTCCGGTACGTAAGAGCCTCGTATCGACGGTCTTTCCTTCTTGTGCTGCCGCTGTCGGCGGGGAGAGCGCAGCGAGGAACTTCTGGGGGCACACCTCGTCCAGCGAGCGAGGTTCCCCAGCAGCTTCCCAGAGAGCAAGGGCATCGTCGGCGATCAGTTCTGCGCCCTCAAGTCGACAGCCGCTGGCAACCGGTTTGTAAACCCCCACGCTTTCGCCACTGGCGACAAGCGATCGTGCGATCATCGCTCCGATGTGCGTCTTGCCAACTTCGGTGCTGGTGCCGGTGATGAAGAGCGTGGGCATAGTGCTTAGGGCCCGTTGTGCGGACCAACTTCATGGAAACGAACTTTATGGTCCGCATTGCGGACCCTACAGCGCCAAAAACTCCTCAACCGCCTCGCGCATCGCAGTGCGGTCCGCTTGCTCGCCGGTCCAGATTTCAAACGCCGCGGCCGCTTGCTCGACGAGCAACGTCAGTCCGTCGACCGTCGGACAGCCTTGGTCGGCTGCTTGGCGAAGTAGCCAAGTCTCCGGAGGGTTCGAGACGACATCTGCTACCGTAACGCTGGGGGTGAGACTTTCCACCACAATCGGCAACGGCTCATCAGGCGATAGTCGACCCACTTGGGTTGCGTTCACCAGTAAGTTGCACTCTTCAGCAACGGCGAGCGGTTCACCCGCGGGCCACGGTTCCACAAAGCAGTTCGCAAGTGGCGTCTGTTCGACAAGCCCGTTGACGAACTGCTGCAACGGTTCGGGTTCGTGGCAGACAAAAGTCAGTTCTCCGACGCCAGCGAGCGCCATTTCAGCTGCGGTCGATCGCGCCCGCAATCCGCCGCCAAGAATGACTACTGAGGCATCTTCGAGGTATGCCGTTTGTTCAACGAGTTTCTTCAGCGAGGCCCCCTCAGTATTGTGGCCGAGCAGACCTTGTTCAGTCAGTTGAACGCAATTCACCGAACCACTCACGCGTGCCGATTCGGTGAGCTCGTCTAATAAGGCGGGTGCTGCCGCTCGGTGGGGCGGTGCGAGCATGACGCCGCGAAAACCAAGCACTCGAACGCCGTCTAAGGCACGCTCAAAGTCTTCTTCGACGACTTCAAACGTGAGAAACCGCCAATCCAGGTCCGCCACGGCAAAGGCCGCCTCCAGCATATAATGCCGCGGGTTACCCGCCACGGGCTGGCCCATGAGGCAACAAATGTCTTGTTGGGGCTGGCTGGACATCAAAAGTGGGTAGTCGGCGGTAGGCAGTGGGCAGTAATGTCTAGCCCGCGAGCTACGTCTCGCGGAGTTGTCATTCTCGCTTGAATACAGCCCCTTTTCAACGGTTGGCTTGCTTGAGAGTTCGTGGTGTAAACTTGAAGAAGAGAAACTCGCTCCATCAGAACGCTAGCACGACTATGCCCACCTTCTATCAACGACCGCTGACTTGGTTGCTTGTCGGTCTGTGGGCTCTATTAAATCTTATGCTTCTAGCAGGAGTTTTTTACGAGGGCTGGGTTTTCGGCGGCGGTGTCGTGTTTGGCCAGATGTTTCTGGTCTCCAAGTGGGTAGTAGTTGGCAAGTACCACTGGCTATGGAGGGTAGCGATGGCCGTGCTCTTGGTGCCTTGGACGGCCGTTTTGATCATTTGTTGGCAGGACTTGAAATATGATCTTGAGTCTTGGGGGCGAATTTCTGGCGCGTGTTGCCTATTAGTCTTGGCAACATGCTTTGGTGTTGCACTGGTTACTAGTGTCCGACGACGAGGTTATCTCGATCCAAGCAAGAAGAATTCTTGGAGAATCTCGATAGCAGAAGTCATGGTTCTGACACTCATTGTTGCAATAGCAAGTTGGCTGGCTAACAAGGCCCAGTTCTTACATTTATTTAATCACAGCGACGGCCTTTATTGGCTGCTTGGATCGTTCGTTTCAGGCACGCTCTTAGCGGCGAATGGAGGTTGTGGGATCGTATTCTATTCTGCGCTCCTACTGCCATTCTTTCTCACTAGCGATAGCTGGGAATTATTGTCATTGGCGTGCGGCTTCGTGATCGCTGGAGTATCTCAAATAGCGTTATTGATTGATCAACCTGGCGACAGAATCGGGACCACAAGCAGCGTAGAGACAGAATCTCCGAACGCTGAAAACACCTAGAGAGATCAGATCTTCAGGAGTTTACGATCAGAATTAAAGTCTCTCATCCGTCGCGCTTTCACGCGAAAATATGGTGCCACAAACTGCCCTCGATGCCCGAACGTCCCGACGGCTGCCTCTGCATCGGCATGAACTGGCTCAATGAGGTCTTCGATCACAAACCCGGCACGGCACATCCCGCCGAGGATCTGTTCCCAACGGTGCAGGAACTCAACCGTGCCCGCTTCACGTAGGCGGCTTGGCTGATTGAGGGAGGGTAGGGGAGTGTTTTGTCCGTTGCCGTCGCGGTAATAGGGCTCGGCAATTGGGTAATGCTGTCCGTCGGGCTTCAGCGCGGTCTGCAAACTAACTGGCGACTTGTGTTGGCTCACGTAGAGCCCGCCGGGGCGGATCACACGCGCGACCTCGGCAAACACGGGAGCCACATCAGCAACATAGCACGTGCTGACCGGCTGAATGACGAGGTCGAACTCACCCGTGGCAAACATGCCGAGTTGGTCCATCGAAGTCTCAACAGTTCGCACTTCGAGGCCTCGCTCGGAGGCAACCGTACGGTCAAGCGAAAGCATCTCGCCGCTCAGATCAACAACCGTGACGACAGCTCCAGCCGCTGCATATAGGGCACTCTGGCGACCCCCGCCCGCCGCCAGGCAGAGCACACGCTTGCCACGAATGTCGCCACCCAGCCAGCCCAGCGGATCAACCGTCGCCAGCGGATCGCGAAAGTCTTCGTCGCGTGCGGGTTGGGCGAGTTTCGCCTGTTTGCGTGCAAGCTCGTCCCAGGCTGCAGCGTTTTTCTCTTCGTGGGGCAAACGCACGAGTTTTCAGTGTTCAGTTTTCAGTGTTCAGTCTGCCTGCTCTTGGCCTTTTCAGAATAGCCATCGATTCTCTTGGTTCCTACCGCTCATGCGGTCGAGGTCAGGTGGGCAACAAGAACTGAAAACTGAACACTGCCAACTGAAAACTCGCCCGCAAGAATTCGCAAACTGCGTGACTTTCACGCTAGTTTCGCGATTGTTAGCCAATTTGGACAGAACGTCCGTGGGCGCACAAAAAAAGCCCGCGGGATGATTCTGGAGTAGTCCAGGTGTCCATCGTATGACGAACCATCCCACGAGCCACGCTTCGCTAAGCGAGGCACCCCCCTCTGAAGTGCCTCGCTCAGGGTATGAATATGCTTACAGCTTAGGTCGCCTTACGCGGACGCCAAGCAATGTGCAGAAACTTGCGGTAAACAGCAAAACGGCGGAGGGCTCGGGGACGAAGTTAATCGCACCAACCGCATCGAGGTCCAGTCCCCCAGACTCCGCCGTATGCCAAGAATCGAGTATCGGGTTCCCCAAAGAATCTACGACCGAACCGTCGCCAGGGATGTCCACAAGCCGAATGAAAACGATTTCATTCAGGTCGACTTCCCCTGCCACCACGAGTGGATCGCTAGCAAGATCGCTTAGATCGAAGGGCGTCCCGACGCCGCTGGGGTGAATGCCAGCAAGATTATCGATGTTGGTCGTATTCAGCCCCACAAAGTTTCTTAGATCGAACGGATTGTGGAGTTGAACTAGCGGATCTGCTGCGGGCGATTCGACATTCAGCGAGGTTGAAGGGAACCGAGCGAACTGTACGCCGTTGGTCGAGACCTCGACGAAAGCTAGCTCAGCGAAAATAAAGTCGTGGCTAGAGCTAGGACCAAATGGCAGAGCGTTCTCGAAAATCGCCAGGTCAGGTCCAGGAGCATCAAAAGCGAATCCACTCAGTCGGATCGTAATTGAACCCGGTGATTCGTTGTTTGCGAGTGCGTCGCTATCAAGGTCACCCAGCGAGACCGTCCGCCCGTCGCTGTATCCGATACTTCGCTTGGGCACGTTGTGAGGTCCGCCATCGAAGGAATCAAAAGCGACCACCTCAGAAGTGGGACTGTAGTCGACGACGCTGCTGGCCCAGCCGTTGATTTCGCTGGGCAGCACACCGTTGTCGAGATAGGAAGGAAAGTTACCAGCGGCTTGTAGGGCGCGCTGTTGCGTACTTGAAAGCCCAATGACGGCCAATAGTAGAATTGTCAGACGGAGATGTCTATTCATGAGTCTTCTCGATAGGTTTTAAGGTGAAGGAAAAAACAAAAAGAGATTCCAGCAAACAAGATCGACGACGGCTCCGGAACCGCCGACGAGTTTGCGAGACTCGCATCAAAGGGTGCGTATTGTTGTTGCCAGATCAGCAGGTCGCTGCCGCTGATTACTGAATCATCGTTAGCGTCACCCACCGGGGGTGCAGCGGGAGGAACGGTCATCGAGCCATAGTTGGTTTGCCAAAGGCTCAGATCGAGCAAATCGACAGAGTCATCTTCATTGAAATCCGCAGCCGCGAAATCTTTGCCAGGGACTTCCAGCGTGAGATTGTCCATCACAAAGTAGGCGGGCGTGTTCATGCCGAAGTCGCCCACGTCGGAAGACGTCAAGCGAAATTCAAGCTGCGTGACACCAAGATCCCGCAGCGGTGCGAGATCAACTTCTTGCCAATCGTCTTGAACGAAGTCATTAGCCGGGTCCGCGAAGCGATAATCGGCCAAGTAGTGTTCGACTTCGCCGAGTGTCGTGCCGGAACTGTCTTGCCCGAGGATCGTCAGCAGGAACCAGTCAGGATCGTTTCCCGAGATTCCCCCGAAGGGTTTGGCGAAACTGTCGCCTTGCAACATGCTGAGGGCCGCGTACGTCGAGTTCGCCACTTGCAAGCTAACCGGCTCCGCCCGTTCGGGAAGCATCACAAGGGGTGTGACACCGCCCCCACCACCATCGGGACCGCTGAAGGCGATGCCGAATTGTGAAGATCCTTCGGAGCCTTCACCCGCATATGCGCTGTATTGATTTCCAGCCCCAGCAGTGGCGGTGTCGATCGCGTTGGAGTATCCCCAGCCACTCCAGAAACAGTCGCCTTGAAAGAGGAACTGGCCCGTGCGAAATTCAGCTTCTAGCGAACTGAAATCAGGGCCGTCGCAGCCGTCGTAGTGATCGCTACCGCTGAGTGGAAGTTCTTCGAAGGTGACCACGACTTGTTCCGCGTAGAGTGGAGTCACCGCAAGTACAAGCAATATCATCAGTAGGATGGTTCTCGTCATGGAGACCAACCCTCAATCAGCTCTTCGCCAGAACGTGTACACCAGGCGGCAAGAACCAGTTCTTCTGTTGACTCAGCAAGGAAATGAACCGATCCGTCGGCAGCCAACCCATTCGCCCCGCCCGGGTGTTCGCTCCGAATGTCGTTTTCAAAGCTTGGTGCCGCATTGATGGCAAACGCTTGGTCGAACAAGTTGCGACCGTTGATCCACTGACCATCGGGTGACCTGGAATCCTCAGCAACGATCAGCGTCTGCGAGGTGCCATCGGTGATCTCAGAGATTCGAATCGCCCGGTCAAGCAGCATCACTCCTTTGGCCGGGTTGTTCGGGCCGGTGATCCGCTCCCCATAGATGCCGCCGAAATCGCTCCGGCCGAACGTCTTAGGGACGCTGGCTTGGTTCGATTCGTAGTTTGCGTTACTAGGGCAGAGGTACGACACGAGCGTCGTCTCAGCGGCCTGATTTGCCGGATCGTCGAAGGGTTTGCTGAGATCGAGTTGGTCGAAAAGAGTCTGTTGCTCTAACTGCGGCAGCAGGAACGCAGACCATGCCAGTTGTCGTTTCGTTGTGTTTCCCCAAGGCCGCCACTCGACGCATCCCGTGGGGAATGCCTCGTTCGCGTTGTGATACTCGTGGAGTGCCAGCCCGATCTGCTTCAGGCGATTCTGGCATTGCGTACGCCGTGCCGCTTCTCGTGCCGCCTGAACTGCTGGTAGCAGCAAGCCAACAAGTACACCGATCACGGCGATTGTCACCAGCAATTCGACGAGCGTAAATGCACGCCGGCCCTTAGCGGGCGGATTCATTGCGCAGGGATAAAGGGAATAGCACATACCAACCGCTTGCGACGTTCCCGATTTAGTGGGGCCGTCAAACAATCGCAGGTCGCACGAGTTGCTCGCCCTCGCAAGCACATCTCGCTACAAGCATTGGTAGGTCTTCTGACTCCTGAGCAGCGGTGTTCGCAGCCTTCTCACCCGGAGCGTGGAAAACGCTCGCAGGCAATGGCATTCAGTAGAATGCAAACACCTAATACCCAGTCACAGCGGCGGGGCCGTCCCGGAATCGCACCGGAGTTCCCTGTTGTTCAGCCAAGCACAAAATCTTGGCGGATTCACCAACGCGGGTTGTTTCAACGACGGGAAGATTACCATGCGGTGCGGGAATGTAAAGCCCCCCGCCAAGGCGGTTCGCGATGCTTGTGGATAAATTTGCGTCGTCTTTGACTGCCGCTTATATTCAAAAAATATCGATCCTTCCCGCTTCGAATCAACGCCACGCCTTATCGGAGTACTCGTGAAAACTCTCACTCACTTAGCAAGCCTCGTTGCTGGCCTTTGCTTACTTTTCGGTGGCCGGTTTGCCGTTGCACAAGACATCCGCACCTTGAATCTCGATTTTGGCGGTGCAGGTGCTTATGTTGGCAGTGGGGGAGTGCTGAGTTCGCCGACAGGCACGCATTGGAATGTGATTGATTCTAATTCGATCAACTCGAATAGCTTGGAGTTGCTTGACGAGTTCGGCCAAAGCTTCAACATCACGCCAGCTCAAGGCGTGTTCACCCCATTGCCGAATGTGACCGCGTTCGGAAGCGCAGGGATCTCCGAAACCACGCAACCTGGTATCGGGCCGCTGAATGACAGCCTCCGTTTCGAAGACGGCATGATGTTGGCCATTCGCGAGCTCGACATGAGTGTACCATTTGACGTGGCAGTCTATCTGACCGAGGCAAGTACACTGGAACTAAACTTTTCCAGCGTGTTCCAATCGAACACCTCGCCGGTAGGTTTCTTCCCCGGGGTGGAAGGTCGAGATTATCTGCTCTTTGAGGACTTGATTGCCTTTCCGATGACGATTGGAATTCCTTTACTGCCGGGCGTTATTATCCAAAGTGACCAAACGGTCGAGATTGCCGCGATTCAAGTCCGCGGCGTGTTTGTGTCAACGCCTGAGCCTGCGGCCCTACTGACGGGCTGTTTTGCTGCAGTCAGTTGTTTGGCAGCGCGGCGACGGATTTCGTAAGTCCTCTGTAAGAGCACTCCTATGTTCCTCACTGAACAAGCTCAAAGTTCGTTTCGTACGAAGTAATTAGACCGCCCATTGTTTTGGCCCCAAGAGTTTGAATCCTTTTCCCGGTGATGTTGGAACTCCACTCCACAGCAAGCACGAAAAAACCCCGCAACGCTGTGCAACGTTGCGGGGTCGTGTGAAATACTAGCTTTGGCGGCTTTGCTAATCCAAGAATCCCGAAAGCTCCTGGCTGCGGCTTGGCTGTTGGAGCTTGCGAACCGCCTTCGCCTCGATTTGGCGGATACGCTCGCGGGTCACTTTGAAGATGTGGCCCACTTCTTCCAGCGTGTAGCTGTAGCCGTCGCCCAAGCCGTAGCGAAGTTTGATGATTTCGCGTTCGCGGTAGCTGAGGGTCTTTAGCACGGAGGTGATTCGTGTGCGGAGCATCTCTTGACCAGCACCGATGTGCGGGCTCTCAGCGCCCGAGTCTGGTAGGAGGTCGCCGAAGTGGCTGTCCTCGCTGTTACCCACGGGTCGGTCAAGGCTGATCGGATAGCGGCTCATGGCCAATACGCGACGTGCTTCTTCGACAGAACATTCAGCCGCCTTGGCCGTTTCTTCGATCGTCGGCTCGCGTCCCAGCCGTTGGAGCAACATGCGAGATACGTTGCGGACGCGGCTCATCGTTTCGACCATGTGGACGGGGATGCGAATCGTACGGCTTTGGTCCGCCACGGCACGAGTGATCGCTTGGCGAATCCACCACGTAGCGTACGTGCAGAACTTAAACCCACGACGATACTCGAACTTATCGACCGCACGCATCAGACCAGCGTTGCCCTCTTGAATCAGATCGAGAAAGCTCAGGCCGCGGTTGCGGTACTTTTTGGCGATCGAGACAACCAGACGCAGGTTTCCTTCACTAAGTCCCCGCTTCGCGCGTTGGTACTTGGTGTAGATCTCGCGCAGAGTGTTGACACGATTTCGCAGGCTGGTTGGTGTTTCTTGCGTTGCTCGCAGGATGTTTCGCAACTCGACCAGGGCTTCTTTGCGCTCCGACATGGGGCGACGATTCTTCTTCAATCTGGCCAGCTCAGCCTGCAGTTCGATGACTCGGCTGTTGAATTGCTCCAGCGTTGCGATCTGTGGTTCGATGCGCTGGGTTCGCAAGCCAAGTTCTTCGACCAGCATGACCGCTCGACGGCGTCGTAGGCCAAGGCGTTTCCACGCCTCGCGACGCTTGCTCATCTTCTCGCTCTTACTGGTCGCAATCCGGTAATCATGCTCATTGCGCTCTAGCAGCGTTTCCAGGGTTGCCAAGTTGTGTGGCAAACGACCAAGGATTTGCTCCTTCTCCAGCCGATCCGTCACGGAAACCTGTACCGTGCGATCAAAGGGAAGTTGTCCTTCGTGGACACGCTTCAGCACTTTGTAGGCGGCACGGATCACGTAGTCGCAGGCCAGCAGGCGGCGACGGAACGAAGTACGGGTCGTCTCGATGCGGCGGGCAAGGTTGATTTCTTCCTGGCGCGTTAGCAGAGGGATCTCGCCCATTTGGGTAAGATACATTCGCACGGGATCGTCCGACCACGATTCAGTCTCGAGAAGCTCCTCTTCATCCTCTTCGGCTTTATCATCAGCGATCGAAATCGAAACGCCATCGGAATCATCATCTTCGACCTTCTTGCCTTTGCCATTCAAATCGGCGTCGACCTCAGCGGTTGCCGAGTCGTTCTCAAGGTCTTGGTCCAACATTGCGTCGTACAAGGGTCAATCTCCTGGGGAGTATCTGGAGGATTCGTTTGTCAAAAACAGGAGCGACAATTTGGGCGCTCTTGGCCAAAGGACATCGGTCGAGAAGCTCTCGATGGTGCGCCAATGTTATCGCTGCGGAGAAGAATACGAGAAGGGCGAAGCGGGCATGGACTGCAGAGTGAGGGGAGGTCCCATGCCACCGGCGCTGCGGGCGTAGCGTATTCTTTTCGGAAGTCTCTTATGAAGGTATCTCTAAATGCGGTTTGTCCTGACGAGACATGGCGAGGAGAAGATAGCTCTTGAGAAGCACAAGGTTTAACTTTCACTGCTCCGCTTGAAAAATTCTTCAACCAGCGAGCGAGCTGAATTACCAAGGCGACTGCCATCGCTTGAATCTCGTCAAAAGGTAAGTAATTCTAACACTAAAGGGTCGTAAGTCGCGTCCTACTTTGCATTTGGTAAAAAGTTACAGTTGCATGGAAGCCCCCGGCTAACCAAGGTTTTCCTAATCGAGACTGGCCGGGTATCTGATTGAAGGTCCACTAGTGACACGTCCAATCAACTCGAACAGTCTCTCGAAATCTCACATCAATTCTGAATATTCAGCTGGAAACCGATCCGCTACTCAGCCTGCTGCAGCACATCTAGCTGCATACAGCTAGCGCTAAGGGAGCGCGAAGCGATCAATCCATTTGATAGCAGACAGAAATTGACGCATACACACGGGCTGTAATAGGTAATAACATTCCAACAAAGCGCACGACAGCAACGTATTCACGCTGCCCTCAATGCTCCTGCCTTGTTAGATCCACTGCCCCGGACCTAGTCAGCACAATCAGGTAAGTCAGCCACAACTGGCGAGGGTTGCCTCAGGAGAGAATGCACAACGGCCAAGAGCTTGCGAACAGTTATGAGGGACTACCTAGAGGACAGTTCGCTCGTCACTGCGTTATGCAATGGTCTTGGTAAGGTTGGACACCTCAGGCGGGGCAAGAACCACGGAAAAAAATACTTACGACTGCGTGCGTCTGGAGGTAAGCGGCTATGAGGGGGTTTGAGCCGTTTCCAGCTTATAAATTGTATTCACGTCAACCTTTAAGTCCAGCGTTTTCTCGTTATTTTCAGAATAACCCCACCCTGCTGCCAGGCTCAAGAAAACGCCGTAATTGCAGCCAAGGCCTAACTTTAGGACATTCGAGCGGCACTATTTTAGAAGATCGCTCTGCGTCGCCTCGCTCACGTCGACCCAGCCCGGACTCAGGAGTCCCGAAGTGGCTAACCTACGGACTCCCAGGGTCTCCTTATCGACAACCACCAGCAGCCTTTTGGTAAGGGTCGCCCCCTGAGCAATGTAGACGGCTTCCGTTTCCGCCATTTGCCAGCGACCCCACCGGTCGAGTCCTGGGTGTTCGCCGAAGATCCAGACTAGCCTCGGGTCATCTTTACCGACTTTTTTGAGGCTTAGGCAAGCACGACAACGCAGCTCGCTAGCTGTCTGATCGACCAATGCTGCTTTGCTCACTCGCTGCAGGCACATGCCGCAAGTGACGAACTCGCTCTTCAAGGCTGGTAGTCCAACGACTGCACAAACTTCCGTGAATTCAGGCAAAACCTTCTGACTGGTGACGGAACATTCGATCAGGTCCTGTCTGAGGACCCTTCGACCGGAATGCTCGCATGCTTCGATCTGATCCGCGAGGTCGATACGTCCGTCATCAGTAGCTGCTAGATTGAACCCACTCGCTCCTGAGAACCGCGCCACGAATGGCTGCGGCTTGAGCAAGCGGGCCCAGCTACTGAACGCTTGAGTCGCAGTCGACTCGCCAATGGTGAATTGAAGCTGCCCATCAGCATGTCGAATCCAGACAATCGTCGCAGCTAGCGGTTGGCCGACCGTCGCATCAGGATTCCTGCTGCTTGCAGCTTTCGAAGCAATTCTTTGCCCGGCACCTCGTAGTGCGGAAATCGCGGCATCGTCGATCCGCGGATGGCGTTCGCCGAACGAAGTGATTTCATCAAGTCCCAGCTCGCGAACGAGCGAATCCTCGACCGTCGAACCGTCGGGAGCGACGAACACGTGGCAGACCGTTTTGTCGTCTTCGGCAAAAGTCAATCGGAAGAAGGGATGATCAGTCAGTTGGCAGCCCCCCAAATGCACTTGTCCCCCTTCAACCTCGTAGGCTGCGAACAATGGAGAGACTAAGTCGTTTACCGTCAGAGGTTGCTTGGACGGACGTGCGTGGAGGGGGATCGTTTCTGAAGCAAGTTGCCCAAGCAACCACTCGTGGAAAGAGCTGCCAGGTGTCAAATCAGCGTCGACTTCCTCCGCGTCACCAAAAGCAGCCCGTTGATCAGCAGTCAGCGTTATGATCAAACGGTCGCCTTCCTGCCTTGTGTTCTTAGCCACGCATTCAACAGCACACCGTAGGAAGACATCCAGGTCTTCACGAAACGACGTTCGTGGAATCAAATCGGCGGCAGTGGACGGTGTTTCACTCAAGGAAGAAATAGAAATTAGGTGGCAGGAATGGTTCAAGCTGTCGACGTAATAGTCGGTGAGCGACACCTCGCTCGGTTGCCACCATTGTCGCCAGAAAACTCTCTCGTGCGAAGCCCTATCAAGCCTCCAGGCTTTGTCTTCACGTACTTTTTGAACCACGAATCACACGAATACCGCAGGTTCTAGATCTGTCGATAGCCGTAGCAGCGGGCGATTCGTGCTATTCGTAGAATTCGTGGTTCAATTAAAAGAAGTGGTGTCGGGTTACTTCTTCCGCAGCACGAAAACCACATCCTCTGTCTCTGGTCCGATTTCAATTGGCTTTCCAACGTCGTAGCCAAAGTCGTAAGTGGCCGCAATTTCGAACTCTGGAACGGCGGCGAGTAATTTGCTCATCTGAGGAGCCGTGTAGATACGGAAGGAGATTGCGTCAACGATACGCATTTGCTTCGTTGGTGTGTAGACGTCGAAGCTCATCCCCACACGCTCTTTCCGTGTCTTTAGATCGCTCTCCTCAACCCAAAGACGAGAGCAAACGGCGAGGTTCCCCCGCCGAGCCGACCAGCTTTCCTCCTGCATCGGTTCGGCAGCCGTGGGCGTTAGGTGCAAGCCCAGCAGATAAAGTCCTCCAGGCTTCAGACAATTGGCCATGCACCGTAGATGGTCACGCGCTTGCTGTTCCGTCGCCAGGTGACGAAAACTATTGATCGTATTGAAGGCAGCGTCGACTGGCTCGGCTAATTCGAAGTCGGTCATATCGCCGACGAACGTCATCTCGTCGAAGCCACCCTTCGCCAGCCGTCGGTTGCAGTAGTCGATGGCCTTTTCGTTTAAGTCGAGCCCCCCGATCTCGTAGCCCGACTCGGCAAACTTCACGAGCAGTCGACCGGTGCCACATGCCGGCTCGAAGACACGCTCGACGACCAGGTCCGTGTGAATCTCGAAGCAGTCCTCCAGAAACTCAAACTCCGCTTGCCAGTCGCTGCCATAAACGAGATCGTAGTATTTTGGGTAGTCGTAAAGATTGCCTTGAACAGTTTCCATGGGCGTCCAAAAAAAACGTAATAGTCATAGGCCGCGAGGCGTCAGCCCGCGGGCGATCTTCAGGAAAGCGTAACCACAAGTCAAAGTTTGCTAGCTGGACACGCCCGACTGATGCCGACACCAATAATTGTCGAAAACGATTAAGCCAGGAACTGTCGTCAGCCTATCAGAAATGCTCTCCGAGACCAGTCAGATGATGCGTCCAAAAGCAAGGATCCTGCCGAGCATGCTCCTCAGCATCGCGGCGGGTTTCGTCAGCAGTGCTTGCTCCGCTCAAGCCGTCGATGATGCAGGATACTGGACTGCCGTTCTTGCCCAAGGCGACCTGCAAGCGTTTGATTCGCAAGAAGATCGAATGAAGTGGTGGTTTGATGGCCACTTTCGCCTGTTGGAGGATACTGACGGATTCAACCAAAGCATCATCCGACCTGGTGTTGGCTGGACGCTCAATCCAAATCACTCCGTTTGGGCCGGATACGCTTGGATCCGGACCACCCCGCTGTCGCGGGAGGACTTCGACGAGAACCGCATTTGGCAGCAGTGGATATGGACGGAGTCTGTAGGCAATTTGAAGCTCCAAACGCGTTCACGCTTCGAGCAGCGTTTCATCGAAACGGGGGACGACTTGGGACTTCGTTGGCGGCAATTCTTCCGCGTGACGCACACGCTCCCCTCGATGCCTAAGATGACCTTGGTCGGTTGGGACGAGCTGTTCTACCACCTCAACGATACCGACTGGGGTGCCGAGGCGGGCTTCAATCAGAACCGTGTGTTCGTCGGAGTCGGCTTCAAACCCAAGCCGAAACAGCGCTGGCGAGTCGAGGTTGGTTACCTCAACCAGGTGATCGAAGTCCCAAACGCGGCTGATCGAAACAACCACATCGTTTCAGTGAACTTCTTCCGCAGCCCCTAATGCGGTCAGGCTGTCCTGCTAAGACGGCTTGGCCTTCCTGGTGTCAGAAGGATTATTCCGCTTGCTAGTAGCAAAGACGCGGGTTCAGGGATCGCTGCAATGCTGATGCTTGGAGCCATCTCGTATGGATTGGCAAAGTACGCGGTGCCGGTGTAATCATTTGCATTGATGACTTCGGCTACAACCTCCTGTAAGGCAATTTGCTGTTCCGCAGATAGGATTTTCGATCCACCGAAAAAGTCTTCGGGGACCTCCATTCCGTAGGGACTTTCGTTTTGAGTCACAGCGAACGTCGTCAGGCTCGCTAGGAAGCGGCCAACCGAGTAGCTCATGTGGATGTTGTCACGGTAGAGATCGCGAAAAGAATCGAAACCAGGAATCGCACCGGCTTCGATTTCATAGTCCAGTCGCGAAATCACTTCGCCTACAGGAATTAGGTAGACTTCTGCATCGGTTTCTTCGCGGACTCTGCGGACAACATCTTCGTAATAGTCGCGAGACTGAACTGTTCGGGTTGTCTCAACCGTTGAACTCTCACGTTCCCAGATACTGCGGTAGCCGTTGCGGTTTCGCCATCCACCGTAGATGTAGAATTGGGTCTGATCGTTCGCAGGATTCGATTGCGTCAGGTCGATCATCGAGTGGATGACGTCGAGATCATCGGCAAAGGTCGAGCCGCCGGAGGCAAAAGGTTGGATGGTCACCGCATCCCATTTGTGGCTGGGAAGCGCCTCCCGATAGCGACCATGCTCGGCAGAATTGGTCACCCGGCGCGAGATCGCATCGTGATGTTCCTCGATCATCGCCAGGGAAGAACTCGTGCGGATGTGATAGCCCGCCTCGTGCTCTTTTCCTCGTGCAGCAGCGAAAGACTCTAGAGCTTTTGGTTGGCTGTCCCAAGTAAGACTGTTGCCAATGTGGTAAGAAGATGTGGCTGCCGAAACGCTAACAATAGCAACAGTGTAGAGCAAGAGTGAGCATGCGAGGCATGCCGGCAATCGGCGAAGCATAAGGTGTTTCCTAGGCGGGTACTTGGTGCGACATCCTATAGCAGGCGGACTTCTGCTGAGCTTTTGGAAGCGTTTTCGCAGCATAGTGGCTTGTACAGCCAAAGTCAAATTCAGTGGCGCGGCAAGCTATCGCGTGTTCGGACTGCCAAGAACAGGCTGAAAGCAGTGAAAACGAGAGTTGCCGCAACGGGCTCGGGCACACCCACTGCTGAGGCGCCAACGATTGGCCAGACGCTGCCGAACTCTTGTTGCCACGTAAGCAACTCCATGCCTTCGGTCAACTCATTGTCGTTGATATCGGTAGCGATGTCGTATCCCACGGAGCGTTGCCAATGCTCAAGATCGACGTTATCGACTAATCGGTCGAAATTCGTGTCGGCAGGGTTATACGGCGTTTGAACAAGTTGGAACGCAAGAAAGTCATCGCCATCGGTTTGGCCATCGCCAGAGATATCGCCTTGATCGCTGAGGCCGTAGAAGTTCAGCATCACGGAGCTGTCTAAGCCATCGACGAAGCCGTCCTCGTTGAAGTCAGCCGGGTCGAAAGGGACGTTGGCTTGCTCCCAGATGATTCTGTCTTGTTCGTCGGTGTCACCGTCCTGGTCGGCATCCGCTCCGTCGTCAACCCCGACCGAGTTCTCCCAGACTTCGAAGTCAAGCGGATTGACTTGGCCATCGCGATTAAAGTCAGCCGGATGGAATTGTGTGACGTTCGCTGACCAAAAGTTGTGATCTAGAATATCCACTTTGCCATCGCCATTCGGGTCGAACGGATCTTCGATACCGTATGAGTGGCTCCAAAGAGTGAAGTCCGCTTGCCCGACTTGGCCGCTGGAGTCGAAATCGGCAAAGGTCGGCACAGGAAAGCTGACGTTCGCATACTCATGCTGAGAAAGCACATCGCTTACGATCAACTGGAGAGCGTCTAGCTGTTCGAGCGTAAGGATATCGTTGCCGAACGTCGCGTTGGTTGGCCTAATGCCGATTGGTGAAGTATTGAAGAGCGTCGAGAACGTCGTGAGATTGGCTAGGTAACGGCCATGATTGAAATCGAGATGAATTTCATCACGGTAAAACTCATTTAGAGTAGTGAACCCAGGAATTTCAGAGTTGAGCAGTCGCGTATCTAGCTCAAAGAGCACATCGCCGACGGGGATCATGTAGACTTCGGCATCCGTTTCCTGACGGACTCGCTCGATCAGGAAATCGAAATACTGATCTGCGGGAACCGTGTTCGTTGTAAGCTCATCTTCCACCTCGACCGTCCAGCGATTGCGAAAACCGGTTCTCCTTGGCCAAGCGGCGTATATATAAAACTTGGTATCCTGGTTGGCGCTGTTGGATCGGGTTAAGTCAATGAAGTCGAGAATCGATAACACGTCGGTCGCCATCGTCGATGTTTGCCCGTTAAAGGGCTGGATCGTCACTGCGTCCCAAGCATGGTTCGTCAGAGCATTGGTGTAGGTCCCGAACGGTTCGACGGGAGTTATGTTGACGTCTTCAGGATTCGCAATGAAGTAGTCAAGCGAAGTTGCCGTGCGAATGTGATAGCCAGCCTCGTGACTGAGCCCAAGATCTTGGGCTACGGGCGACAGCAAGAGAGGCTGACTGTCCCAGGTAAGACTGTTGCCGATGTGGTAAGAGTTGACGGCACTAGCCGTGCCCGCAATACAGAATGCCCACAGCATCAGCGCAGTGGCAGACAGAATTCTGATTCGCGACAGCATAACTCTGTTCCGGGAGATTGCTCGAAATCACTGGTTTCCGTTATTTCAGAGTAACTCGGCAGCTGAAAACGGTCAAATCGTGGGTCGCATGAAGCACTTTCCGCAGTGGTCCTCTCACCTCCCCAAGAACACGCCCAACGGGTGAAGCGTGCGTGAATGGTCGAACCATATCTTCAGTACCACTAGTAGCGGTACCGCTAGAAGCACACCGCCGATGCCCCACAGCCAGCCCCAGAAGAAGATCGAGAGTACCAGAATCACAGGATTCAAGCTGATCGATTTACCGAGCACTGCCGGAGTGATGAAGTTGGCTTCAATCACATTGGCCGTTAGGTACACAAGCGGCGCAAGGAGAGCAGCTCCAATCGAAGGCAGTGAAATCAAGGCGACGAAAAAGACAATCGTTGCGCCAACAAGGGCACCAGCAAAGGGAATGTAATTGAGCAAAGCGGCCATCACGCCCCAGAGAGCCGCCTCAGGCATCCCAATTGCATGTAGCCCTAGGCCTATAACGATGCCCAGGGCAATATTGATAAGCGTTATTGAGAAGAGGTAGTTGGAAATCTGCGACTGAATTTCACGCGAGAGTTCAACTACGCGGCGTTTTTCACGCCAACTGGGCATGAGTGCGACTGTTTTTTCTAGGAAACGATCTCCACCTGCTAGGAGAAAAAAGAGCAGCACTACGACAATCATTGTGCTGCCTAAGAAACTGCCGGTCAGATTCAACGCACTGCCGAGTTTGTCTTCTTTATTTTCGACTTGCACCGGCTTCGACCTCCCTTCTACTTCGGTGATTTCTTCGACTTGCTTGCTCACCTCGGCGATTTGTTCAATCGGCTTTTGGAGATCTTTCAACTTCTGGGCTGCCGCTGGTAAGCGAAGCTGGGCTTCAGCCACCCACCTACTTGCAGGATTCCATAGCATCCCGATCCCACCTGCTAGAATCCCGGTAAGCAGCAGCATGACTAATGCGGCTGAAACAGTCGTAGGTACATGCCACTTACGTAGGCGAAGCACGATTGGCTTAAGAACCAGATTCAAGATAAAGGCGAGCACAATCGGGAAGAGCAACGCCCGCGTGAAATAAAGCGTGTAGAAACACGCCAAGACGGTGAGGACCATCAAAGATACTTCTTTGAGATCCCAGGCGACGATTTCTTCCGCCAGATCGCAAGCCTGTGCGTCGTCGTTCTCGATCTGGTCGGCTCGAAGCTCTAGTGGCGGGGTGGAGGTCGGCCCTGTGGATAAAGCGCCGGATTGATCAGGGTTGCGAGTTTCAGTCGCCATGGTCGTGCCCGCCTAGAAAGGGTTGCTTAATCACTATAATCGCTTGCGGCGAGCGAATAATCAGTGATGACAGCAGTATAAAGCCTGACCACGCGATCCCGGAGTTTGCCCTAAGTAGCCCCGAGGTGCTAAGCTATTAGAGTTGGCCAACCCGGGCGTGACAAGCAACTTCGGGAAGATTCAGGCGAGGTCAACTTTCTCGGTAGTCGATTGTTGTCAGTCGACAGCGCACCACGCTGGTGAGCTCACGGGCGACGATCGCCCAACGCACCGTTGGAGCTAGTATTTGCAAAACTAGATTCCGACAATTCAGTTAAGATACGTAAGCCTGTGGAAGAGTACACGCTCGCAAATTCTTTTAGACAAAGGAAGATTTTAGGATGATCACGCAACAGCAGCTGGCCGGAAACTGGCACCAACTTAAAGGTCTCATTCAGGAGAAATGGGGCCAATTGACCGACGATGAACTCTCCGAAGTCCAAGGAGAGTTCGAGCAAATCGTTGGGCTCATCCAACAGAAAACAGGTGAAGCTCGCCAGCAAATCGAAGCAACGCTGGAGCAACTAAGCGAACGCTCAGCCGGAATTGCCCAGCAAGCCGCAGCGACGGCTAAACAGTACTACGATCAAGCCAGTGACACGGTTCGTGACGCTGCCGGCCAAGTACGGCAGCAGGTTCAAAAACGCCCCGCTGAGTCGGTAGCCGTGGCGTTTGGAACTGGTTTGCTCGCCGGTGTCATCGTGGGATTGGTCCTGCGTTCTCGCTAGTCGCAACCTTTCCGCCAAACTGAACTGCAACTTGCACAAGGATGCTGATAATGTCCGTCGAAACTGAACCGTTCGAGAATGTTGATCGTTCGAAAACGTATGACCCCGAACAAGACCGCTACATTGCCCACGATCCGGCAGATCGCGCGAAAGAGTACGTCCAACGGGGCATCGGCCAAGTTCGCGAGATGGCCAGTGATAATCTCGGCAAGACCATCTTCGCTGCGTTGGGAGCAGGCTTTGCTATTGGTTTTATTTTGACCCAGACCTCCCGTAGTCGAAGACCCTCTCATTGGACTGATCGGATCACGGCCGAAGGCGTTGGTCGCAAGATTCTCGGTCAGCTTGATGGCGTGCTGCCCGATGCGATCAGCGATCGACTAAAGAAATAACGACGGGGCCCGCAATACCGTGAACGAAAAACCTGACGCAGACGAGCTTCGTAGCCGCATGCGGATGCTACGCAGCAACCTGGACTCCGACTTCCAGCAAGTTGGCCAGCGAATGCGTGATCGGACTGACTGGCGCTACTATGTCAAGCGATACCCGTGGCTGGCCGCAGGTATAGCCGCTGCTGTTGGCTTTGCTGCCGTGCCGCGACGTATTCAGAAAGTCGCGCCCGACCTCGAAACGCTAACTCGTCTCGCCAAGGAGGAGAAGCTTGTCGTTGCTCCAAAGAGTAAGGCAAGCGAGCCAAAAGGACTGGGAGCCCAGCTGTTCGCTCTTGCCGCTACCGGAGTCGCCCGTGCCGCAATGGGTTACATGACAGGAAAAGCGGGCGAATTATCGGGCAAGATGGCACAGGAGAACCAACAGTCTACGTCGGAGGAATCCGATACGCCGAACTACTCCCGACCAAAGTAAGCTTGTCGGAGCAATTTCACAGAGTATTTCAACCGCCATGACAGACCAACGTCTCCAAGAGTACTGGACTTCCACGACCGATTCGAACCTGTCTGGCGACGGAGAAGGTTCGTTCTCGGCAGGTAAGTTTCGCTCCAGTTCCGATGAGCCAGCCAGCGATGCCTTCGCTCGTGGCGTGAAAAGCATTGAACAGTTTCTCGGTTCGCACCCCCGCCTCACGGTTGCCGTAGCCGTGACTCTAGGAGTAACGTTCGGCTGGTGGGTAAAAAGAAAATGAACGCCTCTCACCCACAGAACGGTCAGCCCCATGGCGGTCGCGCCAGCGGCAGTCAAACTGACAAGCCATCGGGAGCTTTCGCGAGCCTGGCACACGACGCACTTGAGCTCGGTGAACTGCAGCTGCGCCTCGCCAAACTCGACGCCGTCGAGAATGCACGTAAGTTACGCTCAACAGCGATCTTGGCGGTTGTGGGAACGCTGACGTTAATGGCCGCTCTGCCGGTAGCACTGTTTTCCTTGGGCGAGTGGCTTGCCGTGCAGTATGATTGGACGAGGGCCAGTGCTCTATTTGCCGCGGCAGGCTGCGGTCTGATAGCGTCTGGTCTATTATTTGGCTTTGCCTACTACAAGCTGCGGCAAGGGTTTGCCACCTGGCAGCGCTCGACCGAGGAATTGCAGCAAAACATTCAGTGGCTGAAGCAGACTCTTAAGCCTAGTGATCAGTCTGCTAGTTCAATAGCAAAATCTAAAAATAATCCTGAGCCTAACTATCCACTATGCTAAGCGATGAAGGAAATAAAAATGCCGGAAACAACAATTCAGAATCAACCGCAAGCCAACAGCAGTGTAGAAAACCAACGCCCAGGAGAACTCACCCCTAGCGCGGATCTCGTGGATTACGTGAAAGAGTATGCCCGCGAAAAGCCAGAAGTCGCCGCACTCTGGTGTCTGGGTATCGGTTTCGTTTTGGGTTGGAAGCTTAAGCCTTGGTAGTGGTTAAGTCTTCTCGCCGCGACGGGCACGCATCGCTTGAATAAGTTCTGCACCAAAAAAGAGAACACTCACCGCGTAGTAGGCCCAAAGCATTACTCCCATGAACGTGCCAAGTAAGCCATAGGCGGTGGTGTACCGTCCGTTGATCACAAAGTGGGAAAGCAACTGCCTTCCGATCTCCCACGCTACTGCGGCGAAAATTCCTCCAAGGGCCGCATCGGTCCATCGAACTTCTATTTTGGTGATGAGCCGGTAGATCAGAGTGAACGCAAAAACGTTTAGGCCAATCGTGATCCCAGCTTCAAGTAACCAGGCGGCATTCCGAGTGTAAGGAATCCACTGATCGGCGAACTCAGCGATTGCTGACAAGATAACGCCTGACGCAAACACGGCAATGACGATCGCTCCTAGCCCTAGCAGCATTGCGAACGCCGTGAGTCGGTTGCGAAGCGTCAGTGCAATGGAATGCCACAACCCGCGTTCGCTTTTCGGGTGGATATTCCAGATTCGATCAAAGGCATGGTCGAATTGAGAAAACATGGCAAGGCCAGCCACTAAGAGCGCGGCGATACCAAGAGGACCACCGAAGCTCGCCTTCTCGCGAACTTCGGCAAACAGGTTTTGAACTTGGTCGGCCAATTGTGGAGACAATTGTTCAGAAACCGCCTGCATGATAGTACTCTCGGCATCCCGCCCCATCTGGGTTGCCGAGAAGAAAATACCTAGCCCCGAAACCAAGAGCAATAGCACGGGTAGCAGAGAGAGTGCAACATAGTATGCGACACCCGCTGCCAACAGCGGGCCCCCATCACGCGACCACCGTTCGTAGGCATCAGTAAAAAGCGAAGCGAGACTCTTGAGGCTCATGGTCGTCCTAGCTAAGTCGCCGAGACTTGCTCTGTCAACGAGCCAGTCTAGCAGCTAGAACCTTCAGGACCTATGGCAAGCATGCGAGTGCTAAGCGGGATTACATGTTCCAACGGGACTTAATCGCTAGTTCGCTCTCAGTTGGGCTTCCATGAGTTCCCGCGCTGCTCCGTTTGCTGCTTTCCATTCACCGTTGCGAGCGTCACCGACGATCTCTAAGAGACTTTCCGCTTCTGCGGACGTGATTTTTCCTGACTCCTGATCGCTTTTGATTTTACTAGCAACGAGCTCGAGCGTTTCCGAGTTGCGCTGGTTGGTAATTTGATAGAGCGACTTCAGGTGCTCGTAAGCAGCAGGGCTTGTCTCCACGGCACCGCTACAACCAGTAGTCAGTACGAGCGCTAGAAGAGCGAGCAGTCGCTTGCGTGTGTAACTATGCATATCACAGTTCGTTCGGTACTTCCCTTTCGGCGATGCTTGACCACTCAGCGAAAACGAACAAGTCAACATCGTCGGTAATAAATCGTGTCGAACCATCCCCAAGCCCGATATTCCCACCGCCGGGGTGTTCGCTGAACATCTGGCCCACGTGATACGCCGGGAAGTTCACTGGATGAATGATTGGTAGACCGTTGGCGTCTTCTTCACCGCCAGACGGGCCTGCGTGCACGAGAACCAACGTAGCCGCTGAGTCTTCACCGTTTTCAGGCGAGCGGAATAGCGGATGTGTGAACGCCCCAGGGATCACGCCTACCCAGGTCTTCTCACTCAACGCTGAAGAGTGCTCACCGAGAAAGATCGTGTTGGAAAGGCCATCGGTGATGTCCTTGAAACGCGTTTTCGAATTCCGATAGAACGGTCCGTCGGCAATGAGTGAAACGTCGCGATTGTGGTTGATTGTGGTCTTCGCCTGGGTGTAGATGTTCGAGAAAATGACTTGCGAGCTTGCCCCACCACAGTCGCCCCAGCAAGATTCCTGTCCGTGGCTGGCAACGTAGTGCGAACGACCAACTTCGATGTTCCCTCCGCCCAGTGACAAGGGATTGCCAGACTCGTCCTGCACGAGGAATGACTCCTGCGATCCAGTGGATGAGGGGCAGAGAAAGGTCGGTATTTTCGTACGAATGAGTGCCCTGTGGTCGGCGTCCCAGATGGGCTCTTGCTTATGAACACCTAGTGAGATGGTCGACTGCTCCAAGTAGTCCAACAGGTGGGCACCCCAGCCCCAGCCCGGCTCTGCGTCCCAGGTTGCAGGATCCTTCACGGCGACGGACGAGCTATGAGAATTCGAAAGATATCCCGGGGGCAACTCGCGATGCGCGCTCTCGTAGTTCTGCATGGCGAGCCCCATCTGTTTCAGATGATTCGTGCACTGAGAGCGGCGTGCTGCTTCACGCGCTGCTTGGACCGCGGGGAGCAGTAGCCCAACGAGCACGCCCATGATCGCAATAACGACCAGTAATTCGACCAGCGTGAAGCCTTCTCTGTGTGGTTTCTTCATATCAAGAGTCTCGTAGTGACAAAATTTAGCCTTGGTTAAACATTGGTAGTTTAGCCGAAGCTAAACTTCTGTCAAGTCAGAATTACCAAGTGTTGGGTCAGTAGCCCGCGAGCTACGCCTCGCTGGGAAGAAGTAGGGAAAGACACTTCTTCGAGAATTGGTGCCGAGCTGGGATCCGCGAAACATCAGCTAGCGAATCGTCCCACTTCTTGCGAGAATAAACTCATGACCGACGCCCCCAAGAAGCCGCAGCCCAAAAAACCCAGTACCGGAAAATACAGCCGTCCTTTTCAACGGACACGCTCCGACCACGCCCAGGAGACGGCCGAAGATTACGTCGAGGCGATTGCCGATCTCGTGGCAGAGAAGGGCGAATGCCGTGGGGCCGACCTGGCAAGACTTTTCGGCGTCAGCCACGTAACGATCACCAAAACCGTCGCCCGCTTAGCGAGCGAGGGCCTCGTCGAGAGCGAGCCCTACCGGCCACTCTCGCTAACCACCAAAGGCAAGCGTTTGGCAACCGCCTCGCGAGAACGGCATGAGGTCGTCGAGCAATTCCTCATCGCACTAGGGGTCAGCCCTGCGGTAGCAGCAGTTGATTCTGAGGGAATCGAACATCACGTCAGCGAAGAAACGCTCAAGGTATTCCGACGGTTCCTCGAAGAACGTGAAGAATCGAATCGCCCCTAGCCCCCGGCGCAAGCCGCGGGGTTAATGAACTCTCGCACAGCCTTAGAAAACCCACGGCTTGCTCCAAGGGCTAGTGGGCAACGGCGAGAAAATGCTCTGCGAACTCCGCGTCTCTGCGTGGGACTTTTCTTCGTAGCCAAAAAATCAGGCCGCCTCTTGCGAGACGGCCTGATGTGCCCTCTGCCCTATTCTCGATGAAGTATTACTTCTTGCGACGCATCGCCATGCTGCACAAGCTAACCGCAAGTAGTACGCAGCTTGTAGGCTCAGGAATGACTTGGCCGCGGATTTCACCCGGACCGTTGTTTTGCGTGTGGATGTTGAGGTAAGTCAATCCGTCAAGCAGGCCTTGGAAATCGCTGGGCGACAGCGTGCCTGAGCCGCTGAAGTTACCAGAGGTCCCCCCGTCGTTGCTCAGTCCGATGAGTACGCCGGCGGTCGAACCGAAGTCTGCGAGGCCATGCAAGTGCGAGCCTGTGACGTTGCTGGTCATCCCGCTATAGCTGCCGACGATTTCTACTTCCCCCGTGCTACGATCGCCAACCACGGTTGCCGTACCCATCGGAGAGAAACCGGCCACGTCAGGTGTTGGCACTTCTTGGTCAGCGGTCAGAATCACATCGAACACGACGATGTCCGAATCAACGACTTGGCCGCGGATTTCGCCAGGGCCGTTGTCCATCGTGTGAATATTTAGGTAGGTATTCCCAGCAAGCAGGCCAGCTAGGTTAGCCGCCGACAACGTGCCTCCACCGCTGAAGGTGCCACTTGTGCCTCCATCGTTCGCCAAACCTTGAATCACACCCGCTGTACTGCCTGGGCCTGCTAAGCCATGCAGATGCGACCCGGTGACATTGCTGGTCATTCCGCTGTAGTTGCCAGCGACGGTAAAGCTGCCATCAGCAATCGTCACGTCGACCGTTGCCGTGCCTGATGGGCTAAAGCCAGCCACGTTAGGTGTAGGAACTTCCTGCGCTGTATCCAGAGAAACATCAAAAGTAATCGCGTGTGCCGCAGGCAGCGCGAGACACGCAGCCCCAACCGCCAAGAGCCCACAGAGAATATGCTTCATAGACATTCAATAACCTCCCGTAGAATTTTCGAATGAAGGCCAACTCCGAACGGGGCTAGCCGGAATTCCAACATAGTGGCCGCTGTACACTGAGAAAGCAAGGCTACGGAGCTAGAACTCGATTGGATGTAGAAAAGAAGAAAAATCCGTGACATCCGTGAAATCCGTGGCCAATGCTAAGGTCATTCTCACTGATCGGCATGCTCATTTGTAGCAATTTTAGCCCGGATCTCATCTTTGAGCCGCTCGATCACCGACTGCTTGTCAGTGTTATCGAGGATTTGACTGACCACCTGTTTGGGGGCGTTCTCGCCCCAGCTAGCACCGTGCTGAAAATAGTACCGAGCCGCCTGCCCCACAATGTACGAGCCGTATCCCGCTGCAGCCCCTTGGGGAATCGCTGAAGCAACCGTGCTGAAACCGAAGGTCACCGCTTTGAAGAACGACGACGTGTAATGAACGACCGCCTCGCCCAGCATCACCCACCCTGCCGCCTTCAAAATTGAGGTGACCAGCTCTTTGGCGTTGTTCATCGTGACTTCGATACCGTAGATTTTTCCCAGGTTCACGACCATGGTGGCATCGACGGCAGCGCCACCAAGCACATCAGTCACCGCCACCGGGTTAAGCGCCACGGCCAAGGACTTAATCGTCGCGTAACTCCAGATTGTTTTCGAAGCCGCCTCTTCCCGGAACTTCACCCGGATAGCCGCCATACGGTCGCTCTTGTCAGCAGCAAAGATTGCTGCGTTGAGCGCCACCAATGATTTCCCTTCTGCGTGGAGCAGTTCCACAATGCCGGCAGTCACCTCGCTGACATTCGGCTTCGGCTTGCGATGCTCAGTCCGGGTGCTGCCGTCGGCGGCTTCGATCACGTACTCGACTTCGCGAGGGTTTGCCTGTGCTGTGACCACATGCTCCGGATCAACAATCCCGGCGAGCCTTGCCCCACGGAACAAAGAGAGGAGGTCTTCGAGCTCTTCCTTGCGATACAGGTCCGTCTTGTTCAACACCAAGAGCAACGGCTTGTGCAATGCGGCCAAATCGACGAGCGCCGAATACTCCGTTTCGTTGAGATCAGAGTCTGTGACGAATAGCACCATGTCCGCCCGCTCAGCCGCACGTTGCGCGAGCACGCCACGCTCTTCTCCATCGACTTCATTCAAGCCGGGCGTATCGACAAGTACAACCTTCGAGCCGGCAAAGCCAGGGATCTCGTAGCCCGAAGAATCCCAAGGAATCTGCCAGACATCCTTGGTCCAACCGCCACGAATGTTCACCGCCGCCTTTTGCTCGCCAACAATTGCATTGATCAAGGCGCTTTTGCCCGTGCTGATTTCTCCGAAAACCACAATCTCCACACGGCCCGCCTCGAGCTTCGCGGCCATCGCTTCCAGTTCGGTCAGGTCGGCCAACAACTCCTTCCGCTCCGCATCGCTGCAACCCTTCATCCGCAGCACAGCATCCTTCACCGATTGCAAAGCATCGGCGTAGTCCGTGTCGCGGGTGGTTGAGGTTTCAGGCATAGTCGTTCGTAGTTCCGCCTTCAGGCGGCTAGCCTCTTGTGAAAAGCAAACTTCATGTCATTCCGACCGAGCTTCCAGCGACCGAGGAATCCGGTTTGAACAAGAGTTGAGTCAACAACAGGTCAAACTGGATTCCTCGGTCGGCGAGCCTCCCGTCGGAATGACATGGTTGCTTAGCGTCCTTTGCGGTTCAAAAAACGTCCGTCTTTTCGTCATCCAACTCATCACGCCCCAGCTGAATCAACTTTCGCAGATTCTGCGGGCGAGTGAGCTCTTCCCATTTATCACGAGCAATCTCCGCCAGTCCACCACCGGGAGGCTTCATTTCGTTGCGTAAGTATTCCACGAACACGTTACCGATCCAACGGGTCACTAGCGCCTGGGTCACGCCTTGCACTAACCCGCCAGCGATCGTGCCGATGCCGGGAACGGTTTTCAACAGCGAGCCAATGCCCGCCGCCACCGCCGGTGTCGCGACCGTCGCGCCAACCATCGCGATGAGATTCTTACCAAGCTGCTCGAGCATCTTCGCCGCCATGTCGATGTCGAGCTTCTGGCGGTAGACCTTCGCCAGGTCGAGCACCATCTTCATGGTAATCGCACTACCGCCGGCAAGATCGAGCAGTGGGAACGGGTTCACGCCCGCTGCTCCGCCTGCTGCCCACATATACTTGGTGATGATCTCATCAGCCCGCTTGTCGAGTTCCTCTCGAACGCGTTCTTTCGCCTCATCGACGAGCCCACGAGATTGCAGCAGCAAGTTCGCCAGCAGCATGTCTTTGCCGTCACGTTCAATCACCCGCAGCATCCGCCGGGCGAGCGGTGTCACGTCGGGCGGCATGGGGACGTACTCGGTCTCCTCCGAACCGTCAGCCGTGACGCGAATCCGCGGTCGCATGACTTCCGCCGCTCGGACAGCAACGACATCTTCATTGGCCACGGTCGGCAATTGCTCAGCAATTTGAGCTAGCAACTCCTTCTGTTCTGTCTCGTCGAACCAGTCCTCTTTATTGAGGCAAACGAGGATTCGCTTCTCCATCGCCACCAGCACTTCGACCAGTTCTACTTCGTACGACTTGAGCGGCCCATCGACCACCAGCAAAACCAAGTCAGCCGTGTTCGCGGAAGCCGCGGCAATGGCTGCTCGCGATTCTCCTTGCACTTCAGCAAGCCCCGGAGTGTCGACCAACACAACCGAGTCGCTATCCGGCCAGGGGATTTCGCTCCGCGCACTGGTCGTGCCGCCGACGACGTTCGAGGAAAACACTTCCCGCCCGGCAAGCGCATTGAGCAGCGAACTTTTCCCACTCGAGATCGTTCCGAACGCAACGATCTCCAAGCGTTGCGTTTCGCGCTTGGAAGCCAGCGCTTCCATGTCGTTCTTGAGCTGTTCGCGCAAGGCTTCATCGGCGGCAGCATCCGAGGTGTATTGCTCGCTGCGGGCGAGATTTGCATCCAGCTCCGCGCGGCGTTCGGTCGCAGAAAGCTCGCTCGGATTCTTCGCCCGGCGTGTGCGATCGCGCTGCTTCCCCAAACTGTTCCGCCACATCCGACCCAGCAGCCAGAGCGAAAGACAGAGCAACACGAGCCCGCCAATTGAAACACCCACGAGATAAGCCGTTGCGAGCGTTGGCTTGCTTTCCGCGGTCCGCTGGTAGGTATCAATGATCGAAGGCAACCACGCGACCAGCGCATAGGCGATTGCCGCCACATAGACGAGCAGAATCCAGCCAAGTTTTTTCGGGAACCAGTTCAAGCGTTTATTGAGATGGTTGCGTTAGGTTTTTTACCACAGAGGGCACGGAGAACACGGAGGGGGGAGAAAACCACAACGGCACGACGAGCACTACGAAGAGAATAGTAATCCTTTGACAGAACCTTCAAAATCAATGACACGAGGACAGGAATGGAATCTCAAGTGTTTTTAGTCCTCTTCAATAATAGCGTTGTGTTCGTTGTGTCGTCGTGGTTCGAATGACGGGATTGACGAGTAAAGTCGCTATCTAGCCTCCGTGTTCTCCCCAACCAAGTAACCACAGCTCTGTGGTTCAAAATGATTGGTGTTCCGTTAGTATAAACTCACCACACTCGAACACGTACCCGAATCTGAAAGCTTATCCTCGAAGGAGCCAGCCATGCGAGCCGCCTATATCAACGAAACGGGCCCCGCAGAGAACCTCATTGTTGGCGAACTTCCGGACCCAACACCTGCGGCCAGTGAAGTGCTCGTTCGCGTGAAGGTTGCCGCGCTCAATCCGGTGGACACCTACATCCGCGCGGGAAACGTGGCGTTTGAATTGCCGTTCCCATTTGTTGTTGGGTGTGACTTGGCTGGCGTTGTCGAAGCGGTGGGCGAGGAGGTTACCAAGTTCGCGGTCGGCGATCGCGTGTGGGGTTCGAACCAAGGCCTGCTGGGACGGCAAGGTACCTTTGCCGAGCTTGCCGCCGTCGACGAGAAGTGGCTCTATCCAACTCCCGAAGGCGTTTCCGACGAGCAAGCTGCGGCCACGGCGCTCGTGGGCATCACGGCGCACTTGGGTTTGTTTGAAGAAGCGCACCTCCAGCAGGACGAAATCGTCTTGGTCAGCGGCGGCAGCGGGGCGGTTGGGTCGACCGTCATGCAGATGGCCAAAGCAAACGGCAACAAGATCGTCGCCACCACGAGTAGCCAACCAAAGATCGAGTACTGCCAGAAACTCGGTGCCGACTTGACGATTAACTATCGCACCGAGAACATCGCCGAGCGCGTGCGAGAAAAGTACCCCGAGGGTGTCCACGTCTGGTGGGAAACGGCTCGCACACCCAACTTCGAGCCCGCCATCGCCTCGCTCACCCGTGGTGGCCGCATGGTGATCATGGCCGGTCGCGACGCTAGGCCTGAGTTTCCCGTTGGCCCGTTCTATGCCAACTGCAATAAGCTGCTCGGCTTCGTGATGTTTCTCGCCCCGCCTGAAGCCCAAGACAACGCCGCCGATGACATCAATCGCTGGCTTGCCGAAGGGGCGATCAAAACAAGAATCGACCGGGTCGCCACGCTCGAAGAAACCGCGGAGTTGCACGCCTTGCAAGAAGCAAGCACGGTTGACGCTCAGGATAAAGTGACAGGCAAGTTGCTGGTAAAAATGTAAGTCAGTCAAACCACGCTCCGCGTGGTTTAGCCCTGCATAGACGCGAGCCTCTTCAAATAGGCCAACTCTGGAGTTGGTTAAACCAATTGAAGAGTCAGAACGGTTTGAAAACAGTATCAGTTCTCTTGGGCACTACCACGCGGAGCGTGGTTTTACGGACTCTTCGTGATTTCACAAAAGAAGATTGTAGGGTATGCCGAGGCGCGAGGCATACCTTGTAAAGGATGAGGGATGAAGTCTCCGAGTGATATGTACTTCTTAAGCGACAGTAAATTGACCGCATCATTCTGATCATCCTAGGACCCTCGCATGTTGCACCTCAAGACAGTTTTGCTTTTCTGTTTGCTTGCATGGATTCCCACGCTTGAGCTTCACGCACAGGAACCCTTTGACACAGCAGAAGAGGCTCGCGACGTCCTTTCGCCTGAGAGATGGGAAGAGGTCGAGGAAGCCGTTGACCGTGGATTGCTTTGGTTGGCGAGCGAGCAACTACAGGATGGTTCGTTTCCCACCCGTACCGCGGGCCAGCCCGGAGTGACCAGCCTGTGCGGACTGGCATTCATGTCTGCCGGACACGCGCCAGGCATCGGACGCTATGGTGAAGAACTCGACAAGGCCATCGACTTCGTGCTGGCGACGCAACGCGAGGACGGCCTGTTTTCGCACGATGCGCCCAACACGCCAGTCACCGCATGGCACGGACCCACCCATACCGCGATGTACAACCATCCGATTGCCGGCTTGTTGCTTACCGAAGCCTACGGCATGGTCCCTGGCACGGAAGAACAGAAAGATTTGAAGCAAGCAATCGAGCGTGGCATCAAGTTCACCCTCAGCAAACAGCTTCGTCCTGGACCGTACAAGGAGGAGGACGGCGGTTGGGGTTATCTCCGTTTCGCCAACGAACCGGGCCGCGGCGAGACGGACCTCTCGGTCACTGGTTGGCACATGATGTTCCTGCGCTCCGCCAAGAATGCCGGCTTTGAAGTCCCTGACGAACCCATGCAGGCAGCCGCGAAGTATGTTATCCGCTGCTTTGAACGGGAAGGCACGTTCGTCTACGGACCTGTTCCGGCAGATCGCATCGTTTCACGCGGCATGACCGGCGCGGGGATCCTGTCGCTAGGAATGGCGGGCCAGCATAAGACCCCGCAAGCACGCAAGGCGGCTGACTGGCTGCTGAAGCACCCGGTCGACAAGTACAATGTTGCCGTCCCCAACAATCGCATGGACCGCTTTCACTACGGCGTCCACTACGCCAGCCACGGCATGTACCAACTGGGCGGCAAGCACTGGAAAGAGTTCTACCCGACGATGGCGGGCACGATGCTCTCCGGCCAAACCCGCACCGGCGCCTGGCCCCGCGACTCGACCTCTGATCGCAACTTCGGCGCGCATTACTCAAGCGCATTAGCGATTCTTTCGCTCACGCCGCCTTATCAGTTGCTTTCGATTTACCAGCGGTAAACGCTGCTCTGTTTCTTCTAGGGAACGACGAATAACGCGAATTGCACGAATGTTTCGTAGGGTATGCCGAGGCACGAGGCATACCATGAGACGGATTCGTGTTATTCGTTCGATTCGTGGTTTGAATAGAGAAGTGCTAGAATAAATGGCACTGGCAGTCGCTCTCAATGGAGATTAGCGGTGAATAATCAGCACAAGGGATTTACGCTTGTTGAACTGTTAATCATTATCGCGATCATTGGCACCTTATTGGCTCTACTGAACCCTTTTCATGCCCATCCTTCTAGGGAACGAGCGCGACAAGCTACATGCAAACACAACCTGAAACGTATTGCGCAAGCGATACGAAGTTATGAGCGTGAGCACGGAACACTGCCGCCAGCGTTCACAACAAACAGCAAGGGAGACCGCCTGCATAGTTGGAGAACATTGATATTGCCGTACCTAGGGGAGAACGCACTGTACGACAAAATAGATCTTAGGAAGCCGTGGAACGACCCTGTTAATGTTGAGGCGAGAATTACGAGGATCGAGAATTATCAATGTCCGAGTTCACCAAACTCGCCCGAAGAAAAAGGCTTTACGACCTATTTGGGGATGGTTGGTAAGCAGTGTGTCTTTACAGGTAAACAGAGCCGAGAGCTTGCAAGTGTCACCAGGGATTTCAGTACGACAGCTTGCGTTATCGACGTTGAAGATGCTTTCGCTGTGCATTGGATGTCTCCCCATGACATTGACTTGAAGACTACACTGCAAATGTTCAAGGATGCGGATACGAAGCATCCAGCTCTTTACTTTGTAGCCTATCTGGATGGTGATGCTGGGTTGATTCCTAGCGAAGTAGACCCTAAGGAGCTCCTCAAGAAGCTTACTGTCGCGAGTGAGTAAGTGAATCAAGAAGGATTCTAGGAGAAAACCTTATGAGTTGGTTTACTGTTGCGATAGAAGCATTTACGAGTTGAGAGTTTAGTAGGGTATGCCGAGGCACTAGGCATACTGTGAAACAGATTCGTGTTATTCGTTAGATTCGTGGTATGAATAGGGAAGTGCTATAGTAGATTCTCATGCGAAAGGAGGTATCCATGAGAAACAAAACGAAAGGTCTCACGCTCGTCGAAGGTCTGATTGTTCTAGTGGTGCTTTTTATCGTCGTTGGATTGCTAATGCCGTCGATCCGTACTGCACGAAATCCAGCTCGCCAGAGTATGTGTAGAAACAATCTCAGGCAGGTTTCGCTGGCACTCTTGAACTATGAAAAGGCAAACGGAACCCTCCCTCCAGCATACTCCGTGGATGAAAGTGGTAAGCGTCTGCATAGTTGGCGGACGCTCATATTGCCCTATATAGAAAGTGGTTCATTGCACGAGCTGATCGACTTCACCAAGCCTTGGGACGACCCGGCCAACGCCAAGGCAAGAGAAACTCCTTTCCCAACCTATTTGTGCCCTAGTTACCCAGGCGAAGACGAGACCCTGACAACGTACCTAGCAGTGGTTGGTCCTGGATGCGCCTTCACAGGGTCGGAACCACGAGAGTTCAGCGGCGAGTCCGAAAGAGCAGCAAGCTTAATTACCGTGATCGATGCTCCCCACGAGAGAGCCGTCCACTGGATGTCGCCCGAGGACATTACGCCCGAGGAAGTGCTGGCATTCGACGAGGAAACCAAGTGGCAGCATGTGGGAGTGGGGCTAGTTGCTCATTTTGATGGCAGTTGTCATTCCCTTCCCAAGGATATTGACCAAGAAGAACTGCGTGCGATGCTCACGTTGTCTGTCGCGGAGTTGCCGGAGACGCCCTAAACAGAATCTCAAGAATAGCGATTGGCACTAACCAACTCACCCACGCGGCATACGAATACGTCCATTCAATGCCGTAAGTTTGTGAGATTCCGCCGATGACACGCAGTACCACCGCTGAGCAGAGCAGGACATAACAGCGCAGCATCCACTGGCGATGATGCTGGAATCTCTGTTGCACTGCATTCCGCCAACCTTGGAGAACGCAGATTGCAGTAAAGACTGCCAGGACGGCGAAACCGCAAGTGGCGATCCGACCGGTGGCGGCATGCCAAGCCATTGCCAGACCACTGGGTGTGAGTAACAGCAGGATGGTTGCAACTTGGACTCGTCCCACTCGGCGATGCCATTTAGGGAAACGCTTCCGCATCGTCTCGCTGAGCAAGAACAGCCCCGCTATCAACGTGAACGGACCAGAGAGAATATGAACGTAAAACGCACAGCGGTACCAGGAGAAGAAATACTCTTCGCGGCCCAGCAGAAAATCGGAGCGGAAGTCCGGTGGGAAGTAATCGGGGAAGTTTGCGAGAACGACGGCGACGGTTTTGAGGATCAGTAGGCAGGCTAGCAACTTGACAACAAGTGCTAGATTACTTGCCATAAACTTCATCGTGCGTGCCAAGCTTGAGCAGAAGAACTACCTCAGCAGTCCCGCGAGTTTCAATCTCAAACAGCAGCCGTAGGTCGTATGCGAGTTCGGCCGACAAGATGCCTGATAGGTTCCCTTTTAACTTGTGGATACCTAATTCTTGAGTATAGGCATCCGCTCCGAGTTTTGAGATGGCCTCGGCGACGGTTTCGGCTGCTTCGGGATGTTTCTTGAGATAACGACGAAGACTTCGCTCGAAAGCGGGCGATGACTCAACTTGCCGTTTCATCAAGAATCTCCTGAACGAACTTCTTGGGATCCTCAATGACCCGCCCTTTGCCCTCAGCAAACTCTCTGCGACCCTCTTCAATATCAAGCAGGAGCTGAGCACGCCGTTTCTCTAGGTCTTGCTGCTTGAGAATCTCGACAAGTTCTGCACGCTCATCTTCAGTGAGCTTTTCGACTTCGTGAATGATCTTGGCGACGGTTGTCATGGTCTGGTTCCGCTAAGAGCGTGTGGGCTATGCATCATTTGATTATAGTTCTCTTTGGTCGTTCGAGAAACAGAAATTAGCATGCCCGTGCTATAACTAGTCAACGAATTCCACGAATGAAGGGTCACAGTTTTATTCGTCGGATTCGTGAAATTCGTTGATAAATACAATCACTATCATCCGTGTCAAACCAGCTAAACCATCCCCCACTTCTTCCGTAAAAACCACTCCGTTCCCAGCAACCCCACAAAGCCGAGGAACATTGGCCACGTATCCCACAGCGTTGTTTGCTGGACGATCTCTTCCTCGAACTCCTCACGCTTCTCTTTCAAGCGTTCCAGAAGCTGCGGCAGTTCCTCGGGGGCGAGCGCTTCGCCCCCGGCTTCGGCGGTGGCGTTGGCAAGGGCTGCCATGAGCGTGGGATCCGCGGCGGGTTGGTCGAGCTCGACATCTTGGTCGGTCACGGAGAAACGCAGCGTCGTTGTGCCGAGTGATTCGCCTCCGGCACGGACGCTGACGAGGATTCGGTAGTCGCCTGGCTGGGAAGTTTCGGCAAAGCTCGCGCTGTTGATTTTCTTGCTGCCGCTGGTGCGGATGGCTTTGGCGGTTCCATCGGGGAGTTCAACTTGCACGTCGAACTCCGCATCGGCGAGCGGCTTGCTCTGTGCGTCGCGCGCGCCATAGGTGAACTCGACGCGGCTCCCTTGCTGGTAACGCCGCCCGTCGAGCTTTGCCCACACGCGTTGCCCCGCGCTGTCGTCTTTCTTGGCGAGCCATAACACGAGCTGCCGCCAGAAACGGCGATGCGTATCGCCGGCGCCTTCCATTTGCCAGTGCCAAGTCGAGTCGAACGCCAGGGCAGCCGTGCGCCCCTCACCCCAGGCGCTGACGACGAGCAGCGGCGACCGGGAAGGGTTGTCCGCCTCAGCAATCACTCGGGCCGTGCGTGGAAGTTGCAAACGATCGAAACGGTTCGCCCCGTCGAGCGACGGCATCTCTTGCCAGAGCTCGGACTGCCCCGTGGGCGACTCACCAATTTGCAGGATCGGGTGAAGGCTACCTCCCAATTCAATAGGAACCAACTTCACCGGCCCGGGCGGGAGGTGCATGTCGGGGCGGGGCGGTTCGTCGAAGTTTTGCCGTTCCGCGCGGCCCATCACCACGGGGATTACCCGTTCCAGAGGCGTGCTCCGGTAGCCGCCCGGACCAAAGCTATGAAAGCCACCCAGCATCGCCAGTCCGGCGCCGTCGTCAACGCGATCGGCAATCGCCTGCCAGGTGCGCTTGTCGAAGGCGACCGAATCAACATTGCCGAGCAAGAACACGTCATAGTTACCGCGTTCCAGTTGGCTCCGATAATCAATCCGCGGGTTGCGATAGTTGAGCAGTTCGTAATTCACGTTCAAATCCGCGTGAGCGGCCAGCGCATTTCGCACAAACCGGGCCTCAATCCCCGGTCCACCGCCAACGCGCGCAGCCCCGGCAAGATAAAGCACCTTCACGCCGCCTTTCAGCACGGTGACAAATGTCGTCTGCTCGTTGTTGGCTGTGACGAGTTCTCCTTCGGGAGGCTCAACCCGCAAAGTCACTTTGTACTCACCCGGCTCACGTGGCGTGTGCGAAAGCTTGATGTCCTGCTGCCGTCGCGTGCCCTTCATTTCCACACGCTGGGTGTCGACGACCTGCATTTCCCCTTCAGCATCTTCCCAAAGCAGTTGCACTGTGAACGGTTGATTGCGGTAGCCACTGGTCGTCAACACGCCGCTGACGGTTGCAGGTGTATCGGCGAATGTCGTATCGTTGGTGAGCAAGTCACTCATACGGACATCGGAGCGGTCTCCCAAAGCCGGTTTGCCAAACGTGAACGTGTACAGCGGCACGCCGTCCAAGGCTAATCGACGAGCTAAGTTCTGCGGCGGAGTATCGCGCGGGGCAAAGGCCCGTTGGGCGCCGTCGCTGAGAACCATCACGGCAACCAACCGTTGTTGTGCTTCCCGGGCGAGGACGTCATCGAGTGCTGCACCGATAGCAGTTTGATCTCCTTCCGCATCCGGGAAGTCGATCAGGCCTTCTTCAACTTTCACCGGCGTGAGTTGCTCGTCGAACGCGTAGGCACCCAGCTCCCAAGCCTCACCTAGTTCGGCAAATTCGGCCTGTGAATCGCGAAGGATCGCTTGCATGGCGGCGGATCGCGATTCGTCTCCGAGAGAATCCTCGACCGTCATGCTGCGCGACACGTCGCCCAAGACGAGCAACTTGCCGGGCAGTGGACGCGTTTCGGTGGTTTCCAACGCGGGACGTAATAGCGTTGCAAACAGCAGCAATACGGTCAGTGCCCGAAGCGCAACCAGGGTAATGCGTCGCCCACGCGACTGCTCACTATTCGGACCAATCGCCAGCAACGGCAGTAGCACCGCAGCCAATGCAGCAAGTGCCCAAGGTCCGCCAACAGGATCGAAGCTCCACTGGGTCATGGTGCCTCTCTGGTTGGTAGATTCGCAAACATGTCATTCCGACGGGAGGCTCGCCGACCGAGGAATCCGGCTTGCCAAAAAGTTGAGTTTGTATGGCCAACCAGAGTACGATCCGGATTCCTCCGCCGCTGAGACGGCTGTCGGAATGACATGTTTTTTGAGTTGCCCGCCACGTATCGTCCTCAATCCTTCTTCCGATAGAACCGATTCGCCAGCACGTGCTCGCCGCACCAAACGAGTGTCACCAGCACCATGACCCAGGAGAACAACTCGCGCCCGCGGGTACCTACGTCTGCGTATTCCTGAGCATCTTCCAACGACTCAGCGATCTCCACACGTCCTTCGGGGAACGAGGCGAGCAACTCGCTGGAATCAATCCGCTCCAAGGCCGTGGCGGTCGCCGGAAGGTTGACGCTAAAGCCCCGATCGAGCCGAGTGCCCGAGTTCGCCTGTTCCCTACTTGTTCCGTCGCCGCCGGCGGTGAGCCGATAATTGCCCAATTGGTCAGTCACACTCACCTGTAAAGAGCGATCTCCGGGAGTTGCCGTACGCCGCAGTGCTTGTCCATCCGGTTGACGCAGCACATAGCTGGATATCTGCTGCTGGGCGCTCAAGGGAACCCGTGCGGTTTTGCCCGCGGCGAAAGTCAACTCACCCAAGCTATCCTGCGTGAGATAGCCGGTCAGCTCTTCAACAATCGCCACGAACGGCCAGGCGACGGCGGGAGCCGTGAGGACGTTCCACGGATCACGACCTTCCGGTTCCAATGAGTCGGAAATCGGTGTGGTCATCGTAATCACCCGGCCCCGGCCGAGCGAGCGTTCGACGAGTGCTGGATCGCCGTTGGCGTAGGTGGCGATGGTGTAGGCATCGTCCGTCAACTCCTCAAACTGCCAATAGGTGAACACCTCGCAAGTCTTCCACGGAATGGTTTCAGCGTAGTCACGTAGTTCAACCAGGGCAGGGTGGTCGAGACGCTTAGGGCGAAGATAAGTTGCATCGCGTGACTTGCGGACTATTGGGCCGGGCAACAGTTCCTGTGCCTTTTTTGCGTTGAACGGTTCGCGACTTGCGTTGTGACCTAGAAAGATTCCCAAGCCGCCCCCTTGATTGGCGAAGTCCGTCAACTGCTGCCATCCGTCGGCACCGAGCGGCGGGGGGTCGAGTGCGAGGACGGTTTTGTAGTTTTTTGTTTCACTGTTAAGTTCCGCTTGAGGCAAAGCGTCGAAAGTGGTTGTTTCGCAAACAAAGCGCAGAGGTTGATCCCACAGCGTCGGGTTGAGCGCCTCCTGCGCGAACAGCGCATCTGTCTTATTCTCAGCCACGATAAGGACACGCTCAGGGGGTCGGACTTCTACCGTGAAATAACGCTCGTTGTCGATCATCAGCGGATCGGTCGAAGTGAGTTTCACGACCGCTTGATGTGTCCCCAGTGGCAGATCGGAAACGTCAAAGGAGACTTTCTGAGAGCTAGCTTCAGATTCGGCACTTGATTTGACAATCTGCTGCCCTCGTTTTTCGAGCTCATCACCAGCACTCGACTTGAGCCACAGCTCGACTAGCGAAGCCTCCTCGCCACCTCTTCCTTCGAGGGACGCTTCCACGTGCAGCGACTCGCCGGGACGAAGCACCGTACGGCGGATTTCTAAATCTCCCAGCGTTCGATTGGTGGGCTCCTCCACCCCGACATCGACCAGGTAGAGTTTCACTTCGGGTTCAGCTTCCAATGCCGCATTCAAGTTTTGCACTTCTTCTTCCGACCAAGCAGCGGCTGAAAGGTCCGTGTAGAGAAACACCTCCTGACGGTATTCCTCCTTGTCGGCAACCAACGCGATGGCTTCCGCAGCGACTTCCGACAACGGACGCGTGCTTGGGCTGGTTCTTAGATTCGACAACCGGGTGCGTGCAGTCCCCAAATCACGCGCGAACCCGCCCGCAGCTCGCCCCAAATCAACCACGGCAACCTGCGTGTCTTCGGGAAACTTGTTAAGTAGCTTGCCGGCGATCTCCGTCGCTTCTTCTAGCCGCGTCTTGTTCTGACGGACATACTGCATCCGCGGCGAGGTATCGACCACCATAGCCACAGCAAGGGGAGCCCCTTCTTTGCCTCGTAAACCACTACCCCGAAGCGTGGGCCGTGCCAGTGCGAATGCAAACAGTGCGATTAGTAGGCAGCGTAGTGCTAAGAGTAACCAGTGCCGCAGTTTGATTCGCCGTCGATTCGAGTCTCGACGTTGCTGCACAAAGCGCAGTGCAGGAAACAGCAGCAGTTGCGGCTCCTGGCGCATCACCAAATGCAGCACGATGGGCAAGGCGATAAGCCCGGCTCCGGCTAGCAGTAATGGTGTTAGGAAGCTCATAAGAAGTGTTCAGTTTTCAGTATTCAGTTTTCAGTTCGGACTTGCAGGCTTGTTTGGTTTGCTTGCGAGTACTGAACACAGAAAACTGACAACTGAAAAATTGCTTATCCCCAATCCCGCCTGTTCAGCAAATACTCCATCAGCGCACGATCAAACGGCATACTTGTATCCAGCGGCACATAATCGATTTTGCTTTTTACGCATTCACGGCTCAGCATGTCGCGAAAGCCATTGATTTCTGCCAAGTAATCCGTCCGGTAACCATCGGCGTCGACTTCGAGCCGCTCGTTGGTTTCTGGGTCTTCGAGCTCAACGAGTCCCTCGAAAGGGAATTCGACTTCCGCCTGATCGAGAATGTGAAACACGATCACATCGTGCCCGCCGTGCCTCAGCCGTCGCAAGGATGCCAGCAGTGGCTCGGGCTCCACGAGCAGATCGCTAAACACCATCACGAGGCTTTCGTGCTTGAGCATCGCAGCAAGCTGATTCAGGCTGTTGGCCACATCGGTTTGATCTTTGGGCTCCAGCCGCGCGAGTAGCGAAAGGATATTGCCAATCTGTGCCCGTTTGCTTTTCGGAGCCAGGGAATCGACGATTCTCTCACCGAACGTGATGAGCCCTACCGGATCGTTCTGGTGAACCATCAAATAGCAAAGTGCCGCCGCCAGGCAGGTGGCGTATTCGAACTTGGAAAGCTCCTGCCGATAGCGATAGGCCATCGAAGCGCTTAAGTCCATCGCCAAATAGCCGGTGATGTTCGTTTCCGCTTCGAACTTCTTAACGTAGTAGCGATCCGTCTTCGCATAAGCGAGCCAATCAATATCTTTAGGGTCGTCCCCAGGCGCGTATCGACGATGCTCGCTGAACTCGACGGAAAAGCCTTGCAACGGACTAGCGTGAAGTCCCTGCAGAAACCCTTTCACAATGAACTGTGCCCGCAGGTCTAGCCGTGAAATCTGCCGAATGACTTCGGGCTTCAGATAGTTTTCGACGGTCGAGGGCATGAGTAGAACTTACCCCTCCCCATACTTCGGAATCTCCGGCGTCGGGATATCGGCAATCAACCGCCCGATGACATCCTCGTTGGTCATGCCTTCTGCTTGCGCTTGGAAGTTCGTACTCACTCGATGACGAAGCACGGGGATTGCGATTTTCTGAACATCTTCCACGGCGACCGTGAATCGTCCGTCCATCGCCGCCAACGCTTTGCCCCCTTGGATGAGAAACTGTCCAGCACGTGGCCCGGCACCCCAGTCGACAAGCTCCTGCACGTACTGGGGCGCTGATTCATCTTTCGGACGTGTTGCGCGGACGAGTCTTGCAACGTACTTGATCACATACTCGCTCACGGCGACCGAGCCGACCAGCTTCTGCAGATTCAAGATTGCTCGTGAGGAGAGAATCTTCTTCACCTCGGGTTTATCTTGGCGGGTGGTGCTCGTGAGGATCTGCTCTTCTTCCTCAGCACTCGGATAATCGACCTTAATGTTGAACATAAATCGGTCGAGTTGCGCTTCGGGAAGCGGATAGGTTCCTTCTTGTTCAATCGGGTTCTGTGTGGCGATCGTAAAGAATGGCTTCGGCAGATCGTAGGTTGTTTGGCCGACGGAAACTTGTCGTTCCTGCATCGCTTCCAAGAGCGCCGCCTGTGTCTTCGGCGGGGTCCGATTGATTTCGTCCGCCAGCAGAATGTTTGTGAAGACTGGCCCCTCGACAAAGCGGAAGCTTCTCTTGCCCTCATCATCTTCTTCCAGAACATTCGTGCCGGTGATGTCTGAGGGCATTAGGTCAGGCGTGAACTGAATCCGCTTGAATTGCAAATCAAGAATCGAGGAGAGCGTGCTCACCATCAGGGTCTTCGCCAGCCCGGGCACGCCTTCCAACAGGCAATGCCCGCGAGTGAAGATCGCTGCGAAGATCTGCTCAATCACTTCATCTTGCCCAACGATCACCTTCTGCAACTCTTGTTGCATGATCTGTCGGTGCTGGCGGAATTCTTGCAGAATGTCGCCCAAGTTGCGCGTCGGTGCGTTTTTGGCCGTGTCTGACAAAGCGTGGGCGCCTCATGCTTCGGGAAATGTATGGGGTCGAACGTTCGATTCTATCGGTGGCTCGTGCGAGGGACAATGCACGCCTTTTGCTGTAGGGTATTGCCGAGGCACGAGGCATACCGAAAACTGGTGGATGGTGTGCCTCCTGCCTCGGCAATACCCTACGAGACCGTTTGCTTGGTAAAATGAACTCATGCGACAACTTTCCATTTTCATTCTGCTAGCGACAATTCTGGCCACTCCTCAATCCGCCCGAGCCCAGCGCGGGCGACCTAAAGTCGAACTCACCGCAGAACGTGTTCGCACGGCAATTCGACAAGGCTCAGAGTACTTGCTCGCTGAGCTTCGCAACACGGAAAGCGAACTGGGTCGTTACGAAGGGGGTGTCACCGCACTTTGCACTTTGGCACTTCTCGAATCGGGCGTGCCGGTGAAGGACCCTCGTATCCAAAGAGCGCTAGCTTTTCTGAGAAAGGTTGGGCCCGCGAAAACCTATTCCGTCTCCCTGCAGACGATGGCCTTGGCTAAGGCGGAGCCTCGTCGCGACTTGCCAAAGATTCAGAAAAACGTGGCTTGGCTCGAATCAATTCAAGTGCAGCAGGGGAGAAACTCAGGCTCGTGGGGCTATCCTGATCAACCTCGTTCTGGCGGCGATAACAGTTGCTCGCAATTCGCTGTCCTCGCCTTGCACGAGGCTGAACGCGTCGGCGCAAAAGTCGACCCACGCACCTGGCAACTAGCCGCGGACTATTGGAAGCGGGCTCAGTATCCCAACGGCTCTTGGGGATATCGCACCGGAAGTGGCACCGGGAGCATGACATGCGCGGGCATCGGTGCGACCGTCATTTGCGCAGGTCACATCTCGGGACAGTCCGCGAAGGTTGAAGAGGGACTCCTGCAGTGTTGTCTGCCTTTCGAAGAAGAAGATTCGCTCGAACGCGCATTGGTCTGGATGGGAAGAAACTTCTCCGTGCAGCGCAACCCGGGGGTACGTGGCATGGGGAGCCTCTGGCACTATTACTACCTCTACGGTCTCGAAAGAGCGGGAAGACTCTCCGCACGACGATTCATCGGCGACCACGATTGGTATCGCGAAGGAGCCGAGTTCCTGTTGGGTGAGCAGGATTCGCTGAGCCATTTTTGGCAGGGCGAAAAGCCTTCTGAGAACAGCACGCGTGTGACGACCGCCTTCGCTCTCTTGTTTCTTTCCAAAGGTCGCCGCCCGGTGCTTATGGGAAAAGTGATCCACGGTCCTGGCGAGGACTGGCAGAATCACCGTAACGACGTCGCCAGCCTCACCAGCTATGTTGAGAAGCGGTGGGGGCTCGACCTCACGTGGCAGATCATCGACTTGGAGCTTTCGACCGTCGAGGAACTGCTGCAAACTCCGGTACTCTTTATCAGCGGCAGTCAGAATCCTGAGCTGGCTGGCACCGAAGAAAAGATGCGTGCCTATCTCGACCGTGGCGGCTTTCTGTTCGCTGAAGCCTGTTGCAATGACGGCAGCGATTTTGAAACCGGCCTGCGCAGGTATCTCGACAAAGTCTTTCCCGAGAAAGAGTACAAACTCCGTCGCGCCGGCCCCGAGCATCCCATTTGGCGAATCGATGAACTCGTTGACTCTGAGTCACCCTATGTCGGACGACTCTGGACCGTCGAGTACGGCTGCCGCACGTGCGTGGTTTTCTCCGAGGTTGATCTCTCCTGCTCCTGGGAACTCTACCGTCGCGGCCGCGAGCGCGACGTTCCAGAGGCGATTTCCAAGCGTATCGCGGATGCAAACTCCATCGGCTTGAATGTGCTGGCCTACGCGACGAACCGTGAGCCTAAAGGCAAAGAGGCCGCGTTCGATTTGGCCGAACTGCCGGAACTCGACGCCCTCGGTAATCGCGGTGCGATCCGCATCGCGAAGCTGCAACACGGCGGGGGATGCAATGATGCGCCTGGTGCGTTGGTGAATCTGTTACGTGCCGCGGGGCAGGGCGAGCTAAAGCTAAGCGTCGATCTGAACGAGTACGCCGTCTCTCCTGCGAACGAAGCACTGTTACGCTTTCACATGGCCTTCATGCATGGCCGTCAGGATTTTCGTTTCACTGAGAAGGAACGCGAACAACTGCGTGAGTTCCTTACCAACGGGGGAACGCTCTTGGTGGATTCCATCTGCGCGAGTAAAGATTTCACGGAAGCTTTCCGCCGTGAGATTGCTCTCGTCATGCCGGAGCAGAAGCTCACTCGCGTTCCTAATGATCATCCCGTGTTGACCGAGCAGGCGGGCGGGTTTGACATTCGCCAAGTCGAACGCCGCGACCCGGCGGCCACAAAGCCGGGCGAACCGCTGCGAGGACCACGGGTGCTGAAAGTTACCCCGGAGTTGGAAGCCATCGAAATCGACGGTCGCCTCGCCGTGATCTTTTCACCTTACGACATCAGTTGTGCTCTCGAGCAGCACGAAGGCCAGCAATGCCGCGGGTACACGCAAGAGGACGCGGCACGAATTGGGTTGAATGTGCTACTGTATTCGCTCTCGCCCGATGTTGGGGAAGAAGTTTCTCCGTAGGGCGTTACATTCTTTGCGCCTTTGCGTCAAAAAATCTAACGATCAACTATTCCGATCAACAAAGGCAACACTGCCAGATTCCCCACCAACCCACCGAGCATCGACAGGCTTACCAGCACTCCAAAGTAAGCCGTCGGAACAAAGTCGCTAAACGCCAACGTTGCGAATCCGGCTACCAAGGCCAACGTGGCGAAGACCGCCGCTCGCCCCACGGTCGATTGCACGTTGGCGAGTGCTTCGGCAACCGTCGAACCTTCTTTGCGAAGGCGTTGGTACAAGAGCACGTAGTGAATCGACCCATCGACGGACAATCCGACCGAAACGGCCGCGATCATCGCCGCCCCCATGTTCACACGCACGCCAAGCCAGCCCATCGCCCCAAAGAGTACCAACACAGGAAGCGTGTTGGGAATAATCGTCAGCACGGCCAGTGGCAAACTTCGAAATGCCACGGCCATCATCAGTACCACGGCCAAGGTCGCGACGCCAAAGGTCTTCCACTGGTCTGCGAGAACGCTCTCGATCAACTTCGTAAGCAGCACGTAGTAGCCCGTTACTTCGGCCTGAGGGAAGGTTTCTTTGGCCTTGGCTTCAACTTGCTTGATTAGCTTCGTTTTCTCTTCAGCACCAAGTTGTTCCGGTGCACGCAACAAAATCCGCAGCCAGGGGCGATCGTCCTCAGGGTCGACATTGGTAATCGTCTCCAGGAACTCTGGCATACGCGCCCGCATGGTGGCGAGCCCACCCCGCACCACCATCGGCCCGACAAAACGCCCTCCTAAACCATTTACCCCGGCGTCGAGCAGGTCAGCCAGCGAAATCGCCTTGCCAAGTTGTGCCGCCTCAGCTTTGAGTGTTTCTTCTAACTCCAGGACTTTCAGCAAGAATGCTTTATCCAATCGCGCTGGAGATGGAATCTGCAAGTCCCACACTCCAGCTCCACCGAAGCGAGTTTCGACAAAGTCGTAGGCTTTGACCAAGGGACTTCCGGCGCGGAAGTTCTTCGTGAATTCGGTTTCGCGCTCGAGGCGCCCGGTTCCCACTACGGCGAAACCGACAAGCGTCACGGCAAACGTCGCGAGTACGGTGCGGTTCTTCTGTGCCACTCTCAGAGTGTTTGCCAGGATCCGATCCAACCAACCGCTTGCCGGTTTCGCCGTTACACCTTCGACTTCGCCTTGGCGATCCGAACCAAACAACACAACCCCCGCAACCACCAACCAACAACTCGGCAGTACTAGCAAGCTGCCGATCGCCATCATCAGCCCAAAGTCGTGCACCGGTCCAACTTTGGAAATCATCAGCGCGGCAAACCCTGCCGCATCCGTCAAACAGGCAAACGTCACCGGAACCATCAGTTGCTCCGCCGCCTTCGCCAAAGCCGCTCGTCGGCTTAACCCTTCGTTAATCGCATTGTTGAATCGCACGATAACATGAACCACCATTGCCACCCCCACAACGGTGACAATCGCCGCAAGCATCGAACTCACCATGCTCAGTTTCAACTCGGCCAGCACCAGCGTCGCACGAGTTAACGCCAACGTGAGATGCACAACTGCCAGCGGCAGAATCACCCAGCGAAGATTTCGAAAGCAAGCAAGCAATACCAGTAGAACGAGTGCCGTGCACCAGGTGTTTAGTTGCCTGCCGTCGATCTCCAAGAGGTCGAACGCTTCTTCAATTAGCACCGGCTCACCAACCAGTACCCCTTGGGGATACTCCGATACCGCGGCACGCATTTCGGCAAACGTCTCGCGACGCGGTGGACCTTCAGCACGGGGACGCTCCACCAGACAGATCACCCCGGCGGCATCTAGATCCGTGTTGTGCGTGTATCCTGAGAAAACCTCTCGAAAGCGTGCGCCGATCTCTTCATTCTCAAAGTCGATCGCGCCGGGTGGATCCAATAGCGACACTGCCGCAACTACGCCTGGGATTTCGCGAAGCTTGGCAGCGAGTTTCTCAATCCTCTCCCGCCCGGCTGGCTCGGTCAGCTCCTCGTCGGCGTAGATCGCAATGACAAGCTCGTTCTCACCGAAGGTCCGTTGCAAGCGTCGGTAGGGGACGAGAATTGGGTCGTCGGGGGCGAACATATTCTCGATCGAACGATCGAGAGCCAGTTGCCGTCCCGTGAAAGCGCCAGCCATTCCTAGCACAAGGCCAAGTGCTAGCAGAGCATAGCGCCAACGGATGGTGAACTCGATGAAATGACGCATAAACGACTGTAACTCCACGCTCCGCGTGGAATGAACTTGGGGAGATCTTACTAGCCCGCGAGCTAGGGATATGAAGCTTGATGCGCGTGCAGCCACTTTCAGCACAGATACATCTTTTCTAAGCCAACCACGCGGAGCGTGGTTTTACGGTGCTGTCGCTGATATTAGACCGCGAATGCCAATCCGCGGAAAACCGCTCAATCCGTGTTCATCCGCGTCCTCTTTACATCTCTCGGTGCCTCTGTGGTTCTATCCATATTAGGTCGCCTAACTTCTTTGAAGGTATAGGTTTATCGATCTGCTAGCCTACCGCAATTCGCCTTCCTAACGGCGTGAGGCTTTCCTATACTCCGCCGCGATTCTTTCCACAGTGAGTGGAAAGTCGTGCGCGCAAGGTGCGCATTCCGGTGATCGTAGCGATCGAAACGAGAAGCAATCATTCCCAAACGACGGCAATTGATGGACTGCTTTAAGCGAGCCACTCGCTTCTTGCGCAACCGTTACGCGCTGTTCGTTCTCGTCACGGAGTTTGTCTTCGCAGCGGTTTCCCTTCTCCTCAATCGTAACCCGAAGCGTAAGCGAGGGAAAAACTCAACTAGCGTGGCCCCTCGCTTACGCTTCGGGTTACGAGTGTTGTGTCTGCTTGTGTTGTCACTTCCTAGCCCACTCCAAGCCGCGGATGTTCTCCATTCCGAAGTCAACGAAAATCAACCCATCACAGTCGCTGCCGATTGGTGCAGCCGCTGGCAACAGGGCGTTTACGAAGTCTGGCACTTGCACGGTCACTGTTATTTGAATCAGGGCCTCACTTACGCTCGCGGAAAAGAAGCGATCCTCTGGATTGACCAGCGTGAACCTACCAAGAAAGTGATCGCCTACTTCGAGCCGGAAAAGGGTGGCAACGTTTCGGTTGACTTCCGCAGATCCACAGAAGCAAGGAAGAAGGGCAAAGTCATTGGACGCGAAAAGTCCCCTCGTTGGTTCTCGCGAATGACGACCACCGCGCCGCTCAGGTTACAACTCCCTCAGCCCGCGCCCGCGCCGGAATTGAAGCCGGAAATCTACAACCGCGGTCTCGAACAATTCGACCCGGCCCGCCGACATCAATTATTGCTCGCGCAATTTACCGAATTCGCTCCGACGCCGGGAATCCAGCAAGGTTTGCCTCCTGGGACAAGGCGCTGGCAGATTCTCAACCGCAGCGATGTCGATAACAACTTCGAGTGGAAACAACAGGCCGACGGCCAGTACGCATTGGTGGTCACTAATGGAGTGCGCCTGATTGTCGAGGGCCTCACAAGTAACGGCTTGCCTGGTGCGCTCGGCCCTGTAGGAACGGTGGACATTTCGACCGACCGTGCCGTGGTCTGGGCTTCTGGTGTCGAGTCCGGCGCCGGTGGGGCGGGTGTGCAGGGGCAGGACGATCCGCTGGAAATTTACATGGAGGGGAACATCGAGTTCCGCCAAGGCGACCGCATCGTTTACGCGGACCGCATGTTCTATGACGTCCGTCGTCAGATTGGCATCATTCTCGACGCGGAACTGCTCACACCGCTGCCAAGGACCGAGGACTTCAAGTACCAGGGCCTCGTCCGGTTGAAAGCCGCTGCGATTCGACAGCTCGACGACTCCCACTTCGCCGCCACCGATGCGCTCGTGACCACCAGCCGTCTGGAAGAACCGGCATATCACTTCGGTTCTCAGCAGATCCTCTTTGAAGACGTTCACCAAACGGTCGTTGATCGAAGAACCGGCGCCCCGCTAATCGACCCCAACACCGGCGCCCCGGTGGTCGATCACCAACAGTTGGCCGAAAGCCGTGGGAACTTCCTCTACCTGCGCGGCCTGCCTGTCTTCTATTGGCCGACGATTGCAACTGACCTGGAAAAGCCTTCCTTCTTCATCGATCGCGTCCGCGTGGGGGACGATAACATCTTCGGCACGCAGGCGATGGTCGACTTCGACGCCTACCAGCTCTTCGGCATCCGCAACGCGCCCGAGGGAACCGAGTGGGGACTCAGCACGGACTACCTCAGCGACCGCGGCATCGGCGTCGGCACGGACTTTTCCTATGACCGGCCTGGGTTGTTCAACTTCGACGGACCGGCTCAAGGCAGATTCGATCTGTGGGGCATTGACGACAACGGTGTGGACAACCTCGGCTTGGGGCGTCGTTCAATCGTCCCCGAGGAAGCCTTCCGCTACCGCGCGTTCGGTCAGCATCGCCAACGCTTGGCGAGTGGTTGGGAAATCACCGGCGAGTTGGGGCTCGCCAGTGATCGCACGTTCCTCGAACAGTATTACGAACAAGAATGGGACGAACTGAAATCGCCCCGCACCGGCTTGCGTGCCAAACGCCTCAACAACAACCGCGCGTTTTCCATCGAAGCTAATGGCCAAGTGAACCCCTTCTTCACCGAAACGCAGTGGCTTCCAAGGGCCGATCATTACTGGTTGGGTGAAGCGTTATTTGGTGACCGCTTTACTTGGTTTGCTCACTCGCAAGCCGGCTACGCCAATCTCAACAATGCGACGCCGCCGAGCGAGCCGACGTTGCTCGGCCAATTCAGCCCGTTGCCTTGGGAAGCCGGCTCCGGCCAGCAAGGAGAGCGACTGGTGACGCGGCAAGAAATCGACTTGCCGTTACAGATTGGAGCCGTGAAGGTCGTCCCTTACGCCCTGGGCGAAGCGGCACGTTGGGGCGAGGCGCTCGATGGCAATAGCCTCGACCGGCTCTACATGCAGACGGGCGTCCGGGCAAGTATCCCCTTTTGGACGGTCGACCCCACGGTCCGCGACACGCTGTTCAACCTGAACGGCTTAGCCCACAAGGTGGTCTTCGACGCGGAGTTCGCCTACGCCGATTCGAATCGCAACTTCGACGAATTGCCGCTCTATGATGAACTCGATGACATTCCCATTACCGAGTTCCGCCGCCGTCTGTTCGATGGCACGCTACCGCCGAACATTGATTTCAGCGATCAAAAATTCGACCCTCGGTTCTACGCCATCCGTTCCGGATTGCAAGGTTGGGTTACGGCACCATCAACTGAAGTCGTCGAAGATCAGACGGTCCTTCGCACAGGGATGCGTCATCGTTGGCAGACCAAACGGGGCGGGCCGGGCCGTCAGCATATCGTTGACTGGTTGACGCTCGACACGAACATCTCGTGGTTCCCCGACTCCGACCGCGACAACCTTGGTCAAGACTTTGGTCTCGCAGACTACGACATGCGCTGGCACCTAGGTGACCGCTTTAGCATCGTTTCCGACGGTGCTTTCGACTTCTTCGGCAGCGGCCTAAAAACGGTCTCCGCCGGCGTGCTGCTCAATCGACCGACGATTGGCAACGGCTATGTTGGCTTCCGCTCGATCGAAGGCCCGTTCTCCAGTAACGTGCTGCTGGGCAGTTACAGCTACCGCTTCAGCCCCAAATGGATCAGCACAGCCAGCGCTTCCTACGATCTCAGCGAAGCGGGCAGCATCGGCCAGACGTTCTCAATCACTCGAGTCGGTGAATCGTTGTTGGTCTCGATGGGCTTGAACATCGACGACGCCAAAGACAACGTCGGAGTCCGGTTCCTCGTCGAACCCCGCTTCTTGCCAAAGAAGCGGCTCACGCAAATGACAGGGATCGAGATCGCCCCAGCCGGGGCGTTCGGCTTGGAGTAGAGCGGTTTTGCCTCAGCCTGCCGATTGTCGAAACTGCTGGCAGAACTCGAATCGCTAGGAGCAATTCCTCAGTTTTGGTGCAATGGGAGCGGTATCTGACGATCGTGAACTGCCGTCGCTTTTCGGGTCGAATAAGTCCGTAAGTGCCTACTGGCGAACCAGTTAGGATAAGCCACCTTTTTACCAAGAAAGACGAGATCCGCGCTCAGCAAAATATCTGAAAAAAGTTGTGGTTTATCCGGGGATTACCGGATAAACTGGGAGACTGAAAGCCTTTTCAAAACGTTCTCCTTTTAAGCTTGCCCAAATCATTCATTCGGAGAGGGACTAATGATTCGCAAAATTTCGATTTACCTCGTAGCCATTGCTGCGATTAGCTGGGCGCTACCTGCCCAGGCTAGCATTCTTTCCGACGGAGACTTCTCTCTGGCGACGAGTGGGTCACAGACTAGCAACAGTGCTTGGCAGCTCATCAGCAACTTCCCAGACGGGGTCAACAGAGCTGCCCAATTCCAGACCGGTTTTGCAAACGCACAGAACACTGGCGTCGGCGGACCACAACCTCCGGGGACTGGCACAGGCGTTTGGTTCCGTACCTTTGAAGGTAACCAAGGTGGCAGTGGTGAGCCCTTGGCTCAAGCGGGACTCACTCAGTCGGTATTTGCGCCTACCGCTGGCGACTATACGCTTAACTTTGTAGCCGGTCGTGAAGTGAACTTCATGGCCCGCGTCTTCGAAGTCACCCTATCAACCAGCAGCCAGTCAACCACGGTCGATCTCTTGACCGCTGCGATTCCTGATGGAAATCTCGGCGGCGCAGCCAGTGGTAATCCTGGCGGTACGCCTTTCTCCTTGACACTCAATGGGGTGTCTGCCGGCGAACTGCTCACTGTAACGGCAGTCGTACTCGACGGAAGAGATTCGCAAATCCCAGGCGGTCAGAGTGGCTTCCTTGACAGCTTCTCTCTGGCAATCCCAGAGCCAACCTCTGCTTTGCTGCTCAGCCTAGGACTCGTTGGCCTAACAGCCCGTCGCCGGTTGAGCTGAGCTGGCTAATATTTTTTGATACGTAACTGAGAGGGAGTGGGTCACGACCCACTCCCTTTTTTTGCGCCATACAATTGTGAGGCAGCCTGGCGTCGATGTCGTGGATAGCCGCAATGGGTGATTTTAGTCGTTCACCGTTTCAATACACTGCATAAGCCATGACTGACATCAATGCCACTCATCCCCCTGATTTGAAACGCCGCTGGCATCAGAAATTCTCAGATGCCGCTCGTGGCGTCAAGGTAGCCATCCGTGCGGAGGTGAGCTTCTATGTTCATTTGTTCGTCACCGTGTTGGTGGTGATCATCGGAATGACGTTGGGCCTTTCGAAACTCTCCTGGTGTGTCCTAGCTATTTGTATCACGGGGGTGCTCACAGCGGAGCTGTTCAACTCGGCCATCGAACGCCTCGCTAAAGCCATCACCGAAGAAACCAACGCTCACATCCGCGACGCACTCGACATGGCTAGCGGCGCGGTGCTGGTGGCGGCGATCGGTGCTTCAGCAATAGGAATTGTCGTTCTGGGCATACCTTTGTGGGCGATGTTTTTTTGAACCACGAATAAATCGAATAGGGCTTCGCGTAATTCGTTCGATTCGTGGTGCCAATCGAAACGTTATTCACGCCATACGGTCAGTTCTTTCTGTGCAACCTTGCCCGGCATGAAAAGGCTCAAAAGCAAGCTCAGCGAGAAACAAATAAGAAATCCAAATGGAAAGTACCAAGTGAAATGCACCGACTGGCCTGCTTCATTCTCGTAACTTTGCAGCCAGTAGGTCGCGGGAATCGCCACGGCAGAGGCGATGACCCATGCCCAGAAGTTCCCCTTGCGGGTGAGCATACCCAATAAGAACAACGCTAGAATCGGGCCCGTGAAGAGACTCAAAGGTACGAGCGCCGCCTTCAAGATCTCTTCCATCGTGGCAGCGTAACATGCCGCCCCGATGGCGAGGCCGCCGATGAGGATCGTGAGAATCCGTGCGAGGCGAATTTCTTCCGCTTCGGTGCGGGGCTCAGAACGTAGTGGGCGGTCAAAGTCGTTGATGATGACTGTGGCTAGCGAGTTTGCCCCCGAGTCGACGCTCGACATTGCCGCCGCAAAGAGTGCCGTAATTAACAAACCAGAAATGCCGTCGGGCAGCACTGTGATGATGTAATACGGCAGCACCTTGTCACCGAATATTCCCTCGGGGAGTATGTCGGGCTGAGCGAGATAATACGAGGAGAGGCCAAGTCCGAGGAATAACAAGAGCCCTAGGATCATCACGTTAAATACCGCATCAAAAATCGCCGCCTTCGCCATACCGCCGTAGGTGGGAATCGACATCAGTCGCTGCACCGTGATTTGGTCCACGCCGTAGTCTTGCATGTGATTCAGGAAGTAGGCAATCAGGATGACCGTCGCGCTCATGCCGAAAGGATTCACGCTCCAGTCGAACAGTTTGCCTGCGGATTGAGCTTCATGGAGAATTCCAGTCGCCCCGTCGGGAGCGGCATTGATGAGCGTCATTGCAATCCAGATCGCCCCGGCTACCAAAATGAGGAACTGCAGCAAGTCCGTCCACAGCACTGCGGCTAAGCCACCGAGGGTGGTATAAGCGATTGAGAGAACACCCATCAACACAATCGCCCAGTAAAGGTTGATCCCCGTGACGACTGAAATCGCCAGTGCCGGCGAATAAATGACCACGCCTAACCAACCCAATCTTGCGAGCAGGAATAGCGTCGTCACGCAAAGCCGCGCTGTCCGACCAAAGCGATGGTCGACGTACTCAAATGACGTTGTCACGCCCAGCCGACGGTAGAAGGGATAGAAAACCAAGATCAGCACCGGCGCTACCAAGATGCTAGCCACCCCGACCATAAGCATCGAGCAGTTCCCGCCGTATGCCTGCCCGGGATATCCCATGTAGGAAGTTGCACTCGTCAGCGAGGCAAACATACTCATCGCCACGACCAGCCAAGGCATTTTCCGCCCAGCAAGAAAATAGTCGTCCGTGTTCTTCTGCCGCCCTGCGAGATAAATGCCGCAGGCGAACATGACGGCGAGGTAGACGAAGAGAATTGTGTAGTTGAGCGTGCTGAATGTTGCGGCAATCATATCGCAAAGCTTTACAAAGTATTTTCTGACGCAAAGAGGCAAAGAACGCGAAGAATCGCAGAGAAACTAGCTGCTATTTGGTTGCAAACTCAGAGACTAGAGCCGCCTCGACTTCTTGTTCAAGCTGTTCATCGTCGCCGATGATGAGAACCAAAAAATTGTGAAACTCGTGCTGGTCGAAGTTAGTGCAGTTCTTTGCGAAGAAGGCGACGTCACTCAGGGTTTCGTCGTTATGCCAACTAGTCATGACGTGGCGACTGTTTGGAGGAGCATAGTTTGGATCAGATCCAAGATAGGCATAATCCATTGTGTCGTGCCAATCTTCGGCATCTACTCCCCAACTAAGAAAGTAGCGACAATTGTTAGCGACTAGAAGATCGCAGATAGCTTCGTTTTCTCTTTGGTCACGTGCTCGATCCGCACTTATGAGAATGCAGACGAAAGGTTGGGATTCGAAGCTGGGGGGTGACGCGCTTTGTTGGTAACGATGAATCACGATCCGATTATCACCACATCTCGTCAATTCTCTTGTCATTGGTTTCTTTGCGATTCTTCGCGTCCTCTGCGTCTTTGCGTCAAAAACCTAATCCAGCCAATCCCGAGCATCCAATCGCTCTGGTACATAGGTCTCCGTAACGTAGCTGATGTCTTTGGAGATCAACGATTCGACTTCCAGCTTAAAATCGTTGTCGAGCATCTTTTTGATTTCGCGTTGCCACTTCGGCTTTTTCTCGAACCAGGGATACTTGGCGATCTGCTTAGCGCGTTTCTTGTCGGTTTCGTTGAGCGAGATTTTCACGCTGTCAGACAGGTCGCAACGCGTGTAATCGATGCTTCGTAGGCCGAGGTACTTCGCCTCGGGGATCGCCATCCTTTGCGACTCAAATGCCAAGTTGATTGAGCCCTGTTTGATAACGCTGTAGATGTAGTATCCCCAGGGGTCGTTATCGAGCACGCAATAGACCGGCAGTTTCAACTCGTTGTGCAGACGATTGAGCATTCGCCTCACGCCCCGTGGCGGTTGCCCTGAACCGTGCGTGAGAATGCAGTTGTGTTTCTCCCAGAAGCGATCTTCATTAAACCGTTGCCAGACGGTTCCTTTTTCGACATGAAGGATGAATTTCGCATCACAGTTCTTCTTGGTAAGCTCGATAATCTCCGGCTCGACAATCGAGGGGATCGCGTAGCCTCCTGAGCCCATCCGTCGGCAATCGATCGTATCGCCACGATCCGTGAGCGTGATATTCCCTACCATCGCGCCACGATTTTCCGCGTACAGGTGCAATTCCTCGCGGATACTGTTCAGCAGCACCTCGGTATCTTCGATGATCGTGTCGCACTCGTTCTGATCGTCGAATGTGTTTTCCTTTGCCCCCTCAATGGTGTGCTTGAGCATGTAAAACAAACCCCGGAGGCTGGTCGTCTTGCCTTGCTCCAAGAGCTTCTTACAGCCGCTTGCGACCAGCATCGTCCGCATATAAGCTTTCGCTTGCGAAAGATCGAACAACTGCCGTCGGTTCTTGTTGTTGCCCATCTCGATGATCTTCTTCCGCGGCGAATACTTCACATTGGAAAGCGTTCGGCTGGGGATATCGACATAAGGGTCACGCTTGGCCGTGGCGGCACGGACTACCCCGTCGGCCAGCCCGGTGAGGGCTGCCATCGTTTTTTTGTCACGCGGGGTGAGCTTGACGCGGGTCTTGGTGCCGGCGGATTTGGTTGGTTTCTTCTTGGCCATGATTTGTTTCGTATACGTCCTTAATCAAGTGATTCTGAGTAAGTTCTAGATCAACCATCGTCCGCCAACAAACAAGGCACCAACCGACGCCACCAACCCTAAGGCTCCTGCTAAGCCGTCTTTCGCCATCATTGCAAGCCCCAACAGCAGTACGGCTGATCCTGGAATAAAGCAGGCAAAGGGGGCAAGCTCCAAAGGTGGAATAGCTGCTGCCATTAGCAAGCAAACCAGTGCGATTACATATTTCATTGGGCCTTCGACAAGCCACTTCAGCCGCGGCTTGAGTACTGCATCAATCCATTTTGCCCACGGGCGAAACTTCTTCATCGACTCTTTCAGTTGTGATTCTTCCACGCTTCGTTCAGTGATGAGATTTGGAAGCCAAGGATACTTCTTCCCAAATAACGCCTGGGAGGCAATTAGAACGATAAACACGGCCATGGCCGTAGGAATTGTCGGCACGGCTCCCAACGGCGTCACCACGACCATCGCGGGAATCACCAATAGAGGTCCGAAAACACGCCCTGCAAACTCATCGAGCGCGTCTTGCACAGTAAGTTCACCATCCTCGCCGGCTTTCTCCTCAAGTTGATCAATGACGTCCGTTAAAGTATCCGGCGATGATTTCTCTGTACCTTCCTTATTCTTCTCGGCCATGCGTTATTCTTCCTCGTCGTTAGCCGAGGTCGCCACGCGGTTGATGTGATGTTCACTCTCTCCGGGGTCGACAATCAGCACGTTTTCGCCGAGATCCATTTCTTGATCGATCTTTCGCCCTCGGTCGTCCATCACCATGTCTGCTTCAGCGGTGCGCTTCTTGGCGACTTTTACCAGTTGGTCGTAGAGCTCATCGCGCTTGGTGCCGTTGATTTCGTTGACGGCGGTGGCAACTTCTTTTAGATAACGTAGGAAGACTTCGCGGCGATCGGTTTGTTGCCGAACCTTCAAGCGGCGGCGGAGATACATGCCGAGTTTTCTGCCCACCGCCTGCAAACCGAGACGAATCTCTTTCTGAATCTCGTCGTAGCTGGCAACCGCTTCCTTCGATTCGCTCGTGAACGGCACCCAGACGCTAGCGATGTGGACCATTACGCTAACCGGGCCTTTGGGTAAGCTGCCGCGGGATTGGCTGAGACCATAGCTCCGCCAGTTGTTGCCGATCACGCTTTGTGTGATTGCACAAGCACCATGTTGAAACTGTAACGGGACGCGGTTGGCAAGCCGGAGGACGTTCATCGACTGGCCCTCGCTGATGTTTACGTTCTTCATCGCGTCGAGCAGTCCGGCCCGCTGCTTGGGAGTGAGCTTCGAGGGCGACTGCCTCGTGCCGAGCTTGGCTGCTTTGAGAATTTTATCCGCCGCCTCCGCTCCCATGCCGTTGAACGTGTTGATCAGGAACTGACGGCAGGTACGCGCATCGGTCTCGTCGAGCAACTCGTGGAGAAGCTCTTTGGTGACGTTTTGTGCGGGTGCCGCTCCACCGTAAGCGAGTCCTACTTCGATCTGAAACGGATTCCCGCGATAGACGCCCGGCGGCCGCGTTGCCGCGGCGTAGAACTCACCTGGCACCACTTGATGCAATCCCTTGAGGATCAGCTCTTCACCAATCGGACAGATGCAATCGGTTGAAGGGTTGGAAATCTTCGTCTCTTGAATCGCGTGATAGAGCGCGTCGGCTTCTTGGCGTGCCATTTTTTTGGAGTTTGCCCGCGTGGAGATCCCCGCCTTCTCGCAAACTTTTCTCGCCACCGCAGGCGTAACGCGAGAGAAGTTCCCAGTGAGAAACTGCGAAACGGTCATCCCTTCCGCGTCCTGTAGCATCGCGGCGAGCCGGCCCAGCTCAACACCGTAAGGGTGCGGCAAAATTTCTTTCGGCTCAGGCGGAAGCTGTTCGGTTGAACGCGGATAATCTCGGGTGTTGTCGTCGGGGTCCGTGTAGTGCAGCGTTACGTGTGGGTTGGCGATGGCTGTTTGCTCCAGGTACTCATCGACACTGCCGCGGCCGCGGTTGTATTTGGCTTGCAGTTCGATGGTGACGCGAGTGCCGCTCTTCTGCTCGACCCACTCGATGCCGTGCTTCTCGATGTACTTGATTCCTTTATCTCCAGGGGGAATATCAACGCCGTCCCCTTTGCCGTTCATAATCTTCGGCTTGTTATGCTTCGTGTCGATCTGCAGCTCGTAGTAGTGAGCCGGCTTGCGCACTGAAACCTTCGAAATGATCTTGATCGGCTTACCGGTCGTCTGCACGCCGTACATGCCCGCCGCGCTAATGCCGATGCCCTGCTGCCCCCGACTTTGCCGTAGGCGGTGGAATTTCGAGCCATAGAGCAACTTACCGAAGATTAGCGGGATCTGCTTCTTGAGAATCCCCGGCCCATTGTCTTGGATGCCCACCTTGTAGCGATCGTTGCCGGTCTGTTCGATGTGGACCCAAATCTCCGGCAAAATACCTGCCTCCTCGCAGGCGTCGAGCGAGTTATCGACCGCTTCCTTAATCGTGGTGAGCAGCGCTTTGCGCGGATTGTCGAAACCTAAGAGGTGGCGGTTCTTGGCGAAGAACTCACTGACCGAAATGTCGCGCTGCGACGCGGCCATCGACTGGGCCGTGGCGCGACGTTTCCGCCTCGATTTAGAATTCTGGCTCGGCGCACCGTTCGACGCTGCCGCCGATTGGCTCGGCGCACCGTTCGACGCTGCCGCCGATTGGCTCGCGGGCGTCCGTTTGACCTTCTTCTTTCGCTTTTTCTTGCGAGGCGTGGCGGAGGTCTTGCTTTTCGCTGCAACTTTCTTCTTGCGTTTCTTCTTGGCCATGAGGAGTGAATATCTATGAAGTTTTAGCAGTCGTAGAGAGAGATCTCTGCAACTGTTGAAAGTCAGAATCTAGTGTCTACGTCGAATAATTCGGCGTTCTGATTGTTTTCCGCGAAATCTTCAGCCAGTTTCTCGTTCGTGAATTCGTATCTGATTAAGGCGCCATCTAGTTCAATGTCGAAGGAGGGAGGATATAGAAACTCGAATACAAGCTGGGGAATCATTAGCACTAAGACTGTGCCACACATCACCCATATCTCAGCTGAGGCCGGAACAGCCCCTTTGAGCTTCGGCCAAATCCAGAATATCACGAATGCGATGTTGGCAGCTATCAATATCCAGCTGAATGCTCTTCTTCGGTGAAGACTCCAAATGCAATCTTTGTGTGCAGGAGCGTCAACTGAGTGAAAGCTCAAAAAAGGTAAGCCATAGGCTAATAGACTAATCCATCTGCCGAATGAACTGGTGACAACCTTCATGTTGTGATCTGGCTCACTCTCCCCGCAAACTACACATGTGCTTGGAAATAAAGCAGCGTGATTCTTTGAGGTTTTTACAATGAAGACAGTTGGCATAACAGCGAATTTGCAATGTTAAACTGTAGCGATTCCTCCAATTGTACTGGTCGCAAGGCCGCATTCCCACCCGGGTTTTACACACGACCCGATACAGATGAAACATCTGTTACGAGTGGGAAAAAGAAACTCATCGTCGCGAGCCTCACCACCCGAAAGGGAATCCTAGAGAAGCCGATTAACCCGAGTGCTGACGCAGCTCGGCTCGTGAGTTTTCAAATATTTGAGGGGGAAGAAACGATGACCCAGAACTTCCACAAGATGAGGCTGAAGAAGATGTGCCTGCTGGCCGTAGTGGCCGCGGCCTGGTGGCAAGCCGCCGCCACGGCTCACGCTGAGGGCATGTACGACCGCACGATCAGTTACCAGAACAAGGGCGACCTGTTCTACAACTTTCACGAAGGTCCTGAGCCCAGCGGCACCACGGCCAACATGTACATCTCGCCGATGCCTGTGCCTGCGAATGTTGGTCACACCTACACGACTTATCAGCCTTTAATGCCGCACGAGTATCTCTATCGCCACACGCGAAGTCACTACACGCACAACCAGGGCGCTGGCTGGACGCGATCGAAGGTTCGCTATCGCACGTACGGCTTGCGTTTGGATCACCTCTGGTGGAAGTTGAGTCCGCGTTATTGAGCTGTCAGCGATTAACCATCAGCTTTCTTTGTTGAAACATTGACTCCGTAGGGAATTCCGGCGTGCCGGGATGGCGTTCCCGAAAGCAGAACGAAAACAAGGAACCTCTCCATGAAACCCTTCTTTGCAATTCTCGCTGCCAGTGCGATCTTCGCCTGCAGCAGCCAAGCCGAAGCGTCCGGCCCCAAACGCTACTTGCTTCCCCAGTACCGTGCCCAAGGTTACAACTGGCACGCACAGTATGCCCACACCAACTACGGCGTGCCTGTGTCGCTCGTTGTTCCGCCAACGGCCAACATGCAGACCAACTGGAGTTGGGGCGTAGGAAGCGCCCGTATCTCGCGGATCGACCACCAGTTCAGTCGCAACTACATGGGCCCCGGCTCGGCAGGTCCTTACCAATCCACTCCTGCGTGGCCACAAGACACGGCTCAGTTCGGCGTGCATTATGTTCGCGGGCCTTGGTATCCGACGCAGCCGTAATGGTGCAATGTCCAATGACCAAGTCACAATGACCAACGGCTTCTCTTGGTCATTTGCGCTTGGTCATTGGTCATTTCGTACGTAGTCGCCCATTTGAGAGACGTTTACGTAGACATATTGCCCATCCGTCTCGCTTGCCAAGCGTTTCAGGAAATTGTCACGCTTCCCACCGGGCCCGATTCCAAACTCAATCGTGTTGATCGCCGTCGCTTGGCGAGTGGCTTGACCGATGGCTCGGTCTACCTCGTATCGAGGCATCGGGTTGTCGGCATCGGTCAGAAAGAACAAAGCATCGGGTCGCACTGCCAGTGCGCGATTGAGTGCCGTCAGTCGATACGTCCCTCCGTGGGCGGTCATGCCATTGGCAAAGCGAATCACGTCTCGCAAGTTATCTTCGGTGGCGAAGGTGTGGCGTCCGCCAGGGCGATTGCCGCGCCATTCTTGCAGGTGATGGTTGAAAAAAATCAGGTGGAACTGGTGGACCCGCTTCAATGATCGCAAGCTGGCGGAGAGTTGTACCTTCACGGCTTGCAGCGGCGTGCCCGTCATGCTGTCGGATCGATCAAGCACGTAAGCGAAACGCGTTCCTTCCCCTTCGACGCCAAACAGTTTTACTCGCCCGCGACCAATCTTGTCGACCGCTTGCCCTAAACCGGAGGACCGCTGCCCAGGAGACGATTTGGCCGGGCCGCCTTCAGCGGCCTCGGCAATCTCGGCACGCAGAGCACGGAGTGCGGGAGAAGCGGTCGCTACCTCCGAGGCGGGCTTGCTAAAGTCCTCATTACGTTTTTCAGGGATACGTTCGTTAAGGACTTGCACTTGGATCACCGGTTTCTCGATCGCCACTGATGGCGACGGTTGGGTTTCCGATAAGCTTTCCTCCACAACAGCCGGTGGGCTAGCTGAGGCCGCTGCCGAAGTTTCTGGCTCGACAGCTTCGAAATTAACTTCCCTCTCGGGTTCCCTTTGGCTGCTGGCTTCGTCCTCTTCTTCGGCAAGGGTGAGTTCCAGTCCTGGGGTATTCGGGTGATGCCGCTTCATCACTGTCGGAGCAATGGTGAGCGCAGCTAGGCAAAGTACTAACAGATGAACCGCCGACGAAGAAAGCCAGCCGGCCCAAAACCCTTCGTTATGTGGAGTGGTTCGATTCATCGTGAGCTTGCTTTTAAACGTTTCTTACAAGGGCCTCTTGGTTGCCCGATTGTGGCCAAGCGCATGTGGGCCCCGTACCGCTGGGCTGCTTGTCGCGTATAATGTTCGCTCATAAATCCAAAATACCAATGAATTCCAATTGCCGAGCGAGGCCCCTGCGTGGAACTCCAGATCATTCATTATCCTCATCCGACGCTACGCCACAAATCAAAGCCGCTAAAGCGGGTGGATGCCGAGCTGAAAAACATGGTCGCCCAAATGTTCGAGCTCATGTACGAACACGAAGGCGTCGGGCTGGCGGCCAATCAGGTCGATTTGCCGTACCGTCTGTTTATTGCCAACGCCACGGGGGACTCGGCAGAGAAAGAAGCAGAGTGCGTTTTCATCAATCCGGTCCTCTCCCACGGGAAAGGTTCCGTTGAAGGCGAGGAGGGTTGCCTCAGCATCCCCGACGTGCGAGCCCCAGTCATTCGCAAAGAGAAGATCACCATCCAAGCCTACAACCTTAAGGGTGAAGAAATCACCGCCGAGGTTGATGGCCTGTTCTCCCGTATCGTCCAGCACGAAACCGACCACTTGGACGGCACGCTCTTCATTGATCGTCTCAGCGAAACCCACAAGGCGGAAGTCCGCGACGAGCTGGAAGAGTTCGAAATTGATTTTGACAGCAAGCGAAATCACAACGAGCTTCCAACCGACGAGCAGATCGCCGCGCGGATTACGGAGTTAGAACGCTTGCGAACATAAATGCCCCATGAGCCGAGCAGCGTTAGCTCTCGGGTTGAACTCTCTCCAGGCACAACCCGAGAGCTAACGCTGCTCGGCTCTGAAGCAAACTCGACCAAGCTTACGAATCCCCAACCATGCGACTCGTCTTCCTAGGCACCGGCCCCTTCGCCGTCCCCACTCTGCGAACTCAGCACGAGGATCCTCAGCACGAGGTCCTCGCCGTTGTGACTCGTCCTCCGCGAGGCCGCCGTGCGCCGATTGCCCCGATGGCTTTGGCTGCTGGGGAACTCGGTATCCCACTCTGGCAGCCAGAGACCGTTAATTCCGACGAAGCTCGCGAGCAACTCAACGGTTATGATGCTCAGTTACTGGTCGTTTGCGACTATGGCGAAATCCTCAAACCGGCCACGCTCGAATGTGCGACGCTCGGGGGAATCAACCTGCATGGTTCACTACTTCCAAAGTACCGCGGAGCCGCGCCGGTTCAGTGGGCCGTTCTCAACGGGGACGAGGTGACCGGAAATACCGTCATTCAAATGACCCCTGGCTTGGATGCGGGGCCGATCCTGGGTTCTGATCAAACCGAGATCGACCCGCATGAAACGGCTGGCGAGTTGGAGGAACGGCTTGCCGAGATGGGGGCTCTGTTGGTTACCCAAGTAATCGCGCAGTTGGCAACGGACACCACGGAGCCGCTTGAGCAGGACGCCAGCTTAAAGTGCAAAGCTCCGCGCCTCACGAAAGAACACGGCCTGATTGATTGGAGCAAGTCCGCCCAGGAAATTCATAACCAAGTGCGTGCCCTACAGCCCTGGCCCCGCGCCTACACGCACTGGCAGGTCGAGGGGGGAGAGCACCAACGGTTGATCGTCCATAAGACCGTCGTTCATCCCGAGAGCGGAAAGGGCGATCCAGGCACCGTTCTTTCCTGCGAAGATTCCCTGCTGGTCGCCACGAACCAGGGCCAAATCGAACTCGTCGAGGTTCAGCCCGCCGGCAAGCGAGCCATGGCTGCTAGCGACTTTCTACGGGGAAATCGCCTTAAACCAGGAGATCAGTTTTCGTAGTCGTATCCTAAAGGGCGAAAACGGCCTCGCTCAGGCCCGCAATTGCGCGGTATCATAGTGTCCCTCGAAATTCTGGATACGGAGCACTGCGATGGATCGCTGGGATATACTACTGCTTGGGTTTGCGATTTACATTGCCATTTCTACCCTCGTGAAGCTTATGGCAGCCCGTCGCAATGAACTTGTCGAGCAGGTGAAGGCCCAAGTGGAACAGCAAAAGAAAGTGCAAGCAGCAAAGCAACGTCAGCAAGAACAACAAGAGCAAGAAGCTGCGTAAAGCCGCCAACAACAAAGTTTAGCCGCTGAGCTTGCTCGGCGCTTGGCAGGAGTACCAAGCTAGCGCCGAGCAAGCTCGGTGGCTAAACCACAAAATAAAATGCCCAAGAAACTCTACATCGAAACCGTCGGTTGCCAGATGAACGTGCTCGACAGCGAGCTCGTCGTTGCCAGCCTGCGCAAAGACGGTTACGAGCTGACTGACAGCCCCCAGGCGGCTGATACCGTGCTCTTCAACACCTGCAGCGTTCGCCAGCACGCTGAGGATAAGATTTACAGCGCTTTGGGCCGGCTGAAAGACGCCAAGAAGAAAAACCCAGACAAGATTATCGGCGTGCTGGGGTGCATGGCTCAAAAGGACCAACGGTTGATCTTCGAGCGGGCCCCCTACGTTGATCTGATCGTCGGTCCCGGCCAACTCCATCAGGTGCCGCAACTAATTACCGACATTGCCGACGGTGCCGGCCAGAAGATGGAAGTCAGCCTGGGTCGCAAGGACGGCCCGCGAGCGGACATCGAACGCAGTCACGAGAGTTTCGATCCTCTGCGAGACCCGACGATGCGCCCCACGCCCTATCAGGCTTACGTGCGGATTGTCATCGGTTGCGATAAATTCTGCACCTATTGCATTGTTCCCAGCGTACGCGGACCCGAGCAAAGCCGCCCGCCACAGCAGATTCTTGCCGAAGCCCGGCAGCTTGCCAGCGAAGGTTGCAAGGAGATCACACTCCTAGGGCAAACTGTCAACAGCTACACGTATCGAGACGGTGAGCGGACAACGCGGTTTAGCGACTTATTGCACGCGGTACACGAGATCGAAGGGATCGAGCGAATCAAGTTCGTTACCAACTATCCCAAGGACATGACCGACGATGTGCTTGAAGCGGTCCGCGATCTGCCGAAGCTCGCGAAGTATCTGCACGTTCCGCTCCAGAGCGGCTCCGACGCCGTACTCGACCGCATGAAGCGAGGCTACACAACCGAAGACTATCGCGAAATGCACAATCGCGTGCGAGAGTGGCTGCCCGACGCGGCAGTCTCGAGCGATTTCATCGTCGGTTTCTGTGGCGAAACGGAAGACGAGTTCCAGGCCACTTACGACTCAGTGAAGGAGTATCGCTTCAAGAATAGCTTCATCTTCAAGTACAGCGAACGCCCGGGAACTAAGGGAGCGGAGCGTTACTCTGATGACATTCCCGAGGAAGTCAAACGACAGCGCAACAACGCTCTGCTCAATCTGCAAAACATGATCAGCGAGGAAGACAACCAAGAGTTTCTTGGCCAGCAGGTCGAGGTCTTGGTCGAGGGACCCAGCAAAGCGGCCGCACGCAAGGACGAGACCGACGGGCCCGTGCTGCAGCTCACAGGGCGGACCATGTGCGACCGGATCGTCGTCTTCGAAGGAAATCGCCGCCAAATCGGTGAAATTCTCCCAATCGCTATCTACGACGCCAACGCCCACACGCTCTTCGGCAATGTGGTGACACAGCATGTAGGCCCCGAGCTCTTCTCGCTTGGTGCCTAGTTCGGCGGAGGCTGCTGCCCGTCTGGAGCTACGCTTTAGAGTGCAATGTGTGTATGATAGAGATGTAGGCGAATCTATCCATTGAGCTACCATTCCGTCTCCGCCACCGATGCAGACCCAGAGCCTACGTTCCCTTCTCGATGTTCCCAGCGAGGCCCGCGACTGGCTCAAGCGACTGGGAGTCTCCGATGTCCGTACAGGGCACACAAACCTGCTGAGGCTTTCCGAAGCTGGGATCCCGCTGGATCTGCTCTCAGTGATTTGCGACCAGTTTGAGGCCTCCGCCCCTCGGCTCGCAGATGCGGATATGGCGCTCAATAATTTGGAGCGTTTTCTCCTTGGCGCGCGAAGCCCTCTCTCAACCGCCGCTCTTTTTGAACGCGATCCGCAGGCGCTCCCGAACTTACTGATGCTGCTGACGGCTAGCCAGGACCTCAGCGACCTGCTCTGTACCGACCCAGAAAGCTACGACTTGTTGCGAATGACCGAAGGGTTACCCTACGCGCGTGACAAGATTGTTGAAGAGTTGGTTGCCGACGTTGAGAAACTGGAATCTGATGAGGAAGTGATCGCCCATTTGCGGCGATTCAAAAGACGTGAGATTCTCAGGATTGCCTATGGAGACATCGTTGCTGACCATCCGATCGATCAAGTCACTCGGCAAATCTCCCACGTGGCCGATGCCAGTGTCGAGGCAGCCCTTTCCTACGCATTGCGAGAGCACGCCAATCGAATCCAGTTCCCTGGCACGGCTCCTCAGATTTCGATTCTGGCACTTGGGAAACTGGGCGGCCAAGAGCTGAACTACTCCAGTGATATCGATCTGATCATTATCCACAGTCACCCTGCGGGAACTTCCCCAAGTGCGGCCGACCAGTTTGCACACGAAGTTGCACAACGTTTGATCCACCTACTGACGTCGACCGACTCGGGGGCATCTTATCGCGTGGATATGCGACTCAGGCCTGAAGGAAAGCGGGCCCCTCTCAGCATGGATGTCGACGCGGCGCTCGCTTATTACGATCTCCGTGGTCGGACATGGGAGCGGCAGGCCTACGTCAAAGCACGTGTCATTGCCGGAGAACTCGAACTCGGCGAGCAGTTCCTCAAATTACTTAAGCCGTGGGTTTATCGGCGCTATCTTAGCTTGGCGGATATTTCGGGAATCCAGTCGCTCAAACGACGTATCGAGAAGCGGGCCGATCATCAGGGCGTGACCCACACGAACGTCAAGACGGGTCACGGTGGTATCCGAGATATCGAATTTGTGATCCAGTTTCTACAATTGCTCAATGGAGGAGCGATCCCTGGTGTGCGCACCGGGAACACCCTGGAAGCCATCAGCCAGCTCACTCAAGCCGGGTGCTTGACCGATCAGGAACGCAGCATCTTGGATGCAAACTATCGTTTCCTACGGCAGGTCGAGCATCGTCTGCAAATTATGTTCGATCTGCAGACGCACGAACTGCCCATGAGTCGCGAAGAGTTGCAGAAGCTCGCCCGCCGACTCGGCTACGAATCAACTCCGACAGAAACCGCACGCTCCCTGTTCCAGCAGGACTATGATCTTAGAACAGCGGAGAATCGCCGCATTCTCGATCATTTGCTCCACGATGCTTTCGAGGATAGTGTCGATCAACAGCCTGAAGTCGATCTCGTCAACGATCCAGACCCCAGCGAAGAAACTATTGATCTGGTCCTAGGACGTTACCCGTTCCGCGACCCTCAGGTAGCCTACGAGCATCTGATGTCGCTGGCCACGGAGACCATTCCCTTCTTATCGACACGCCGTTGTCGGTTGTTTCTCGCTTCAATCGCACCGCGTCTGCTCACCGCCATCACGGATACTCCCGATCCCGATGCGACGCTGATCGCGCTAAGCCGTGTGAGCGATTCTCTCGGCGGTAAAGGAGCACTCTGGGAGTTGTTCAGCGAGAATCATCCCTCGATGAACCTTTACGTGACTCTGTGCGCTGCTTGCCCTTATTTGACGGGCATTCTCACGACGAACCCCGGTATGATCGACGAGCTCACCGATAGCCTAGTGACTAGCAAATTGCCGGATTACCAACGCATCGAGCAGTCACTTGCCGAATTAGCCAAAGGAGCCGAGTCGCTAGCGCCAATTCTCCACAGCTTCAAAGCCTCGCAGCATTTGCGAATCGGCGTCCGCGACATCCTCGGCAAAGATGCCATTCACGCGACGCACCAAGCGCTCTCCGATACGGCAGAAGTCTGCCTCAAGAAAGTCATCGCGACGGAATACGAAGCACTGATTGAAAAATTCGGCGAGCCACGGATCGCTGCTGACCTTCCCGAAGCGGTCTGTCAAGATGAGTCGATTGCCGCAGAGATCACCCCCTGGAGTCTTCCGCTAGACCGATTGGGCCAACGTTGTGAACTGGTCGTGGTCGCGATCGGCAAACTCGGTGGCAGCGAGCCGAACTTCCACAGCGATTTGGATCTTGTTTTCCTTTACGAAGCAGAAGGCGAAACGGTACCGACACACCGTGGCGTCCAATCAACGACGAATAGCCACTTTTTTGGGGAGCTATCTCAGCGAATTATCCAGAAGGTGAATCAGTTCGGCCCGCAAGGTCAGCTCTACGAAGTGGATCCACGACTCCGTCCCACAGGACGTAACGGTCGGCTAGCAGTCTCGTTGGACTCCTTCCGAGAGTACTTCGATAGTGGCAAGGGTCAGCTTTGGGAGCGATTGGCGTTATGCAAAGCTCGCGTACTGACCTCCTCTGAGCAAGCCGTCAGGCGGACCGAGGCGGTGATTCACCAATCGATTTATGGCCAGCCGTTTGCGGAAGACGACATTGAGTCGATCCGCCAGATGCGCTCAAAGCTCGAAGAGTCTGCGTCCGAAAGGAACCTGAAACGAGCCCCGGGCGGGACGATGGATACTGAGTTCGTCGTCCAGATGTTGCAATTAAAGCATGGTGAAAACCGCCCTGAAATCCGCCAGCCGAATACGCTCAAAGCACTTGAAGCACTCGCTGCGGCGAAACTCTTGACTCTCGAGACGGCAGATCTCTTGAGCAAAGCTTATCGTTTCCAACGGGTCGTTGAGTCTCGCATACGGTTAATGAATTCTCCCGGGCGCCACGAGTTTCCCGACGATAACAAAGAGCTGGCACGCTTGGCCATGCTGTTGGGCTACGAGAATGCTGCGGCGTTGGCCGTCGAAGCGGAGCAAGTTTTCCGCACGGTGCGTAGCCGCTTCAACGAGTTCTTCCCGCCACCAGTGGAAGTTGAGGAACCAACCGACGTGATAAGTGAGTGAAGCGAGCCCGCACTCTACTTGCCAACGCTACATTAATCCCGCTTCGACATGCTCAGCGCCTAGCACGAAGATCTTTCCGTCGCCCATACGGCCAGTGCGAGCTACCTCGACCATCTGACGGATGACTTCTTCGCTACGGGCATCTTCGACCCAAGCGGTGATCTCGACCTTGGGGAGAAACGCTTCCGAATACTCGCTATCCGCATACTCGTCGAGATAGCTCTTCTGTCGTCCGTAACCCTTCACCTCGCGGACATGAACGGCTTCAAGAGGAGAACGACGCAAGCTCTCCAAGATTCGCTCCGCAAGAAACGGCTTCACGATGGCGACGACTTGTTTCATGGGAAGCTGATAGCTTCTCCCTTAACTAAAGAAATTCTCGCCAAACAGGTCGAGTTCCGGACCGGTTTCCACTTCGATGTCGCCATTGACTTTCACTTGGCAGGAAAGCCGCATGTTTTCTTCATTTCCAACGTATGCCAAGCAGGGCAGGGGATCGAACCCGCCGGGTGTCACAGGCGTGGGGATAGGCACCTTGAAGCGCGCTTTTTCGACCATTCCCATTTTGCTGACGTTCTCCATGCCCTCAGTAATCAGCACCCGACAGGTGCCACATTGGCCCCAGCCGTGGCAGTTGACCATTTTGTTGAGCCCCGCTCCAAAGCCATTCACCCCCTGATGGACATTCACGCCCGCTTTGACGGCCTCGGTCCGTAGGTTGGCTCCCTCGGGGACTTCAATCTCAACTTTTTCTTTGGTGAACTTAATAACCGGCATGAGTACGAAAGCCTTCAATCGGGCGGAGAGTGGTGCTACCCACAGGTAGCGACAGTCGATACCATAATCTACCGCACGTGCGGCAGCGGATAAAGTGGGATGATTGCCGCTGAATGAGCCCCGCCAAAACGAAGGAACCCCGCCGCATGGCCCGCCAGTACACCAAATTCCAGCAAAAGGCGATCAAGAACTTCTACGACAATCGCGAGGCCATCGGCATCCAGCGTCTGGGTGAGCTGGTCACGGACCTCTATTTGGCTGAGGGTAAGGCCAGAGCCACCAAGTGGAAACAAGCCGCGGGAGCCCTGGAAAAACTGAGCGTTAAACCCGCCGAGATCACGAAAATCGTCAAGAGTGACGATCCGCAGATGCTAGCGAAAAAGCTGGAACAGTTGATGAATGAGCAAGGGTAAAAAGTTTTCAGTTTTCAGTGTTCAGTTTTCAGTCTGAGTTCGCAAAGCTAGTAAAAGATACGTGGCCCGTTGATCTTTCGACCGCTTAGAATGGTCTAATCGGCTCGTGTTCGTGTGCTGAACACTGAAAACTGAACACTGAAAACTAGCCTCCAATGCGGCAATACCTAAATCTCCTCCAAGACGTCCTCGACAACGGCACCAAGAAATCCGACCGCACCGGTACCGGGACGCGGAGCGTGTTTGGTCGCCAACTACGGTTCGATCTTTCCGCAGGCTTCCCGCTACTCACGACGAAGAAACTGCACCTTCGTTCCATCATTCACGAACTACTGTGGTTCCTCCGCGGCGAGACGAACATCGCCTACTTGAAAGAGAACGGTGTTAGCATCTGGAACGAATGGGCTGACGAACAGGGCGAGCTTGGTCCCGTCTACGGCCACCAGTGGCGGAGTTGGCCGACTGCCGATGGCGGGGTGGTCGATCAAATCACCGAACTCGTTGAGCAAATCCAAACCAACCCCGATTCCCGCCGGCTGATTGTCAGCGCGTGGAACGTGGGCGAGCTATCAAAGATGGCCCTCCCACCCTGCCACCTGCTGTTTCAGTTTTACGTTGCGGAAGGCAAACTCTCCTGCCAACTATACCAACGCAGCGCCGACGTCTTTTTAGGGGTTCCCTTTAACATCGCTTCCTACGCCATGCTCACGATGATGGTTGCGCAAGCGACCGGCCTCCAGTCCGGCGACTTTGTTCACACGTTGGGCGACGCGCACCTCTACGAAAACCATCTTGATCAAGCTCGCACACAGCTCGAGCGTGATCCACGCGGTTTGCCAAACATGCGTTTGAATCCCAAAGTGAATTCCATTTTCGAATTCAAATACGACGATTTCACGCTGGAGAACTACGACCCACACCCACATATCAAAGCCCCTGTTGCAGTGTGAGCGGCAGTAGTTCATGGCAATTCTTTCGATTATCGTCGCCGCCGCCAAGAATGGCGTCATCGGTCGCGAAGGCGATCTTCCCTGGCGTTTATCCGCGGACCTGAGGCGATTCAAGCGGATCACTATGGGCCATCCGATCGTCATGGGGCGAAAGACCTGGGATTCGATCGGCAAGCCACTGCCAGGCAGATCTTCTGTGGTTGTCACACGGCAAGAAGGCTATTGCACGGAATTCGAGGAAGTGCACGTCGTTCACACACTTGAAGATGCGATTGAAGTGGCCTCTAGCTTACCCGGCGGAGAGGAAACCTACCTGATCGGCGGTGCCCAACTCTACGAAGCGGCATTGCCATTGGCGAGCAAACTGTACTTCACACACGTCGAAGCGGAAGTCGAGGGCGACGCGACTTTCCCCGCGATCGATTGGTCTGAATGGAAACAAGTTGAAGCAGAGAAAGTTCCGGCAGATGAGAAGAATGACCACGCGCATATGTTTTCGATCTACCATCGCAAATAATTTGGGCGACGGATGAAACGGATTGCACGGACGAGTTTCGAAAATCCGTGTCATCCGTGCAATCCGTGGCCCAAAAATACGTCTCGCCACGTCATGGATTGTGAATGCGAAAACGCCTATGCCTAAGAAACAACAACGCTGCCCCTGGTGCGAGTCGAGCGACCTTTACCTTACGTACCACGACCAGGAATGGGGCGTGCCCGTCTACGACGATCAGCGGCAGTTTGAGTTCCTCACCCTCGAAAGCGCCCAAGCCGGTTTGAGTTGGTCGACGATTCTCAACAAGCGCGAGGGGTACCGGAAAGCGTTCGCTCAGTTCGATGTCCAGAAGGTCGCCAGGTTCACGGAAAAGCGGATCGCCAAGCTGCTGGAGAATCCCGGCATCGTTCGCAACAAGCTAAAAGTCAACGCGGCAGTCACCAACGCACGTGCATTCCTCGAAGTGCAAGAGGAATACGAGGGCTTTGCCAACTACATCTGGCAGTTCGTCGACGGCAAGCCGATCCAAAACCGCTGGAAGACACTCAAGCAAGTTCCCGCCACCACGAAAGAATCCGACGCCCTCAGCAAAGACCTAAGAGCACGTGGCTTCAAGTTTGTCGGCAGCACGATCATGTACGCCCACATGCAAGCCGCCGGACTGGTGAACGACCATCTGGTGAGTTGCTACCGTCACAAAGACTGTGCGAAGCTCGCTCGTTGACGCCTATTCAACTCGGGAAACTTCGCACCTCACCAATCGAGTCGCACCCACAAACCAGCATCGCCAGCCGATCAAACCCCAAGGCACACCCGCTGCATGGAGGCAGACCCGGCTCCGACATCACCTCAAAAAGCGATTCGGGCAAGGGGAGGGCAGGGCGGCCTTCGCTCTCGCGTTGCCCGTTGATAAGCAATAACCGTTCTCGCAACTCCACCGCGTCAGTCAACTCATCGTATCCATTGGCTAACTCAACGCCTCGCCAATAGAGTTCAAACCGCCGCGCGACAGGAGTTTCGTCTTCGAGGAGTTTCACCTTGGCCAGCGCGGCTTGGCTCTGCGGATAGTCGTAGAGAATCTCTGGCACCTCATTGCCGAGCGTCGGTTCGATGCAGAACGAAAGCAGAAGATTCAGCCACTCGTCACGGTCGTCTCGTTTGAGATCATCAGGAACTGCAAGTCGCTTTTCCGAAGCTTTGTCAGCCAATTCATCACAACTTGCCGTATGAGGGTCGAGGTTTAGTTCTTTTTGAAAGGCTTCTTGGTAGCTCGTCCTCTTTGCTGGAGCCGTGCCAGCGACAGTTTGCAGGAACTGATCGAGCAGCCCGATTCCTTCGTTCATTGCTTCGCCAACGCGATACCATTCGACGATTGTGAACTCCGGAGAGTGCAACCGGCCTGACTCGTGACCGCGAAACGAACGAGTCACCTGATAAATCGACTCGAATTCTTCGCACAACAGCCGCTTCATGTGCAGCTCAGGGGAAGCCTGCAAGAAGTAGTTTCCATCAGCAAGACCACGCGGCTCGATGTGCAGCTCCGGAATCACTTCCGCAGAAACTAGCGGAGTCTCGACTTCGAGAAACCCACGCTCGTCAAAAAAACGCCGCGTTTCCTTCAACAACTGAGCTCGACGTTGCAGATTCTCTCGCCGTGTCAAACTACTCATCGTTCATCGCTCGTCATTCATCACTCTGACATTCTGCCCCGGCAACAGTGGCGGCATCGGGCAGTCGAGCATGTCGCAGATTCCACGGAAAAGCTCCGCTTCCGCCACCGTGACGTCGTGATCAGCACAGATACAGGCGGCACATGCTTCAACGACAAACTTACGCTGCTTGCTCGCCACTCGTGTCAGTTGCTCAAGCGACTCATTCAGCCCCTTGAGCCCACAAGCTTCTGGCGTGAGTAATTCGACATTCACGTTCGGTAGACGCTCGGCTCCGCGAGCAAACGCAGCCGGGGCTTCCGCCCGGCGGTTGTCCGCATAAGCAAGCGTTGAAAGCAACATGGAACAAGCCCCACCCATGCGTTGGAGCCCATAGTAAGCAATCGCGGGTGCGGCCGTCTTCTCGTACTGGGGTCGTAGGTGCCGAAGCACAATTTGGTAGAGCGTCCACTCGAACAGGGCGAGCTGCTGATCCGCTTCCACCAGTTCCTTAAAGCAGCGAATAAAGGTGCGGTACTGCGAGTCGCTCATCGCGCGGAGCGAGGCCAAGGCGATATCCACCATCGGCAGCCGCACGCTCGCGTCGAGCTGGTCGATCGTTGGCAAGAGTTTCCTCGTCAGCTGGAAGACATCCTTGGCTGCGTGTTTCTCCAGCGCGGCAAACTGGTTCTGTCGTACGCTCGCTTCGCGATCCATCAGCAAACAGTAGACCACGGCACGTGACCCGTAGGGTTCGTGAATGGATTCGAGAACCGCAGGCGGCAACTCGCTCACCAATTCGGCTGCATAAGTGCGGTGTAATTCGGTAGGTTCGCCCACCTGTTCAGCCGCATGTTCGACAACGGCAAGCGGAACCTTATCGTCGGCATCGCTGAGCTCCACATGCTCGTCACCTGCCAACCCAGAGACGGCCTCACTTCCGAAACGACTTGCCGCAGCTTTGGTGATAGCTGGAAATTTGCCATTCCAGTTTGGCTCCAAGGCCAAGATGCGTTTCTTGAGCGGAGGGTGGGTCGCCGTGAGCGAGGTGAACCCCTCCCAAACGCCTTGGGCGAAGAACATGTGGCTAGCTTCCGAGGCATTCGCGGATTCCAGTTTCGATCCTGAGATGAAGCCCCCAATTTTCTTCAGCGCCCCCGAGAGTCCCCCCGGATTTCGCGTGAACTGTACCGCTGAAGCGTCGGCCAAGTATTCCCTCTGGCGAGATACAGCCGCTTTGATGAGGCTGCCCATCAGCGTGCCGACGTAGCCGAGGATCAGCATCGCGAGGCCAATCATCAGCAGAGCACTACCGTTGTTATCGCGCGAGCTGCGTCGAGAAGAACCGGCACCGCTTCGGAGGAGGATTCGCCCGATCAGTCCCAGCAATAACAGACCATGCAACACTCCGATCAGCCGTATGTTCAGCCGCATGTCGCCATTGAGGATATGGCTGAACTCATGGGCAACCACGCCTTGCAGTTCTTCTCGCGACAAGGTTTCCGCACAGCCACGCGTCACAGCGACCACTGCGTCGCTGGGGGCATAGCCGGCAGCGAAGGCGTTGATGCCTCGTTCTCCCTCGAGGATGTAAACTGGTGGAACGGGCACGCCACTCGCCAAGGCCATCTCCTCAACGACGTTCAGTAACCGCCGTTCTGCAAAGCCTTCGACGTTGGGATAGACCCGCGTGCCCCCCAAGCTTTCCGCCACGACGGTTCCCCCGCCACGTAACTGCGCGAGCTTGTACCACGTGCCTCCTCCAATCAGCACCAAAGCTGCCAGTCCGGCTAATACTGGAATCGTCACGTGCTCTTGAGGCTGTCCCCAAAGCTGAGACGAGACTTCCGTATTCACTAGCGGAAGCTCGTCCAAGGCGTACCAGGTAAGGGCGGTAATCCCACCGACGATCCCCAGGACGCCGAGCGAAAACATCATCACCAGCCACTTCGTGGACTTTCGCGCTGCCGATTGTCGCTCGAAAAAGTCAGTAGCCATACGTAGGCTGGAGGGGATTAGGCTTTAGGCGGTAGGGGGAATTCAGCCAGTTAGTACTATCGAGGTGCTAAGCGTTCTAGCTCAACCCTAGAGCCTACAGCCTAACGACCTAAAGGCCTTAGAAACTTACCTTCGGTGCTTCAGCAATCGCCGCGCTGTCGAATTCCAGCAGCTCAGCATCTTGTCCGTGCCCCATCATGCCGGCGAAGATCACTGGTGGGAACGTCTGGCGATAGGTGTTGTATTGCGTGACCGAATCGTTGTAAGCCTGTCGTGCGAAGGCGACTTTGTTCTCGGTCGCGGTCAGCTCTTCAGTCAACTGCTGCATGTTCTCATTGGCTTTGAGGTCGGGATAAGCTTCCGACAGGGCAAAGAGCCGCCCCAGTACCCCGCCGAGTCCCTGTTCCGCAGCGGCCAGTTGAGCCATTGCCGACGGATCCCCCGGACTATCCGATGCCGCTTTGACAGCACCCATCGCCTGGTTGCGCGCGTTGATCACCGCTTCGAGGGTGTCCTTCTCGTGCGCCATGTAGCCTTTGACGGTCTCGACCAGATTTGGAATCAAGTCGTAACGACGCTTTAGCTGCACTTCGATTTGCGAAAATGCGTTTTCCAAACGGTTACGCAAAGTGACCAACCGGTTGTAAATCCCGGTCACCCAGCCGATGAGCAAAAGTGCCAGAACACCAAGAACAATCAGTGTGATAAGCCAGGGTTGCATGGGGACCTCAAAATATGGGTGGCGTTAGGTATTGAACCACAGAGGGCACGGAGAACACGGAGGTTTGTTAGTTGCTTTGCTCGCAGGTCTAAACAAACAACCATCAAGACAACTACTCAATGGTAAAGGTGTTATTCTTTAGAAACGATAATTGTGAATAAATTCGAGTCTTCTGTGAAAAGGTGAAATTCATGATTGGTGGCTAATCTGTTTGCAAATTAACCAACCGGTCTCCGTGTTCTCCGTGGCCTCTGTGGTTCAAAAATTTGTGGATTATGACTCAGTTCGCATCTGGATCTTTCGTCCGCTCAACATACTCGCCGGTCCGCGTATCCACCCGTAGCCAGTCACCAATGTTGATGAAAGCGGGGGCGAGGATCTCCGCTCCCGTTTCCAGCTTCACGGGCTTACTTACATTGGTTGCCGTGTTGCCTTTCGCGGCGGGCTCGCAGTATTCCACTTGCACGACCACGTGATTCGGCGGGGTCATCGCGATGGGCTGGTTGTCCCAGACCATGACTTGGCAGTCCATATTTTCCTTGAGGAACTTGGCCGCATCGCCCATTTGCTCTTCGGTCAGCTCGTACTGTTCGAAGTCGTCATTGTTCATGAATACAAATGATTCGCCTTGGCGGTATAAATATTGGGCAGTAAATTCCTCGACATCGGCCGATTCCACCGATTGGCCCGCCCGGTAGGTCTTATCGGTGACCGTTCCGCGGATGAGATTCCGCAGCTTGCACTCGTAGAGTGCCGTCCCTTTACCGGGCTTGCGGAAGTTCATTTCGATCATCTGATAGGGCACGCCATCGATCTGAATCCTCAGGCCCTTCTTGAACTCATTGGTGCTGTAGGTTCCCACAGAATCTTTCCTCGGATAATTCGTGTATGATGCTAGGCGAAGTATGAAGGCACACCCAGCGAAGACTTAGTGATTTGGTAGATGATCAGTTTAACGCCTACAGCGGAGCCTGTCCGCGCCCGTTCCAAAGGGGTTCAAGCCCCAGAACCCCGTTGGCAAGCCGACATCAAGGCCGCCATCCGCGACCCACAAGTGCTCTGCGAACGTCTTGGCTTTCCAGCGGCTTTGGCCCAAGAAGCCGCAGCGGGGGCAGGGCAGTTCCCCGTGTTCGTGCCGCCCGCCTACCTAGCCAAAATCGCTCACGGCGACCTAAGCGATCCGCTCCTCAGGCAAGTCTTGCCGCTCGCCGAGGAGGGGCAAGCGGTTCCCGGGTTCATTCCCGATCCCGTCGGTGACCTAGCCGTTGAGGAAGCGCCTGGCCTATTGCATAAATATCAAGGCCGCGTGTTGCTGATCACCACCGGCGCGTGTGCCGTACATTGCCGCTACTGCTTTCGCCGTCACTACCCCTACGAAACGGCTCCGCACAGTGATGCGGCTTGGGACGAAGCGATTGAAGCGATCCAATCTGACAGGGCGATTCGAGAAGTCATCCTCAGCGGCGGGGATCCACTGATGCTGGTTGATGAACGGCTGCTAAGCTTGATAGCGCGTATTGAAGCGATCGACCACGTCAAGCGCCTGCGGATCCACACGCGTTTGCCAATCATGATTCCCTCCCGTGTTACCAAAGGCTTACTCGAATGCGTGGCGCAGTCGCGCTTGCAAACGATCATCGTTCTGCACGTCAACCATGCACAGGAGCTTGACGGCGAAACCGCAAACGCCGCGGAAAAGTTGCGAGCGGTGAGGGCGGTATTGCTGAATCAAGCGGTCCTACTCCGCGGCGTGAACGACAGCGTTGAAGCCCAATGCGACTTGAGTGAGCAACTCATCCAGCAGGGGGTGACGCCGTACTACTTGCACCAACTCGATCGCGTCGCCGGAGCGGCACACTTTGAAGTTTCGGAGGATCGAGGAAGGGAAATCATTACTGAACTGCGTCAGCGTTTGCCCGGTTATCTTGTGCCGCGTTATGTGAAAGAAGAAGCCGGAGAAACTTCAAAGCAGGTTCTCCTATAGTAGTGCAATCGCTCTTCGTAACCCGATGCGTAAGCGAGGGGCTACGCCAAAAGCGGTTTTTCCCTCGCTTACGCTTCGGGTTACGATTGAAGTATCGACCCTCGATAAGAATGTTCCGCCTTGCGACTAATCCGTGAAATCCGTGGCCGAAAACCAAGCAACCATTTTTGACGAGCGTGAAGTAGAGTCCGCACGTCGCGATCTCAAACTCGACCCGCAACACTTGCGCCGACTACGGACCGTGGTGCTGAAGCACCACGGCCAGGATGAAGCTGCTTTGGCTGAATTGCCTGAGCAAGCACGCTCTCAATTCGCGGAGCGAGTCCAGCTTCACGTGCTCAAGCTCCACCAGCGTTGCGATTCCCAGCAAGACGGCGCCACCAAGCTGCTCTTTCGCACCGCCAGCGGCATGTTGATCGAGTCGGTCATCCTTCGCATCGAGACCGGTCGCACGACGCTTTGCCTCTCCAGCCAAGTCGGCTGCGCAGCTGCTTGCGATTTCTGCGCTACCGGCAAGATGGGCGTCGCTCAGAATCTCACCACCGCAGAAATTCTCGACCAGGTCACGCAGGCGAACCAATTGCTGGCTGAGGAAGGCCGCCAAATCCGCAATCTCGTCTTCATGGGTATGGGTGAGCCGTTTCATAACGAGCAGGAACTGCATGAGGCACTTCGTCTGCTGATTTCCCCTGAATTCTTCTATCACTCGCCGGGTCGCATTCTCGTTTCGACCGTAGGTGTTCCAGAGGCAATGGTGCGATTCGCCAAGGCGTTCCCAAACGTCAATTTGGCTCTCAGCCTCCACAGTGCGAACCAGGAGAAACGCGAATCGATTATCCCGCTCGCCAAGAAGCATCCGCTGGCAGAGCTGCGAGCCGCCCTTGAGGAGGTGCAGCAATATCAGAAGCCTGGCAAGACGATCATGATCGAGTACCTCATGCTCGCCGGGCTGAACGACTCCTCTGAGGACGCTGAGGAACTCATCCAGTGGACGACGGGGCTGAACGTGCATCTCAACTTGATACCCTTCAATCCGATTGATGACGCGCCGCACCTGGAGAGTAGCAGCTGTGAGACACGCGAGGCGTTTGCCAACCTTCTCAAAGAGGCCGGTTTGCAAACGACAATTCGCTATAGCCTTGGCGCGGATGTCGCAGCCGCGTGCGGACAGCTTGTGCAGCGAGAAAATCGGGAAATCGCAAAACAACTTAAAGTTATTACTGCATAAGGTGTTACGTCATTTTTGGCCCCTCGCCAGACGCGCAGGTATAATTTAGTAGCGATAACGTCTGCCGTTCGGTACGGCTTATGCATCGGCTTTGTGGCAGACCTTATCGGTTTTAGGGAACGAAAGGTTACGCGTGAGATAGGCCTGCTTCGATACGATCATCAGACTCGTGAGCTTCGCTATGAAAAACTTCAGTCGACAAACCATTGCTCTGTTTGCCATCCTGGCACTGCTGCTAGCCGCCACCGGTTTTGTGCTGTCGCTCGATCTGCAAGCTCCCGGGAAGTCGCTCGCGGGAAAAACTATCGAGCATTCGGGCGAAGAAATCCACATTCTCGGGCCAACTGCGGATGTTTCGCTGATCGATTTCGAGGTTAGCGACCAGTCGATGCTCTTCCTCTCCCGCGTTGATACCGGAGCGAAGACCTGCTCGTTGCATGCCGATTCCTGGACCATCGAAGATGCTTCAGACGTCATGGAAGAGAACCTCGGCAAGACGATCCGCTTCCAGATCTCCAACCGACAAGGCGATTCCCAGTGGCTGGAGCGAACGATCGAAGAAGTCGCCGTCATTCGCACCAGCGAACGCGAAGAAAAACGCTACAAAATCCCCATGACGCTGCTGGTCGAAGGAATCCAGCGTACGGTGCTGGTCTCTCTGAACGACCGCTCCGCCATGAGCTACGCGATGCTGCTCGGTCGTAACTTCCTCGACGGAGCCTTCCTCGTCGACGTGACGGGAGCCGATGCCGAGGACGAATTGCTCGCCCGCGGGACAAGAATCCCACCACGGGCCGGGGCGAACTAACGGTTGGTTTTCGCCTTTGCCTTCGTGCTGGTTCTGCGCTGCTTTCGTTGTTCTAGCGTCACGCCGCTTTTGGTGTTTGGCGAGCTTGATAACGGATCGGCAGGCCCATCAAGCGAATCTCCCGGTGTAATCTCTCGGAGTCGTTCTTCTGCGTATTGCGCATAGTCCGATGAGAGTTCGGTGCCAATAAACTCACGTCCGAGCTTTTTCGCCACAGCTAGGGTCGTGCCGCTGCCAGTAAATGGGTCGAACACGACATCGCCAGCATTGCTGCTCACACGAATGATCCGCCCCAGGAGTTGCTCGGGCATTTGGCACCCGTGGAATCCCTGCCGTTCCTTGAAAGTGCCGGCCACGCGACTGTAGTACCACGTGTCGTCCATTGACTGAAAACTCTCCGGGGCGTCTTGCGGCCTGAGAATCCACGTGTCGTCGGGGAGTCTGCCCTTCGGGTTTGCTCGCTTATCGCCATAGACCAACGCTCGTGCCGAAGGAACCCGAATCGAAGGGTCTTCCGCATTGAACGTGAACACCTTCTCGTTCTTCACAAAGTGAAAGAGGTGCGCATGAGAGCGGCTGAACTTCGTCTTGCAGTTGACACCGAACGTGTAATACCAGATCACCCAGCTACGCATGTGGAAGCCCGGTTTCAGCGAACGCGTCGCGGCAACTTTCAGCTCCGCTGCATACTCGTCTCCGATTGCCAGCCAAAAAGTGCCGTTCGGTTTGAGCAGCCGGTACACTTCGCCGATCCAAGTTTCGCACCAATCGAGGTATTTTTCGTCCTCTTGCCGGTCGTCGTACTCGTCGTACTCATAGCCGATATTGAAAGGCGGATCGGCAAAGGCGAGATCCACGCTCTCGTCGCCGATTTGCTTCATTAGGTCAAGGCAATCGCCTTGATGGATCGTTCCTTGAGCTAAAGACATTGAGAGCATCCTTATCGGCTGTGACCTGTTCTTGGTAAAATTCTAGCCGCTCAGGGGCCGCAGCGCAACGGCCCGATCCGTCGTGTTGTTTCTCGAATTGCCCCTTCCATCAAATGCCATGAAATACGCCTTCTGCAACGAACTCTTCGGCAGCGAGCCGTTTGACCGAGCCTGGCCACAAGCGCGTGAGCTAGGATACACCGGTGTTGAGATTGCCCCTTTCACGCTCGGCGAAGGTGGCGACATCACCGATGTTCGTGATGTCTCTTCTGCAAGGCGTGCCGAGGTGAAACAACAAGCCGCGTACGCCCAGCTAGAAGTCGTCGGGTTGCATTGGTTGCTCGCCAAGACGGAAGGCTTCTATCTCACGAGCCCTGACGGCGAGGTGCGAAAGCAGACGAGCGAGTACTTCAGAGCACTCGCGCAGCTCTGTCACGATCTCGGAGGGAAGGTCATGGTGCTGGGCTCGCCGCAGCAAAGGAACCTGCTCCCGGGAGTCACCTACGAGCAGGCCGAGAGCCACGCTGCCGAAGTGCTGAAAGCGGCGACGCCAACCTGTGAAGATTTAGGAGTGACCATCGCACTTGAGCCGCTAGGCCCAGCCGAGGGCGACTTCCTCACGACGGCTGCCAGTGCCGTGCGGTTGATGCAGCTTGTTGCATCCCCCAATTGCCGATTGCATCTCGACGTGAAGGCGATGTCGAGTGAAGCCATCTCGATCAAACAGATCATTCGCGACAATGCCGAGCACACTGCCCACTTCCACGCAAACGACCCCAACTTGTTGGGGCCAGGAATGGGCGACGTCGAGTTCGCGCCGATTTTCGAGGCACTCCAAGAAACCAACTACGACGATTGGGTATCCGTAGAAGTTTTTCGCTATGAGCCGAGCCCGCTTGAGATCGCTAAGCAAAGTATCGATTACATGAAAAAGGTTTGCGAGAGTGTTTCGATACACCACGAATCCAACGAATAGCACGAATGAAGATGACGAGACACAAGTTAGATTCGTGTTATTCGTCTAATTCGTGGTGCGAACTGCCCCGGCAGAAAACCAAGAATACGTGTTAGGTTGCTGCCCGCAGTTCAGCCAGATGCTGTGCCGTCCCCACAAGTCGGTCCCAATGTTCTTCGATGTATTCCGGCGGGCCGCCAACTTGTGCCATGACCACAGCCGCGTTTTCCGTGGGCACCATTTCGATCGCGTCCCAGGGGCAGACCAGTAGTTCGTAAGGGTTGCTCTTTTTACCCGGGATGTGGACGCACACTTCGCAACCGACGCAACGCTCAAGGTCGATCTCGCACCACTGCTGGTTGCCCTTGATGATGCCGCCATTGAGCGACTTCAGCTCAATGCAGTCCACAGGGCAGACCTCGAGACACGACTCGCACCCGGTGCAGTTGTCGGCGTTGATGATCGCCAGTTCCTTGGGAACTTTCTTTCTAGGACCTTTTTTCGCCATGACGAAATCGTGGGGGTTAAGGTGCTGCCCCGCCTCGGGCTCTCTGTGGGTACCATTTCGTAGAATTGAAACTTCGTGAATTCTTTCACGATGTTTCATTCATCTTATTTCCTACTCGGCCTGACGCCAAGCTGAAATCAAGCCTCATTGGTCAAATATCGAGCTCGGGCTAGCATCTCAGCGGATGGGGAAATTATAGCTCATTCGCCTTGAGCTGGATGTCCACCATCAGGTCCCCAGCGACTTCTTCTAAAGCGGCCTGCAACTGGGCACGGTCCACGCCGGCTGGCAATCTGAGCGTTGCCGCGGCATTGAATAGCGGTTGCCCCGTGTTGGCGGCTGCTGTGATTTCGGTGCCCAGCTCCTCGACATTCACTCCAAGGCTTGCAAGTACACCGGTCACCTCACGGATAATGCCCGGACGGTCGTGTCCGACCAGCTCGAGCAGCAGCGATTCGGCCTGAATCCCATCGGGCGACGAGTCATCCGTGCGGACGATCGTTTGCAACCCGGTCGCTTGCAATCCGGACAGTGCAGTCTCAAGCTGAGCGACACTCTCCGCAGGCACCCCGACTTTGAGGATGCCCGCGAACTGGCCTGCTAGGTGAGCCATTTGGCTTTCTACCCAGTTCCCGCCGTTGGCAACTACCGTCTCAGCGATCGATTCGACGAGACCTGGACGATCTTCACCAATCACTGTTGCAACGATCGTAACCTGGTTCACTGCTCGCTTACACCCATGTTAGGAGTTGCCAAGAGCCGTTAGCCGTAAGGCGTCGGGTGATTCTTCATGCGAATTCAACCCGATGGCTAACGACTAACGGCTCAGGGCGTTTCTGTCTTGCGATGCCTTAGAAGGCACCTGCTTGCTGCATCTGAGCTTGCATCACCAGCATGCCGATCGCACGCAGGACACCTTCCTCAGCTTCGATGCGGAACTTCGAGCCGTTGGGAATGATGGTCAGCAGCATGCGAATGTGATCGCGACCGCTGGCGTCGTTGGCGAGCATGTTCGACACGCCTTCGATCATCGCTTGGGCTTCGGCTCCGCCTTCGACACCGGCAATCACACTGGCAAACTCAGTGATCTGAGTAGCAGCAAACGAGATTTCCATCGGAGGAACCGTCTTGCTACCTGCTGAGGCGGAAGCATCCATCACTTCTTTGATCGCGTTCACGGCATTGCGACCGACAGCAAAGTAAGCACTCTCTTCGCCCAAGCCGAGAGCCATCGTCAATGTGTCACCGAAAATTTGGCGAGCTTCTTCTTCGTCGGCAGGGATCTCCTTACTGGCCGTGTGGAACTGGACGCCATTGTGGGAGGAAGCATTCCAATTCACTTCGGGGAACTCTTCGTTCTCTTTAGCGACTTCCATCAGCTTCTTGATGCCGCTTTCGATCTTCGAGGGGTCGCCATTGAATCCGCCAGCGACGAAGGAGAAATCGTCGGCACCGAGATTCATAACGGCCCCGATGTCGAACTTGCCTTTCGCGACGGTTGCTTCGAGCGCGGCCCACAAATCGTCAATCGCACTCTTGACGACCTTCTTGGCCTCGTCGTCCAAATCGTCCTCGTTCTCGATCGAGGCAAGGGCTTGTTGCTTATTCAGGCTGAGCGACTGGATGAACTGCTTTTGAGCCTTCTCGTCCATCTTGAGTGCCATCGTCATCATCATGGCCGCATCTGGTTGGATGAACCCAGCGTAGTCAGTCGTCACGTCTTGCATGCCGGCGACCTGCTTTGCCGCATCACTGCCGGGGATGGCTGTCGAGACGAAGTCTAAGAACGTCCGCTGTTGTCCGCTGTCGAGCGAAAGGCCCACGGTCAGCGTGTCCATGTCCTTCATGCCTTCTTGCATTGCCTTGCGTTGCTCTGCAAGAAGTTCCTCGATGTCAGCATCCTCGGCACCAGGGTTTTGCCGTAAACCTTGTTCCGACATTTGGGCGATGAACTCAACATACTGTTGCTTGAAAGCTTCGGGCACTTCTTGAACGTTGATCTTGACCGCCAGATCGTACTCCTTGGTCAGGGCACCAAGCACGCCATCGGGGTCAGCAGGGGCTCCTTCCAGCATCTGCTCAGAAGGAGCAAGAAAGGCCCAGCCGTTACCTTCTTGGGCAAACATGGGTTCCGGCTGACCGGGCGAGCTGATTTCCCACAGGCCATTGCCCTTGTCTTCCGCGGTAACGCCGAAGCCTTGGCCAATGCCAACCAGCGCTTGTAGATCGGTCACTGGCAAGCAAATGGCGCCTGCTGGGGCACCATTCTCGTCCATTCTTACCACGACGCCGATCGGTTTGCCCTTATCGAGCCCCGCCAGGCCCTTGCCTTGGGTGAACATTCCCAGCATGCCGTCGATCTGGGCGGAAAGATTTGGCACGTTGCCAAGGTTGCCGATGAAGTCGATATCCGTCATCAGAGCGTCGTAACCACTAAAGGCCACGACGGCGACAGGCTTCTCGGAACTCTCCTGGGCTTTCGCATCAGTAGCTGATGCACAGCAGAAGAGGGCGACGCTGGCCAACAGGCCGAGCACAAAAGAGATGGTGCGTTGGGACGTGGTACGTTGGAAGGATTGGCTCACCGTCGTGATCTCCCGAGGGGGGTTGAGGTTGGGTCGCTAGGATGTTGGGTCGCCAGGGGGACTGGCTTGCATCAAGTCAGTACGCAGTAACGAGGGTCGGAGTTCCCCACGAAACTCCTGAAAGGGTCATTGGTCACGTTACTGGGGCGACCTCAAAATATAGTGGCTTTCGCCGGTGGTGGGGACTGTCTTGCTAGAAAAACCGTTATTTGCCACGAACTTTAAGCAGCTAACGAAAGCACGAAGCGCAACAGAGTCTCGCGTTCCCGCAGATTCTGCTTGAGAGACTCGCTTGCGCTTCGTGCTTGCATCACATCTAGGGGTTGCAAATCAGCGTTCGCGGTAAGTAATGCGGCCTTTGGTCAGATCGTAGGGAGAAAGCTCCACGCGGACCTTGTCCCCTGGCACGATACGAATAAAGTGCTTACGCATCCGCCCGGCCACATGTGCCTGGACGATATGTCCCCCCTCAATTTCAACACGGAATCGCGTGTTGGCGAGGGCTTGGGTAACCACCCCCTCGACTTCCAGAGCTTCTTCTTTTTCTTTTGCCATCGAAATGCGGAATCCTCATCTGTGAAATATGGCCAGCCGCCGCGACTATGCCTCAGTCACAACTCTCGCCTCGAATTGGGCTAAATTCTAGCAGTTTTGCAGGTTACGTCCAATCCGGCCCTTCTGAGCCAGTCTGGCGTGGCACTCTTTCGTCCGCAAAGTTCATCACTTGCCGAGTTTGCCGATTATTCGGCCCCAATCGCCCCTAATCGCTCCAAGTCGCCGTCCGGAGGAATCATTCAACCAATCTTCTCCTCGCTTTGTTTGACGTTTGCCTGAAAACGCAGAAGAATTAGAGTGTTGAAAGTTGTGTAGCTCCCTCAATAAAGCCATTACTACGACCTCTCCGGCAAACCACCCCGTGTCGAATTCTACCGAAACTCCCAGTGCGAGCGCGTCGATGCCGGACGGAGATGATGTCAATCGCGCAAAACAGGAGATTCAAGGTCTCGTCCAGGAAGTCGTCGAGCTCTCTAAGAGCGATGTCGAGACGGCTGAGTTCTATGCGGGCCTGCTCGACCGGGCCGTCGCTGCTCTCGCTGCCATCGGTGGCGTCGTCTGGAGCATCGACGAAACGACCGGCTTCAAACTCGAGTATCAGTCGAACCTTCGGGGCTCAGGGCTCGCCGATAATCCGGCCGCCCAGATGCAGCACGCTCGTCTCTTGGAAGATATCGCCAAGAAAGGCGAGCCGACGCTCGTTGCCCCCCATTCCGGCTCGGGTGGCGAAGGGGATGATGACGACCACGTTGCCGCCAACCCCACAGATCACCTCTTAGTCGTCGCGCCGATTCAGACCGACCGTGGCGTGGACGGTCTGGTGGAAGTCTTCCAACGTCCCGGCGCACGCCCGACCACGCAGCGCGGCTATTTGCGTTTTCTGATGCAACTGTGTGAGCTGGCCGGCGAGTACCTGAAGACTCGCCGCCTCCGCCATTTTGCCACCAAGCAAACGCTTTGGGAACAACTCGAGTCGTTCACCTCGCAAGTTCACCAGCACCTCGATTCCCGCGAGACGGCCTACACGATTGCCAATGAAGGTCGCCGGCTGATTGGTTGCGATCGCGTAACGGTCGTCCTCAAGAAGGGTACCAAATACGTCGTTGAGTCGATCAGCGGGCAAGATACTTTCGATAAGCGTTCCAACGTTGTTCGTCTTTTGCGAAACCTCTCCAAAGTGGTTTGCAAGAGCGGAGAGGACCTTTGGTACACCGGCGACACTTCGGATCTAGCGCCTCAAGTGGAGAAAGCGGTCAACGCATACGTTGACGAATCGCACACCAAACAGCTTTCGGTGCTGCCGCTGCGAGAAGCCGATCCCAACGAGGATGACAAGGAAAACCGTCGTAAGAAGGAGAACATGCTCGGGGCGATCATCATTGAGCAACTCGTCGATAGCCGCCCCCCCGATGGCCTGATGCAACGAGTCGATGTCGTGCGCAAGCACAGCGCTACATCGCTGACCAACGCCCAATCGCACGAGGGCCTGTTCCTGCTGCCGCTGTGGAAGTTCATCGGCAAAAGCCGCGTGCTGACGACCGCCCGTAACCTCCCCAAAACGATCGCCGCGACCATCGTACTGGCCGGTTTGATTGCCGCGGCGATCCTCGTGCCATATGACTTCACCATGGTCGCCGACGGCCAGCTTTTGCCCGAGGTTCGCCGCAATGTGTTCGCTGATCTGGATGGCACCATCGAAGACGTCAAGGTTTCCCTGAACTCGCCGGTTAAGGAAAAAGATGTGGTCGCTGAAATGCGATCCACCGATCTCGAAGCGGAAGCCGCTTCGTTAGACGGTGAATTACAGAAAACCTCTGAGCAGATCGCCGCGGCACGAAAACGACGCGAGATGATGCTCGATCAGCGTTCCCGGGCAAGCGAAGCCGACATGGCCCAAGTCACGGGCGAGATCAAGCAGCTCCTGAAAGTGATGGACAGCTACGAGGCCCAACGGCGCTTGCTTGATAAGAAACGCGAAGGTCTGCAAGTTCGCAGCCCGATCGATGGGAAAGTTGTCACCTGGCGCGTCGAAGAACGGCTCAAGGGTCGACCGGTGCGCAAGGGTCAGCAATTGATGGAAGTCGCCGATCCGACCCAAGATTGGGAACTCGATATCTTCGTCCCGGAGTCGAAGATGGGTCATGTCATTGAGCGCTTACAAAAACTGCAAGAGAAAGATCCCGGCGCGAAACTGAAACTCACTTTCATTCTCGCCACCCATCCCGGCGAGAAACTGGAAGGCACCGTCCAGGAGATCCACACCTCCGCCGAAGTCCACGGCGACCAGGGAAACACCGTCCGCATGACCGCCTCCTTTGACCAAGCCTTGCTGAAGAATCAGCTCGGTATCAACGACATCGTCAACGACTTGAAAGTTGGCCAAGATGTCAAAGTCAAAATCGACTGCGGCACCCGCCCGGTCGGGTATGTATTATTCCACGATTTATTTGAGTTCATTCAGTCGCGAATTTTATTTCGCCTCTAGGCATGTAGGGTACGCCGCGTACCTCGCTCCCATGAACTCCTTAGGCATGAACAGAATAGGGAATCGAACTATGAAAACCTTCGTCCCCATCGCCTTGGCTTTCCTCCTAGCTGCCAACAGTTACGCCCAGAATTCCCGCTACGAGGGCGACCCCACGTTCAACGATGTTCGCGTTAAAGTTCAGGACGATATCGACATTCCCGGCGAAGAAGAAGGCGTGCTCATCGAACTGCTCGTCCGCGAAGGTTCTCGCGTGAAAAAAGGGGATGTCATTGGTCGCATTGACGACCGGATGCCTCAGGCACAACTCAAGGTGGCCGAGTTCAGTTTAGAAGCGGCCCGAGCTCGCGCTGACGACAAAATTGAGGAAAAGTACGCTCGCAAAGCCGCTGCTGTGGCAAAGACTGACTGGGAACAGGATCTCCAGGCGAATCGCAGCAACCCGGGAGCCGTCGCTGAAATTCAACTCCGCCGCAAAAAGCTCGATTGGGAACGGTCGATCTTGCAAATTGAAAAGGCTGAGAAAGACCAGTTCCTCGCCGGCAAAGATGCTGACGTGAAGCTGGCCGAACTGGATGCTGCGAAGATGGCCGTCGATCGTCGCGTCATCCGCGCCCCCTTCGATGGCGACGTGCAAACACTCTACAAGCATCAATCCGAGTGGCTTAATCCGGGCGAGCCGATCCTCCGATTGCTCAAGCTTGAGACGATGCAGGTCGAATGCTTTGTAGACTCGGCCGAATTCGACCCCGTTGACGTGGCTCGCAAGCCAGTCACGGTGCGAGTGAATCTGGCCCGTGGTCGCCAGGCTTCTTTTGAAGGCCGAGTGATCTATGTCAGCCAATCGGTCCAGTCTGACGGCCAATACCTCGTCCGCGCTGAAATTGCGAACCAGCGTACCGGCGACTACTGGCTCGTCCGCCCCGGCCTGCAAGCATCGATGACCATCCACGTGAGCGAAACCGCGATGAAACCAACTCAAGGTGCGAAGTAGTTTACTAACACGTAGCTCAAGCAAGTGAATTGTCTGTGTATCATTCCGGGCGAGACGTAGCTCGCAGGCTACCAATCATCCTCTCTACTTTCACCTCTCTACCTCCTACTTTCTCCAAATGGCAACCCTCGCTGACAGCATCGTCTCCAGCTCGTCGCGGCGGCTTGCCATTCGCGTTAGGCCTGACTTAACGGCACGCAAGCAGCGCTACCAGGGCCGCAATTATTGGGTTGTGAAAGAGCCTGTTAGCCTGCAGTATTACCGCTTCGAGGAAGAAGAGTTTGCCATCCTGCAGATGCTTGATGGTGAGTCGAGCCTCGAAGAGATTGCCGAGCAGTTCGAGGCGGACTTTCCACCGCAGACCATCCGTGTCGAGGAACTCCAAAACTTCATCGGCATGCTCCACAAGAGCGGCCTCGTGCTCTCCGATGCTTCGGGGCAGGGCGTTCAGCTCAAAGAACGGCGCGACGAGAAGAAACGCAAAGAGCTCATCGGCTCTTTAAGTAACGTCCTCGCTTTCCGTTTCCGCGGGTTCGACCCAGAGCGAATCCTCAATGGGTTGTACCCCTGGGTCAGTTGGTTTTTCACCCCAACCGCGACAATTCTAAGCTGCATGCTGGCCTTGGCTGCCGCCACGTTAGTGATCGTGCAGTTCGACGTTTTCCAATCACGCCTGCCCGATTTTCACTCGTTCTTTGCCGCGAAAAACTGGCTGGTGCTTGGTAGCGTGTTGATGGTCACCAAGGTCATCCACGAGTTCGGCCACGGGCTCTCTTGCAAACATTTCGGCGGCGAGTGCCATGAGATGGGCGTGATGTTCCTCGTGCTCACGCCTTGCCTGTACTGCAACGTGAGCGACTCTTGGATGCTGCCCAACCGTTGGCATCGGGCAGCGATCGGTGCTGCCGGGATGTACGTCGAGGTCGTGATTGCCTCGGTTGCCACCTTCATCTGGTGGTTTAGCGAGCCCGGCTGGCTGAACTATATGTGCCTGAACGTGATGTTCGTCAGCTCGGTCAGTACGATTCTATTCAACGCCAACCCGCTGCTCCGCTACGATGGCTACTACATCCTTAGCGATATCCTGGAGATACCCAACCTCCGCCAAAAATCTAGTTCGATCCTCAACCGAAAGCTCGGTAAGTGGTGCCTCGGTCTCGAAGAACAAGAAGATCCGTTTCTTCCTAAACGGCATCAAACGCTCTTCGCACTCTACACCGTCGCGTCGTTTATCTATCGCTGGGTGATCCTGCTCTCCATTCTGTACTTCTTGAATAAAGTCTTCGAACCGTACGGCCTGAAAGTCCTCGGCCAAGCGATCGCTTGTGCTTCGCTATACGGCTTGGTCGTGATGCCCTTTGTGAAACTCTTCAAGTTTTTCCGCGTTCCCGGGAGAATCCAAAAAGTGAAACGCCTGCGTATGTTCGTCTCGCTGCTGATCATCGCGGGACTGATCTCAACCTTGTTCTTGGTGCCATTGCCTTCGAAGGTGATCGCCCTCTTCGAGCTGGAGCCGCACGGCGCAGAGAGCGTCTACATCGAAGCGCCCGGCACATTGGAGTGGGCCGTCGAACCGGGTACGGTCGTCAAAAAAGGAGACCTCCTCGCCCAGTTGACCAACGTCGATCTGGAAATGGCCATCAAGCGGCTTGAAGGAGAAAAAGCCTCGCTCGAAACTCAGGTGAAGACGCTCAAGGGGATGCGCTTCCGCGAAGGGGGCGAGCAAGCCACCCTCGAACTGCGAGTCGTCCGCGAGAAACTTGCCGCGACTGAGGAACAACTCACCCAAAGACTCAAAGATCGCGACCGTTTGCGAATCACCGCGCCAATCGACGGCACCGTCATCCCACCACTCCGCGTTCCCGAACCCCCCGGCGACAAAGAGGAAGAACTCGCCACTTGGTACGGTTCTCCCTTGGATAAGAAGAACCTTGGCGCGCTGCTCACCCCCGACGGACCGCAGAACCTGCTTTGCCAGATCGGCGACCCGAAAGAGTGGGATGCCGTGCTGGTGATCAACCAAGACGACATTGCCGACGTCCGCCGCGGGCAAGAGGTGCGGATCATGTTCGAGGAGAGCGTCTACCACGTGTACGTAACCGAAGTGGAGTACGTCGCCAGCAACGAAGAACTCGACGTCGCCCCACCACGTTTGGCAAGTACCAGCGGCGGCCCGCTTCCCTCCCAACCCGACGCCGACGGCGTCACCCGCCCCATCGAAAAAGCCTACCGAGCCCAAGCCCGCCTAAGCGATCCCCAAGGCTTACTCCGCCACGGACTGATCGGCCAAGCACGCATCGAAACGGAGCCACGCACCGTGGCGGCTCGACTAGGTCGGTATCTGTCGCGGACGTTCAATTTCGATCTATAAGTTTGATCGAAGTAGGCTCGGTAGATTCGGTGGCCGATTAACTTCCCAGCCCCACATAATCCTCCGCCGATGCCCCGTCCAGGCACGCCTGGATGATCTTCCGTCCGTGCGGGTCGAGGTCGTCGACGAGGAACTCTTTCACCTGCTGGTGGAAGAAGTCGGTCAGCAGTTTTGCCCCAGCGTCGTAAGCGGCTTCGCCGACTTCGGGTTGGTTGGCGACATCCATGAACCAACTGCCGATCGTCTGGCCTTCGACTTGGATCGTCTCTTTGTTGTAACCCAACAGTGGGCAGCGGCTTGCTTTGAGGTCCTCGGTCTTGAATGGCGTGGCACCCCGGCGGGCGAGGTACTCGCGGGTGACCCATTGCGGAGCGAAGCCGACTTTCCAACAGCCGACGTGCTGGTTGGGGATCAGCACGAATTGCGTACTCGACGTGTCCATGATTTGGTCGAGCAGGATGTTCGCCTGATCGACTTTCCGCCCGGTAGCAAACGGCCAGAACGAGCCGACGCCTTCTGATTGCATGCCGCCTTGATCGACGATCGAAGGATTACCGTGACCTCGCGGGGCAACCAAACGCCAGAGCCAAGCTAGGGATGGCGGCAAGACATGGAACAGGCCGAGGATGCCGTAGGTCGGCTTCTCGGCGGTGCAGGGAGGACAACGGACGCCGAAACTGCGGATGTCGACCGTTACCGGTTCGCTCACGACGTTTGGAACGAATTTGCGAGGAACGACGACCCGTGGATTCGGACAGGGCGTCTCGGGGTCGTCCATTTTGTGTTCCCAGATGAGCGCCGTTGAAGCGGGCTGCGCATCAATGTTCAAGAACAGCAGCGGACCAGGCGGGTCGATGGTCAGCCGTTCAAGCTGTGGATCGATGCCGTAATGGTCGATATGGTTCACACGCACGAACCAAGCGTTTTCCGCGTCGATTAGCGTGAGTTTCTTCTGCGGGCCGTCGTGATGTTGCAAAGCGGAATGGCAGAGGGCCATGTCGTCGGTCACGGGACGTAGATCGCAACCCCGGGGCATGGTGAGCTTGCGTGTGTCGCCGGTGATGGTGTTGGTGCCCAACAGCAGTGTACCGTCGCGTTCGCGGTGCATGTGTTCGAGCATTTCGCTCTTGCCGCCACCCGAAGCCCCCTCGTGCATAATCACGGTCGAGTTTTCATACGGCGTGACGACTTCAACCGTCGAGCAATGCGCCGTCGTCCAAGGTTCCTCATCGCGCTCACCCAGGGTGAGCAACATTCCGTAGACGCCCTTCTTCGCCGAAGGACCGGGGTAAAGGTTATAGGAGAACAACTCGTGGAGATTGAAGTCGTTTTCTTGCTCGAAGCGGCGGTTATGAACGACTACCTGCTTGCCATCGAACTTCGTGTGGCGAAACGGCGGGGCGATGTAGAGAACCGCTTCATGGTTGTAGTTCGCCCCTTCGGCCTTCACTTCATCCAAAGGCACGATGCCTTGCAGCATGGCTAGGCCCAAAGCAAAGAAGCCTGCATTGGCCGGAGCAATCGCCACCGCGTTGAGCGGCTTATCCGGTAAACCGGTGCGAAAGAAGAATGCCGCGATCGGTTGCTCGCGGAGCCAGTCAAGCGTTGCTTCGCGTAAGTCGTTGAATGGCTCGTTGAACCGCTCCTGGTAGGTCGGCTTATCAGTGACGGTATCATCGCCCACGACCATGCAGTTCGGGTCGCGACGACGCATGTACGCTTCGAGATAGTTGGCGGCGACGCCGTTCTTGATTTGGCAGACCTCGACTTCGGGGCGGAACTTGCCATCGACGTCGTAACCAACCGTGTAACGACCATCGGGGGCGACTTCCCCGAGGCCCAGCGAGGCATCAGGCGTGGCAAGTTGGACCAACTCCTCGACGCTGCCGGCCAGATGCAAACGGCCCGCCTTTTCCGCCGCTTCCAGCACAGACATAGCGCTGTTGGAGAGAGTAAGTTCAGGGAGAGCAGAGAGGGGCATGGCGGGGGCTTTCGTAATGGCTGAGGGCGTTGTGGTTGGGACGAATCGGTGATTGTACCATGCCCTGGGGCGGGTGAAATAGTCGGTACATGTAGCCCTACCGCTCCGCGGTAGCAAAGCCAGGACCGTTCGACACGCTACATTCCTTTTCCGGATCAGAAGCACTGCACAGCTTTCGCGGTTCCTGTCGCGGAGCGACAGGGCTACGATGCGCGCAATCGTCGTAAGTCGTTCAGGCTCGATTTCTGCTTTTTGCACGGAAACGCGGTTTCACTGTGCAAAAGTCCCAGACGTTCGTATCGCAGACGACGACGAAACGCTTGCCAGCAAATGTCTTACACGATAGCAACTCCCGCGGCCTCTCGACTTTTGCTTTGCAGAAGTCTTCCTCAGGCCGTTTCGCCATTGCGACTTACGTCGATTGACGCGGTCGTCGATTGATCAGGTGAAGCCGCAGTGACAATACGGGACTCAATTTTACCAGGGCTGGTGGCCAATTTCGCCGGGGAAGGGATTTCGAAAGCGAGCGGCACGGCAGATGAAAGTCAGTTTCGTGCGTCGGCCGATGAAGCTGAACGCAATTGGGCAAACGCCTTTTGAGCGTAAGGACGATGCCACCTTATGCACGAACTGCGTACCTCAGTTCTTACGCTTTCGTGTAGAAAGACCACCTCCTTGGGCACGATCTCTACCCGGGGTTGGATTTGACGTACGAAGCGCGAGCTATGGGCTGGTTACTCGGGAGAGAAATGGGCAGTCCATTCAATTTCCCTGCTTTGCTCTGTAGACAGTCCCACCCGCAGAAACGAGCCCTTCTGCGTTTCGGACACGACCGTCACCGTGTCTGAAGCCACTTCGAACGAGGCCAGCTTCCAAGAAGTGCTCGATGCGGGTAGAGCAAATCTTAATTCGTACGGATCGCCGCCGACGAGTCTGCTGGTCCCAGAGAGGGTGCGTTCTTGCCGATTCCACTTCTCATGAACTACGTCGACGATGCCTTGCGTGATATGCCTGGATGTCGAGACAAGCACAGGGTGATCGGTAAGTTCGCGGAGCGCCAAGACGCGACAAGTAGCAGGCTCAAGTTCGGCAGCGAGCTTGGCGGTGAAAGGCGACAAGAACTCATTGCTCCAGTAGTCGAAGCCGACGTACTGCTTCGTGGGATCGAGTCCCAGCTTGGCAAGGTCGTAGTCGATTCGCTCGCTTTGCTTGTCGCTCCAGTTGTAGAGTCCAATGACATTGCGCAAGACCCCCGAGCGGTCGTCCTGCAGCAGCCAGATCTTGGCGAGCGGGTTTTCGAAGATGTCGACTGGCCGAGCAAAGGCGTCGTGGCTCGGCAGCGTGCGGCGGAGCATGTCGACGCGCTCCTCCGGAAGTTCCGGGAGCCATTCGCTGCAGACCGATAGGTGGCCCGAGACGGCGATCCAGGAGCAGATAAGCCTGGCATGGTGCAACGGCACGCTCGCTCGGATGTACAGCGGGTCGGGGTCGTTGTACCAGACGCGTCGGTGGAGGAAGTACCGGTTTGAGCTGTGCCAGGGGCCGCGGACCAGTCGGTCCCACTTGGCCCCGTTGTCGGGCCCTACCCGCATGGCGTCGACCAAGCCGTAGGTCGCACCAAACGAACGCATGTTCTGCGAAACGTTGCATCCCAAGAAGAAGACGTCGTCGCCGGCGGAGTCGCGGACCTGTTTCAAGCCGAGGCGGTAGGCCTCGATCGGCGTGATGTTCGGATCATGAACGCCCGGGACGCCGAGTTCGTCATCCTCGCGGTAGCCGTTGTTGATATAGGCCTGCTTGGTCGATGTGCCCATCCACAGGCCGTCCATCTTAAAGTACTTGTAGCCCCACTCGTTGGCCATGCGATTGCTCAGGAAACCGACGAAGTCGCGAACCCGAGGATTCGTCAGGTCGAGCGCCGTGCCGCCCCAAGGAGTATGGTACGGCGTACCGTCGGCTTTCTTCGTAAACCACGGTTGCTTGTCTGCGAAGTAGGGGGCACGTCGGTCGCCCGCGAACGGCATCCACCAGATGCCGGCGGTGAGGCCCAGGTCGGTAATTTGATCGGCAACCGGTTTCATGCCATCTGAGTATTGGCCTTCAGGTTTAACCCTTTCGAATACCTTGGCGGGTCCGTTGCGTTCCTTTCCATCCTGCCACCCATCATCGATTTGCACTAAGTCGAAGCCGTAGGGTTTGAGCTCCTGCGCGGCGGTTTTTGCTATCTCGATGATGCGTTCTTGGTCGCAGGCGCCGCCATGCGGATTGCTGTACCAAGTGCAGTAGCCTGCGGGTTGAGGCCGCAGTTTGATGCCGTAGTTCTGAGCGACCAGATCGGCGTACTCCTCAAGTCCTCGCCGGGCGTCCTTGAAGTGGCCGATGACAAACGTCTCACCTTCTGCCTGTTCCCCAGGAGCAATACGAAGGCGACCGTAGTCGATCCGGGCCCTGAGGGTCGCTTGGTCTTGCTGTTTTCCGCTGAACACAATCCCGCTGCCCCGGTCAGAAGACAGCCATGCCCCAACGACGCCGTGATTGGTCGCGGGATCAGCCAACGCCAGGAACATATAGCTTCCGGTTTGACCGTCGACAGCGGTCAAGCCAGCCGTGCCTAGCGCCTTGAGTGAACCGACAGGTTTGCCCAGGCTGAGCGCGGTATCGAGAAGATCGACCTCCTTGAGGTTGATGGTCCGGTCGCTAGTGTTGGCAAGCGTTGGCCGGAGGAACAGGAATTCGACATCTTCGTAGGCCGCTATCTGATCAACGCGCCCGTTGGCGTAGGTCAACTCAATCGCTTCGCCAGCCCCGAACACAGCGTGTTCTATCTCGACCACTCTCGCCGAAGACGGCTCTCGCGAACTCAGCTTGTCCCGGATGAACGTCGTGTCGGTATCTTTGGAGAGGATCGTGAGAACGCCGGCTCCTTGATCAAAGATCGCTGAGAGATGGCGATTGCTAATCGCTAACTCTTCAGCCGCATGTGCTCCAATCGGGGCGAAAGACGAAAGGAGGGCAACGAGAACGGTAGGTAGTGGGCAGTTTATAGTCATAGGTCCCATTGTGATCCCTCAGCTCGAACTTTCCAGTCCATCGCACAACGGCTTAGGCGAGACCCGCCCCCCTGGTCACAACGACAGGGCGGCACTGTTCGCTTATCCTTAAGTACAAAGGAGTGACCCTCATTTGCGTCCTAGGATTCCTGGCTATCCTACCCAAGTGTGAAACGCCGAGGCAATCAACAGAACGCTTCTAGTTGGATGGCGATGCAAGCCTACTCAGCAGCGTGCCCCTGAATTCAATCAAAGCACAGTCTCACCGTACCAACGAACCTAGTAACACCGAGACTTCATGCTGCGTCGACTCGCTGGCCGTCACCACGAGTCGGTGTTTGTCGATGGTTTGAATCACGGTGCCCGGCTCGCGGACTTCGATCTTTTCTTCGACTTTGCCCTCCTTGGTGAATTGATCGATGAGCAACTGTTCGATCTTCTTCATGTCGATCTCGTCGGTTAGGAGTCCGCGGATGTTGTAGGTGAGCCTGACGGTTGTCTTGGGGTCGTCGGTCGAAATGATCTTCACGCTGTTGCCTTCAATGCAATAAGTGAGATCAAGCTGGCCGAGCAACTCTTCAAGTGCCGCACGCGCGGTTCCCTCATCCGATTCGTAGGTGAGCAGTTGCTCGTCGAAGTCTTCGTGGCTTGGGTCTTTACGGAGTGGCTCCGGCAGACGAATTTCGACGTCGCAGAAGTCGCCGATGTATTCCAGGGCATCTTCCAAGGGTATCTCGATAAAGTCGATGAGAATCTTGCTATTCAAACGCGCGCGAACAGAGTCGTTCGAGACCTGAATGTCTTTGGTTTCGGAAGTTGTGACCGGCAGCCAATAGCCGTGGGCCTCCTGGAATCCCATCCGATTGGCCACCGCCGGCGAATGCTGCACGAGAGCATCTCGTGCGAGTTGACGTATCTGACGGTCCTCAGAGTCGGCCAGCGCGTCGAGGAGTCGGATGGTTTCCTTATCCAACGGGTGAGGCCTCGCATTGGCATCGCGATTGACTTGCCCCCAGCGTGATAGAAAGTTCAGCGTGGCAAGCGTCGCCTCAGGATGCTTGGCACTGAGCAGACGCTTGATAAGCTGTCGCTGAATCGACTGTGCTTCTGCGAATAAGTTGGTCATCTCCTCGACGTCTCGCCCCAGCGTTTCACGCATGCGTTCACCATCAACGCGCACTTCGTCGTGTTCCTGTTGAAGCCTGTCCAATTCATAATGGCGTTCGTGGATTTCACGCTTGAGTTGGTTGATGTGTTCGTAAGATTCCTCCAACATCGCTTTCAGCTTGGCGATGTCTTGTTCCTTACGCAGCGCAGCGATTTTCGCGTCCTTTTCACGCTCCCGTTTTTCTTCCGCTTCTTGTTGTCGACGCATGTAATCCTTTTGGGCTTGGGTTTCGCCGGAAAAAGGATCGTCGAAGGGGCCACCAAAGGGGTTGTCTGAAGAGTCCTCAAATGGATTGCCTTGAGCGAGACAGCGATCAGCGGAGATCGCAACCGAAAAAGTCAGCAGCAGAAGGTAGAGCAGAGTGAAATAGCGGACAGAATTTTTCATCGACAGGGCTCCAGGTTGAATCAGGAGTGGTGCGCCTTGATCAATTTATCCTGAGTGGGATTGCGCTGCCAGCGAAAGGAACCCAATGCCTAGCGGTGAGGCGTTGGGGCTGGGTGACAGTTACCTAGGGTTGCGCGGGGCTCCACCCTGGGCTTGCTTAGAGGCATCCCTTTGGGATTGGTCCAGGAAACTTGCCTCGCACGTTCAGCCGTGCCAGAATAGCCACGAAGTGGCGATCCTAGGTCAGCCCGGGGTGGAGCAATGGTGAGCAACAGCGAACCTTGCGAAACCCCGGGTATCAATCGCCCCATAACCACGAAAGCCCCAACGGGGCGACCTTATCTCCTTGAATTATGCCGCAATCGCTAGCCAAGGTTCTGGTTCATTTCGTCTATAGTACGAAACACCGCACGCCCTGGCTCGAGAGTGCTGACTTGCGAGAGCAACTCTACGCCTATAAAGCGACGATTCTGCGTGACGAAGTTGACTCGCCACCGCTCTTGATCGGCGGCGTGAAAGATCACGTGCATATTCTTTGCCAACTCTCTCGCAAAGTTGCCATCATGGACGTGGTGAAGAAAGCGAAGACAGAAACGGCCAAGTGGATCAAGAAACAAAGTCCGAGCCTCAGCGAGTTTCAATGGCAAAGTGGATACGGTGCGTTTTCCGTGAGCGAATCGAATGCACCAGCCGTGAAAAAGTACATTGTCCGGCAGGAAGAACATCATCAGACAATGACCTACCAAGACGAGTTTCGTCAGTTGTGTGAGCGGCACGGAATTGAATTGGATGAGCGGTATGTGTGGGATTAGGGTCGCCCCGTTGGGGCTGTTTGATTTTTTTGGGCCGACCCGTTTCCCAGGGTTAATTACCCAGGGTTAATTACCCAGGGTTAGTTTCCCAGGGTTGCGCGGGGCTCCACCCTGGGCTGGCATAAGGGCATCCCTACGGGATTAATTTGCATGGCGGATGCTGAAGAAGCACAACACGAATCGGCGAGTGAGCAACTCGCGGATTACTCCGTGCGTTACAGCACTCGCTCGCTTCTGATTGGCATGGTGGTAGCGGCAGTACTTTGTTCAGTTCTCGCGCCACTTGTGCGCGAATTGAAGATTGACGGGCAAATAAGTTTGGCAATTCTGTGGGCGAGTGCTCTAGTTTTTGCTGTCCCCTCAACATTACAAGCACTAGCAAAGCGTCGAAACTTTGTGGTGAAGTATCGCGATACCTGTTTGCTAGTGAAGGGAAGCCTACCAGGGTCTCGCGCAAGACGAGTGTTAAAGCTTGGTTGGTTTTTGTTCTTTCCAATCATGTTAACACTAGGTGCGGCGTTAGAAGAAAGTCCGCCACCGGGAGGATGGGGACTTTTCTCTGTGGTTGCTTTAGCGTTCTACGGCATTTTTATGAGCAGCCATCTAGTAAGTTTCGCGTTCGAATGGAGAAAGCCCGTTGCTCTAAGTGATGTGTCACTCATCGGCCTGGGTCAGCCCATCCCCTGGGCCTACATCCGCGGCATCAAGCGTACCAAGCACCCCGACACCTTCCTCCTCCGTCGCTACGACGGTGACCTGCGACTCAAGGTTCCCGCGGCAGATGTCGAGCGATTCCTCGCCCTACTTGAAGAGAAAACGGGTCACACGCTTGCCGGATCGTGCTAGCACTCGGATTGCAGTTCTCTGGTCTTGGATTTGCTAGGCCCCTAGAATTCGCAATTGCCCCGTTCTCTCAAGTGTCGCCCCCTAGGGTGAAGGTCCGCGCATGGCTCGTCGCCGGAAGACTTCTGCTTCAGAACCTCTAGAACTCGGCCCGTCACGGCATGCGCGAGGGAAGCGGAAGCGACGACGGTTCTTGGTTTTGCTTCTCCTAGCGCTCGTCGGTTTAGCTGCGGCGCTGCCGACGATTGTTGCCAATACGCCGTTGCGCGATGAAGTCATTGCCCGTGCGTTGCCGGAAGGGGCAGGCAGTGTGACGACGGAGAGTGCTAGCCTCGGCTGGACCGGCGGGCAGACGCTCAGGAATGTTCGATGGCTGGACGCGGAGGGGAATCCGCTGTTCGAGGCGGAAAGCGTTTCGCTCGATCGTTCGCTGACTTCGCTGATCGCCAACCGACGCGACTTGGGAACGATCAAGATCGTCCGCCCAGCAATCAATCTGATGACCTCCCCCGAGGGAAGCAACTGGGAGGCGGCACTCGCCCGACTTCGCGGGCAGAAGAAGGACGCGGAAGAGCAAGCCGACGTCGCGATTCAGCCTAAGCCTGTGGAGATCAATCTCAAATTAGAAATCACCGAAGGCGGCTTGGCCGCGCGCGACGTGGCGACTAGCCAGCAGTGGAACCTGCACGGGCTGAACCTGACCGCCATGACGGACACAGCCGCGGGAACTTGGGTGGCCGACGGCATAGCAAACGTGCAGATGGTATCCGCCGATGCGGCGCTCGCTTCTCAGCCCGGGAAGATCGAAGTCCAAGTCAAGTCGCCAGGCGGGGGACGACAGGAGCTACGGCTCGTCTCACAGCAGCTGCCATTGGAGCCGCTCGAGCCGTGGCTCGCACGGGTCGCTCCGGGGGCGCGAATCACGGGCGATGCGGCTTCCGATATAAGTGTCAACTGGCAATTACCTCCAGCAGACGACCCAGAAGCATTCACCGCTTTGGAGACGCGCGGCCGGATTGATTTTTCACGAGCAAAGTTCACCGCCGACGCGCTTGCGGGCGACGTGTTGCAACTCAATCAAGCTTCGATCGATACCAAGCTCTCCGCAGCCGGTGAACGGATTGCTGTTGAACAGCTTCAGATGGTCAGCGATTGGTTCAATGGTGATGTGAAAGGCAATTTCAATATCAACGAACTCCGTCGTCTGAGTTTGGAGCAGCTGCCTAGTGAGCCGGCGACGATCACCGGCTCAGTGGACTTGGTTTCCTTGACTCGGCAGCTCCCCAGAACCTTGCAAGTGCGTCGCGGTGTGCAGGTGGATTCAGGGACCGTGCAAGTGACAGCGCGAAGCTTGAATGGAGCGTCAGGGCGAAGTTGGGATGTGGATGCAGAAGTTCGCGACCTCAGAGGGACTGATGGACAGCGCGAGATTCGTTGGGATCAGCCGGTGAAAGCGTATGCTGAGCTGGTGGCCGCTCGTGGCTTAGCCGCTGGAGAAACCTCGGCGGCTAAGCCGCAAGCGGCGCGGTTAAATACCGTGACGTTTCGCTCGCCGTTTGCTTCGGCCAAGCTGGATGCCGTCGCGGAAGGGGCCGATGGGAACTTCCGTTTTGACCTTGCACAACTTGCCGATCAGCTCGGGCAGTTTGTTGATCTTTCCGCTTGGCAACTGCGTGGGACTGGCAGCGGGAAGCTGACAGTTAGAGAAACGGGAGAGAACGGTTTCCTCGCCACGTTGCTTGCTGATCTCGAACAGGTGGATGTTCGGCACGAAGGAACGCAAGTCTGGGAAGACGATCGGTTGCACCTTGATGTTCAGACCAGCGGGCAACATCAGAACTACGAGCTGAAGCAGCTTGCGAGTGCCACGCTAACGATGCAGGGCGTGAGCGACATCTTTACGGTCGAACTGCTCAAGCCGTTGGAACTTCAGCCCGCTGGTGCTGCCGATGGGAGCTTTACCGAACTGCATCTGAAAGGTCGCGGACCACTCACGCGTTGGGCTGGTCGCCTGCGCCCTTGGGTGGAAGGAATTCCCGAGGAGTTGAACGGCGCGACGACTCTCGATGCTCAGCTCGTGGTTGCTGACGGGCTGCTGAGCATGTCGAACGTCAATCTGGAGGTCGAAGACCTTCGTGGTAAGTGGGGTGAAGTTCGTTTCAACGAACCGCTTGCCAAACTGGTTGGCGATCTGCGCTGGCAAGCGGCGAGCCGTTCACTGGACTCACGTGCATTGCAGTTTACTTCTAGCACTGTAGCGTTTCGCAGCCAAAATCTCGCTGTGCAACTTGCTGCGGACACGCCGCCGGTTGCTCAGGGACGAATCGCTTACACGGTGGATCTTGAGCGCTTGGCAGATCTCGGTGGTATGCGGAGCGGAGACTCGACATGGCCCCGTGGAATCGCTCAAGGTGACCTCACGCTCGACAGTCGAGCCGACGAAGCGGCAGCAGACGTAACGTGCACGGTAAAGAATCTTGACTTGGTTGCCGTCGAGCAGGCGGCCGGTGCAGGCTACGGTCGCCCCAAAGTGTTATGGAACGAGCCAAAGCTGGAGCTCTCAGGCCGTATCGCCTACCAACAAGCCATCGACCGCTTGCGGCTTAGCCCCTTAAAAGTCATCGGACAAACCATCCAAGCATCCGGCACGACAGTTGTCGAGGAAGCAACCACCACACAAAGGTTGCAGGGCGACTTGACGCTCGCTTACGACGCAGCCGCGCTCGACAAGCTGATTGAGGAAAAGTTGGGTCCCGGTGCGAAGCTCCAAGGAGCCAATCAATCACGCGTTCAGTTTGTTGGCGTGCTGAATCCTGCGAACGTCGAGGAAGTCGATTGGTCGCGACGCTGGCAAGTCGTTGCCAACACCGGCTGGCAAGCGGCTGATCTCTATGGCTTACCGTTCGGACCTGCGTTGCTAGAAGCCGACTTGCGAGACGGGCAACTGCAGTTCAAGCCAATTGATTTAAAGGTCGGTCAGGGGCGATTTACGGCGAAGCCACAAGTGGTGTTGGATCCGCCGCCGCGGGTTCTGCAATTACCAAAGGGGCCGGTCATCACTCGGGTGGCTGTATCTGAAAAGGTGAGTGACTCATTACTCAAGTACGCTGCTCCGTTTCTAGCGGGAGCTGCGCGAGCTGAGGGAGAGTTCTCTCTCGATCTTGAGGGGGCACGTATCCCGCTGGATACGCCAAAGCGAAGCGATCTTGGGGGCCGTCTGACGATTCATCGGCTGGCCGTGCTGCCCGGCGAAACGACTAAACCGATGATCGACCTGCTGCGGCAAATCAATTTGCTCGCCCGTGGTCGCGAAATTCCCGCCGACGGCAACGTCCCCGCCGGTAACGGGATCACTATGCAAGAGCAACCGATCGACCTCCGGGTGGTTGACGGAAAAGTCTATCACCGCGAGATGCAATTTCTCGTTGACGATGTGCCCGTGAAAAGCACCGGCTGGGTCAGCTTCGACGAACAGTTGCACCTCGATCTCGAAGTGCCCGTGCAAGAAAAGTGGGTCCGCGGCAGCAAGTATTTCCGTTCACTCGCCGGCCAGAAGCTACGAATCCCTGTCCGAGGGACACTGACTCGCTGGAAAATTGACGACCGGGTAATCACCGACTTGATTCAAAACGCAGCCGGTGCCGTGATTGGGGATGAAATCAATCGCCAGTTGGAGAAGCTGCTCCGGGGGCGGTAGAGATAAGTCCGGCAGATTCGTTACATTCGTTGACAAACAATAACGATGCGAACTCTCATTTTTTTATTCTTGAACTTCGTGCTGCTCGGAGGTGTCACTAACGGCCAACTTCCACCCCCGCACAAAAGCGATCGCGCCGCGACCGAAAGCCAGGGCATTCGCGAGCTTCGCGGCAAATACCTGCGGCTATTCACAGACCTGCCTTCAAGCGAAAGCATCGACGAGCTTCCCGCAGCGTTTGATGCCGCAGTACCACTTTGGTGTCAGTACTTCGGCGTGGCGGAAGAGAAGATTGCCACATGGCGCGTGCAAGCGTTTTTGATCGGCGACCGCGAGAAGTTTGCCGAACTCGGCCTGCTCCCGACAGACAATCGTAACTTTCTCAACGGCTTCGCCCACGACCGCGAGTTGTGGTTGGTCGAACAGCCGAGCGACTACTATCGCCGCCACTTGTTGCTGCATGAAGGGACACACGCCTTCATGCTAGCGCATTTGGGCGGTGCGGGCCCAGGTTGGCACATGGAGGGACTTGCGGAACTGTTAGGGACGCACCGTTGGCATCCGGAGAATAAAGAACAGCCTCTTGAGCTTGCAGTGATGCCCGACGCGCGCAAGAACTTCCCGATGTGGGGGCGGATCAAACTCATCAACGATGCGGTGAAGGCGGACAAGTCTTACGGGTTGGTGGATGTGTTGCGTATCGACAACCGCCGTCCACTCGACACGCAGCACTACGCCTGGAGTTGGGCCCTCTGTTGGTTGTTGGATAACGATGTGAGATTTCAAAAGCAATTCCACGCGATGCGTCGGGGGCTGGACTTTGCTCCTGATGGGGGCCGCCGATTCAATCGACGCTTCTATCGTGGGATCGGACAGCGAAAGTGGCGTGACTTAGAAATCCAGTGGCTCGCGATGGTCTCGACCATGGACTATGGCTACGATCATCAGCGGATGAGAATCGATGAAGTGAAGACGACGTCCCCCGAACCTTCTCATGCAACGATAAAAGTTGCGTCCGATCGGGGATGGCAATCAACCGGCTGGCAGCTCGCTGCGGGCAAAAAGTACCAACTAGAGGCGACCGGGAGATACCGCATCGCGCTCGACCGCTCGACGGAGCCTCCGACTCCGTGGCCTTGCGAGCCAGGGGGCATCACGCTGGAGTACCACGAAGGACAACCGCTTGGGAGACTGCTGGCAGCGCTCGTACCCGTCGAAGGAAGTGTCGCAGTGGGGAAGAGTGGGACCGAGCGGGCAACGTTTACGCGTCCCTTGGCCGTAGGCCTCGGCGGCCTGCTCGAGCCGGAGTCCGACAGCGTACTCTATCTTCGCATTAACGATCACGCTGGCAGGCTTGTGGATAATGAGGGGAATGCAACGGTTACGATCTCTCCCAAGTAGGGCATCGCAACCGCTGCCCGATTGACACTCTTGGGCTCGACTTCGACAATGAATGATATGGCATACGCTAGGTTAGATGTTATTGCGACAGGCCTACCCCGAAGGGGTTTCATCCCATAGCCCAGGGTTCGATCATCACGAGCCCCAGCGAGTGTGATCGTACCCTGGGTTAGCGGAGATCAGCGAACATCGACCGAGCAGCAAGCCATGAGTACTGTAAAGCTTCATCGAGGTCGAAATGTGTAAGGTTTGCCTCGGCTCGTTGCGACCTCGTTCACGTGCCGCCGGTAATCATGCCTGATCGCTCGGTCGCTCCTTTGGGAGTAAACTATTACCCAGGGTGGCGATCCTCCTCGCTTAGGCTCGGACGATCTTACCCTGGGCTATGGGATGAAACCCCTTCGGGGTAGCGTTCAGGGCCTTACCGTTACCGAAAAGACAAATTCCTTCATTTCCAATTGAACACATGCCTAACTTTCTAGAAGACAGTGACCCAGAAGTCTGGTCGGCCGTTGCCAATGAAATCGAGCGACAGCAGGACGGGCTGGAGATGATCGCCAGTGAGAACTACACCAGTCCTGCTGTTATGCAGGCCGCTGGGGGCGTCCTCACGAACAAATATGCCGAAGGCTATCCAGGGCGGCGTTACTACGGTGGCTGCGAGCATGTGGACGTGGTCGAAACGCTGGCCCGTGATCGAGCGAAAGAACTCTTTGGTGCAGACTTCGCCAATGTCCAGCCGCACTCGGGTTCGCAAGCCAACATGGCGATCTACCTGGCGGCACTCGAACCAGGGGATACGGTCCTAGGGCTCGATCTGGCTCACGGTGGGCATCTCACACACGGGATGAAGTTGAACATCTCCGGGATGCTTTACAACTTTGTTAACTACGGAGTCCGAGAAGACGACCATCGCATCGACTTCGATCAAGTCGCGGCTCTAGCAAAAGAACACAAGCCGAAGTTGATTGTCGCAGGGGCGAGCGCCTATCCTCGTGAGATTCCGCACGCCAAGTTTGCGGAGATTGCTGAAGACGTCGGTGCGAAACTGATGGTCGATATGGCCCACTACGCGGGGTTGGTCGCTGCCGGCTTGCATGATAATCCGGTGCCCGTGGCAGACTTCGTGACGACCACCACGCATAAAACGCTCCGCGGTCCCCGCGGTGGTTTGGTGCTGGCGAAAAAGGAATACGCCAAGAAGCTCAACAGCCGGGTCTTCCCCGGATTGCAGGGCGGCCCGTTGATGCACGTGATTGCTGGCAAGGCGGTTTGCTTTGGCGAGGCGCTCAAGCCAGAGTTTAAGCTCTACGGCCAGCAAGTGATCGACAACGCGAAGACACTTGCTGAAACGCTGATCGCCGGTGGTTTAAACTTGGTCAGTGGCGGTACCGAAAACCACTTGATGTTGGTCGACGTGACGCCGCTGGGCATCGGCGGCAAGCAGGCCGAAACGACGCTCGACGCCTGCGGCATTACCGTCAATATGAATATGATCCCCTACGACCAGCGACAACCGATGGATCCCTCAGGTATCCGCATTGGCACGCCGGCGCTCACCACCCGTGGGATGGGCGAAGCCGAGATGAAGTCCGTAGGCGGCTGGATCCTGCAAGCTTTGTCCAATCCCGAAGACGACGGCGTGTTGCAAACAGTCCGCGGACAGGTGAGCGATTTGTGCAGCCAGTTCCCAGTGCCCGCGGCAGCAATTGAGTCAGCAGCCGTTTAGTTTGGAACCGCCAAGGACACCAAGAGCGCCAAGGCCAGATTGCTGAAAGAATCGAGGATGGAAGAGCCTGACCCAGCGGTTGATGACCTTGCTAGTCAGACGATTGGAGCTGCCATTGAAGTTCATAAGCATCTCGGTGCCGGATTTCTTGAAAGTGTTTATCAGCAAGCCTTAGCGATTGAGTTTAGAAGAAGGGGAATTTCCTTTCAGCGTGAAGCGCCGATAGCGTTACAATACAAAGGCGAGCCCGTCGGAGAAGCGCGACTGGACTTTCTTGTTGGCAACGAATTAATCGTAGAGCTAAAAGCTGTTGAGTCGTTCCACCCGATCCACGAAGCACAGGTTATCAATTACCTGAGAGCGACAAGCAAACAGCTCGGTCTACTTATCAACTTCAACACAACAAGACTTAAAGACGGTGGCATCAAGCGCATCGTTTACACAACCTAACCACTAACCATCAACCCCTTAGCGCTCTTGGCGTCCTTGGCGGTTCAAAACAAACCATGGCAGACAAACATCGCATACTTATCGCTGACGACAATGAAGCCAACGTCGAGCTGATGCTCGCCTATCTTGGCGAGCTCGACGTCGAGACGGAGGTCGCCGTTGATGGCGAGGATACGCTCGAAAAAGTGGCCGCGTTCAAGCCTGATCTCATCCTGCTTGACGTAATGATGCCAAAGCTCAGCGGCTTTGAGGTGTGCGAACGACTCAAAGAAGACGCTCAAACTCGCGACATTATGGTGCTGATGGTCACGGCGCTGAACGAGTTAGGCGACATGGAACGAGGAGTCAACTCGGGAACTGACGACTTCCTCTCCAAACCGGTCGATAAGATCTCGTTGCTCAAACGCGTGCAAAACATGCTGAAGCTGAGTAGCGTGACCGACGAACTCGAGCGGTTACGACGCTATATCGAAGAAATGGAAAGCGGGCGGTAGCTGTTAGCGTTTAGCCGTTATCCGTTAGCGATTAGCTTGTTCATTATCGCGTAATATCAATTAGACGAGAGTTTCCAACAATACCGCGAAGCGGTTCCATCCCATAGCCCAGGGTAAGACCATCACGAGCCCCAGCGAGTGTGGTCGCCACCCTGGGTGAGAAGGTTCCAACAAGAATCGACCGAGCTTAAGGGCATGCGTACCGAGAAACGAGATCGAGGTCGAAATGAAAACGGTTAACCTCAGCTCTTTGCGACCTCGTCAATGTTCCGCTGGTAGTCCGACCTTTTTGCTCGGTCGCCTTTGACGTTTGATCGTTTACCCAGGGTAGGTCGAAGCTCGCTGGGGCTCGCTATTGACCAACCCTGGGCTATGGTGCGAAACCCCTTCGGGGTAGATGCGATCGAATCCGATTACTGAACAACAGCCATGCCACCTTCCGTCCGATCCTTGCTGCCTCTACTTGCACTCTTGCTCACGGCTGCATGTCAAGTTCTCGTCACCACCGGATACGCCCAAACGAGCCCTGCCGAGCAAGCGCAGGAAATCGAAGCACTTATCGCCCAATTAGGTGACGACGAGTATCACCGGCGAGAAGCAGCCGAGCAGAAGCTTTTGCAATTCGGCCACGATGCCTTCGACCAGTTGAAGGAGAATGACGATCACGAAGACTTGGAAATCTCTTCCCGAGTCAATTACATCCTGCATCAGTTACGAATCGATTGGCTGCGTGAGGACGATCCGGCTGAAGTTCGCCAGTTGCTAACGCGTTATAGTGAGTTACCTGAGACGGAGCGAGGCGAACGGATCGACCGCTTGGCCCTCTTATCCGAAGGTCGCGGGGCGGTGGCACTGGCTAGGATTGCTCGCTTTGATTCCTCCCCAAGCTTGGCTCGCGAGGCAGCGCTGCAGTTGGCCGGACTTGAGGCCGACGCGATCCTCCAGGTAGCTTCAAAGATTGAGCGTGAGTGCGGTTCGAGTCAGCGAGCCCCCGTCGAGTGGGTTCGGGCGAGTCTCATTGAAGCGAAAACTCCCAAAGCCGCAGTTGCTTTGTGGGAGCATGCCATCCAAGCCGAGATGTACCGGCTAGAACGCGAAGGGATTTCTCAGGATACGGAGTGGCAACGGCTCGCGTTTTCTTTGTTGGCGCACGAGCTCAAGCTCTGCAATCGTTTGGAACTTGTCGACGAAACCACGGCGTCACTCGTTCGCCATGTGCAACTTAGCCAATGGATTTTGATCGATGGCCGACGGGGAGAAACGACGCAGGGGTTGGTGCACGTCTTGGACTGGATCATCAAGAACGAGCGGTGGCAAGTTCTGAAGCAGATTGAAACTCGTTACGAAGAAGATATTCGCAAAGAGCGAAAGCTCATCTACTACTTGGCAGCAGCTTACGACAAACAAGGTAAGCCAGAGCTCTCTGAGGAAACCGCACTGCGTGCCAGCGAACTGATTGCCGACGACGATGAGCAGCGCGTTCGGCTGGGAAGCTACCTGCTGCAGACGTTCGGCAAGCTTGCTTGGGCGGAGCGCGAGTGGCGGTATGTCGTCGATGGATTTGCCGTGGTGGACAAGAACGCCTTGTTGGCTCGGCGGTATCTGGCCGATTGGCACCACGACCGAGGAGAAGATCGCGAGGCGGCTGAGCTACTTGCCGCCAGTTGTGACGCGCTGGATAAGAATCCGCCCGCAAAAGCAAAGCTCAAGAAAGCACTGGCAGCTGATTACTACTTCTACGAACCGCTCGCCGCCCATTACGCCCGCCGACACTTGTATCAAGCGTGTCACTACGGGGCGCTAGGAGATGCTGATAACCAAGCCAAGCAGTTGACCCTGGCCGTGACCGCTTACGAGGACGACCCCGACATCCTGATCGCGATGTACCACGCCAAGAGCGAGGACGAAGAGTTCCGCAAACGCACCAAGGCGACCATCCGCAGGGTGAGCCGACGTTTGCTTGCCCAGATCGGGGACAACCCCGACAGTCCCGGGCTTTACAATCACTGGGCATGGCTTATTGGGAATACCGAGGGAGATTACCAGAAGGCGATCGCCTTTTCCAAAAAGTCATTGGAGTACTCCCCTGGGAACGCCGGTTTTCTTGATACCCTGGCTCGCTGCTACTTTTCAGCAGGTGAATTCGAAAAAGCGGTGAAGTATCAACGCGAAGCCGTAGCGAAGATGCCCCACGTCCAGGTGATGCAGAATCAGTTGGTAGAATTTGAAGAGGCGCTGGAGCAAGAGAAAGCGAGTGGAAAGAAGCCTGCAGCTCCCTCACCATCAATACCTCGCGAAGACAAGATCGAAAGGGCCGAAAAGTCCAGGGATTCCAAGTCGAAAGAGGCCAGGGAGAGAGCCGAAAGAATTCGCGAGCAGCGCACCAAGAATCGCAGCCCTTCTTTGGAGCAACGATAGCCAGATGACTAACATTCAGCGATCAACAATCAATAATATTACGCTCACTTACGAAGTCCAAGGCGATGGCACACCAGTCGTTCTACTGCACGGCTTTCCGCTTGATCTGGAGATGTGGCGACCGCAGATCGACGCGCTAGCGGCTGACTATCAGGTGATCGCTCCGAACTTGCGAGGGTATGGCCAGACACCAGAGAATCGGTCGACGCTCGCTGACAGTGATGCAACTTCCGGCGTGTCGATGCGTCAGTACACTGACGATGTGCTTGCTTTGCTCGACGAGCTAGGCGTCACCGAGCCGGTCGTCCTGGCGGGGTTCTCAATGGGCGGCTACGTCGGCTGGCAATTCGCACTGAACTACCCGGAGCGTCTGAAGGCTCTCATTGCCTGCGACACACGGGCGATCGCTGATTCCAACGAAGCCCGCGAGAAACGTCAAAAGATGGCCCGTCTGATGCAGTCGGCTGAAGACACTTCAGAGGCCACAGGAATGCTTTCGATGCTGCTCTCGGCTGCTAAACAGGAAGCGAAGGTCAGTGACGATGTACGTGAGATGATCCTTCGCCAAAATCCACTAGCGGTCTCAGCTTCTCAGCTTGGCATGGCGGAGCGACCGGACGTGACCGATCAGCTCAAAGACATAGCTTGCCCTGCACTTGTGCTCTGTGGCGAGAACGACGCGATCAGCCCTCCCGAAGAAATGCGAGGTATTGCTGAGGCGTTACCGAACGCGGAATACGTGGAGATCCCCGAAGCCGGACACATGACGACGCTTGAGAATGCCGAAGCGGTGAATGAAGCGCTGCAGCAGTTTCTGAAGAGCTTGTAGGGTATCGCCGAGGCACGAGGCATACCAAGAAATCGGTCGAATAGTCGAAGGGTCAAACGGTCGAAGAGAAACCCAAATTGCTCCCCTTCGACTCTTCGACCTTTCGACACTTTGACTTCATATGAGGTATGCCTCGTTCCTCGGCATACCCGACAGCTATTACGGCAACCGATACCACGATTGCACTTTGAGCATCGCGTAGTCGGCAGGGAACGTGTGAAACGCCTGCACGCGGAAGACTTTGTCTCGCGAATCGACATTCACGTAGCTAAGGGCACCGTCTTCAAAGCGTCCACTCGCATCAAATCGCTGAAGCATGCCGGCGCGGGTCGCTTGAAGAGTTAACTCTTTCTGATAGGCGGCAAATCGACCGGGATCGGAAGGCTCTAACGAGAAACGCGTCTCATGCGTGATGCCGCCGGTGGCCTGGAAAGTTTCGACGCGGTCGCCTTCGATCTTGTAGGTCTTCAGGCGACGACGTTCCGGCATTTCTTGAGCCGCTGAGCCAACGACCTCCGTGAGGACAAGGTCGCCGTAGTGCCAGGTGACGACGTGGCCACTGCTGGTGATCCAGACCTTCGCCTGATAGCCATTGCGTTCCACAGAACGATACTGATGAATCTGGAAAAGCTCAGGATGGACCGTCCGCCCAAGAAGTTGGTAGCTAAGCTCAGCCACTTTGGGGCGTACGGTAATCATCGCGAACCTTCTTTCACCAAGCGGGCTTGGTTTTATCGTTTCCTGACGAACACAAGACAAGTTGAGTTCGTCAGATGGTGCCTCAGGTAAGCCGCCTGATGTCTCCATTATAGTTAGCAAGGCGAACAACGACAAAGGCTGTTTCTTCAGGAAGTGAACTTGACAAACACTTCTCTCAAAAAATTTTTGCTTGACAAGCTTGTTCGCATAGGGTTTGCGCGAGAACTAATAGCGGCAAAATTTTTGGTCACGGATCGCGCGGATTGGCACGAACGTTTTTTCCAGACTAGGCAGCCGCAAGCTAACAGCTTGCCGGAGAAGTGCTCGCAAGTTGTCGTCGCGAGCAAAAAATTACTTCGCAACATCAAGCTGCTCACGCAACGCTCGATTTAACTCCCGAATATTCCGCGGATTCTGCCCTAAATCCCCTTTACCAACGCGTGATTGGCTGCTGATTTCAACGAGTATTGGCTCTTGCGAGTAGTGAATGTCGACTTGCACATCGTCGGTAAACTTCAGCCACTTGGTTTTTCGCGTCAGAAAAATCGAGCGAATACTTGGCAAAGAATCCGAACCCTTGAGTTCCCAACGAGGCTGATTTTCAACGAATGTGCGGATGGCTTGCTCGATCTCTTCGACTTCTGCTACGACAGCAAGTGGGCGATCCAGTGGATCTTCTGCTGCGACCGAAGTCTCTGCGAAGTTTGTTGTCAGATCACGACTCCAATCGTCAATTTGGGCCGCGACAGTTGCTAGCAACGCTAGCACAGCGATCGGTAGAACGTAAACCATTCGTTTGCGAAGCGAAGAAGTTTTAGGAGTGTCGGTCATAGTTGTTTAGTTTAGCAGGAAACAAGTGGGCAGTCGGCAGGGGGCAGTCCAAGGTCTTCTGCGGAAAATTTGCTAGTTCTCAAGCTGTCCCCTTGCGCAACAAATCTGACGACCAGAATCCAAACTGCCCACTGCCCACTGCCCACTGCCCACTGCCCACTGCCCACTTCCCACTTCCGCACAACTGCCATAGCGTCCCCCGCTCGCTTTTCCTACGATCTGCCGCAATAGCAACCGGGCCCCAGGTCCAAGAGTCACACATTATGCTCATCAGGAGATGCGAGCCGTGAGTTCTATTCGACCCCTAGCGACGATCACCATCTTGGTTTGTGTTGGCGTCTTTTTGTATCTCAAGATCAACGAGACTGAGCCGGTTATTCCTGAGGGCGTTGGGACTTTTGAGATCGAAGCCGGTCTGGAACTCGACGATCCGGGAGCCGACGCTTTCGCGACGGGGTCGACCGCGGGATCTTTCGCTATGAATGATGGTGCGGGTCCGCCTGCCTTTAGTGCGACAACGCCTGCTGGTCCTCCGCCGGCTTTCAATCCCGGTGCGGCTAGCGAAGCACCTCCCGCTTGGACGCCACCCGCGGATGCCTCCGCAAGCGTGGGTTCCAATGAGCTGCCTGCAATGCCTGCCGTCCCTAGCGTCGAAAGCGACGCCACGGAAATGGCTGACTCGCCGATGACTGGCGGAGAGCAGGCTGAACCCGTCATGACGGTGACCCCAAGCATCATCATTCAAGAGGAAGAAAAGCCGCTCGGTATCGATCCTGAAGTTCCTTTGGTCGAACCGGCTCCTAGCAATAACGTTGTTTCGACCGAGCCAGCCCCTTCCACGACGCCGACGCCACAGACTTCGCTGTTCGGTGCCACACGTACCGCCGTCCAAGCCGCCTTGGATCGTGGCGAGTTGTCGCAAGCCCTCTTGCTGCTCTCCGACTGGTACGGTGATCCTTCGCTCACACCCGAGGAAACGGCCGAAGTGAACCAGTTGCTGTCGCAACTTGCCGGGACGGTGATTTATTCCAGCGAGCCACGCCTCGAAGCCCCTTACCTCGTGCAAGCTGGCGAGACGCTCCAACAGATCGCCGCCAAGTACGACGTGCCGTGGCAGTTGCTGGCGAAGATCAACGGCTTGGCTTCGCCAGCCGCTTTGCAAACCGGGCAAGAGTTGAAAGTGATTCCCGGTCCTTTCAATGCGAAAATCGATATCAGCTCGCGCGAGTTGACCCTCATGTTGGGTCGTCGCTACGCGGGCCGCTTCGCGATCGAAGTCGATCCGAGCTTGACCGTTGAGGATGGCAATTGGCTCGTTGATCAGAAGCCGATCACCCCAACTGGCGGCCTGTACTCGGCAAGCCCAGGGGAATCAGGCGAGTCACGCAGCATCGTGCTCTCCAACCCGTCAGCCGTTGGCGGCCAGGTTGCCGTGCTACGTGCCGCGACCGGAACGAGCCAAGTCGCCGGTGAGCCCGTCTCGCGGACGATTAAGCTCAAGCAACCTGACGTGAATGATCTGTATGACATTCTCTCGGTCGGCTCTCGCGTGACGATTCAGCGCTGATTTTGCTTTCATCGTAGGGTATTGCCGAGGTACGAGGCACACCATGCGCGAGGGTTCGGTATGCCTCGTTCCTCGGCGATACCCTACGACCTTGCCCGGCAAACTCCACCGAATCGCTAAAGTTTGTCGCCGCTGGTGGACGATACGCTCAAGACGAGGACGCACCGTTCTGGCGTTCTTTTCTCTTCGTCTCATGAGCTGTTCGCGTATGTGGTGTCGTCATTGCCAGCAAGAAGTTCCCGCGATTGCTTCTCAGGTCTCGGGCCCTTTAGTCTGTCCACGTTGCGAGTTCGTCCTGACAGACGCTCTGCGTCAAAAGCGCGGGAGCGATTCACTTGAGGATGCGGGAATCGAGCTCACCGAACTCGACGCCCCGAAGATTGTCCCTTTGCGCGAAGTCTTCGATAGCAAGCAAGTGCAGGCGGAACTAGCGCAACTTGGTCGCCGTCTGTCGGCCACGTCTCCCGTGGCCGCGGAGGAGTTGAGCCCCGCGCTCGATCTCGTTCGTCAGCCGCTTGAGATCCGACGTTCGACGCCGCCGAAACAAGCTCAACCCCTGGCCACCTACGCCCAGCACCGGACGCCAACGGGTTGGTGGCTCAGCACGTTGTTGGCGGTTAGCGGTCTGACCTTAGCAGTTGGCTTGGTGGCTTTGATCTACAGCACGATTGCAACACAGCCGGGGCTGTGGAATCAGGCGCTGGCCATGACACTGACTGGTGAGGGAGGCCTGATTGTTGGGCTCGCCTGGATGGCCAGTCGGCTCTGGCGGAACAGCCGGCAACTGAACCGGCAGCTCGCCGGTGTTGATCGGCAACTCGACGCGTTGCAGTTCGCGACGGAGCAACGTCCTGGGTATGACAGTGCGTACTATCGCCGTGTGGCTTAGTAAGCTAACCACAGTGTCATTCCGACCGAGCTTCCAGCGACCGAGGAATCCGGTTTGAAGCCAAGTTGACTCAACCAGAGTGCAAGCCAGATTCCTCCGGTGCTGAGACACCTGTCGGAATGACACAAAATACTACGAAACCCGCCCGGCGATTTCTTCAACGACATCATCGAGCTTCACCCGCCACTGTTCTAAAGAGTCGCGGTCGCGAATCGTCACGGTCTTGTCGGTGAGCGTGTCGCCGTCGATCGTGATGCAGTAAGGCGTGCCTGCTTCGTCTTGGCGGCGATAGCGGCGTCCCACGGCCCCTTTTTCGTCGTAAGTGGCGGGGAACTTCGCTTTGAGGGCCCGATAAACATCCCGTGCGATTTCTGGCATGCCTTCCTTCTTCACCAGCGGGAAGACCGCCGCCTTGATCGGAGCGATCCGTGGGTGCAGTTTCATGACTGTGCGGGTTTGCATTTTTCCTTTGTCGTCGGGTTGCTCGTCTTCCTGGTACGCTTCGCATAGGAACGCGAGGGTCGCCCGATCAGCGCCAGCGGACGGTTCGATCACGTGCGGCAGGAACTTCTCGTTCGTTTCCGGATCGCGATAGGTCAGGTCCTTGCCGCTGCCGCGATACTTTGGCTTGCCATCCTCACCCTTCTCGACTTCAAGCGGGCAAGTGTTCGGGTCGAGCTTCCCTTCCATGTGGCTGCGCAGATCGAAGTCCCCCCGGTGGGCGATTCCTTCCAACTCCCCAAATTCTCCCTCAGGCAAGAACGGGAACGCATACTCAATGTCTGCCGTGCCGGTGCTGTAGTGGCTCAGCTCATCGGGATCGTGATCCCGCAGTTGGAGCCGCTCGCCGGCGAGGCCCAAGTCCTTGTACCATTTCATTCGCCGATCGCGCCAATACTCGTACCACTTGCGCGACGTCTCGGGATGACAGAAGAACTCGATCTCCATCTGCTCGAACTCGCGCGAGCGGAACGTAAAGTTCCGCGGCGTGATCTCGTTGCGGAAGCTCTTCCCGACCTGGGCGATGCCAAAGGGAATCTTCACACGTGTGCTGTCGACGACGTTCTTGAAGTTGACGAAAATGCCCTGCGCCGTTTCGGGGCGAAGGAAGGCCGTGTCTGCTTCGGTTCCCATCGCACCGACGATGGTTTTGAACATCAGGTTGAATTCGCGTGGTTCAGTGAACGTGCCGACGGCTTTCGCTTCGGGGGCAAGCACGTTCTCGAAGTCGCTGATGGTTTCCAGCGAAACGGTTTCTCCCTCCCAAGCTAGTTGGTCGGCATCTTTGCCGCGAAGATTGAAAAACTTGAGCGCCCGACGCTGGAGGTCTTCGCCCTCTTCCTCGGCCTCAGCCTTGGTCGTGACGAATACCTTTTGCTCTTTGGCTGTCACCCAGCGACCACGGAGTTGATCGTAGCGATAACGGCCCTTGGTCTCCTTGCAATCAACCATCATGTCGCTGAACAGGTCGTGATGGCCAGAGCATTTCCAGACCTGCGGGTGCATGATAATCGTGCAGTCGAGGCCGGTCATTTCATATGTGCTGGGGGCACCTTCGTGCGTGGCGAGCTCGTCATGGGCAGCGACCATGTCGTGCCACCAAGCGTTCTTGATGTTTCGCTTCAACTCAACGCCCAACGGCCCGTAGTCCCAGAAGCCGTTGATGCCGCCGTAGATTTCGCTCGACTGAAACATAAAGCCGCGGCGTTTGCAGAGTGAGACGAGTTTTTCCATTTCCATCATAAGACTCTTGAACGATAGGTCTCCCGCAAAGGCGCGAAGACGCTAAGGAGTGTGATTGTCTCACTTGGCGACTTCGCGCCTTAGCGAGAGATCGAGATTCGTATTCGTAGAGCCACATAGTTTAGCGAGCGAACTTTAGATTCTCTACCGCAAGACAATGAGTCCCCCACTACCATCAGAATCGGGCTGGTTCAACTCCGGCACGACGTCCAGCACGTCGAGCTGTGCACAGAGGGGCAAATCCTCGTCTTGGCCGATGGCCAGCAGGTTCTTACCACCGGGGGTGGTTTTTAGTTCCTCGGCGAATTGTTCGCTGACGCTCCGTCCCAGCACGCGGGCTGTGTTGACCAACTCCTGCCACTCGCGGACAGCCGCTTCGGCCCACTCGTTGGTCGTTCTTGCTCCGGAAGCCAAAAGCTCAGCGGCGATCGCCCCGGCTGCGAGGATGTCTTCCCGCGTGACAACCCCTGCCGTGCCAGCACAGAGAATGTGGATGTCCCCTTCGTCGGCGATTGCTTCAGTGACCGATTGCCGATTCACGGCGGCACCGATCACGGTTCGCTGAGCTAGGCGTGCGTGCAGCAGTGCCCGCGTTCCATTGGTGGTTGTGAAGAGGATCGTCTGGCCGAAGACCTCGCCGGCGGTGTATTCATGGGGAGAGTTCCCCAGGTCGAACCCTTCGAGAATCTCGCCCCCACGCTCACCACCGAGCTTTACCTCGTCCCTATCGTAATCCGCGACAGCCTGGGCGACACCAGCGACCTCCAAGAATGGCCGGACGGCAGTCGCGCCATTCGCCAGCGCGTAGCAAATGGTCGTCGAAGCGCGGAGCAGATCGACCACAACGACCGTTGAGCCAGCCAAGTCGGCCTCAGCAACAAATTGCGGCAAGTAGTGGATGGAGAGAGTTTTCAAAATAGTAGCTCGAGCCTCCAGGCCTGAGTTGAAGCTGGTTAGAGTACTGCTCAGGCCTGGAGGCCCGATCTAGAGCGTTAACCGTTATGCGACCGCTTCGGTTGGCGCTAGCGAACGCGTGATTGTACTGCGATAATTCAAAAATTCGCAATGCGAAGACCCGAGAGCTAACGCTTCTTGGCTCGTTAAGTGAACCGCAAGCAGACATCATTCTTCATCCCTCTACCTTCATCCCTCCCACAATGGTCGACAAGTCAGGCCCTAAAGTCCGCAAGATGTTTGGCCAAATTGCTGGTCGATACGATCGGATGAATCACCTGCTCTCGATGGGTACGGACTACTACTGGCGCTGGCGGACCGTTCGGCGAGTGGCTCCTGAATCGGGGATGAAGATTCTTGACGTCTGTACCGGTACGGGGGACTTGGCCCTAGCGTATCGCAAGGCATCGAAAGGTAAGGCAGAGATCGTCGGCACCGACTTCTGCCATGAGATGCTAGCCCTCGGCGAGCAAAAGGGACAGAAAGCCGGCGCCAGCGGAGAGCTCACTTTCCTGGAAGCCGACACGCAGAATCTCCCTTTTCCCGACGGCGAGTTCGACATCGTGAGCGTCGCCTTCGGTTTGAGAAACGTGGCGGACACCGATGCCGGTCTCACCGAGATGACCCGCGTCTGCAAGCCGGGCGGCAAGGTGGCCGTGCTCGAATTCAGCACCCCGCGCTGGCAACCCTTCAAAGCCGTCTACGGTTGGTACTTCCGCAACGTGCTGCCTAAACTGGGACAATGGCTCGCACGAAATGAGGCGAGTGCTTATGACTATTTGCCGGAGAGCGTCGGGGAGTTTCCCCAGGGAGAACAACTTGCTCAGCGAATGCGTGCCGTGGGGTTGAGCGATGTCACTTACCGTGGACTTACCTTCGGCGTGGCGACGCTTTATGTTGGCGTGAAAAGTAGGCAGTAGGCAGTGGGCAGTAAGCAGTTGTTGTTGTTGGACAAATGATGGGTGTCTCTCGTGTCTCGGAATTATCAAGACCTAGTTGTTTGGCAGAAGTCGATGGACTTTGTTGAAGAGGTCTATAAAACAGCAAACTCTTTTCCCAGTGATGAGAAGTTCGGACTGTGTTCACAGTTGAGAAGATGCGCAGTTTCGATTCCATCGAACATTGCCGAGGGCCAAGGTCGTTTTTCTGAGGCGGACTTCAGGCGTTTCCTCTCAATTGCACATGGCTCTTTGCGTGAGGCCGAAACTCAGATTATGATCGCGTGTCGATTAAAATATATTGAACGCTCGCAACAAGATTCCCTGCTATCGTCAGCTAGCGAAGTTGGCAGACTTCTGAACGGATTGAAGAAGTCGCTCGAACCATAGGACTATGACCAGAAGAAGACTGATGCACCCGCACTGCCTACTGCTTACTGCCTACCGCCTACTATGAAAAACATCTGCATTGGAATCACCGGCGCGAGTGGCGCTGTCTACTCGCTGCGGCTCATCGAGGTGCTGCTCGCCACGGGGCACGACGTACATCTTTCGATTAGCCCTTCGGGCGCGGCTGTCATTAAGCAGGAGATGGATCTCACGATCGATCTGAAGGATTTCCGACCCGCGGACCTGATGCTGCATGATGTGACGAATGCCTCGGATAGCAAGATCAAACTGTTGCAAGCCTCGGCGGGCATCGGAACCGCTGATAGCAATGTGTTGTCGGTCGAAGCACGACCGGTGGGCGAGTTGCATTACCACCACTGGCAAGACTTCATGACGCCAATCGCTAGCGGTTCGTTCGTCACCGAAGGAATGGTCATCACGCCATGTTCAGGGACGACGCTCAGTGCCGTGGCACATGGAGCGGCAGGCAATCTGATTCAACGGGCCGCGGAAGTGCATCTCAAGGAAGGACGAAAACTGATTCTCGTTCCTCGTGAGGCCCCGCTTTCACGACCAGCGATTGAGAACATGCGAAAAGCGAGCGAAGCAGGTGCGGTGATCCTTCCCGCTTCGCCCGGTTGGTACCACGGGGTGAGTACGCTCCGCGACTTAGTGGACTTCATCGTAGCCAGAATATGCGACCAACTCGGCGTCGACAACTGCCTGATCAAACGCTGGGGCCAAGAGTAGCCCTGTCGCTCCGCGACAGGAAAGCAGTACCCTCAAGGACGTACTTTACTTTTTTAATGAAAGTAATTCTTTCCAGCTTCCGCATTTCCTATCGCGGAGCGATAGGGCTACTATCTGATCAATGCTCAAGACCGCCCGCCACTTTCTCTCGCTGATCCGCTTTAGCCACACCATTTTCGCGCTGCCATTTGCGTTGTTGGCGGCGGTGATGGCTTGGCGATTGAGATCGCTTGAGTCCGCGACAGTAGAATTCGTTGAGGGAATTAGGCTGACCATCTTTGGCATGACGCTGGATCTCGGCGGCTTCGAATTGTCTAAGTTGCAAATACGCCCTCAAGAGCTCCTCGGCATCCTCCTCTGCATGGTCACCGCTCGCAGTGCGGCGATGGCGTTTAATCGGCTGGTTGATCGCAAGATCGACGCTGGGAATCCGCGTACCTCTGGAAGGCACTTGCCGGCGGGGATCCTCAGCACGACACAAGTCACAATATTCACGACTTTCACGAGCCTCGCGTTCATCGCCAGCACATTGTTGTTTTTACCGAATCGCTTGCCGCTATACTTGAGCGTCCCTGTTCTGCTGTTTCTCTTTGGCTACAGCCTGACGAAGCGATTCACTTCCCTGGCCCACTTTTGGCTTGGCGCCGCGCTTGCGTCTTCGCCGTTGGCCGCTTGGATTGCCATCCGCGGCCAAACCGTCCTCGCAAACCCCACAGACCTACTCGCCCCAGCAGTACTCGGCGGGGCGGTCCTCACTTGGGTCGCCGGTTTCGACATCCTTTACGCCTGCCAGGATGTCGATTTCGACCGCGAAGCCAAGTTGCACAGCGTCCCCGTCAAGCTCGGCGTCCCCGGTGCCCTGCGACTGGCCGCGGTTTGCCACCTGGGGACGATTCTCTTTCTGGCAGCTCTCATCTGGGCCTACCCAGCGTTCGGCTGGATCTACATCGCCGGCGTAGTTGCCGTTGCTGCGCTGCTAATTTACGAGCATTCTCTGGTGAAGCCCGACGACCTTGACCGGGTCAACACGGCCTTTTTCAACGTGAATGCCGTGATAAGCCTTGGGCTCCTAGCGGTTGGCACCTTAGACTTAGTGCTTCAATGACCAATGTCCAATTCCAAATGACCAATGTCGTCCGGAGTCGCCAAAGCCAATTGGTCATTTAGACCTGGACATTGGTCATTCACCAACCCGTCGACCCTTTCCATTCGCTTTCCATGCTAAGAACCTCTACCCCCGTCCTCGCCCCCATTCGCGAAAAGGTCGAAGCCGGTGAGCGGCTTTCCTTTGACGACGGGCTCCTGCTGTACGACCCCAAGGTGCCGCTGCCTGAACTGGGCGAGCTGGCTAACTTGGTGCGCGAGCGTAAGAACGGCAATGCCGCTTACTACAATATCAATACGCACCTCAACCCGACGAATGTTTGCGTTTACCGTTGTACCTTCTGTGCCTTTCGTGCCGATCTGCGCGATGCGAAGAGCTACTGGATGAACGACGAGCAAGTACTCGCCCGTGGGCAGGAAGCGGTAAACAATGGCTGCACCGAAATGCACATCGTTGGCGGGCTACACCATCAGGCGAAGTACGAATGGTATCGCAAAGTCATTAGCCTGCTGCACGACGCGTATCCGAACCTGCATCTCAAGGCGTGGACGCCGGTCGAGATCGATTGGTTTGAACGTCTCACCAAGAAACCGATCCGCTGGGTGTTGGAAGATATGATCGAAGCGGGCCTCGGTAGTATGCCCGGTGGCGGGGCAGAGATTTTCCACCCCGAGGTCCGCAACCAGATTTGCGAACACAAGGCGGACTCGTCACGCTGGTTCGAAACACATCGCACGGCTCACGAGCTTGGCCTGCGGACCAACTGCACGATGCTCTATGGGCACATCGAGCAACCGTTCCATCGGATCGATCACTTGATCCGGCTTAGGGAATTGCAGGATGAGACAGGCGGCTTCCAGACGTTCATTCCTTTGGCATTCCACCCTGACAACACAGGTCTTTCACATATCAAGAAGCCATCCGGACCGGAAGACTTGCGGACCATGGCGATTAGCCGTTTGATGCTGGATAACATTCCGCATATCAAGGCGTATTGGATCATGCTCGGCATCGGCTCGGCTCAAATTGCGTTGAGCTACGGAGCGGACGATATCGACGGCACGGTGCGGCACGAGTTGATCTACCACGACGCGGGGGCTGAGACGCCCGAAATGATGAGCGTCGCCGAACTGCGCCGCCTGATTGAAGAAGCGGGTCGCGAGCCGATTGAGCGTGATACGCTCTATCATCGGATCGAGCGTGACGAGAGTGGTTGGGAAGCTCGGGAGACTATCACTGCGAACTGATTGCCACGGAAGACTCTTGCGAGTCGAAGACACGTTGCCGATACAACACCAACCCGTGGGCCGCGTGATAGAGTGCCCCGCACTCCAGGTCTAGCTCTTTGCTTCTTTCTAGCAAGTTGCAGAGATAAACCACCGACCGCTGCACCCACGGTTCTTTCAGTTCCGCGGTCGGTAAAGCGACGGAGAGAAATTCCAGCGTGTGCCCCGTGCTGGCGAGGTGCTCAGCCAAGTTGCCGCTGTTTGCCGGACGCATGAAGTACTGAATCGAGAAAGCTCCGCTGGGAAGTTGATGCTTTTTGGACTGTGCAATGGCCCAAGCGATCCGTTTTTGGGCCGCTAGCCAACCGCCGGAGAGTTTTCGGTCAGGGTACTTCGCACGGTAACGATTCAGTGCCATCGCCAGCCCAATCACGCGGTGCGTTCCGCCACAGGCACCCTCGTTCACTTTGGCTTGGCCAGCGGTTTCGTCCAAAGTCGGTCCAGCTTCCATCCCGGCGAGTCGCTCCAGGGACCACTGCTCGCCATCGCGGCCCGTCCATGTCTGGTCGATCGGGTCGAGGTATTGCGAGAGCGCGATCAGCGTCCAGCTACTTTCCTTCCCTTCGTAGCAATCGAACATCGCCTGTTTGAGCAGATCGTAGAGGGTGTACTTTTCTTCCTGCCCCGAAATCTCAAGAGGTTGTTTGATCGGCACCCCGCATTGTGAGATCACCGCCAGCCACTGATCCTCGTGCCCCTGGCCGAACTTGCCGGGCTCAATCGTAGCCCGCAGGCCGACTTGGCCGGGTTCGAGTGTCCAGCCCTTCATCGGCTTGCCGGAGAAAACCCAATCGAGGACGTTCTCGGGGCCGTCGCTGGTGCGCATCGTGAAGTCTCGCCCAAAGGCCAGCACGCCATGCAATATCTGCCATGCTGCTTGCGTGTCGAGGTCGAGAACGCGGCCATGCTCGGTGAATTCGAGCGTACGATCCACCAGCTCGCGCAGTTCTTCCTCAGAAGGCAGCTTCGCTTGTGGAGCCCGTTTCGCCCCGCCGCTCGCGGCGGGCTCGCCCTGTTGACAGCCTGTCAGCAGACAAAGCAGGCAAAAAAACACACAGCGAGTTGTCATACGCGGCAGCTCGCTCATGTGCTTACTTCGCAAGAAAACCTTCTATCGATCGGATGCTAGTCATCCGCCGACATAAACAATTGCAAGATGTACCAGAACAGAAGTGCCACCGAAGCGAACAACGCTAGCGAGGCCGCTACGTACTGATCCGTGCGATAGTGCAGCATCACGTTCGAGGTGTCGTACAGAATGTAGCCACAGGCCAGCGCGATCATCGCATAAGTAAAGATCGGGCCCAAGCTGAAGTTGAAAATGATTGCACAAGCAATCAAGCCCATCGCTGCGATTCCGCCAAACATGAGCACGCCACGCAAAAACGAAAAGTCTTGGCGGGTGATGAACACGATTGCCGTCAGGACCCCAAACAGTGCCAGCGTGGTGATGCCTGCGGTTGCAATGACTCCACTAAAGTGAGTCGAGGCGATGTACAGGAGAGGCGTGAAAATGATAGACCAAGCAATCACACAAAGTCCCAAGCCTGCGTACTGAATCCCCTGGGAAGTTGATGATCTGGCCCAACTATCCGCCATCCAGTTGACGCCCATGAAAATGCCAAGGACGATCAGCCAACTTATACGGTTGCCCAGCATGAGTTCAATGAGCCCCGGCGTAAACGACGCATTCACCAAGACGGCGGTTAGGGCAACAAACGCGAGAATCGCTCCCGCGAGGTGGGCATACGTTTTGGCAATAAACGTTGCCCGCTCGCTCGCCTCAGCGTGGGCGGCCATGGTGAAGTTGGATGGAGCATACGGGTTTTCGGTGGCTTGCATGGTCAACTCTCCACAGGAAATGCGGTTTGCCCTTCAGCAGCGTCGGTCGAAGAATCCGAAAAATCAGGAAATCTGCCTCGCTGTCACCTATGAAATTACCCTATTTTACGCCCTATTCAAACCAGAAGTTCGCTTCCTGCGTAGAAACAGACCAGCAGAACTCTAAAATAGCCGCTGACAGCGGAAGAAATCGTTATTAGGAGTTAATGAGATGATTTTCGACCCCATGTACTTCGTCTACCTTGCACCGGGTTTGCTGCTCGCGTTCTGGGCCCAGGCGAAGGTCCGTTCGGCTTACTCTGAGGCCTCGCAGATGCCGGCTCGATTGAGTGGTGCCGCGGCTGCCCGACGCATCTTGGATTATGCCGGATTGCAGGACGTCGGCATCGAGCCAATCGGCGGCGAGCTGACCGATCATTACGACCCGCGTGATAAGGTGCTGCGGCTTAGCCAGGGTGTGTATGGCGCAAACTCGATGGCGGCAGTCGGCATTGCCGCTCACGAGGCGGGGCACGCTCTTCAAGACGCCAAGGGTTATGCACCGTTGGTTGTACGGAACATGGCTGTCCCTGCAGCGAATTTCGGTGGCAGCATGGGAATGCTGATTCTCTTTGCCGGTATTGGTCTCGGCTTGCAACAGTTGGTGTATGCCGGGATCATCGCGTTCGGATGCGTAGTGGCCTTTCAGCTAGTGAATCTGCCGGTCGAATTCGACGCCAGTAACCGTGCGAAAGCCTTGCTGGTAGAACATGGCATGGTTCCCTCCAATGAGATGGGACAAGTGAACAGCGTCCTGAACGCTGCCGCTTGGACCTATGTAGCTGGGACGTTGCAGTCAGTGCTGATCTTGTTGTACTACGTGATGCGATTCACCGGCGGTGATGAATAACGATCGCTCGATTTCAAGCTCACAAGAGACCCCTAGCCCCTGGCGCAAGCCAGGGGTTTGGCATTTGAAAGGGGATAGAATCAATAAGCACTTCAACCCATAGCTTTCGCTAGGGGCTAGGTGATGCAGCAATGGATTGCTTGGACCTGGATTCGTTTGCGTTAACGCGGTAGGATGATTATCGACAGTGACGACATCTCTTCCCTCTCCGGAACCGTTCGCATGACTGACTCAAATCAAACTGCCCGTTGGCAAGGCTTGGTCAATACGCTCGCCCTCTTTATCGTTGGCGGCGCTACAGGCATGGGGGCGATGGCTTTTTGGTCGGGACAGTTCGGCAGTACTCAAGTGAAGGCGACCGCCTCGCAAGGAGAAGACAACTTCGCCATCGCCACGGGATTGGTCGATCAAGGGATCGAAGCGTTTTACTTTCTTGACTATCTCACAGGCGACCTTCGTGCAGCAGTCATCAGCCGTCGCACCGGCAAGTTTACAGCCTTCTATGAGTACAACATCCAAGCGGACTTCGGCACGCAGGCACAGAGCCCCAAGTATTTGATGGTGACCGGCTTAGCAGATTTGCCGGGGGGTCGGGGGAATGCTCGGTTGGGTAGTAGCCTGATTTACATTGCCGAAGCCACCAGTGGGCAAGTATTTGCTTACGCTTTGCCTTTCAATAGCAGCATGAACGCCAAAGGCGCTCCACAAAAGGGCCAATTCGTGTTGGTTGATGGCGGGCCGTTTCGAACTGCCTTTGTGCGTGGTGAAGAGTAAGAGTTGAAAAGTCAAAGAGCCGTCAGGCGTAAGCCGACGGGTAGAATACGAGCGAAGTTGCCCCCATGCAGATTCAACTCAACGGTGAGCCTCGTGACATCGTCGAAGGTTCTACTGTCGCCGACTTGCTCAAAGAACTCGAACTCGACGCTCGCAGTTTAGCCGTCGAGCGGAACCTCGAGCTAGCCCCACGCACCGAACACGCGACGACCGAGCTTTCCGAGGGCGACCGAATCGAGATCGTCACTCTGGTTGGCGGGGGATGATTGTCTAGCAAGGCACCGGCGTGCTGTTAGCACGCGGCTATCATCACTATTTGCAAACGCAGGCAGCCGCAGGCTAACAGCCTGCCGGAACTACTGATACCAATACACCATGCCGATAGAACTCACCACCGCTGACGAACTCACCATCGGAACGCACACGCTTTCCAGCCGCCTGATCGTCGGCACAGGGAAGTACGCTACGTACGAGCAGATGGGCCAGTCGCTTGAGGCTTGCGGAACCGATTGCATTACCGTCGCCGTGCGGCGCGAGCGGCTGATTGATGCGGAGGGGAACAACCTGCTCGACTTCGTGGATACCTCGCGGTACACCTTGCTTCCCAACACCGCAGGCTGCTTCAACGCGGACGATGCCGTGCGGGTGGCGAAGCTGGGGCGTGAGATCCTCCTTGGTTTGGAAAACCCCGGAGCTGACTGGGTGAAACTGGAATGTTTGGCCGACACCAAGACCCTTTTGCCGGACCCCGTGGCTACGATTGATGCGACCGAGCGGCTGGTTGCTGACGGTTTTCAGGTGCTGGTCTACACAAGCGACGATCCGATCGTCGCCCGCCGACTGAAAGAAGCCGGTGCGACGAGCGTGATGCCTGCGGGCAGTCCGATCGGCTCGGGACAAGGCGTGCTGAATCCCAACAACATCCGTATCTGTTTGGAGTATCTCAAAGAGGACGATCCCGACTATCCCGTGATCATGGACGCCGGTGTGGGCGGAGCGAGTGACGTGGCGGCAGCAATGGAACTGGGCGTCGACGGGGTACTGCTCAACACGGCTGTGGCCCATGCAGCCGATCCAGTGATGATGGCCGAAGCGATGCAACATGCGATTCAAGCGGGACGGAAATCGTACCTCGCGGGCCGCATCCCCAAAAAGCTCTACGCCACAGCCAGCAGTCCTGAAGAAGGGACCATCACGGCACGGCCAAGATAGTTCCTCAAGAGCAGGCCGCTCGTCGGCTTAGCCGCGCTTCTAACAACCAAGCATGGATGCCCCCGTCACACCGCTGACCGCCCACGATATCCTCGGCCCCGACGGTTCGATTGCAATACGGATTGCCAATTACGAAGAGCGTCCCCAGCAGCTTGAAATGGCCGCGGCCGTGGCCAACGCGATTGAGCACGAAAGACATCTCGTCGTCGAGGCAGGCACGGGTGTCGGGAAGAGCTTCGCCTATCTCACGCCCGCGATTCTCGCCGCCACGACGGCCGGCGAAGAGGATTCTCGGAAACAGAAGCCACTGCGGATTGTCGTCTCCACGCATACGATCAGTTTGCAGGAGCAGTTGATCGCCAAGGACTTGCCGCTCTTGAATAGTGTCATTCCGCGAGAGTTCACCGCCGTTTTGGTGAAGGGACGGAGGAACTACTTGAGCAAGCGGCGTTTGAAGAATGCCTACTCGCGCGCGACGGCGCTGTTTGAGACCCGCGATGCGTACGACCAAGTCGACGATCTGCGGCGATGGAGTGAGACAACTGTCGACGGATCACTGGCCGATATCGACTACCAGCCCAACCCTGCCGTTTGGGACGAAGTCGCCAGCGACCACGGCAATTGCATGGGGCGTCGCTGCCCGACGTATCGTCAGTGTTTTTACTACCAAGATCGCCGACGTGTGCAGAATGCGCAGATTCTGGTTGTGAATCACGCGCTATTCTTTAGCGACCTTTCACTGCGGCGTGCAGGCGTCAGTCTGTTGCCTGATTATGACGTGGCGATCCTCGATGAAGCACATACGGTAGAAGCTGTCGCCGCGGATCACTTGGGGATGCGGATCTCAACGAGCCAAATCGATTGGACGTTGAGCCGACTCTATAATGAACGAACCAACAAAGGACTGCTGGTCGGCCACGGTTTGGAGTCGCTCACGAAACTGGTCGATAGTTGCCGTTACGTGGCGAGCGAATTCTTTGGTGATCTCTGGGAGTGGCGCGATGGCGGGGCTCCCGAAAATGGCCGCGTCCGTGAGCCGTTGGATGTGGTCAATCCGCTGAGTTCGGAGCTCAAGGCGTTGGCTTCTGGAGTGAAGCGAGCCGGAGATCGTTTCGAAGACGAGGCCGTGCGGCAGGATTTCACCTCCGCGCACGATCGTCTGTTGGGCCTCGCGGGTGATGTCCATGCTTGGCACAAGCAGTTGATGGATTCAGCCGTTTACTGGGCGGACATCCAACAATCACGCAGCGGAAGGCCGCGGATGACGCTTGCTGCCGCCCCGGTTGATGTAGGGCCGGCACTGCGCGAGCAACTCTTTCAAGAAGTGAAGACGGTCGTTCTCACAAGCGCCACGCTGGCTGTTGGGGGGCGGGGCTCGTTTGACTTTTTCAAAGAGCGGATCGGACTGACCGGTAGCGAGACACTTTCCCTCGACAGCCCGTTTGACTACAAGAGCCAAGTCGAGCTGGTGACGCTCTCAGACATGCCCGATCCTAGTCGCGAAAGGCAAGCGTTCGAACGGGCGTCGCTCGACGCGCTGAAGTACTTCATTCGCGAAAGCGATGGCCGGGCATTCGTGCTGTTCACCAGCTATGAAACCATGCGCAAGGCCGCCACAGGGCTCTCCGGCTGGTTGGCCAAGAATAATCTCAATCTGATTAGCCAAGCCGATGGCACGCCGCGCAGCCGGATGCTGGAGTTGTTCAAGGAGAATCCTCGCAGCGTGCTCTTCGGAGCGGATAGCTTCTGGCAGGGAGTCGACGTGCCGGGCGATGCGTTGCAGTTGGTCGTGATTACAAAATTGCCCTTCAGCGTCCCCGACCGTCCGCTCTTGGAGGCTCGTTTGGAAGCGATCAAAGACGCCGGGGGCCAACCCTTCCGCGAGTACCAGTTGCCCGAAGCCGTCTTGAAACTGAAACAGGGCTTTGGCCGATTGGTGCGCAGCCAGCGCGACACCGGGCGGGTGGTGATCCTCGATCCGCGAGTAAAAACGAAGTCGTACGGGCGGACGTTCTTGGATTCTCTGCCGAAGTGTCGTCTTGTAGAAATGCGTCGACCGACCGCTTAGAATACGGCTATCGAGGAGACTTGTCACAGGTCTTCTAGCATCACTTTTTTTGGGGATTTCTTTTTATGCAGCCGATCCATTTTCAACGTCTTTGCCTCGTCGCTCTTCTCTCTTTGTTGCAGGTGAGCTGCACGCACGGTGATGAGTCTTCTGAAGCTCCTCAGCCGATCGACATTGGCTGGAAGCAAGTGCCGCTAGAGACGCCCAAAGTCGATCGCGACAAAGTCATTTGTTTCGCTCTCTACACAACGCAGGACAAAGTGCTCAAGCTCAGTGCACAGCTCTATCCTCTGCAAGAAGGCGAGTCTCGCGAAGTTACTTTGGAACTGAATCGCAACGGCCAGTGGCAGACGGCCAAGAAGCAAGAGGTCGACGAAAAGCACTGGATGACGACCTTCCGCATTGAGGATTGGGACGACACCAAGCAAGTTCCCTATCGCTTGACGCATCCTGGCGGGGCGAGCTACGAAGGCACGATTCGCAAAAACCCGCGTGATAAAGAAGAGATCGTCGTTGCGGCGTTTACTGGAAACTCGAATAAAGATCGCGGACCTCGGCAAGACATTGTTGACAACGTCAAAGCGCAAGACCCGGACCTGCTGTTTTTCTCGGGCGATCAGAGCTACGACCACAACCGCCACTACGATGCCTGGCTACTCTTCGGACGACAGTTCGGCGAGATTATTAAGGATCGACCTACGGTTGCCATCCCCGACGATCACGACGTCGGTCAGGCCAACCTGTGGGGAGCCGCCGGGGCGAAGGCCACGACTCAGGCTGGCGACGATGGTGGTTACTTCAAATCGGCGGACTATGTGAACATGGTGCAGCGAGCTCAGTGCGCGCATCTACCCGATCCTTACGATGCCACACCCGTCGGCCAGGACATCTCCGTTTATTACACGTCACTGAACATCGGTGGTGTCGACTTTGCCATTATCGAAGACCGCAAGTGGAAGACCGGCCCCGGTGGGCTGGTCCCTCAACAAGGCCCGCGGCCCGATCACATCAACGATCCGAAGTACGATCCGTCGACGGTCGATTTGCCCGAGGCGCAACTCCTCGGCAAGCGGCAACTCAAGTTCCTGCGCGAGTGGGGACAAGATTGGCAGGGCACGGAGATGAAGGCGGTTCTCTCCCAAACCATTTTTGCTGGCGGAGCACACATCCACGGCAAGTACGACGCGCGGTTACTGGCTGACTTGGATAGTAATGGCTGGCCGCAGAGTGGTCGCAATCGGGCGCTACAGGAAATGCGTCGCGCGTTTGCCTTCCACATCGCCGGCGATCAGCACCTTGCCACGGTGATCCATCACGGCACGAATCAGTGGGAGGATGCGCCCTGGTCGTTCTGCGTGCCTTCGATCGTCAACTACTACGGGCGCTGGTGGTGGCCGTTGGAGGATTCGGCAGGCCCCGGTTCGCCGGAACGCGAACTGCCCGACTTGAAGTTTGCAGGCCGTTTTTATGATGGCTTCAAAAACAAGGTCACGATGGTCGCCTACGCGAATCCAACCAAGGAGAATTACAAAGCAGCCGGACATGGGATAATCCGCTTCAACAAGGCGAAACGCGAAATCACCATGGAGTGCTGGCCGCGTCACCAGGATGTTACCGAAGAGGGAGCCAAGCAGTTCCGCGGTTGGCCAGTCACGATCAACCAGCAGGATAACTATACTCGCGTGTCTCGGGGATTTCTCCCGAAGATCACTGCTGCGGAGGGGACCAAGCCAGTCGTTCAAGTGATCGACCAGTCTAATGACGAGCTGGTCTACTCGCTGCGTTTGCCGACCCATGAATTTCAACCCCATGTCTTTCACAGCGGCAGCTACACGGTCCGCGTCGGCGAGGGGAAGAACGTGAAAGAATTCAAGGATTTGGTTGCCACCGAAGAGCCGAGTGGCGAAGTTCTTGAGGTAAGCTTTGAGTAGCGGGTTCGTGTCATTCCGACCGAGCTTCCAGCGACCGAGGAATCTGGCTTGGACTCTCGTTGACTCAACTCAAGTGTGAACTCGATTCCTCGGTCGGCGAGCCTCCCGTCGGAATGACAAGAACCGTAATGAAAAAACTCCGTGCCCGTCAACGCTTTGGCAAGTACCAGATCGAGCGTAAGCTCGGCGAGGGCGGGTTCGCGGTTGTTTATCAAGCCCGCGATACGATCGAAGGCGTTCAAGTTGCGCTCAAGATCCCTCACGCCCATCTCGTCGATACAGAAACGTTGGAAGCCTTCCGCCGTGAAGTGCGTCTCATTGCCAAGCTCGATCATCCGAATATTCTTCCGTTGAAGACTGCCGAGATCATTGACGATCAATTGGTGGTCGTCAGCCTGCTGGGTAAGTCGACGCTCGATGACCGTTTGACGAAGCGGATGTCGTTGGACTTAGCGATCGACTTCACCAAGCAGATGCTCGCGGGTGTGGCCTACGCGCACGAGAATCAGATCATCCACTGCGATATCAAGCCAGATAACTTTCTCATTTTTGAAGGCAACCGTTTGCGGCTCGCCGATTTTGGCGTCGCTCGCATCGCGAAGAATCGAACGATTCACGCCTCCGGCGCGGGGACGCTTGGTTACATGGCACCTGAACAAGCGATGGGGCGTCCCTCATTTCAGTCGGACGTGTTCGCGTTAGGCTTAGTGCTGTACCGCATGTTCACCGGATACCTTCCCGACTGGCCCTTCGACTGGCCGCCCGAGGGGATCGAGGTACTCAAAGAAAAGCTCTCGCCCCAGATGGTGGCGTTCATCCAACGCGCGCTGGAACTGTCACCCACAAAACGATATGCCCATGCCGGGGCAATGCTCTCCGCTTTCGAGCGTATCAAGAAACGCGTCAGACGCGCCAAGAGGAGCACTCGCCAGGGCAAGTCGGGGAGCCGTAGCGGACGGAAGCTCAACACGGCTGATTGGCGTGAACTGCGACACAAGCAATTCATCAGCGAGTTCAACTCGCTGAAACCCACCCACGAGTGCACGGCCTGCAAGGGACCAGTCTCCGAATGCATGACCGGCTGCCCTTGGTGTGGCAAACCTCGTTGGCAGCACGAGGGCGAGACCGACTTTCCGCAGTGTTGTCCGCGTTGTAATCGAGGGATGAAACTCGACTGGCAGTATTGCCCCTGGTGCTACGGGCCAGGGTTTGAGGTCGAGACCAATCGGGAATACTCCGACAAACGGTACACTGGTCGTTGCCATAACAAGAGTTGCGAGCGAAAGCTCTTGATGCCCTTCATGCGATATTGCCCTTGGTGCCGGGTGAAGGTTCGGAAAAAATGGCCGTTAGAGTCGTCCCTGAATGCGGGGACCAAGTCAGCGAAGCAGCGTTGCGGAAAATGCGGCTGGGGCGTCGCGGGTGACTATTGGAGCCACTGTCCGTGGTGTTCGCATCGGTTGCCCGGAAGCCAACCATGACGAAGCCAACCATGACCACGAAAAGTGAAATCGCCGCGATTACGCCAAGGAAGTGGTTGGAAAGCAACGATACGGAGCCTTCGCTGCTTCAGTTCGGCGAAATGTCTGTCGCCGTACTTTCTTCACGCAGTCCTGATAAAGAGACCACCAACGAAGACGCAGCAGCAGTCGTCACGCTGTCAGAAGGCAACCTCCTGCTAATCGTAGCCGACGGCTGCGGTGGCTTGGCAAGCGGCGAACTGGCGGCACGGCTAGCCGTCGAGTCAATCTTGAACAGTGTTTCGTCTAACCCGCCCGAACGATCTCTGCGTGCCGCCATCATGGACGGTATCGAGTCGGCCAACCAAGAAGTGCTCGCATTAGGGACCGGATCGGCAACAACGCTTGTCGCCGCTTTGATCGAGGACAATGCCGTGCGAACCTTTCACGTGGGCGACTCGCAAGCGATTCTCGTCGGCGGGCGCGGCAAGTTGAAGCTACTGACTAAAGCGCATTCTCCGGTCGGCTACGCGTTAGAATCAGGGATCATCAATGAGCAAGAAGCGATGGTGCACGAGGACCGCCATCTCGTTTCCAATCTGATCGGCGTCGAAGAGATGCACGTTGAAGTTGGCCCCACGGTCAAGCTCGCCCAGCGCGACATGCTGGTCCTAGCGAGCGATGGCCTGTGGGATAATCTGCTACTCGAGGAAGTGATCAACCACACCCGCTGCGGCCCGGCGTTGGACGTGGCCGCGCGACTCGCTGGAACCGCCTGGAGCCGCATGCACGACGAACCCGAGGGGTTGCCGAGCAAGCCAGATGATCTGACGCTGGTGGCGCTGAGCCGGCGTTAGCGAGTGCTTCACTCCTCCGCCAACAGCGCCGCCACTTCATCCGCGTGATCATCACTCATCATCTCCGCGATATGCACCACCGCTTCGCCTTGTTGGACCAGCGGGTTGTTCGTGTGACCGATGACGAGGCCCGCCACTGGAGAGATGATTTCCTTCGCGTCGTCACCGAACACATCAGCCACGACCCCCAGCGGTTGCTTGGCTTCAACTTGTGAGCCGAGCTTGGTTGTCAGCCGCAGGATACCGCTTGCCTTGGCACGAACCCATTTGGTGGATTCGACGACTGCCGAGTGCGCCTTCTTCTTGCGGGGACTCGTGCGACGCATCCCGAGGGCCGCCATCACACGGAGGATGCCGTTGGCGCCGAGTTGAATGGCGGACTCGTCGAACCGCAGAGGCTCGCCCGCTTCGTAAACGAGGGTCGGAATCCCAGCAGAGGTGGCGGCGCGTCGGAGGGAGCCGTCGATCGCTCCTGATTGCATGATCACCGGCGCGGCGAATGCTTCGGCCAGTTGTCGGGTAACGGGGTCAGCCAAGTTGCCGCGGATTTGGGGCAGGTTTGTGCGATGGTTTGAGCCGGTATGAAGGTCGATCCCATAATTGCACCGCAGCACGACCTCCTGCATGAAGAGATGAGCCAATCGCCCGGCGAGCGAGCCCTTTGCGCTGCCTGGGAAGGAGCGATTCAAGTCGCGACGGTCGGGCAGGTAACGCGACTGGGCGTTGAAGCCGAAGACGTTCACGATCGGCGTGGCGATCACCGCGCCGCGCATCGACTTTGGTTTTAGCCGATCGAGAACCTGTCCGATAATTTCAACGCCGTTCACTTCGTCGCCGTGGACCGCAGCACTGAGCCAGACGGTAGGCCCCGGGTAGCGACCATTCACTGCTACCACAGGTAATGATAACGAAGTACCCGTCGGTAAGCGGGCTACGGGGATTTCAAAGCGTTCGCGCTCGCCGGGCGGCACGATGGCGCCGGAGATTTCGAGAGGATCACTGATTGCCGCTCGTGGCTTAGCCACAGGTGATCATCCTTTGCCTTTGTCGCGTTGCTTTCCGGGCTTCGCGTTCTTTTCGATGAACTCGATGATTTTCCCGGCGACGTCTACTTTGGTTGCTTCTTCGATGCCTTCGAGACCCGGTGAAGAGTTTACTTCCATGACGACGGCACCGTGATTGGATCGCAGGATATCGACACCGGCAATGTTGAGCCCCATCGTTTTCGCGGAGCGAACTGCCGTGCTGCGTTCCTCGGGCGTGAGCTTGATCTTCTCCGCACTGCCGCCGCGATGGAGGTTGCTACGGAATTCCCCTTCCGGCCCCTGGCGTTTCATGGCAGCGATCACTCGACCACCAACGACAAAGCAGCGCAGGTCAGCACCGCCAGCTTCCTTGATGAACTCTTGGACGAGGATGTTCGCGTCGAGCCCACGAAAGGCCTCAATGACTGCTTGGGCGGCTTTTTTAGTCTCCGCGAGAATCACGCCGACTCCCTGTGTGCCTTCGATGAGCTTAATTACCAAAGGCGAGCCGCCCGCCAAGTTGATCAGCCCGTCGATATCTTTCGTGGAATGAGCAAATCCGGTGACCGGCAGCCCGATTCCATCGCGGGCCAACAGTTGCAAGCTGCGGAGCTTGTCGCGCGACCGACTAATCGCTTGCGACTCGTTGGCGACGAACACGCCCTTCATCTCGAACTGTCGAACCACGGCCGTGCCATAGAACGTATGCGTCGCTCCAATTCGAGGGATCACCGCATCGACGCGTAGTGGCTTGCCCTGATAGATCACCTGCGGGCGGTGCGAAGTGATGTCCATGTAGCAGCGTAGATAGTCAACGATCGAAACCTCATGCCCCCGATCAATCGCCGCCTGCTTGAGCCGGTCCGTCGAGTAAAGTTTCGAGTTACGTGAGAGGATGGCGATTTTCAAAATTGGAATCCTTGAGAGATGGAAAAACTTTCTGTCGGGTGGCTCGTCCCCAGCCACCCTGACGCGGTCATTTGCCTTTGCTTTTCCTTGGCTTAGGGCCCAGCAGGTACGACTTTGCAGGGTCTACCAAAAACCGCCCACGCACCGCCTCGCGTCCCAACAGCATACGAAACCCCATCTGGTCGCGGGAGGCCAAGGTTAGATCAATCGGCCATTTCTGTCCGGCAAGTTCAACGAGAGTGCGAATCACGACGCGGCGAGTGACGTGGCCGCTGGAGCTTTTCACTTCGCGACGTTCGAGCACCGGCGACTCGCAAATCAGCTTGGGCTCTTTCTTCCGCTGTACCGGTTGGACTTCAAAGCGAACCCATTGGCTGCCGTCCCGCTCGAAGATCTCGATATGTCGTGCGTGAAGCGAGGAGGAGCGTGCCCCCGTGTCGATCTTGGGCTTGATCTGAGCGATGCCCAGTTCAGGAAGCGCAATCCACTCGCGCCAGCCAATTATGCGATTACTCACTGCGGATTTGGACAACTGATTGGACTCGCTCAAGTTTCACTTTTACAATTCTGCATACGGTATCGATGCCATTGTGCGGTAGTTTACCAGATTGGGGCAGGTTGAACTTGCCCTGCGGCTTACGCTTTTTCAAGAATCTTTCCATGCCCGAAGCCCCTCCAGAAGCTCCTGTCAAAGTGCCCGAAACGGAACCTGCGCCTTTACCGGACAGTCCGGCAGAGCCCAGCCCAAACCTCGATCCCTTCAATCCTGATTGGCCAGATCACAGACCCGAGCCCCAACCCAAGGCTCTTTCTCGATCATCCCGCTATTGTGTTTAACGCAGATCCGGCAGAGAACGAATTTTCTCACGACGAGTTGCGACAGCAGACGAATAAGCGGCTGACCCTGAATCTATTGATTCAAGGTGCTGCCATGCATTCGTTTCTAACGTCTCATCATTTGGTCAAAGGTGAACTTGAGAGTCTCAAGCGAGGGATCACTCGGCGATACGATACGCTTTCGGTGAGTTTCGCGTTGATCTATTTTTGGGGCGATCCGGCTATAGTTTTTGGGCTCCCGACATGGTTTTGGAACCGCACACACAAGCCAAAGCACCCCTTCTACCATCATCGCCTTCTCGCGACACGCGGTAAGTTGTTGTGGAAGGAATCGAAGCGGTATCTTGTGGCTCGTGGCTGGAAGAAATGGGTGATCGCGATTCCTGGCTTACATTATGCACAGCAAGTTTGGTTGTTCTTGATGATGCTGTGGTCGGAGCGGAAGCTGAAACCAGAGCTGGCAAGACTTTGTGAACGCGCCAACTCCGAAATGTGGGGAATACCCGAGGACCGACTGGAGGCTCATCTGACTACTGATGTCGCCTTCGGAAACCTGCACACTCCCAGAACTGTTATGGGTAAGGCTGCGCGAGCCGCGGCTATCGGCTATGGAGGAGTTGTCCGCCGTAGGGACCAGTTCCAAGTGGTAGCAAAGTCTTGGACGTTACCATTGGTCATGCACGAGCTTACCAAGGGAATCGCCGAGCTCGTTTGTCTTCACGGACTTAATGAACTCGATGACGACATGTACCGAAAGGTAACCGAGGAAGCTGATCAGTTGGAATATGAGACCTGGATGCTGCAAGCAGGGTCGGAAATGTGGCGTCGTTTTCTTGCTGCGATGCCCGATCAGCAAGACCTTCCAACAACGCTCATGAACCTCGCTCGACTGGAGCCACGACCGCTTGAGTCGATCATGCTGGCCGTGGTGGATGATACGAAACGAGCCCAGGCGATGTTGCGGGAGTTCGGCTAGAGAAAGTGCCCGAGGGATTTCTGCTTAGATGAATGGCACCGTTTGATCTCTCGGAAATTGCTTCCCGTCTATTCATTACAACCCCGACGACCGCCCATCTAGTTGACCCACCCCGGTAGGCTACTTAAGCTAAGAGGATTACGGAACTTCGGGCGATTATTGGCCTGACGATCGAATTACCCGATGGCTGACGCCTGACGGCTCGTGCCCCTAACCTCTCGCCTCTCGACCATGCTCGCTAAACGTGTCATCCCTTGCTTGGACGTCGATCGTGGGCGGGTGGTCAAGGGAACCAATTTTGTGAATCTCCGCGACGCGGGCGATCCGGTTGAGGTAGCAGCACGGTACGAGCGTGACGGAGCCGATGAGCTCGTTTTTCTGGACATCTGCGCTAGCCACGAGGGCCGCGACATCATGCGGGAAATGGTCCGGCGTGTGGCGGAGCAGATCTTCATGCCGTTTACGGTGGGCGGGGGCATCCGCACGCTGGAGGACGCCCGTCAGCTTATCCAGGCCGGGGCTGAAAAAGTGAGCATCAACTCCGCCGCGGTAAGAACCCCAGAACTGATCACCGAAATCAGCCGTGCTTTTGGCGGTTGTGCCACGGTAGTGAATATCGACCCGAAGCGCGTTACCGACGAACAAGGTAACCAGCGGTTCGAGGTGTTCATCAACGGCGGTCGCGTCCCCACAGGATTAGATGCTTTGGAGTGGGCGAAGAAAGTTGAGTCGCTCGGGGCCGGAGAGATTGTCCTCACTTGTATGGACGCCGATGGTACCAAGGATGGCTACGACTTAGAAATGACCGCTGCAGTGAGTGAGTCCGTCTCGATCCCCGTCGTCGCCAGCGGTGGGGCAGGGCACCCGAAGCATTTGGCCGACGCGGTCACGATCGGCAAAGCGGACGCGGCACTGGCTGCCAGTATTTTTCACTTCGGTGAGTTTACGATTCAAGAAACCAAGCAGATCATGGCCGAGGCGGGTGTCCCAGTTCGCTTGCCACCAGCGCAACTTGTTGCTTAGTCGTACGAGGAGCACAACCATGTCATCATCAACCAACGCACAGAAGAGCTCGATTAGCTCGAAGGACTACGATAGTTTTGTCTCGGTCCACAAGGAACTCGAGATCGACAAGCTGTTCCGCGCTTGTGTCAAGCTGGAAGCGAGCGACTTGCACCTCAAGGTGGGCAATCCGCCGATGGTTCGGATCGACGGCACGCTACGCCCGATGAATCGCGGGCCGATGGACGACGAGGAAATGGTCCGCCTCTGCTTTCCGATGATGACCGAGCGCAACCGCAAGATCTTCGATCACGACGGCGGGGCTGACTTCGCGCACATGATCGAGGTTGACGGCACGAATTGGCGGTTCCGCGTGAACTTGCTACAACAGCTAGGCCACATCGGTTTGGTTGCTCGTCGCGTGAACAGTTGGATTCCCGACTTCGAAGGTTTGCACTTGCCGTCTTCGATGGTCGAGCTTTGTAAGTACGACCAGGGCATGGTGCTGCTGGCTGGGGTGACCGGTTCAGGCAAGACGACCACGATTGGTTCGATGCTTAACTGGATCAATCAAAACTACCGTAAACATATTCTCACGCTGGAAGACCCGATTGAGTTTGTCTTCACCGAAGACAAGTGCTTGATCAACCAGCGCGAAATCGGCCTCGACGTCATCGACTTTGAAGTCGGCATGAAGCATGCCGTGCGTGAAGACCCCGACATCATGCTCGTGGGCGAAATGCGTGACAAAGAAACTTTTATGACCGCCATCCACGCGGCGGAAACCGGTCACTTGGTGTTCGGGACCATCCACGCCAGCGGTGCCCCAGGGACGATTGGTCGTATCTTGGACCTCTTCCCACAAGACATGCACGGTGCGTTGCGTAGCGCGATCGCGATGAACATGAAGGGCATCGTCGCTCAGAAGTTGCTGAAAAGCATCAAGCCCGGCGTCGGTCGGGTGCCGACGGTCGAGATCATGCGCTTCACGCCCACAGTGCGAAAGCTTGTCATGGAAGAACAAGATGCCAAGCTTGGCGGTGCGATCAGTGTCGGCATCGAAGATGGCATGCAGACCTTTACGCAAAGCCTCAAGCAACTGGTCGATGACAAGCTGATCGACCGCACGGTGGCTCTCGAAGTCGCCCCCAACCCTGAAGAACTCAAGATGGCCCTTAAAGGCATCTCGGTCAAACAACCTGGAATCATGTAATGCGGCAACTGTGGTTAGTTTTCCTTCTGTTGGTGGTTGGCACGGGTACCGTGCTAACTCCCGCATGCACTTATGCCAAAGACGATGCAGAGAAGAAGGCGGAAAAAGCAGCAGCCGCCGCGGAAGAAGCTGCCTTCAAGAAACTGCAACCGAAGATGCAGAAGAAGTATTACGAAGGCATGGGAAAAATGGTGGGGGAACTAGGCAACGGGAAGTGGCTGTGGCTGATCCCGTTAATTTCTTTCTCTGCGATCCTGATTTCATGGGTTGGCTTTACCGATTGGGTGAATCGAGACTCTCAGATCTTCAAATTGGGTTGGCACAAGTGGAACCCGATCATCTTCTTCCCGTTTGCATTGCTTGCTATTGGGCTGTTCTTTATTCCGATGCCGAACTTTGTGCGTCTGCCTATCCTCCTGTTGCCCATGTTGGCAACAGCTATTCCCTACATTATCCGGCACAATAGATCGGTCCAGAAACACCAAACCGTTCTGACGCGCGAGTGGTGGCGGTTCGCCTTCTCTGAAGTCATGGGCAAGGTAGGCGTGAAGATCGACACCGAACGCAAGGCACAGTACGAGCTCGGTGCCGCGGTCGATCTCTCCGCAATGGGGGCAGAGGATGCCAACGCCGACAACGCCAACTTATTGACTGCTAGGCAGTCGCCCGGCTATCTACTTTTGAAAGATCTGGTTGTTGAGACCATCAGCCGTCGGGCCGATCGAGTGATGCTCGATTACACCCAGCAAGCGGTGAACTCGCGGCATGAAATAGACGGCATGTGGCATTCAGGCGAGCCCAAAGATCGTGAGTCAGGTGATGTGCTGCTAGCCGTGATGAAAACGCTCGCTAACCTAGATGTGAAAGAACGCCGGAAGAAGCAAAAGAGCCAGTTTGGCGCCAAGTATGAGGGCAAGAGCTTTCTCGTCAAGTTTGCGAGTGAAGGTACGAAATCCGGAGAACGGGTTGTCTTGGACTTCGTCGGGAAGAAGGCCACTTATACAACGTACGACGAACTGGGGATCCGCGAGGGGCTCAAGGAGAAGTGGTCGGAGTTGATGGCGCGCGATCAAGGCTTGCTCGTTTTCTCAACGATGCCTGGTGGCGGGCTGACGACGATCACAGACGTTTCCATCGGCGAAACGGATCGCTTGATGCGAGACTTTGTTTCGATTGAACCCGCAAACAAGCTGGAAGCAGATATCCAGAATGTCAGCGTCAACCAATTCGACCCGGCGAAGGGAGAAACCGCCGCCACGATCCTGCCCGACTTGATTCGGACGTATCCGAATGTTTACGTGATGCGCGACTTTACCGACGCGGAGGCGACGAAGCTTCTAATGGACGAAGTGGCTGACGAGCGTTTGGTCATCACTACGATTGCCGCACGCGACGGAGCGGACGCTTTACTCCGCTTGCTGAAAGCCAAAGTTCCTCACAAGCTGTTTGCCAAGCATGTCACTGGAGTCTTGTATCAAAGGCTCGTTCGTAAGCTCTGCCCAACCTGTCGGGTCGGCTACGTCCCCGCTCCTGCGGTGCTGAAGAAGCTCGGCATCCCGGTTGGCAAAGTCGAGCAGTTGTTCCGCCCACCCAAGCCGGAGGAGCTCGAGTCCGACAAGCCCTGTCCCGATTGCCAAGGTCTAGGGTACGCAGGTCGGACTGGCATTTTCGAGCTCGTTGAAGTGAACGATAAGATGCGAGAGGTCTTGCTCAAGAAGCCCGATGCGGATTTGCTTCGAAAGGCAGCCCGCGCCACGCGGCAGCGATCCTTGCAGGAAGAGGCTATCTTGCTAGTTGCCAAGGGCGTGACCTCGCTGCCTGAAATCATGCGTGTCCTGAAGTAATCAGTTTGCTAAATCAATCAAGTAGCCCCTGGCGCAAGCCAGGGGTTGAGAATCATGCTTTACGTTTGTGTACTACTGATCTTTGTCTTCTTCGCAGGTGTTGCGATGACCGTTGGCGAGGGTCTTTGGAGTAATACGATTTCATTACTTTGTTTGCTGATCAGCATTCCTTCGGCGCTCGTGATGGGACTTCCTTTGGGAATGTGGGGCTTCGAGCAAGCAGATACCGACGATCAGTATCTCTGGTACTTTATCTTCGCGGGTCAATGGGTCGTCTTTTTTGCAGTGATGCTGATCCTGAAAGAGCTCGCCAGACGAGCCTCGCGAGTGCGGGTGCGATTTATCCCTCAACTCGAAATGATTGCTGGGCCCCTGATGGGTTTAGGCGTGGCAGTCGTTTTTACGAGTTTCCTCACAGTGACCATCTATTTCGGACCGAGGGCAGCAGGGGTTTGGGATCCTGCAAAGATAAAGGATTGGGAAAAGTCGATGCTCGATTACTCAGTCCGCCCTGCTTATCAGATTCTCAAGGCGACCACGAACGATGCTGCTGAGTTCAACTAAGTGAATATGAGCAGGCATGAAGCTAGCCTGAGACAGTCGTCGTGGCGATCAGCTTAAACCGAGCCGAACAATGGATTCTGAACTCGAAACCGCCGACCACTACCGCCGACTTAGCCCTGTAGCAGTCATCGCTTTTCTAGGTGGATTGCTCTCGTCGCTTGCGTTAGTGTCGTCCAGTTTTTGGATAGTCGCAGTTCTGGCAGCGGCTTTCTCTTTGTTTGCGATTTGGCAGATCGAGCAGAAGCCCGAACAGTTAGCGGGCGCGTCGCTGGCACGTTGGGGACTTGTGCTCGCAATCGTGCTGGGGATAGCTGCTTACGCGCGAAATGCGGTCACGACACGCCTCTTCAACCAGCAAGCTGAGCAAACCGTGACCGCGTGGGTTGAGATGCTCTCAGAAGGTCAGCTTGAAGATTCGATGCAGTTGCTAACGCGCAAAGCGTCCATGAGTCTCATTCCGCCCCCCAACTCTCCTGACGCACCGCCGCCGACTGCCGAACAGGCTCGCAATACCATGTTGAACAACCTGGGTGGAGATCCTGTCACGAAACGTGCACAACAACTGGGCGAGACTTTGCGAATCGAGCCCTTTGGCGAGCCCCTTGCCCCCGTCGCGAAAGGATCGTCCCGTCAGCTTTCTGCGGCCTACCGCTTGTCGGGCGAAGGCGGCCCAGCAATGAAGATTGCCGTTGTCGTCGCTTGGCCGCAACTGAATCAATCGGGGAGTTTGGCCCTGATAGAACAGTGGCGGGTGATTCCCGAAGAGTGATTCCTTTGCGGGAGTGTATGCCTCGCCTTGTAAGAATCGCCGTTCTGCCGTACCCTGCATCGCTTGGCGCTAGCATGCCCCGCCTTCCCTAATCCCCCGCTCCTACCCTCCGCAACTGAGGTTCCCGCCATGAGTGACGCCAGACCGTCGATCGGCGGCGCACCGTTGCGCTCATTGATGGGGGTGCGGATCGTCGGCACGGGGAGTTTTGTGCCCGACAACGTCGTCACGAACGACGACCTTGCCCGGCTCGGTTGCGACGCGGAGTGGATCATCCAGCGGACCGGCATCCGCGAACGCCGCCATGCTCCAGCAGATATGAGCACCGGCGACATGGCCCTGGAAGCGGCCAAGCGTTGTTTGGAAGCCGCGGCAGTCGATCCGGCAGAAGTCGATTTGCTCACGCTCGGCACCTTCACGCCTGATCGTTTAGCTCCGGCGACCGCTACCACTTTGCAAGACCGTCTGGGCCTTAACTGTGCGGCTATGGATGTCTCGGCTGCTTGTGCAGGCTTCACCTATTCGCTGATCACGGCGATGCAGTTTATCGCCACTGGTTGCAGCAAGTACGCGCTAGTGATTGGCGCCGACACGAACTCGCGGATTGTCGATCCTGAAGATAAAAAAATCTATCCGATCTTCGGTGACGGTGCCGGTGCGGTATTGCTCACCAAAGGAAGTGCGGAGCAGGGGGCGTTGTCCTACACGCTTGGCTCTGATGGCAGCGGTACGGAATTGCTTTATCGTCCGCAAGGAGGTTCGAAACAACCCTGCACAATTGGCGTGCCACCGGATAACAATCACTACCTGCAGATGAATGGCCGCCCGGTGTTCAAATGGGCGGTCCGGCTTGTCGAAGAGAACGTGAAGCAAGTGCTCGACCACGCGGGCCTCGCCAGCACGGAGATCGGCTGCTACTTATTCCACCAAGCCAACGAGCGCATCCTCGACGCCGCCGTCCAGGCGCTCGGCATCGACCGCGAACGTGTCGTCAAGCACATCGACCGCTACGGCAACACCTCAGCCGCCAGTATCCCGCTCGCCTTGGATGAAACCCTCCGCGCCGGCGGCATCAAAAGCGGCGATTCCATCCTTATGAGCGGCTTCGGCGCAGGCCTCGCCTGGGGCACGATCGCCTGGCGTTGGTGAGCTTGCTGTGGTCCTTTTTTGAACCACGGAGGCACGGAGGACACGGAGATTTTGCAGAGAGGTTTCGCCGCGGGTGCTTGCACCGCGCTGGATTCCTTGCTCAAGAAGTCCATGCCACGATTCTCGATCACTACCGCGAAGCGGTTTCATCCTATAGCCCAGGGTTGGTCAAGAGCGAGCCTAAGCGAGCTTTTGACCTACCCTGGGTCAAAAGACAACAACAAGAATCGACCGAGTAGCAAGACGCGAGTACCGAAAAGCGTCATCGAGGTCGAAACGGGAAAGGTTCTGCCTCGGCCTGTTGCGACCTCGTTCGTGTGCCGCTGGTTCTCATAACTTCTCGCTCGGTCGCTCATGGCTTTTGATCGTGTACCCAGGGTAGGTCAAGGCTCGCTGGGCCTCGCCGTTGACCAACCCTGGGCTATTTTGTGTAACCGCTTCGCGGTACTTCTGCAGGGTATGCCTCATCCCTCGGCATACCCACTTTGCGCTGCGACCACTTCGCGCCGCGATCAATAGATGTCATGGTGCCTTTGCGAGAGAATCAACCCTCGAACGAACTCTGCGTGTCCTCCGTGCCTCTGTGGTTAAAGAATAAATGGCCGCCACCAAAACCAAACGCAAACCCCGCCCCAAGACCTTGCCTCCCCGTTCCAAGGTGAAGGAAGCGGACACGTGGAATCTCGAAACGCTCTTCCCCAACGATCAGGCTTGGGAGAAAGCCTTCACCAAGTGGAAGCGGACGGCTAAGAAGTTCGACACTTTCCGCGGCACCTTGGCAAAGAGCGCGAAGCAGTTAGCCGCCTGTTTGCAGTTTGATGCGGATTTCGATCAAGAGGGCGAAAAGATCGGCACCTACGCGTTTCTCAGGACGACCGAAGACCAATCCAACAGCGATTACCAAGCGATGGTCGCCCGTTTTCAGCACGCGGCTAGCGAAGCAGGACAGGCGGCCAGCTACATTCGGCCGGAGATCCTGGCAATCCCCAAGACGAAGTTCCAGAAGCTTATCAAAGCGAAAGAGTTACAGCCCTACAAGCTTGTCCTTGAACGCGTGGCTCGTTACCGACCGCATACGCTGAGCGACGCGGAAGAACGCCTGCTCGCGATGCAGAGCGAAATGTCGGACGCTTCGAACCAAGCGTTTCGGCAGCTCACGGATGCGGATCTCAAGTTCGGCATGATGGACGATGCCCAGGGGCAATCGATCGAGCTGTCGCACTCCTCGTTCTCGGCGATGCTGCACTCCCCGAAGCGAAGCGTCCGCAAGCAGGCGTTCCATCAATATTACGAGGTGTTCCAGGGGCACGAGAATACTTTGGCGGCAACGCTCAGCGGTTCGATCCAACGCGATGTCTACTACGCTAAAGCGCGCAATCATGAAAGCGCTCGCGCGGCGGCGCTCTTCCCGGACAATGTCCCGGCGAGCGTTTACGACAACCTCATTAAAGCCGTGCGCGAGAAGCTGCCCGTGCAGCATCGGTACTACGATCTCCGCAAGCGGAAGATGAAGCTGAAGTCGATCCACCACTACGATACCTACGTGCCGATCCTCAGCGACTTAGACCAGAAGCGCACTTGGAAGCAAGCCGTTGATGTGGTGATGCGTTCGCTCACGCCGTTGGGCTATCAATATTGCGAGGTGCTGGAGAAAGGCCTCACCACGGATCGTTGGTGCGACCGTTATCCCAACCGAGGCAAGCAGAGCGGCGCGTTCAGTTGTGGCACGTTCGACGCCGCGCCGTTTATTCTGATGAATTATCAGCCTGCAGTACTAGATCACGTCTTCACGCTGACGCACGAAGCGGGGCACTCGATGCACAGCTACTATTCGGCTGGCAATCAACCCTACATTTACTACGACTACGTGATCTTCGTCGCCGAGGTGGCCAGCACGTTCAACGAGCAACTCCTCAGCCGTCAGTTGATGAGCGAGGCGAAGAGCGACAAAGAACGGGCCTACCTCATCAATCGCGACATCGACGCCATCCGCGGCACGATCATCCGGCAGACGATGTTCGCCGAGTTCGAGAAGATCACCCACGAAATGGCCGAAGCGGGCGAGCCGCTGACTGTTGAGAGCTTCAAACACGTTTACGGCGAATTGCTCTCCGCGTACTTCGGCCCTGACTTTGCTATCGATGAGCAACTGAAGCTGGAAGCTTTTCGCATCCCGCACTTCTATCGGGCGTTCTACGTCTACAAATACGCCACGGGCCTCTCAGCAGCGATTGCCTTGAGTGAGCGCGTCGTGAACGGTGGCGAGAAGGAACTCGACGACTATCTCTCGTTCCTCAAAGGCGGTTGCTCGAAAGACCCGCTCGATTTGTTGAAGGATGCCGGCGTGGATATGACGAAGCCGAAGCCAGTGCGGACGGCGCTGGAGAAGTTTGAAGCGTTGGTGAATGAACTCGACGAGTTGCTGTAGAGGGCGTTTGTACGACAAGATTTAGTCGCGAGAAGTCGTACGCTAAGTCTGTTCAACGGTGCCTTTGACACAATAGATTTTTGCATGATGAATCAGAGTACTGTCGCGAAAAAATTGCGTGCTAGATAGCTCCTCTCCACCCCACTCAGGCGTCATGAGATGAATATGTTCAAACTTGCCGTCGTTCGTGTTAGCGATTAAGCGGTCAAGATAATTACGCATTCGTTGCAAGCCGGCAGTATCACCTGAAAGGAACAACTGTTCTCCATCCAGGGAGACTTCCAGCGAAATGTAATCCGCTTGTTCATCAGTCATGTTGAGTTTCTCACGTGTCTGATATTTGATTTGCAATAATATTTCTCGTCTAACTAACCCTGGGTTGTAATGACATAGGGCTAGGTCCACCCCGGCTCGCCCGCTTCCTCCCAAAAGTCTTCGCCATCCTCAGGATGCTGAAACTTAAGCCACTGTGCATGCAAACAAAGTGGCGGCTCGTCGACGGCTAGGGTCTGCATCCCCCCGAGTCGCTTCTCCGGCAAGTAGGCCGGGTCGCCGCACACCGGGTGGCCCATTTTCCAGAGGTGGATGCGGATTTGGTTGGTGCGACCGGTCACGGGGCGGGCTTCTAGCAGCGTTGTCGGTTTGGAGGTGCCTTCGCCGTCGCGGCTGAGGACTTTGAATTGAGTCTCGGCGGCGAGACCATCAGGGTCGGGCAAACGCAGGCCTGCCTGAACCGGTTCCTTGCCGATCGGCGTGGTGATCGTGAACTTGCCCTCGGAGATATGTCCTTGCGCGCGGACCAAGTACTTTTTCTCAACGGTGCCGGCTTCAAACTGGGCATGTAACGCTTGAGCAACGGCCCGCGTCCGTGCGTAGACGACCACGCCGGTCGTGTTGGCGTCGAGGCGATGGACGATTCGCAATCGCTGCGGTGCGTAAACTTCTTCCAAAAAGTAACTCAGCGTGTTCCGATGGAACCGCCCGCCGGAGTGCATGGGCAAGGGAGCCGGTTTTTCGATGACGACGATTGACTCATCTTCATGAAGCAGGCGAACATCGGCGTTCACGTCCGGTTCGACCATCGCCGGGACGTGACGGTTGTAACGCTGGCCTGCTCGGACAATTTGTTGCGGATCGACGGGGTGTTCTTGCTTTTCGTGATCTTCGAACGTCACGTGGCCGATCTCACACATCCGCTGCCACTCGTCGCGGCCAACATGCGGATGCAATCCGTCAAGCGTGTCGAGCAGCGTAGCTTGGTCGAATCGCTTGGGGATATTCAGGGGGCGAATATGATCGTAGGGCGTGCTTCCCGGAAGGCTCTTCGCCAACTGAGCGATGCGCGCTTCACGGACTGCTAGGCTCTGGCGATGTTGGGCGACGAAATCTGAGTAGCAGTACGGGCAATGCTTCCCGAAGACATAGCTTGAGACTGACTGATCGACTTCGTTTAAGGGATGCTGGCAGACGTAACACTGGGTGGTAGCCGTTTCTTGCAGTTCGGGATCAAGTGCTACCCGCTGATCGAAGACGAAGCACTCTCCGTCGTAATGATCGCCCCCGCACTCCTCAAAGTACTTCAGGATGCCCCCCTCAAGTTGAAACACCTGCTCAAAGCCTTCCCGCTCCATGAAGGGGCCCGCTTTCTCACAGCGAATTCCGCCTGTGCAGAACATGACCACCGGCTGCTGGCGTGTCTCCGCAGGCAGCTGCTTGATGGCTTCAGGGAAATTGCGGAAGTGATCGATGTTCAGGTCGACCGCATTCTCGAAGGTGCCTAACTCGACCTCGTAATCGTTGCGCGTATCGAGCAGCGTCACCGGACGGCCTTCATCGAGCCACTGCTTGAGTTCTTTCGCAGTCAGCTTGGGCGAAGAGCGTTTCGCCGGTTCGATCCCGTCGACCCCAAAGGCGATGATCTCCTTCTTGAGCCTGACCAATAACCGATTGAACGGCTGCCGATCGCTGTAGCTTTCTTTGGTTTCGAGGTCCGCGAATTCACTTTGACTGCGAAGCTCGGCAAGGAAGGCGTCGATGCACTCGCGTGAACCGGCAAGGAACATGTTGATCCCCTCCTTGCTGAGGAGAATCGTTCCCTTCAGATCGAGTTCTTGGCAACGTGATTTCAACTCCGCGCGGCGACGAGGCAGATCGTCGAGATCGACGAACTTGTAGGCAGCGATGTTAACGACGGAGTTGGGCGATGTTTTCATGATGCGTCACTTGTCATTCCGACAGCCGTCTCAGCGGCGGAGGAATCCGGCTTGAACTCTGGTTCGCCTTGATGACGTACCCGACTGCATGCCGGATTCCTCGGTCGGCGAGCCTCCCGTCGGAATGACAGAGACAATAACCCTAACTCGGCGCCGCCTCGGTCCTACCGGCCCACTGAACGTTCAACTCGGTTTCAAAGATTTTCTCAAAAGGCCCGGCTCGACGGCGGGCTGCCCAGAGGTTGACTTCGGGGTAATCGCTCGCAGAAACCAGCAGGTCCACCTGCTGCCGGGTGCCTTCGATTTCTACGGATTGGACCGTTTGGTTGTGGCTGCGATCAAGTCCCCCGGCCAGTCGCAACACAGCGGACATTTGACGAACACGCTTTTGTTCAAACTCGTTCAGAGCCTTGAAGTTCGCATGCTTGTTTTTGGGCTGAGCGCCTCGGTGATAGCGCGCCACATTGGCAATAATCTGTAAGTCCTGCGGGCGAAACATCTCCAGGCGGCTGTGGAGAATCAGGTGATAGGAATGCTTGTGGTGTTTTTCATAATTGATCAGGTAGCCCACGTCCTGCAGTCGCCCGGCTGCTTCCAGCAGCGGGAGGTCCTGTTCGTCGAGTTCAAAGATCTTCGCCAGCCCCGCGTAGATCTGCACAGCTAAATTAGCCACGTGCTTCGAGTGCTCCAGATTCACGCCGCACGCCTTCGCAAAGCGGTCGAGATGCTCGTCGTAATTCGGGGGCCCATTCGTGCTGGGACCTTGGCCGTTTTCGATCATGGTCAGCAGCAGACCGTCGCGAACTCCGTAGTCATGAACCTGCAGGAGATTCACTTTGAAGCGGCGCATGATTCGGTCGACGATCGTGATTCCAGGCACGATGATATCCACGCGGTCTGGATTGAGCCCTGGTACTTCGCGACGTTGCTTGGCGGTCATTTTGCGAAGACGGTCCACCAAGTGACGTACGTCGGCGCGTGCCAGTTGGTAGCCTGCCGCTGACAACTGGCCTAGTCCTTTGCTCGCCATCACCATGTTCGCGAGATTCGTGAACGTTCCGCCTGACCCGATCAGCATATGCAACGGTGCGCTCGGCTTTTCGGTCATTTGTTTGAGCTCGCGATCAATCCAATCGACCATCTTCTTGAAATCGTCGCCAGCGAGCGCCTGCCCGCCACCGAACTTTTCAGTCAGCCGTACCGCTCCGAGTTTCGTGCCGTAGATTCCCTCGATCAGTTCTCCCGAGGCGAGAACAAGCTCCGTGCTGCCACCGCCGATATCGGCTAGTAGCGTATTCTGTCCCGAGAGATCGAACCGGCGTCGAACGCTTTGGAAGGCGAAGTGGGCCTCCTTCTCGCTAGTGATGACTTCGATGTCGAGCCCCAACTCCGTGCGGACACGTTCGACAAATTCTTGGCCGTTCTTCGCTTCACGTACGGCACAGGTAGCAATGGCGCGTTGGCTTTCGATGCCAAAGCCCTCCGCAATCGACTTGAAGCGGCGCAACGCGGCCAACGAAGCGACCATCGACTCTTCATCAATCTTTCCCGAGGAGGCTAAGGAGCGACCAAGCCTTGTGGATTCGCGTTCTTCGTCAAGAATGCGATAGCGTCCGTCGGTTAAGGCTTCCGCCACGACCAAGCGAATACTGTTGCTGCCAATGTCAATGGCAGCCAACCGGGGTACGAGGTCCTTTGAGAGATAAGTCTGTTGTTCGTTCATGAAGAGTTTTTGAGCGAGGGCTTCCGTGCGCGTAAGTTCTGGCCTCTATCAATATGATACCAGAGCGAGGGGCATGTTTTCAGTGTTCAGTTAGCAGTTTTCAGCAGAAGGTAAACGAGCTCGCGGGCTACCTGACCATCTGAACTGAAAACTGAACACTGACAACTGAAAACTTCCCCACGTTGACCATCCTTTCACGACCTACGATACTAAGGCGTTACCCATTCACATCGAAGCCGCTCCTACTGTGCCTATCATTCGCCATCTCGACCAGCTTCCTGCCGCTGCACGGGGTGGCGCGGTGGCGATTGGCAACTTTGATGGAGTGCATTTGGGGCATCGCCGTATCGTCGAACAACTTCGCCGACGTGCCGAGGAGGTTGGCGGGCAGGCGATTGTCTTTACCTTCGACCCCCACCCGGTGCGACTGCTCCGCCCTGAGCAGTGCCCCCCGCCGCTCACGTGGACAACCCGCAAGGCGGAGTTGCTCGCAGGACTCGGCGTGTTCAAAATCGTGGCTTATCCGACCGATGAAGCTCTCCTTGAACTTAGCGCCGAAGAATTCTTTGAGCAGATCGTTGTCGAGGCACTTGATGCCAAGGCAATGGTCGAAGGGCCAAATTTTTACTTCGGTAAGAATCGAGAGGGGACGATCGAGAAACTGCACCAATTGACCTCCAGCGCCGGGATGTCGCTCGACGTGGTTGAACCAGTTTCGATCGACGATGAGTTGGTCTCCAGCTCTCGAATTCGCACGGCAATCGCGAACGGCGAAGTTGCCCTGGCGGCGAAACTACTGGGCCAGCCGTATCGCCTGCGTGGCATGGTCGCCCACGGGGCAGGGCGGGGAGCCAAAATCGGCTTTCCGACGGCCAATCTGGAAGCGATCGACACGCTGCTTCCCGCACAGGGCGTTTACGCGGGACGAACGCTCATCGACATTAATGGTGGCCCGCAGTGGTACGCGGCTGCGATCCATTTGGGGCCTAACCCAACTTTCGGCGAAGATCATACGAAGGTCGAGATTCACGTTCTCGATGTCGATGCGGCGTTGTACGGGAAGCCGATGGAGGTTGAGTTCATCGAGCGTATCCGCAGGATTGAGAAGTTTGATTCGAAGGAAGAACTTGTGGAACAATTGCAACGCGACATTACGAAAGCGCGTTTAATCGTTGAAAGATTAACCCCGGGCGAGGCGTAGCTCGCCGGCTACTGAAAACTGAACACTGACAACTGAAAACTATCGAATGATCAACTGGCAACCACTTGTTGAACTCATCGCAGCGAACGACTCGTTCCTGATTACCAGTCATTGCCGCGCCGATTGCGATGCGATTGGAAGTGAACTTGGTCTCGCACTCGCTCTGGAATCCTTGGGCAAACGTGTGCAGATCATCAACGGGGATGAGATTCCTCAGCACATCACCTTCATGGACCCAGAGAATCGCGTCGAGGAAATTGAGCAGGTCCCGCTGGAAACTTTGCGGCAGCATCAAGTGTTTGTTGTCGTCGACACAAGTGCTTGGGGACAACTCGGCCCAATGGCGGATGTGTTGCGTGGGTTCCAAGGCGAGCGCGTTGTGATTGATCATCACGTGAGCGAAGACGATTTCGGCGCGCACGTTTTCAAGGACGCAACAGCGGAAGCGACCGGACGGCTGATTTTAGAGCTGATCGAAGAACTAGGAGTCGACCTGACCCCCGAAATGGCAGCACCACTCTTTGCTGCCATCGCTACCGACACGGGTTGGTTCCGATTCTCCTCAGTCAAGGAGCCCGCATTTGAAGCCTTGGCGAAACTCGTTGCCGCTGGAGCAAGTCCGCCGGAAACCTTCTCAAAACTTTATGAGCAGCATAGCCTTGCCCGACTGCACCTACGTGGAAAAATCCTCAATCACGTAAAAAGTGAGTGCTCAGGACGGCTCCTCTGGACATATGTCTCTCAGAAAGACTTCGCGGAAACCGGTGCACAGCTCACTGACACTGAAGATGCCATCAATATGCAACTGGCAGTCGCCGGGGCTGAAGCGGCTGCCATGTTCGTTGAGCTAGAACCAGAGAAAACAAAGGTCAGCCTGCGAGCCAAGGGCGATTTTGACGTGCGGGCAATTGCTGAGCAGTTTGGCGGCGGCGGTCATAAGGCTGCTGCTGGTATCACGATGTCAATGCCCCGCGAAGAAGCCCAATCGTCCGTGCTTGACGCTCTGCGCGCGAGCATGGGAGAATAAAACATTGGTCATCACTGACACGAGAGAAATCTATGGGTAAACCTGTATCCAATAGTCCTAACGACCGCCGGACAGCAATCGCCGCAATTCTTGCTGGGGCGGCAGCCGTGCTCACTCCGATAGCGGCTGGTGTCGCCTCATTTCTGACGCCCTTGTTTAAGAAAAAAGAGTCTCCCAAGGTACGTGTTGCGCTCTTGAGCCAAGTTCCTGAAGACGGAGTGCCTCGCAGCTTTCCCGTCATCACGGATCGTCAGGATGCGTGGACCGGCTACGAAGCGAGCAAAGTCGGGGCGGTTTTTCTTGTCCGCAATTCTGGAGAGAAAGTACCAACGGCATTTACCGCCAAGTGTCCGCACGCGGGCTGCCAGATCGGTTACACGCCAGGCGATACCGCATTCAAATGCCCCTGCCACACGAGCTCGTTCAACCTCGACGGCAGTCGTGTTCGTGGTGACAAAGAGGTTTCCCCACGCGACATGGATTCGCTGCCTGTCGAATTGAAAGACATCGCCATCAAATCTGAAACGGGCGACGTCAACGAGGCGACGGAAGTCTACGTTGAGTTCATCGATTACCAAACGGGACACGCAGAGAAGCACCCAACGGCATAGGATAATGATCGGTGTTGCTGTTAGCGACATAGTGATTCTTGAACATTACCGCGAAGCGGTTACACCACATAGCCCAGGGTTGGTCAACAGCGAGCCCCAGCGAGCTTTGACCTACCCTGGGTACGAGATCGAACGTCAAGAGGCGACCGAGCAAGAAGGCTTGAGTACCGTTGAAACCTAATCGAGGTCGCAAAGGACAGAGGTTGACCGTACCAATTTCGACCTCGGTTGTAGTTTTCCTGCATGCATGCCTTGCTACTCGGTCGATTATGGTTTGTTGACGCTGACCCAGGGTACGATCACACTCGCTGTCGCTCGCGATGATCGAACCCTGGGCTGAATTACGAAACCCCTTCGGGGGTAGAACAGTTTGCAACGAACAGAGCAATTCCCCAAACCCTAACAAGAAAACGCTCGTGGCAACTTCCAGTAAATCAGGCGGATTACTCTCCAAGCTCACCGACTGGCTCGATGATCGCGCCGGTGTGCGTGATCTTGTTAACGAGGCGCTTTACGAGAGCGTCCCCGGTGGAGCGCGGTGGCGATATGTTTGGGGGAGCACCCTGGTCATGGCGTTCATGACGCAGGTGATCACCGGCATCTTCCTCTGGATGGCCTACAGCCCCAGCACGCAGACGGCTTGGGAAAGTGTTTACTACATCCAGAATGAAATGACCTGGGGTTGGGTCCTGCGGGGCATCCATCACTTCATGGCTCAGGCGATGATCGTGTTGCTCGCGTTGCACTTTCTGCAGGTCGTTTGGGATGGGGCCTATCGAGCGCCGCGCGAGTTGAACTTCGTGCTCGGGCTCATTCTCATGCTGATTGTGTTGGGGCTGGCACTCACAGGTTATCTGTTGCCGTGGGATCAAAAGGGATATTGGGCAACCAATGTGGGGACTGAGCTTTCTAGCCTGACACCCGTCGTAGGAAACCAAGTCAAACAGTTGGCGATTGGTGGTAGTAGCTACGGACACCAAACTCTGACGCGATTTTTTGCTCTGCATGCGGGTGTGCTGCCGGGCGCTTTGGTCGCGTTTCTTGCCGTGCATCTGGCGTTGTTTCGCAAGCACGGTTTGCACGCGAAAGATAAGACCTACGCACCCGATGCAACCTTTTGGCCCGATCAAGTTCTCAAGGACAGTGTCGCTGCCTTGGGCGTATTGGCTGCTGTTCTGGGGCTAACGGTCTACTACGGCGGAGCCGAACTCACCGCCCCGGCGGACCCTTCCAGCCCATACAACGCCGCTCGTCCCGAGTGGTACTTTTTGTTTCTCTTTCAATTCCTGAAGTGGTTCCCAGGCGAACTGGAGATCTGGGGTGCGATTGTCATCCCCACGGTAATACTTGTGGTGCTGTTCCTGATGCCGTGGATTGGCAAGAGCAAGGTCGGGCATTATTTCAACGTGGCTTTGCTAGTGGTCATCCTCGGTGGGGCCGTGGCGCTAACCGTGCAAGCGCTCAATGACGACTACTATGCCAGTGGCATGAGCGAGGAAGAAAAGGAAGCGATCAAAAAGGGTGAGGACGAAATCGCCAAGAACCGCCTGGCAGCTTCAGAGAGCTTCTTAAACGCGAAGATCGAGGCTCACCACGAAGCCGAGCGCGTGCGCGAGCTCGCAAGTGGTCCGAGCAGAATACCCCCCACCGGCGCGCTGACACTCGTCTACAACGACCCTTACTTGCAAGGCCCTAAGCTCTTTAAGCAAAACTGCTCAAGCTGCCATAACTATCAGGATCTCAGCAAAGACGTCAGCGAGCTCAGCCACCTGGACAAGATGTTGGTGAATGACAAGCCAAGCGCTCCGAACCTCTATGGCGTTGGCTCGCGCGACTGGATCAAGAAGCTGCTCGATCTGGAGTTCGTTGGCAGTAAGCATTACTTCGGGTATAAAGATTCGCCGTTTGCCGCTGAGGGGGACTATCCCGAGATGGTCGACTACGTCACGGGCTGCTTCGCTGATTTAGAAGGTGAGGAACGCAAGCAAGTAGAAGATGCCTTTAACAAGGTCGCGATCGCTCTCTCCGCTGAAGCGAAGCTCACTCGCCAGAAAGATGCTGACACGGAGGATGCAAAGCTTATCGAAGAAGGCCGTGCCCTGATGGAAGGCGACCTCGCGGACATCGTTTCCGAAGGGATGAGCTGCACCGATTGCCACTCGTTTGGCGAGCAACAAGATATCGGTTCGCCGGTCCTCGATGGTTATATGAGCAAACAATGGCTTACCGACTTCATCCGTAACCCTGAGGACGAACGCTTCTACGGCGATATGAACGACCGCATGCCGAAGTTCGCTCCGCACGACAACGAGCTGCTGAACCAGCTTGATGACAAATCGCTGGAACTGATCGTCGACTGGCTCCGGCAAGACTGGTATGTGCCGGAAGAAGTCGAGACGGAAGAGAATTGATTCGATTGCTCAGCTTCTTTTTTTGAACCACAGAGGACACGGAGTTGCACAGAGGCTTGTTGGTTGGCTCTGAAAAAAGTTTGAAACCAAGAGGTTGAATCCGCTGTCCTCTCAAATTTCTCTGTGTACCTCCGTGCCCTCTGTGGCCCAAACCTAATCGCAACTAGCTTAACAACGTTCCCACATGTCAGACGCACTTAAGTACAACAAGCAACAACTCATCGAACTCGTCCGTGATCGTGCCCTGCAATTTGGTGAGTTCACGCTCGCCTCGGGTAAGAAAGCGAGTTACTACCTTGATTGCCGTAAGGCGGTTTTGACGGCCGAGGGCTCGCGGCTGGTGGGGGCAGGGATGCTTGAGCTTATGGGCGACGACTTGCCGCCCTTGGTCGGGGGGATGGCAATCGGGGCTGATCCCATCACCGCAGCGATTCTTACACTCGCTGGTGTGAAGGGGACGCCGCTTCGCGGCATCATGGTTCGCAAGGAATCGAAACAGCATGGCACCGGAAAATTCGTTGAAGGCCCCTACGAGTCGGGTGAAGAAGTGGTGATCGTCGAGGACGTGGTCACTACCGGTGGCTCTTCGCTGCTAGCAATCGAGCGCTGCGAGGCAGTCGGACTGAAAGTCAGCCGTGTGCTGGCCATCGTTGATCGCATGGAAGGGGGTCGTGAAGCATTTGCCGCAAAGGGATATGAGCTAACGACGCTCTTAACCATCGAAGATTTCGGCATCGCCCCGCCAAACGCGAGTTGATAGCATCTAGCGTGTCATTCCGACGGGAGTCTCGCCGACCGAGGAATCCAGTTGGCACACTCGTCCGTCGTCACTGCGAACGAGAGTCCAGACTAGATTCCTCCGTCGCTGAGACGACTGTCGGAATGACAAGATGGCGACGCTCTTCGCGGTTCAAAAAATAAACCAGGGAACGGAATCCCATGGAAACCTCTCTCCACCGCCAACTAAAGTGGCATTACGTTGAAGACGAGTCACAGCACGAAGTGCGATGTGATGGCTTTCGTATTGATGCGGTCCGAGGTAGGGAACTGATCGAGATCCAGCACGGTTCGCTCTCGGCCATCCGCGATAAGATCGCGAAGTTGCTCAAGAAGAAGCATACCGTGCGTGTTGTGAAACCCATCGTGGCAGAGAAGCTACTCGTAAAGCTGGATGGCAAAGACGGCGAGGTGGTCAGCCGGCGGCGAAGCCCCAAGCGTGGGAAGCTACTCGATGTGTTCGATCATCTGGTTTACTTCACGCGGGTCTTCCCTCACAACAAATTGATTCTCGACGTGCCGCTGGTGACCGTGGAGGAGCATCGCTACCCCGGACACGGCAAACGACGGCGTCGGCGCGAACGTGATTTTGTGGTGCAGGATCAGTTGCTCACCGATGTGCTCGAGATTCATTCGCTTCGGACCCACGCCGACTTGAGAAAGTTCTTGCCCAAACGCTTACCGCGGAAGTTCCACACAGGGCATTTGGCTGAGAAGTTGAAAGTTCCTCGCTGGACAGCACAGCGAATGGCGTATTGCCTTCGCGAAACGGGCTCGCTGCATGTGGTTGGGAAAGAGGGCAACGCAGTGTTGTACAGCCGCAAGGCGGCGTAATTTCTGTTTCTGGCAATCGAAATTATTAGCCCCGTGATTTATCACGGGGTAAGCTTAGGTATCCATTAACTCGATCGAGCGGTTGAGTTTGATAAGCGACGGCGTTCTTCCGAGATCGTAACGAGCCGCGGATTATTTCGACCTCGGTAAGGCCCCGTTGGTAAGTTGTCCTTGCTACTCGGTCGATGGCATTGTTTTTCCATAAACCCCGGGATAAATCCCGGGTCTAGTAATCAAATGGCGAAGCCAGGACGAAAACTTGTATGCGATTCTCATGCCGCAACCGTCCTTGAGATTGCCTCCTATCTCGAAGAGCTCAAGGACCGTGCACTCAGCCAGCCCGATACTGAAGCCGCGGTTGAGCGTGGCTATCTCACACCGAACGAAGAACTGGCGATGCGGCAATTGCAGGCCAGTTATTGGCAATGCCGTAACGCACTGTTTGAAATCATTCTCGCTCTTGATCCGGGGGATATCGATCCGTCTCAAGAGACCGACCCTGAGCAAGCAGCCAACTTTCTCACCGCGTTTACTGCCGCTGGCGTTCTGATCGATGCGGCGATCTTCCTTCGCAATCGTTATCACCAAGCAACCGCGATCCGGAAGAAACTCGACGAGCCTGATCCGACCCTCGGCGTGCCCGCAGGAATATACGAGACCGTGCAACATTCGCTCACCAAGCCCAGCAACGCTTGGCGGATGCTCCAGGCGCGACGTAACTACCTAGCAAGCCGCGCGAAGCTTACCGAGATACTTTCTGCTGAGGATTATGCTCCGTTATTCAAAATCGCTGATCGCTTATCAAGGCGGTTACGACCAACCTTTGCCACCTACCTGAAAACACGCGTTCGCGTCTGGGGCCGCTTTTTTGCGAACCTATTCCGACGAGACCTCATCGGCCAAGGGCTATTTCACGTGCAGAAGTACGTGTCGGAGTTGATGGCCGACGTTTCAGTCAAGCCCGGACATCGGCCTTGCGTACCCGAGGAAATCCGCCAGCAGTTGATTGAGCATCTGCAGCCAGGGGATGTCTTCGTTGTGCGCAAAGAGTTCGCGATCACGAATTACTTCCTTCCCGGCTACTGGCCTCACGCGGCTTTGTATCTAGGTTGTCGAGAAGATTTGAGTAAGATCGCGGTCGAGGCCGACCCAGGTTTTGCAGAACGCACCGAACTGTTCGATAATTGCCGTGAAGACGCACCTCGGCCACATGGACTCCGTGTCCTCGAAGCGATGAAAGACGGGGTGCTGATCCGGTCAGTCGATTCTCCGTTAGCTAGCGATTCGGTTGTGATTCTTCGTCCCCAACTCTCGCAAGAACAGATCGCCGAAGGGTTCTGCAGGGCGATCGTCCACGAGGGGAAACCCTACGACTTCGATTTCGACTTTACCTGCTCGCACCGGATGGTGTGCACTGAAGTCGTTTACCGCGCTTATGATGGGCTTGGTGATATGAGATTCCAGCTCGAGCGACACGCGGGCCGGATGGCTTTAGGCGCCCAGGGGCTGATCGAGATGGGAATCGCCGAGAACGGCTTCTCAGTCGTCGCCGTTTATTCACCTGATGACTCAACAGAAGTTCTCCTCGGGGAATCAGCTAGCGAGATTCTCCGCCGCAGGTCTTCGGTCGCGTCATCTTCTTCGCGAACGGACAACCCCAGTGCCTGAGTGCCACTCGCTTTGCCAGTGCTTTACCTTGGAAAGACATTCCCAAAAGCGGTTGGTGTTGTCGTACCTGCAAGCTGGCTTCAAGTTTTCTAGCAGCTTGCAGTTGCCCCTAGTCAAGTGCTTGCAGATGTTTCTTGCCCCACTGGAATTCCGAGTCTGCCACAACTCCGAAACACTGGCAGAGCCAGTGGCACGCGGATTGGTTACTTTCCTAGCCCCCAGCGCAAGCTCGCGGGTTCAAACCCAAAAGCTTGCGCTTGGGGCTAGCGGTTTCTTCTCACGCACATCCATCGGCAAATCACGCAGTTCGGGCAAACTTTGCGGGCTGTTTTCAATGATAAGAACCCAGACGAAGCACCAGATACACGGTAGCAATTCGAGCGCGGCATGCGATCTTCACATCACGACCGCTCCCATCGTTAAGGTTTACCAGTTTTGTCGTGATTCGCTGGGAATTTCGCCGCAAACCGTGCATGCGTTCTCTCGATTTGCAGAAGCGGTCGTCGATAGATGATTGCGAGGCGGATTTTTTACCCGGCGAAGCTGTTCCCTACGCCTGATCGTTCTTAGGGAATGGCTTTGCGACAACACACGTCCAACGGGCGAGCTGAGTCGTTCTCACTCACTGGGATTGGACGCATGAAGGAGCGTAACTGTGAAGATTCGGACATGGATTGTCGGAATTGCAGCCCTCGCCATGAGCGGGAATGCGGCTGTAGCTCAGACAGGGGCGACCGCTTGGTCGTATGACAACAATGTAAAGGCCGTCGGCTGCTGCGAAGCAAGCTGCGGCTGTGACGACGGTTGCTGCGATTCCTGCTGCGACGACGGTTGCTGCGGTGACGCCTGCTGTGGCGATGCTTGCTGCGGTGACGGAGTTGGATGTGGAAGCGGAATTTGCGGCAGTGGTATCGGAGCTGGTCTCGCTGGATTCACTCTAGCAGGACTCGTCGGTCTTGATGATTCTGGCCTCGACTTCGGCGGCTGGACTCAAATCGGTTGGCATGATAACAACACGCCACTCTCTCAAGCGTTTGACGACACCCTGGCGTTCAACGACCTGCCAGACCAAGTGAACCTGCACCAACAATGGTTTTACTTGGGCAAAGCAGCAGACGGCAGCAACGGCCTCGACTGGGGTTTCCGTGCGGACGTCATGTATGGTACCGATGCTCAGAAGACTCAAGCCTTCGGTAACCCAGGTGCCGGAACTCGTGGCTTTGGTACGTTCGACGCTTCGCTTGATCACGGCGAATACGGCTGGGCGATTCCTCAGTTGTACGGTGAATTGGCCATGGGCGACTTCTCCGTCATCGTTGGTCACTTCTACACGCTTGTTGGTTACGAAGTCGTCACCGCTCCGGACAACTTCTTCTACAGCCACGCGTTGACCATGTTCAACAGCGAGCCGTTTACCCACACCGGTGTTCTCACCACGTACAGCGGATTCGATGGAATCACCCTGTACAACGGTTGGACCCTCGGTTGGGACACTGGTTTCGATAACACCAACAGCGGTAACAACTACCTTGGTGGTTTCGGTATCGACCTGACCGACAACATTGGCTTGACCTACATCACCACTTACGGCAACTTCGGTGCTCGTGACGGTGGTCAAGACGATAGCTACTCACACAGCGTCGTGATCGATGTCAACCTGACCGATCGCTTGAACTACGTCTTCCAAACGGACCTCGTAGGCATCGACCCGATCGATGACAATGGCAATGCCGTTGGTAGCAACGACCAACTTGGCATCAACCAATACCTGTTCTACTCGCTCAACGATGTCGTCAGCCTTGGCGGTCGCATGGAGTGGTGGAAGAGCGACGGAACTTCGTACTACTCGGCTACCAGTGGCGTGAACGTCAAATTGCTCGACAACTTGGTCTTCCGTCCTGAGTACCGCGAAACGTGGGCTCCAGGTCTGGACATCGACGAAGACGTCGTCGGCATGGACATGATCCTGACGTACTAGGTTTCGACACCAGGAGTATGCTCGGCTGGCGGTTTCGATTGCCTCAGCCGCCAGTCGTAGCTTAGCTAACGATCGATTCCCCTTCACCGCGGGTCGGCTTCTTAGGAAGCTGGCCCGCGGTTTTTTCTATTGGGCGCTGGTTGTTAGGCGATAGGCGCTGGTTTTGAGGTAAACTAACGAAAAAACCAGCGCCTAACAGCCAGCGCCTATTTTGGGCCACGTAAACTTAAACGTCGCCCCTTCGCCTTCGGCAGACTCGACCCAGGCGCGTCCTCCGCCAGCTTCGACAAGTTTCTGAACCAAGGAGAGCCCCATACCAGTACCTTCAATGTCGGCTTGGCGGTGCAGTCGTCGGAACATCTTAAAGACCGAATTGTGATACTCCGGGGCAATCCCAATGCCATTATCAGCAACGCTGAACTCGTAGAGGTCTGGTAATTCTTTCGCTTCTATCTGGACATGCAATGATTCCTCGGAACGATATTTCACCGAGTTGGTGACGAGGTTCAAAAAAATTCGCTGGAAGACCGTCTTCTCTCCAGTAACCGTCGGCAGTCGGTCGGTAATCTTCAGCGTGGCGTCAGCTGGCCAGTCGATCAGCGAGGGGATTTCTTCTACCAACTCATGCAATTCGACGGGTTCCGCCAATTCATCCATTCGTCCGGCGCGAGAATAGGCGAGCAAATCGTCTAGTAAGCTTTCCATCCGACCAACACGCTGCCGCAAGATGTCGAGGTGCTCTTTCGACTTCTCAGGCAGAACGTCTCCGGCATCCTCAACAATCCATTTCGAGACGTTATCAATCGCTCGTAGAGGCGACTTCAAATCGTGCGAAGCAACATAGGCAAACGAGTCGAGGTCCTCGTTGCTCTTTGCCAAGGCAGAGGCTTGTGTTTCTAACTCGGCGGTCAGACGCTGTGACTCGGCAAGCAGGCGATTGGTTTCTTCAGTCTGTACCTTGAGTCGATCCGCTGCCCGTGCAAGATCGCCGAGTTCGTCGCCTCTCTCCAAATTCGGAATCTGATCGACCGTTTGACCCTTCAAGAGTCGCACGAAAGTGTCGGTAATCCCAAGAATCGGGCCGAGGATATTCGTCGCAATCGCCCAAGCGATAACAAGCCCAAGCAGCGAAGCGGCTCCCGTGAGACCTAGAGTGAATCGATTGGCTTGCTTTGACTCTTGGAGGGCTTGCTCTTGAATGGAAGCAAGCTTCGTTTGGCTGATTAGGCGTAGTTGCTTCGCTTGATAGGAGAACTCCGCCGCATCGCCAGCCATCACGACATTCACCAAGTAAAGATAGGCGCGTGTCGCTTGTACAATCCGAAGGAAATCTTTTTGGAAGTCGTCCATCCCCTGCTTGATCGCTTCGTAACTAGGCGTGAGATCGCTTTCCGTCTCTTCAAGCCGCATCGCTACTTCTTGCGAAGCGTTCTCCAACTCAGTGAGCGAGGAGCGAACCTTGTCGGAGTCGGGGTTGTTGAGGAATTGGAGAGCGTTGCTAGTCGCAACCGAGAGAGACATGCGTGCTTTATACAAGGAGGCTCGTAACGCAATCTCGTCTTCCGTGGTGCTATTGATGATCTCCGTAATCAACTCATTGAGCCGATCTGTAGCTTTTAGTAGCTTTGCCTCGACTAATTGGCTGCGTAGCTCGCGTTCCTCGATAACAGTTTCGAAATTCTCAAGGTAACTTGCGAGATGCCCCTGCATGATCTTGAGACGTTGAGCGACCTCTTCGGTATTTTCTGCTGTTAAGGTGTCAGAAATCTTTTCCTGTAAAGCGGATGCTTGCTGGCGGATATTTTCAGCAGCTACGCTATTGCGCGTAATCGTAAACGCGGCAACTTTGCGTTCGAGTTGAGCGACATCAAGATCAATCTCAAGTAGTCGCGACTCGGCTTGGCTCGACTCAGCAAAGCGGGAGAATTGTTCTTCGACACGTCCAAACCCAAAGTAACTGGCGACTGCTGTTGCCAGAAAAAGCAGTAACAACGCTCCCGCGGAGACGTAGATTTTTTTCGCCAGCGACCAAGACCGCGAGGCATCCATGTGCTTGGGAGACTCAGAGGGCATCTTCAGTTTATGGGCCTTTTACGGGACAGTAACTCACCCTCCCTTTGGGAGGGTCGACGTCTCAGCGTCGGGGAGGGATAGGCTTCGATCTGAGCCAATTCAACATTTCACAAAGTCGGAATCGAAACAGCTTCTTCCCTCCCCGGCCTGTGTTTATTTTGGTTTTTTGGAGCCGACCCTCCCAAAAGGAAGGGTGTTGCGAGGGACTCTGCCTATCGAAACAGGCCCCTAAGCCAACAAAAAATCATTCCAACGCAACAAACTGTATTCGTAGGTGTCCATCACCGTATTCCAAACCGCCACATTGCTAAATCTTTGCTCGTACGATCCCCCGGTACGAACTTGCCCTTTCTTCACGGAGACACGTCCGTCGGTGCCGCGAAGATCCTCAGCGGCGGGTTTGCCTTCGTACCAATAGTCCCACTCCGCGTTCGAGAGCAACGGCCGCGAGCGTTGTGGGTTAGAAATGTAGTAGCCTTGCCTGGCGATGAATGCCCCCGGCCAGCCTGAGAGCCACCAGTTCATGTAATCGTAAGCTGCGTCTTTGACCGCTCCCTCGGTTGCCGAAGAGAGGCACATCACCCCGTGCCAGGCGCGGTAACCTTCCTTAGGAGCCGCGTAGATGCAGGGCATGCCGCTGCCGTTGACCATCGAAACGCCTGGCGAAAACATGCTCTGAATGACCACTTCGCCTCGGGTCATCAAGTCTGCGGAGTGTGGAACACTGCTCCAAACGCCGCGGAAGTGGCCCCGTTGGCGGTAGTCGATGAGCACTTCAAAGAGTTTGTCGATTTCTTCCCGCGTTAGATTGCCAATGTCCGCGTACTCGACCAACCCCATCGCCTGCGTGGCGAGAACGGTATCAAACAGACCAATCGTGGGCGCGTTCACTAGCGCGACTTTTCCGTGCCACCGTTCGTCCAGCAGCCAGCCCCAGCTTTCCGTTTCGTAAGGAATCCCCTTCGGAACGACGTCGCTGTTGTAGCCGAAGGAGTCGACATTGTGGACGTAAGGCAGAAAGCTAATCTTGCCTGATTCTTCGGAACTCAGCGAACCATTTTCCTGAGCATACAGCAACTTGTAGGGAGCATCACCTGCTCCGATCCGTGCCTTTTCGGTGAGTTTGCCCGTCTTCGTCAGCGAATTGACTTCCGACCAGTTCGAAAGCCGCTCGGTTTCGATTCCTTGAATCGATCGCGCTTGCCATAATACATTCAGACTGTTCGACCATTGCTCGTAAAGGTCGAAAGATTCAGGCTTCGTCGATGCCTTGTGAAGAACTGCCGCGCTACCACCGGGTTCAAATTCGATCTCCAAGCCCAACTCCTTCTGTGCCCGGAGTCGCAAGTCTTCTTGAAGTGTGACGTGGGTACCAAGAACGCGGAGCTTTGTAGGCTTGGTCGCAAAGCCATAAGCTGGCTGCGACGAAGCAAGCATTCCTGCGAGACCAGCAGAAACTGTCGAGTTGAATTGGCGTCGATCCATCAGTTGACGTCTTGAGGTCAACCCCAGGCTTGCGCCAGGGGCTAGGGATTCTTCTCCACCAACCCTAGCCCCTAGCGCAAACTAGGGGTTTCGAAGCGTAATCAAGTTAAATCAAAATCGGTTTCCCCAATTTCCGTCTGACAGGCACAAACTGCCCGACGTGCATCATCGCGTGCGTCGCCAGCAAGATATACATATTGCCGACGGTAGGGAACATCTTTTGAAAGTGCTCAGGGGAGGGCGCATCGAGGTCTGCCTCGCTGGTCTTCTCAAGTGCGGCAATCGTCGCGGCGTGTACCTTGTCGAGCCACTCGAGGTACTCTGCCTTGGAGAGAAAACTTGCTGGGTCGTTATCGGCAACGTTGTCTTTGCTGTGGGTTTCGGCGAAGCCTTCAGGGAGCTCGATCGCTGAGCCGGGTGCGACCATATCGAGGAGCATGCACTCTGAGGCGATCAAATGCCCCAACTGCCACGCCAAGTGGTTGCACTCGGGGCTGGGGCGCTCAAGCAGTTCGGCGTCCTCAAGATCGCTGAGATAGGTCTTTAGGATCGTGGCGCTAGTTTCAGCCGTCGTGCGAATGGCGTCGTGGGTGTTCACAAGAAGGGTCTCCGAGAGCGTGATGAAGAGGTCTGCGTACCAAGCAGCTTACCACAGCAGCAGACAGAGCGTTAGCGTGCAATCACCCTAGCCCGCGAGCACGACGACATTGAGGTTGGCTCGCACGGCGCTCCTCGATGAGCCATATTCTTCGCCCCGTTGTCACCTAGGGAGAATCGCGTGATAATAGCCGATTACCTCAAGTGTTCCTGGCGAGACGTAGCTCGCCGGCTAGGTAGCAAACACGAAACCTAGCCCCTCGCCCCTAACCCCTCGCCACTCAACATGGACAAACTCACCGGCACCGGTCTCACCTTCGACGATGTGCTCATCGAGCCGAGCCACAGTAGTGTGGTCCCGTCAGAGGTTGAGGTTTCTACGCAGTTGACCAAGCGGATCACCATGCGAGCCCCGCTGTTGAGCTCGCCGATGGATACCGTCACTGAGCATCGCATGGCCATCGCCCTCGCTCAGGAGGGCGGTTTGGGGGTGATCCACAAGAACATGACGGTCGAACGGCAGACCAAAGAGGTTGATAAGGTCAAACGGTCCGCCAACGGCATCATCGTCGACCCGGTCACGCTGCCCGCCGATGCTAGCGTTGCCAGCGCCCGGCAAACAATGCAACAGTCAAACGTCTCCGGCATTCCGATCACCGCCGCTGATGGCAAACTGGCCGGCATTCTCACCCGCCGCGACCTCCGCTTCCTCGAAGATTCCGACCAACCCGTTGCCGAGGTGATGACCCAAGGCGCCCAGCTTGTGACGGCTACGGGGACCGTGACGCTTGAGGAAGCTGAGAAGATTTTGATGGCAAAAAAGGTCGAGAAGCTTCTGCTGGTTGACGAAGATTACAAACTGACGGGCCTCATTACGATCAAAGACATCGACATGATGCGGCGGTTCCCCCAGGCAAGCAAAGACGCCCAGGGACGACTCCGCGTTGGAGCGGCCATCGGAGTTCACGACTTCGACCGTGCTGCGAGTCTGATCGAAAAAGGCGTCGATTTTCTCGTCGTCGACAGTGCCCACGGGCACTCGACCAATGTGATCGATACCGTCAAAGAGTTGAAGAAGCGTTGGGACATCGACCTGGTTGCAGGGAATGTCGCAACCGCCGAGGGAACGAAGGATTTGATTGCCGCTGGGGCAGACGCGGTGAAGGTTGGCATCGGACCGGGATCGATCTGCACGACGCGGGTTATCTCCGGGATCGGCGTTCCGCAAGTGACGGCCGTTTACAACGCCTCTCAAGCGGCAGCCGGGACGGATGTGAAGATCATCGCCGACGGCGGCATTCGTTATTCAGGAGACATTACCAAAGCGCTGGTTGCTGGGGCCCACGTCGTGATGCTTGGCGGCTTGCTTGCTGGGCTGGACGAAAGCCCAGGCGAACGCGTGCTGTTCCAAGGACGCACCTACAAAACCTATCGCGGCATGGGTTCGATGGGGGCGATGGTCCACGGCAGCAGCGAAAGATACCGACAATCCAAGGACGACGCCGGCAACGGCAAGCTCGTCCCCGAAGGGGTAGAAGGCCGCGTGCCCTACAAGGGTCCGCTCAGCCCGTTTCTCTACCAGATGATCGGGGGCTTGCGAGCCGGAATGGGTTACGCCGGTGCCAAAACGATCGACGAGTTGCGCACGGAAGCGCGGTTCATTCAAGTAACCGCGGCGAGCGTGCGAGAAAGCCATCCGCATGACATCGCCATTACGCAAGAAGCGCCCAACTACACCGCCGAGTACTCTTCGAGCGAAGGCGCTTAGCGCGACTTGTCGCTTAGCTGCGTTACTTGTACTTATTAACTTCGCGCACGCAAAGACTTGGCAACCTGCGAATTCGAATGGCACTTCTTCCGCGGTCGCTGAAGCGACCCGGCCAGCGCGAATTGTTTCGGCTCGCGTGAATTCAGTTCAGCGCTGGAATCCATTCGCTGAAGCGAATGTCGCGCCGGTACGGAGTACGCAACGGGTTACCCAAGCGACGTGGAACGAAGTCGCTACGCGCACAAGCATTGTTAGCGATCCGTTCGAGCGAAACTTCTCGTCGGCAAATTCGGCGGTACAGCAAGTGCAGTACTTGCAGGAATCCGAGGCGGAACCTTCTGACGATCCGTTCGATCTCGACCTGCCAGACTACGAAGAACGTGACGAGGATGACCCTTTCGAAGACTTCGAAGATTCGGAAGAGGCCGAGGAGATGCCCGAAGAAGATATGCCTGAATCAGACGACGACGAGCAAAACTTCGAGGACGTGTTTGACGCACCCGAAGAGCCCGAGCCTGCCGAGGAGCCCTCAACACCCGAAACCATTCCCGTCCCCGCTCCCGAGATTCCTCAGCCGGAAGAAACAGAAGTGGATCGGACGCTGCGTGAAGCAAAGGAAGACTTTGAAAAGGAAAGCATGAAAGAGGAAGTCGAGCGTTCACCGAGCGATCTCCTCAAGCAGTTCGAAGAAGAAAACGCAGAGGACTACTTCGAAGCACCCGATCAGGATCCTGCCGGTGATCAGGAGTTCACTCAAGAGGAACTGAACGAGCGCCGCCGCGCCCTCGCTAGGGCTCGAGAGGAGAACGACAAGAGCTGCGAAGAGGAGTTTGAGAAACTCCGCTCCGACGGCATCCGCAACATCGACCTCAGCATTCGTGTTGATGGCGAAGCGGGTCAGGACTACCCCTTCGAGTGCGGCTTCGGCAACGAAATGCACACGCCACGCCAGTGGCCACAGATCACCTACATGTGGAAAGCCAGCGGCCTCTGCCACAAGCCGCTGTACTTCGAGCAAGTCCAACTCGAACGCTATGGCCACTCCTGGGGCCCCTACGTCCAGCCGATCATGTCAGGAGCCCACTTCTTCGGCAGCGTTGCGATCCTGCCCTACAAAATGGGCATCCGCACGCCCAACGAATGCGTCTACACCCTGGGCTACTATCGCCCCGGCAGTTGCGCTCCGTACATGATCGAAGCGGTGCCGTTCACATGGCGGGCCGCGTTCTTCCAAGGCATGAGTGCGGCGGGTGCTGCCGTGGCGTTGCCTTAGGGCGACTCTGAAAACCCCTAGCTCGCGCTAGGGGCTAGTAGTTTTCGCTTGAGTGAATCTTTCCAACGTATCGAACCCCTAGCCCCCAGCGCAAGCTGGGGGTTCGCTGCTTGAGAAGTCGACCATTCTCACGGCACTCAGTTCGCGTACAATCAGTCGCACTATGACTGATCCAAACGAACCAGCGACAGAAGCAACAGCAGAACGCAAGTGGCAGCCCCTCGGTCGCGTCGAGCGCCGCATCGCCGGGGTCCTCATCGAAAAGGCGAAGACCACGCCGGATAATTACCCGCTCTCGATGAATGCGCTGGTCAACGGTGCGAACCAAAAGAGCAACCGCTTCCCGCAGATGAGCCTCGACGAGGGGGACGCTTACGACGCTTGTGAGCAGCTCATGAAGCTCGGCGCGATTGCTCAAGTGCAAAGCGATAGCCGCGTCGAGAAGTATCGTCACCTGATGTACGACTGGCTGGGCGTCGACAAGGCCGAGATCGCCGTGATGGGCGAACTGCTGCTCCGGGGGGCACAAACTTTGGGCGAACTTCGAGCCCGCGCGGCTCGGATGCACCCGATTGCGGGGATGAGCGAGCTACGCCCAATCATCGATTCACTCGTCGCCAAGGAGCTGCTGATCTACGTCACCCCGCCAGGCCGAGGGTGCATTGTGACGCACAATCTTTATCAACCTCAAGAGTTGGAGAAGGTTCTCAAAGACCACGGAACGAGCGCCCCAGCAGCGGCCCCAGCACCGAGCACGTCGCCCGCGCCGCTTGCGTCTTCGCCGTCAACAGTCGCAGATCCCGCTCCGGCGAAACCGCACGCGAGTAGTAGCGTGAATTCCGATGAACTCGCTTCACTGCGAGAAGAGGTTTCTCAGTTGAAAGCCGAAGTCGCAGAGCTACGCGAGTTGGTCGAAGGCTTAACGTCGTAGTCGAACCTCACTCAATGCGAAATGCATACGCAATCTGCTGCGGCGCATCAGGGCTTAACTCAATATGGAGCCCTACATCATCTTGAGACCAGGATGCGATGTAGTTTCCATTGAGCGTGGTAACTTTGGAGACCTCATCGGAGTAGTGAGGGCTGCCCTTCGCCAGTGACTTGATCGTCAACTTTTTCTGTGGCGTTCCCAGAGAGATCGCGTAGAGCGTTTCGCCCTTGGTTGTGAAACGAATGTCCTGAGCCGTGTAGTCGACGTGCTTGGTGAAGTGTCCTCCCTTTTCCATCTGTGTGGGACCTTCGCCGTAAATCTTCCAAGGACGAGTGCCGTAGATCGATTCGCCGTTCGCCTTCAGCCACTCTCCGAGCTTGGCGAGAACTTTTCTTTGGTCTTCGGGAATGGTTCCGTCAGCCTTCGGAGAGATATTGAGCAGGAGTTGGCCGTTCTTCGCCACGATATCAATAAAGTCGTGAATGACCCAAGCTGCCGGTTTAATCTGCAATCCTTCTACGTAAGACCAACTCCATTTGGAGAGCGTGTCGTCTGTCAGCCACGCTTCCTGCGTCAGCTTGTCACGGCGACCTTGTTCAAAGTCCTGCACCGAGAACGCGGCGGGCATGTCCTCGTGCTTATGGGTGAGGACCACCTCTTTGCCCCACGAGTCCGCAGCGTTGAGATAGTACGCAGCGAATTCGTAGCGAGTTTTCTCAGGGATTTGGTCGAGCCAAGTATCAAACCAAATAATGTCAGGCTGATACTTATCGATCACCTCTTTAAGCGATGCTAGCCAAAACTTTTCCAGCCATTGCTCTTCAGGAATATTCCCATAGAGGAGACGCAGCTTAGGATCTTCCGAACTGGTTGCTAAGCCCTCAATCCAGGGATAGTGAGAGTTCCAAAATACATGGTACTGATCGAAGTGACCGTATTTCTCGCGGGCCTCGGAAAAGTTCATTCCCGTGTAGCGTTGCAAATGGCGAGCATGATGAAACGAGGTGATGAGCTTCATGCCACGGTTACGCAGCTCCTTTGATAGCTCTCCGGTGACGTCCTTCTTGGGGCCGGTGTCCGCAGCATTCCACGGGGTGACCTCACTGTCCCACATCGCGTAGCCGTCGTGGTGCATAGCAACTGGACCAGCGAACTTGGCACCACTGGCCTCAAACAGGTCAGCCCACTCCTCTGCATCAAAGTGCTCACCAGTAAAAAGCGGTATCATATCGTGATACCCAAAGTTCTTAGGGTGACCGAACTTCTTTGTATGCCAAGGAAGCAAGTCTTTGTGGTACCCGGGGGTGTGCCCTTCCCAGTCGTCTTCGCTGAGGTCGAAGTGCATCCAACGCGCATACCATTCGCTCCCATGCGCCGCCACGGTGTAGGGACCCCAGTGGAAGTAAATCCCCAGCTTCGCGTCACGGAACCAGCCCGCTGCCGCTTGGTGTTTCTCAAGCGAAGCAATTTCGTCTGTGAAGGGTTGCTGCGAGAAAGTCCGTTGCGGAGTTAGGAGAGCGACAAAGGTGAGCACAAGGAGAACGAGTTTCATGGGACAAGACCTCAAGAGATTAGTGCCGCAAAAAAGATAGGCCGAGTAATTGCCGATAGTATGCAATCCCCCTGAGGTGGACACAAGGTTGGATGGAAGTCGCGGCTGCAACTTATTCAATCAGGCTTCCGTGCCCACCACCCCGAGGTCGCCACAAAACCGGCAACCACAGCAAACCCGATCAGCCCTGCTTCAAAACCGCCCGCGTAATCGACCGAAAGACCCAGAGCCAACGGTCCAACGGCACTGGCGGCTACCGCTGCCGTGAGAGCCGTGCCGCGGATTTTGCCCAAGTGGGCCCGCCCAAAAAACCGTGCCCAGGCGGTTCCGGCGATCACGCTCATCAGGCCTTGAGAGAGTCCATAGAGCGTAAAGGCGGCCAGTAACGTCTTCGCGCCAGGGGCGGCCATCACGGCCAAGCTGCTGGAGCCGATTCCACCGATGGCGAGCATTACGAGAAAGCGAATCGCCACTCGGTCGGCCAACACGCCGCCGCACAGTTGCATCGCGGCCATGCCGATGGCCAGCGCTGTCGGGGCGAGTTGCATCGTGGTTTCGGCTAAACCACGAGTGGCGAAGAGGGCTTCCATGTGGAAGACGATCCCCGTGCCGATCATCGCCCAGGCGCTGGTCGCGGCGATCAGTACCCAGTACGCGGGCGTGCGCATCGCTTCGGCGAGTGTGAAGTCGGACGAACCTCTCGTCGTGGAGTTTTCGGCGACGCTCCCGGCTGGAACGGCAGGCAACACTTGCGGACCGGGAACGATACCATCTCGCTCTTGCCCTAGCTCTTCAGGGCTCTCGCGGTAGAAAAACCAGAGCACCGGCAACATAGTCAGGGCTAAGCCGCAACCGATTATGACGTAGGCTTGCCGCCAGCCGAAGCTGTTGATCAGCAACAACATCCCCGCGGGAATCAAAGCCACGGCCCCCGCCATGCTCAATTGCATCGCGCCGCTTGCCTTACCCAGCCGTTTATCAAACCAAGCGGCCAGCGTATTGTTCGCCAGCAGGACCATCATCCCAGGGCCGAGCAAGCGCATCACGAAAAAGCTCAAACAAAGCATCGCGATGTTCGAAGTCGCCGCCAGCAGCATGCACCCGAGCGATAACGCAATGACCGTGGCGAACAGCGACTTTCGCAAACCAAATCGATCGGTCAGCGAGCCGACGTAACTCAGGGGAACCGCCGCCAGCAAAGTCGCGAATAAGTAAGCCGTCGAAAGCTGCGTCGAGGTGAGCGAAAGTGCCTGCTGGAAATGCGGGTTGAAAAAGGCAAAGCCAAACGTCTGCCCTGGGCTGCTCGCCACCAAAATCAGCATTGCCACGGGGAGCATCACCCAACCGTAGAAGGGCTTTTCTTGAGTGGATTCTTCTCGTAGGTACTCGGTTGACGGCGAAGTCGCGAGCGAGGGGCTCGGCGTCTCACAAGGTTCTTCAACAGTGGTGGCAGAGGGCATGGCGATTTCGGAGAGGCAGACGAAGGAGAATCGCGGGGAAAGATTCTCGGCGGGAAGTGTCAGTTTAGCTCACGTGACGCACAAAAGACACGCTGCTTCTCGGTGAAGTTCACACGAAGTCGAAACCCGCATTGCCCCTGAAACCAATCCGCTGTTCTGTTATTCTAGAGAGACTCAGCCCCGATCCTCGCAGAAGCCACTCCAGCCGCCCCCTCCCCAAGCGTATGGCATCCGCTGCCGATAATACCGACGCGTTACCCCAACAGACTTGGTTGGGGGATGTGCTACATCGCTACTTCCTCTGGCTGCTGGTCGGCACTTATGCGGTAGCGGCCTTTCTGCCGGGGCCTGGTAAGGCGATTCGCAACATCACCTTTGTCCAACCGACCGGCGGCGAAGTCCGCGCACCGATGTTGCTGCTAGCATTGCTCTTGTTCTGTGCTGCGGCAGTAATTCGTTGGTCGGAAATTCGTGACCTCCTGGAACGCCCTGCGGTGTTGCTTCTCGGTTTGCTTGCTGCCTGGCTAGGTCCGGCCGTTTTTGTTGCCATGATCGGCCCTCTGCTTCCATCGATCTGCAACGCAGAGAACACCGCGGGCATCGTCGTCGGGTTAGCACTCGTTGCCGCGATGCCCGTCGCGAATTCGTCCGCCGGCTGGAGTCAGAATGCCGGCGGCAACGTGGCGCTTTCCTTGGGCCTGATCGTCCTGTCGATCATTCTTTCGCCAATAGCCGCTCCGCAAATGCTGAAACTGATGGGCTTCGCCTTATCAGACGCTGACACGGGAAAGATCGAACAACTGGTCGCAAAGTTTTCCGGCTTGGAATTCATCCTCTGGGTAGTTTTGCCTTCACTTGCCGGGGCGCTGGCAGCGTGGGCATTGGGCGAAGGACGCATCGCACGGCTGAAACCTTGGATTCGACTGATTACGCTGTTCGATCTGTTGGTTCTCAACTACGCGAACGCAGCACTCGCCATGCCCCGACTGGTCAAACAGGAGACGATTGCTTCAGCAGCCATTCCAGCCGTCTTAGCAATCTTACTTGGGGTGGCCGGAGTCGTTGTTGCCCTGGGATTAGCGCGTGCTTGTGGCCTCTCCAACGCTTCCCGTACAACGATGCTGTTTGCCCTGAGCATGAAGCATACCGGGCTCGCGTTGGTCCTCGCTGGGGAAGTCCTCGCCGAAGAGAACCCGCGAGTGATCCTGGTGATTGGATTGGCGACGCTCTTGCAACACTTGGTGGCCGCGGCGATTGATAAGTGGCTGCAACGGGGAAGCCTAACGCACGACTCTGAGCCGTGAGGCGTAAGCCCTTGGGTTACCGAACTGAGGTATGCACCGGCGAGCTGACGCTTCGCGGCTCATGGAAGATGAATGGCGTTACTCCACCATCACATCCTGCACCAACACCACCCAGCCGGTTGAGCGTTTTTCTCCATCCGCCTCCAGGTCATAGTAGACCGGCTCAAATGCTCCCCAGTGAAGCTTCGCTTCTGCCTCGTCCAGCGGGTCGCGATAGCCGGTGATAAACATACCACGTTCTTCTTTGACTGCCTTCTTCATCGAGGCAAGGATTTCGCCATCAAACCGCGGCATGTCTTTCGGATCGGTCGTGCTTTGATACTCGGGGTGATCTAGAACCAATCCCTCTTCGGCATTCCCCGCCAAATAGTCGGGCCGAGTATCAACGAGCAGCACTTCATTATCGCCGCTTGATTTGAGGTCTAAACGCTCCAGCGTGCCCACTTCGACTGACAGAGAAAGCACGCCCAACACCTCACTACTCTTGTCATACGGGGTTTCAAAAATCGGGACGGAAAACGCAACTTTGATCTTCGCTGGTTTGCCCGTCTTCTTATCCGGACTCCCCTCGTAGACTGTGGAAAGGTTAGGTCGAGTGATCGGTCTGGCACTCGAGACTTCCTTCTTGGACAGGTTTCTTCCGCCACCGTGGAAATAGTCGCGGTACGCATAGTTCTTCCCGATACTGTCCTTCGTTGGCTTGCGCGCGACTTGAGTGCCATCGCGCGAATTGATAAACCAACTATCGGGTCGCAGATCGGTATGCTCGCTGGAAAACGCCCCTAGCCATTCCTGAAGTTGTCGAATCACATCAAATTCTTCAGGGTCCCGGTTATAGTCCTTCAGCAACGCGCGGAGGCGTTCGTCCTCACTAGCCAGCACGAGCACGTCGAAGCGGGCTTCGATTTGCGGAGCTAAATTCGTCGTCACGGCCGTGTGTGCAAAGCTCGGGAGAGTCTTCTCCGCCGTTTCGCGGGCATTTTCGGCCGCACGGTTCGCGTTCCGTTGCATCATCCAAATTGTACCGCCCAGCATGCCCGCCATGGCCAAGAGCGGCATGGCAGTCCCCAGCATCCAGCGTCGCGTCGGGTACATGCTGCCGGTGCCGCTGCGGATTTTCGACCACAGTGTGTCCTGCCGCGAGGGCATGTCGCTGTGCGTGGGCGTGAGCGCTTCAATGCGTCCGGATTGCTCGTCGTACTGCCGACGCAGCGCCGCCAAGTCGTGCCCCTCAAGAAACGGCACCAACGCTTCGGCCACCTCCGCCGGCGACGCATACCGATCGGCTTGCCGCTTAGCCGTCATCTTCTTCAAAACGTCCCAGAGCTTCTTCGGTATATTCGCTGACCGAATCGGCGGTAGCGGCTGCTTTTCGTGCGCTTTCTCAGGCCGCAGATCGGAATCAATAAACGGTGGATTCCCGGCTAGCAAATGATAGAGCGTACAGCCTAGTGAGTAGATGTCCGCCCGAATGTCGACGCTCGTGGTCTTCCATTGCTCAGGCGGCATGTACATGCCCGTGCCCATCGCTTTGTTGTCGTAACGCGTGAGGCGGTCATCCCCTTGGTCGGCCAGCAACGCGAGCCCTAGATCCAAGATTTTCACCACGCCCAGTTCTTGATCGCCGTTGGAGGGCTGAGAGTGATCGCTGTGCAGCTTGTCTCCATCAACAAGCGTTAACATTAGGTTCGAGGGCTTGATATCGCGGTGCACCATCTCGTGACGGTGGATGTATTCCAAACCTTGGGCCGCTTGGCGGATGATCTCGCAGGCGTCGGGAACCGCGAGCGGACCGACCTTGGAAACCAGCTCATCAAGCCCCACCCCTTCGAGATACTCCATCACCAAGTAATGGACTTTGTCCGTGGGATTCGAGCTATCGATCGCTACGACGATGTTCTTATGCTCCAGCTTCCCGACCGCTTTAATCTCGTTGTAAAAGCGGTTGATCACGTCCTTGTGGCCAGGTCCTACGTACTGCGGCTTGATCACTTTCACGGCACGCAGCCGGTCGAATTGCTTATGGCGTGCCTTATACACATCGCCCATGCCGCCCGCACCAAGTTGGCCTTCGAGTACGTAGTTTCCGACTTGCTTGATGGCTGAACCCACAACGGCGATGCCACCGGTGGGGTCGGTCTCCGCCTCAGCAAAGCCCATTGTGGGGATTACCGTCCACTGGCGGTGTGAATGGCTTTTCGGCTCGTTGCGCATCGTCCGCGGGCCGACCTCGTCGTAGAGCACCTCGTGCACTTCAACCATGCCGATGCCTTTGAGCTCGCGACGGCCATGCAGGTAGAGCTTAATCCCATCGAGACCCACGTCATCGAGGATCGCCATCACGCTACGACTGCAAAGAATCTGACCGCCGGTGGCGTAGTCGTTCAGGCGGGCCGCATAGTCGACGCTCTTGCCGACGAAGTTATCCGGGTCACTCGGGTCGACCTGCGGCACGCCAACGTGGACGCTCATCCGCGTTTCGACATGCTCGCCGCTGGGCAGCACGATCGGTTGGTCGCGGTGGCTTTCTTGAACGTCGACCGCCCATTGAGCCGCCTGGATCGTGTTGTCGAACACCAGGAAGTGACCGTCTCCTGCCGTGGAGACAACCCGCCCGCCCATCTCAATGAGCTTTGCTTCGATCCGCGCACGATGCGGCGTGAGGACCGTCTGAATGAACGCAAGATCACGCTCTGTCACGCTGCGGCCGGTCATCTCATTCTTGAGACGCACCGAACCGCAGATGTCCGTGAACAGAAAGGTCTTGAGTTCGGCCATGGAGACTTAAGTGTCTTGCCCTTTAATAACGGCTTTCAACCCGCGTGTGGCTGGGGACGAGCCCCGCGAGCCCCCAGTGGTCTGAAAAGCTGGGGGCTCGCGGGGCTCGTCCCCAGCCACCCATGGCAGAGTTAATATCGCACAATCGGATAAACCGAGCGTGTGTAGCCGTGATCAACTCGGGTCACGGTGCCGCCCAGAATCGGACGGTAACGTTGACGCACTCGGACTGTTGGTTCGTAGACAACGGGTGTCGCCACGGGTTCCACCACCGTCGGGGCGTAGTACGTGACGGTGCGTACCGGAGCGGGCTGAGCGACAACGACGGGTCGCTGGACAACCACCGGGGCGGGTGCTGCGACCACAGGGGTACTCACGACCGGTGCAGGCGCGTAGTAGACGGTTCGGGGCACTAGGGCGGGGCGATAGTAAGTGACGACCTGGGCCTCAGCCGTTGTCGAAACCAAGCAAGCCGCGGTAAGGGCCAAGAGAGAAACGAGCGATTTCATAGTCCATTCTCCAAAAACTCAAATCAGCGATAAAACTGAAACAAAATCCCTGGCCAAATCCGACGCGGTAGGCCGCATATCCAGTATCTCACGCTAGCTTCAGCAAAGCAACCTACGCGACAGAGAATGACCATTAACCAAATCCAGAATGACCAATTCACGCGCTCGAACCGCTTGCGATTGGTCATTGGTCCTTTAGGCTTGGTCGTTAGATTGATGGCATTTTTTCCTTACCGGCCAATTACAGTATGAGCGACTCCAACTCAAAGAATGCACCCCTGTCCGACATGCGACGCCAGTACCAGCAGGCAGGCCTAAGAAAGGCCGACTGCGACGCTTGCCCTTTTGAGCAATTTCGCGTGTGGTTCGAGCAGGCACGCGAGGCCTGCTCCGACGAGTGGTTCGAATCCAACGCGATGACCCTGTCGACATCGACATCGACGGGGATCGTTAGTGCTCGGATCGTTCTCCTGAAGGCGTTCGACGCGCAGGGCTTTGTCTTCTTTACGAATTACGATTCCCAGAAAGGCGAAGAACTTGCTGCCAATCCGAATGCCGCACTGACGCTCTACTGGGGTCCGTTAGAGCGTCAGGTCCGCATCCTCGGAACGGTTACGAAGACCTCACGCGAGCAATCAGTCGAATACTTTCACAGCCGACCACGCGGCAGCCAATTGGGAGCGATCGTTTCGCAACAATCCTCGGTTGTTCCCAACCGCGAGGCATTAGAAAGTAGTCTTCAGCAACTTGAACAAAAACACGCTGGAGAAGAAGTGCCTGTGCCTGAACACTGGGGAGGATTCCGGCTTGAGCCCACGGAGATTGAATTCTGGCAAGGACGGCCTAATCGGTTGCATGATCGGATCAGGTATCGTCGTGATGGAGGAGTGTGGATTATCGAAAGGCTGGCTCCGTAATCAGATCCCCAAATTCGCCAGCGCCGCCGCGACTTGGTTGACCGCACGCGTCAGCTTGGGATGTTCGGTTTCGATCTCTAATAAGTAACTCTGAAGCTGCTCCGTAAACGAAGGCTCCTCCGCTGGCGTTTCTAATGCCTCTTTGGTCTCGCTTGCCAACCGCCGATCGATTTCCTCGGAAAGTTGTTCTAAAGATTCTCGTGTTGGCACGTCAAACTGCTCAGGCCGAGCTAGTTCGCGTTTGAGTTCTTCGAGGGTCTCACGAAGTTCTTGGCTATTCATTGCAAAATCCCTTGAGTTGTGACGAAAGCCCTGTCGCCTGCTTCATTCTGAGCGTTGAACGTGGGACAGTCAAACTTAGCGTTATTCAGCACCCCAGAGCCGTCAGGCGTAAGCCGTCGGGTTGATCTCTCGCACGCATTGATTACTTTTCTTGTAACTTCTAAGCCGCTGGGCCGACTAAATCAGTAGTGGGGCTCGGCTTTCCTGAGATCAACCGACATGGAATCAGCCGAATCCGACACTCCCGAGGACGACGTTGACGATAACGCTGAGCAGTGGCTTCAGCAGTACGGCGACAAGCTTTACTGCTTCGCCCTCCGGCACGTCTCAAGGCAAGATGTGGCTGAAGATTTAGTGCAAGAGGCACTGTTGGCGGCGTGGCGGGGGCGCAAGCGCTTCGACGGGCGAAGCACCCGCGAGACGTGGCTAATCAGTATTCTTCGCCACAAAATCATTGATTATTTGCGAAAGCCGCGGCGTGAATCGCAACCCTTGCAGACCGAGAATGATGGTGGAGAAGAGCTGTTTGACAGTGAGGGCTACTGGAAAGTTCGCCCCGGCACCTGGAGTGCCACGGAGCAAGCGGCTCAAAATCGCGAGTTCTGGGAAGTCCTGACAGGTTGTGTCAGTGAACTGCCTGAGCACCTCGCGACCGCGTTCAAAATGAGAGAAATATCCACTGAAACCACCAGCGAAATCTGCCAAACTCTAGGAATCACCCAAGAAAACTTGTCCGTCCGGCTCCATCGTGCGAGAGTATTGCTTAGAGGCTGCCTCGAACGACGCTGGTTCAAAGACGACTAAACTGCCCACTGCCCACTGCCCACTGCCCACTGCCCACTGCCCACTGCCCACTAATTAATGCTCAACCTCAAACAAATCCTGTTCATGCGTTGCGAGGAGACGACTCGTCTCGCTTCGGATGCGCTGGATCGACGTTTGACGTGGAGCGAGTGGCTCGGTATGAAGGGCCACATTCTCGTCTGCGCGGGGTGCAAGCAGTTTCAGAAGCAGGTGAAATTGATCGGCAAGTGGTCCAGCAAGTTACTCTCAGAGGACCCTTCTCTCGACCCTGGCGACGCAAAGCTTTCCGAACTACGCCGCGAGAAAATACGCGAAGCGCTGCGCAATTCTTAATCGCTTGGACATGTGTTCGAGCACTACCCCGAAGGGGTTTCATATCATAGCCCAGGGTTCGATTATCACGAGCCCCAGCGAGTGTGATCGTACCCTGGGTTAGAGTAGTAGACGAGAATCGACCGAGCAGTAAGTTGTGAGTACCGAAGAGTCCGACCGAGGTCGAAATGCGAAAGGATTACCTCGGCCCTTTGCAACCTCGTCAATCCGCCACCGGTAATTAAGCCTTTTCGCTCGGTCGCTGACGTTGGGCATAACGGTAACCCAGGGTGGCGATCCTCCTCGCTTAGGCTCGGATGATCTTACCCTGGGCTATGGGATGGAACCGCTTCGCGGTAGTTCCAGCAAGCTTGACGCGATCGACGAGGCTCGTTGTGTAAGCCACCTCACACAACAACTTCTTCGAAAGTTTTTCTCAACTTTCTTGTAAGCCTTCTTTCTGGCTTACGACTAAGCCCTCATGGAGACACGAGTGTGACCAGCCCTCCAATGAGTCGAGGTTGTCGCAACGGTCTGCTAGCCAGTCGCAAGAGCGGCTTGCTCTCTATTACTCGAACTTGCTTGCTAATGAATCCCTGAAATCGCGAATTTCAAACGCGGCGTCCCTGTCGCGCTAAGCAAGTATTTCATCAATTCCCTTTCCCTTTTGAGGAGATCCCTAGAGATGCTACGTACCCGCCTTTTAACAGCCGCAGTCATCGCCATCGCCGCGACAACTAGCTCACTTTCAAATGTGAAGGCACAAGACCTTCAAGTGACGATCGAGAATCTTTCCGACACAGGCGGAATTTTTCTTACGCCGCTTTGGTTTGGTTTCCACGACGGTTCATTCGACGTTTACGATCAAGGCGTCGCCGCGAGTCCAGGACTAGAGAGCCTTGCCGAGGATGGTTCATTCGCAGCCATCTCTTCAGAGTTCATGACGGCGACCAGCAGCAACGGCGAAGACTCTGCTGTCTTTGGTGCCGGGGGGCCGATTGCCCCTGGCGAAATCGCCTCAGCGACGCTCTCGGTCAGTCCTTCCAACCGTTACTTCAGCTACGCTTCGATGGTTATCCCTTCAAACGATGCCTTCATCGCCAATGGCAATCCTCTTGCTCACCAGGCGTTCGATGCTGGCGGGAATTTCACACCGATCGAATTCCTCGTTCTCGGCACTGAGGTACTCGACGCAGGCACCGAGTTGAACACCGAAATGGAAGCGGCTTTTCTCAATCAGACCGGCCCCAACACTGGTGATGATGAAAATGGCGTGGTCGCTTTGCATCCGGGCTTCATCGGATCGATTGGTAACCCTGGTGGAACGCCAATTATTTTAAGCGGCAGTGCTATCAACGCTGCTGGTGCTTCGATCGACACAATCGCTGCCGACTTCACTGCAGCCGGCTATGAGGTAGCTCGAATTAGCGTATCCCAGATTCCTGAGCCAACCAGCTTAGTTCTCCTCGGCTTGTCGCTTTCCGGTATGGGATTGGTTCGTCGCCGGTAGAAATAACATTGAACGACAGACGGTAGGTCGGCAGAGAAGAGGCACTTTGAAGCTGGCCCCACGTGAGGATCGCCTTCAAGCCCGCTATCGCGGCTTGGGGGCGATCTTCTTTTGAAGTGTCAGATCCTGAGCCGAGAAGCGTCAGCTCTTGGGTCGAGCGTGTTGAATGGTAACCCGAGGGCTTACGCACCTCGGCCCATAAAGCGACTCACCCGACCGTCGCCATGAACAACTCACGAAAGAGATTCGCAGGCAGCGCACCTTCAGAGAACTCGCAGCCGACTTCATAACACTGGCGTTGCTGTTTGAGGCAGCGGCGAACTCTCAGGACTAAGTGTTCTTCCTCAGGCAGCCAGATACGAACCTCCGACATCGGTAGCAATTGGATCGGAGAATAGATTCCTAGCCCGACTCGCGACGCATCACGGATATAGATGCCGTGGTAGGTCTCATCCTGTCGGAGAATCGCTGGCACACGGACATTAATGCGTTCAAACTGACGTCGAGTGTCAGGGAACGCTGGCTGTTGCTGTTCCGCTCCGTAGAACTCCGCGCCCCCCAACGGCAGCATGGCCTGCGAAGGTAGCGAGCGCCACAACTTCGGCATCAGTTCTGCTGAAATGCATCGATCCAGCATCGGACCATCTCCGCATCAAATTGGGTGCCAGAACCTTCTTCCAAGAATCCGAGCACTTCCGCCAAAGGTGCTGGACGTCGATAGGGTCGTTTACTGGTGAGGGCGTCAAACACATCAACCACAGCGATCATCTTCGCCCAAGGGTGAATCTCGCTGGCGTCGACTCGTACAGGGTAGCCCGTGCCGTCGACTTTCTCGTGATGCTGGTAGACCATCATCAGCTGGTCATGCGTCAAATCATCACGCAGGCACAGCTCCTCGTAGCCGTAGCGGGGGTGCTCTTGAATCACGGCCCGCTGCTGAGCAGTCAGTCGACCTTTCGTCTTCAATATATCAGCCGGAATACGCCGCTTGCCGACATCATGGAGGATGGCGCCGGTGGCGATTTGCTCAAGCTCGTTCGGATCAGTAATCCCCAGGTGTTCGGCCAACACCACGGCATAGCCGGCGACATTCGTCACGTGCATGAACGTGTAGGCATCGTGCTCGGCGATTTGGAACAACTCGCTGGGCACGGCATTCCCGCCCTGCAGAAGTCCGGAGACTTGCTTGCCCATCTTGTTGGCCAAGCCCACGAACTTGTCGCAGTTGGTCAGGCGAAAAGCCGAATCGACTTCCGCTGCGACAGCGGTTTGTAAAACGGCAAAGCGCTTATCGGTGGCGAGCGACTCATCAGCGATGATGTCTTCGAGTCTGCCGAGCAACTCTTCGGAGACGGCATCGAAAGCATTCTGTTCCAGGAACAGAGACTTGTGTCCGCGTCGTTCTAGTTCGGCAAAGTCGTGCTCCTCGATTCGCTTTTCACTGCCCGCGTAGAGCTTGTAGGCGTTCTGCCCCGTCATGCGGCAATAGACGTCCACGTCGTGCCGCTCAGTCAGTCGATAGGCATCCAGCGAGATCGGCACATAAGGTGTCGTCGCGGCGTCGGCTGCGATATCTGGATTTGCAAGAGCAACTGTCATGATGTCGAATCGCCGGACGTAAGCCAGCGTCGTCAAGATCAAGCCTCCCGGCCCAGGGAGCGCTAACCTGAAAACCTAGCTCATGCTGAGAACACTCGTCGCAACGAATGCCCGCAATTCTGCCTGTGCCGATTATTCGGGCGGTAGGGAACGCCCTCTACGCTCACGTCTTCGTAGCGCGCTCAATCGCCCCAGACGGTATGCCGATAGAAATCACCCGTACTGTTCCCAAGTGTTCCCGTGCACCGGGACGATCAAAACCAATCTTGCTCGTAGCGAACGTACAGGTCAGGTCGGCACGCACCGTTGGATCCGCGGCTTCTCCGGTGTCGCAATCCAGCCCACTTGGGAGGTCGAGAGCGAGCTTCCGGGTGTGCTGGTTGTTCATCCAGCGAATGGTTGAGTCGTAAGGAGACCGCGGCGTCCCCTGTGCTCCCGTTCCCAGCATGGCATCCACCAGCCAAGTCGCTTGCCCAACATGCTCGTCAAGCGAGGCTGGTAAGTCGCCTACCGCTGAGAGGTCGACGATCGGGGACTCGCAGTTTTGAAGGACTCGATAGTTCGCCAACGCATCCCCTCGTAGCTCATCGGGAGACGCGAGCAAAAGGACTTTCGACCGCACGCCGCGTATTTCGAGATGACGAGCGAGAACGAATCCGTCGCCAGCGTTGTTCCCTTTGCCACAAAGTATGACAACTTCAGAGGGTTGCGAATCGCCGGTTTCGATTTCGTGGCCGAGCAAAACATCGGCGACACCTCGACCGGCGTTTTCCATCAGTACGAGGCCAGAGAAGCCGTACTCGTCGATGGCGATCTGATCGACCCGTCGTGATTGTTCGCGGGTGAGGGAGGGTAGGGCATTCATCTCAAATTTGCAGTTACAGACTCGTTACAAAAGATGGGGTTATTTGCCCGTATCATACAGAAGTGACGCTCAGATTACTCACAATCATTGCTTCCTTACTCCAACCCCTAGCCGCGGAGCTACGCCTCCGCCGGTAACTGACCGAAGGATTCTCCCTTTTCTCAAACAGGAGCCCCCAAATGAAATCGCTACTTACACTCTTCGCCTTTGCAGCGACCACCTGCATAACAGCCGTCGCCCAAGCTTGTGGCGGTTTGGGTTTCTTCCATGATGATAACCCCGAATCCGTCGAACGCGTCGAGCAATTCGTCCAAGAGATGCGCGCGTTAGGCCCGGAAGGACTAACGGCAGCGCTGGAAGAATACAGCCGCGGTTGCCGGGGACAGAAAGGGCTGACCCCAGAAACACACAAGCGTTGGCAGGCGGCGCTCGACCAAATCGCCGCCCAACGCGGCGCCGCCACCAGCCGGCTTTATTGGTACACCGATCTCGAAGCCGCGAAAGTCGCCGCTGAAAAGTCCGAAAAGCCGATCCTCAGCCTCCGCATGCTGGGCAAGCTCACCGACGAGTACAGTTGCGCGAACAGCCGCTTCTTTCGCACAACGCTGTACGCGAATGAAGAGATCAGCAACGCCCTGCGTGAGCGTTTCGTCCTCCACTGGCAATCGGTCCGGCCCGTGCCCAAGGTGACCATCGACTTCGGAGATGGACGGAAGTTGGAACGCACGCTGACAGGAAACAGCGCGCACTATATCCTTTCCCCCCAAGGAAGGCCACTTGATGTGCTGCCGGGACTTTATAGCCCACAGAAGTTTCTAAGCTGGCTTGGTCGGGTTGAGCAGCTCGCTCAGCACTTCATCCACATCCCAAAATACGACCGGGTCGAACCGACGCGCATTCGTGAACTACGGCGTTATCATCAAAAAAGCGAGCAAGCCATCCTGGCGGCTTGGAGAAAGGATCTCGTTACCATCGGCACGCCCCAGCCTCTCGCAGTTCCAACCACTGCGTTTAATAATGCAATTCCGCCGAAGGCACCCCTCGCCAAAGAGGCGATGCCGCTGGCCATGAGCAAATCGCTTGTCGAAGCACCCCTGTTGCCGCTTGTAGCGGAGCAGCCAGCCAATGAGCCGGCAAGTCCTGATGCGGTCGAAAGCGCACAAGTGGCTGTAGCGAAGCGAGCGGTGGCAGCGCCGATGATCCGAAACTTCGTGGCTCGCGGCGAGAGGCTCGACAAAACAACCTCCGACGAGCAGTGGGAGAAAATCGCGGCACTGCACCGCGACGAAACGAAGCTCGACCCGTCTTCAGTGGCAGTGATTCGCAACGAGAATGAAGACCCGCGGGAAGCAGCCCGCCGTGCGTCCAGTAAACGCAGAGTGGAAGACCCAATACTCGCACTCGTTCAAGAATTCGAGAGCAACATCACGCTCGACACCGTGAAGAACGAATATCAACTTCACCGCCGAATCCACCGGTGGTTCCTCGACGGCACGATCACGAGCGATTTCGACCAGCTCAACGAAAAGGTCTACGCAGAGCTGTTCCTCACGCCCTCAAGCGACCCCTGGCTAGGATTGGCCCCGGCGAACGTTTACACAGCACTAGACAAAGGCGGAAAAGTCGCACAGTAACGTAGCTCGGCCCTCCAGGGCTGAGTAAAGAGAATTCTCCGCTAGAATAAAGACAAGGCTACTCGGGAATTTAGCCGCAGAGCTTGCTCGGCGCTGGGAGGGTGTAAGAGCCGAGCGCCGAGCAAGCTCGGCGGCTAAACCCACGAAACTAGCGCCTCGCGCCTAATTACTATCAACCCCATGCCCACCATCCTCACCATCGAAGACGACACCGCCATCCGCCGCGGGGTCGTCGATGCGCTCACGTATGCGGGGCACGAGGTCCTCGAAGAGGGCGACGGCACACAAGGCTGCGAGACGGCTCTCCGCCGTCAGTTCGATCTGCTGCTGCTCGACATGGTACTGCCCGGCAAGACGGGCCTAGAAATCCTCGCCGCAGTTCGCAACGCTAAGCCGACTTTACCGGTGATCATCCTCAGTGCGCGTGGCGAAGAGAATGACCGCGTTAGCGGGCTCAAACTTGGCGCCGACGATTATGTGGTGAAACCGTTCAGCGTCACGGAGTTGCTCGCTCGGGTCGAAGCCGTGTTGCGACGTTCGCCTAGTCGCCCGACCGACATTCAAGAACTAGAATTGCCGGGAGTCCGAGTCGACTTCGCCCGGAGTGAAGCCACTTCCGACGACGGCGAGCGTATTGAGTTATCCGAGAAAGAATGCGATTTGTTGCGCTACCTTTCCCGACACCGCCAGCGGGCCGTCCAGCGTGAAGAACTATTAGAAAACGTCTGGCAAATCGACGCACGGGGCGTGAGTACACGCACGGTCGATATGCATGTAGCACGCCTGCGCGAGAAACTCGGTGCCGAGGTAATTTCCACCGTGAGAGGAAAGGGTTACATGCTCGCGTGAGGTACGCCTCGTGCCTCGTCATACCCTACGGAGATTCTTCCAACAATCCATCATTCATCGTTCCTAGTACATCAATCGGTATGTCTCCCCGCAAAGCCTGGCTCATCTATGCCGTCTGCTCGCTCGTCGTTCTCGCGACGATCGGTTGGCTGCTGCGTCAGTCGCTTGAAGCGGACAAGCTACGTTTTCAAGCGGAGCAGGGAGCTTTGCGCGAGCAAGATGTCCGACTCGCCCTCTGGCGGATGGACACCAAGCTCGCCCCGCTCATCGCGGAAGAGACTGCGAGACCTCACTACGCGTATCAAGCTGAGAGTATCCTCAACCCATCGCTTGCGGTTTCGCCGTACAACGTTTACCTCAATTTCGAGGCTGACCAACTAGGCAACTGGCGCTCGCCCCAGGCACCCGCGAAAGAGACAGTTCAACAACAGAGCCAACAGCAAGCACTTCAGCCGGAACCCGTTCCATCGGAGCAACTGGAAGACAATCGCAAACGACTTGAACGACTCTCTCATAACGTCGACGTGCAAAATCTGCTCGCCGCTCTGCCCGAGCAATCCAACAGAATCATCCCAGCTCCTACTTCCGAGAGCCTCCCTCGCGAGACAGAGCCTGATGCGTTGGACAGAACAAATGGTGAGTACCGAGATCCGAAAAAGGGTAATATCGCCAGTGGTGAATATGGAGCGCCATACGGAGAAGAGTATGGCGGTGGCTACGGCAAAGCGGCCAACGGCCCGCCGCAAATCGCCCTCCCGAAGGTCGCTTCCCAAGCAAAGAAGGGCGACTTCGAGCAACGCGGCAAACGCTACCAACAGCAAGCTCGCCAAGAGCTAACCAAGCAACGTGGCAACTACTACAACAATGCACCCAATCCGCCTGCATTTGATGGCGAAGCTCAGCAAGCCAGTGACGACCCTTTCGGCGCGACCGACGTTATTGAAAGCATCAGTCGTCCCCTCTGGATGAACGACCAATTACTGCTAGCCAGACGAGTCACCCGCAATGGAGAACTGTTTGTGCAAGGAAGCTGGCTCGATTGGCCAAACCTGAAGCAGGATCTGCTTGCCGAAGTCGCCGATCTCTTTCCAACCGCAGACTTAGTTCCCTTAGAGGACGCCGAGTCCGGCGACCCCTCGCGGATGCTCGCCGGCTTGCCGGTCGAGTTCCGAGTGCCACACCTCAAGAACATCTACCTCCCTTCGCCAGGAGTGATTCGCAACCTCGCGATCAGCGCCGTTGCCGTGCTGGCCGCCTTGCTTTCCGTCGGCGCGTTACTGTGGGGCGTCCTGGCTTTGAGCGAACGCCGCGCTGCGTTCGTCTCCTCGGTGACTCACGAGTTACGCACGCCCCTGACCACGTTTCGGATGTATTCCGAAATGCTCGCCGGCGGGATGGTTCCGCAAGAGCAGCGACGTCAGGAGTATCTCGAAACGCTGCGTGTCGAGTCCGAGCGACTCTCTCACCTAGTCGAGAACGTGCTGAGTTACGCAAGGCTCGAACGGGGCAGGGGACCAACCCTTGATGACTCGACGACACCAGGTGAATTGGTCGACCGATTCGAGAAAAGGCTCACTGATCGGGCCAAGCTCGCCGAGATGGAGCTTGTTGTCGAACTCGATAGGGAAGTTGCCGACGCCACGTTGCGAAGCGATATTGGCGTTGTTGAGCAAATCCTATTCAACCTTGTCGATAACGCCGCCAAGTACGCGAGCAACTCTGAGGATCGCCGCATACATCTCACCGCCACCTGTGGCTTCGCCGGGGCTAAGCCGCAAGCGGTGCGTTTCGTAGTCCGCGACTATGGACCTGGCTACGAGTCAGAAAGGAAAGCAACGCGATCCGTCGCTTTCAGCAAGAGCGCCCAGAAGGCCGCCGAAAGTGCCCCTGGGGTCGGTCTCGGTTTGGCCCTCTGCCGACGTTTGGCAAAACAACTCGGCGGCAAGCTCGAAGTCGCCAACCACGCCCAAGGCGGCGCCGAAGCAACGCTGACCCTGCCGCTCGCGGCTTAGCCACCCCGCGCTAGTCCGATTCTCTAGCGGGCGATATGATAGGGGGCTTCTGTCGTGAAAATCGTTCCAGGCGTGGGCGAGACCCACAACGAACGTCAGGTACTTATCACTGAAAACTGACAACTGAAAACCCCCACGAAATGCAAACCAACGAACTCCGCGAAAAATACCTCGCCTTCTACGAAACCAAAGACCACACCCGCGTCGGTAGCGATGTCCTCGTCCCGACCTGGGATCCCAGCGTACTGTTCACCCCCGCAGGGATGAATCAGTTCAAGGATCATTTCTTGGGCAAAGTGAAGCTCGACTTCACGCGTGCGACAACCTGCCAGAAGTGCCTCCGCACGGGCGACATCGATAACGTGGGCCGGACGGCTTACCATCACACGTTCTTCGAGATGCTGGGCAACTTCAGCTTTGGCGACTATTTCAAGAGCGAAGCGATTCACTGGGCGTGGGAATTCCTCACCGAAGAGAAGTGGCTCGGCCTCGACCCGGCACGTTTGAGCGTGACCGTTTATAAAGATGACGACGAGGCAGCCGACATCTGGCACGAGAAGGTCGGCGTCCCCACGGCAAAGATTGCCCGGATGGAAGAGGACGAAAACTTTTGGCCCGCTAGCGCCCCGAGCCTTGGTCCCGATGGGGTTTGTGGTCCGTGTAGCGAAATCTACTACACGGACAAAACCGGTAAGGAAGTGGAAATTTGGAATCTCGTGTTCACGCAGTTCAACCGCGTCGGCGATCCGCCAGACAACCTGCGTCCGTTACCCTCGAAGAACATCGACACCGGCATGGGCCTCGAACGCACCGCCGCGACGCTTCAGGGCGTGCCGACGAACTACCACATCGACATCCTAATGCCAATCGTCGAAGCCGCCGCGGAAGTCTGCGGTGTGAAGTACGAACTCGATTCCGATGCGGGCCGCCGTTGCCGCCGGATCACCGACCACGTCCGCGCTTGCACATTTGCGGTGCATGAAAATGTTTACCCGGGTGCGAACAAGGAGAAGTATGTCGTCAAACGCTTACTCCGTCGTGCGGTTCTCGATGGTCATCAAATGGGTCTCAGTGAGCCGTTCCTGCACAAGCTCGTCCCAGCGGTCGTCGAACAAATGAAGGCTGCCTATCCCGAACTTACTGAAACGGTGGATCGCGTTTCGAGTGTCATTGAAAGCGAGGAGGCAAACTTCTTTGGCACGATTGACGCAGGGCTAAACCGCATTGATCGCGTGTTTGAGGAAATGAAGTCTGCAGGCAACATGATGGTCGAAGGAGCCGTTGCCGCGGAGCTTTACCAAACCTATGGCGTTCCGCCGGAACTCTTCGAGCAAATCGCTGCTGAGCAGAAGCTCGCCTTCGACTGGGACGGCTACGCGAAGGCGATGGAAGAACATGGTCAGGCGTCTGGAAAAGTGCAGCACACCGTCATGGGAGCGAAAGGCCCGCTCGATTCGCTCAAACAAGCACTCGAAGCGACGGAGTTCCTCGGGTACGAGTCGACCAGTGTCCCCGAAGTCCACGTCCTGGGTATCATCGCGGGTGAGGGTGAAGACGCAAAACTCGTCGAGGAGTTCGAAGCGAACGACGCAAACATTCCCGTGCAACTGGTGCTCGATCGCACGCCTTTCTACGGAGAAAGCGGCGGACAGGTGGGCGACAGCGGCAAGATTCTCTGCGCGACCGATCCAGGCTTCGTCTTTAAGGTCGAAGACGTCCAGAAGGATGGCTCCCTAGTGATCCACCACGGACATGTCTTGGAAGGCCGCATCCAAACGGGCGACTCAGCAGAAGCCACCGTCGATGAACCCCGCCGGGCTGCCATCGCCCGTGCCCATTCGGCAACGCATCTTCTGCATCTCGCTTTGCAGAAGCACCTTGGCACACACGCACAGCAACAAGGTTCGAAAGTCGATGACGATTGGCTGCGTTTCGACTTCACGAACCTGTCGCCCGTTTCGCAAGAACAGCTCGCCGGCATCGCCAGCGATGTGCGCGAACATGTCGAATCCGCCGCTGCTGTGAAGTGCGAGACGTTACCGCTCGCCGACGCACGCCAGCAAGGCGCGATGATGCTCTTCGGTGAGAAGTATCCCGACCCGGTCCGCATGGTTTCGATGGGCCCACTCGCAGGCGGGGCGATGAGTCGCGAGTTGTGTGGCGGTACGCATCTGACGAATACGGGCGAAGTCGATGCCTTTGAAATTCTCTCCGAGGAGGGCGTCTCTGCAGGGACGCGCCGCATTGTTGCGCTCACCGGCGAAAAAGCGAAGGATTATCGTGAACAGATCCGCCTGGCACTCACCGCCGCGGCAGAAAAGTTGCGCGTCGCTCCGTCAGACGTCCCCGCTGCCGCCCAGGCGTTGTCCGACCGCCGACGACAACTGAAGAAAGCACTCGAGACCGGCGGCTCGGTGGAGCAGGCCGAAGCACCCAAGCCGGCAGCGCCTGGCACAACGGGCGACGTGTCTGACGCTGAGATGAAACAATCCCTGACCGAAGCAGCCCGTTTGTTGTCGGTGGCTCCGATGGCGGTAGCGGATCGGATTGAAGCTCTTCAGGCCGAAGTTGCATCGCTCGACAAACGTCTCGACGAGCGTGCGAGTGCAGGCCCACTCACCGCAGATTCCTTGCTTGAGAATAGCGAAACAGTCGGCGACGCCACCCTTGTGGTCGCGGATGTGCCGGGCATCGAGCAGAACCTCATGCGTCAACTCATCGATCAGATCCGTCAAAAGACTTCCCCCTCAGCCGTGTTGTTGGCCAGCGCCAGCGGCGAAGACAAAGTCACGCTCATCGCCGGAATTTCCAAGGACTTGCAAGAGCGTGGACTCAGCGCCGGCAAGTGGATCGGCCCGGTCGCCAAAACCCTTGGCGGTGGCGGCGGCGGTCGCCCCGACATGGCCCAAGCCGGCGGCAAACAACCTGAGAAACTGCCCGAAGCGATGGATGTCGCCCGGAAGACGATCGCTGAAATGCTTCAGTAGCCAGCGATTCTCGCTTGGTCCAGTTTGCCGGGCATCAAGACTTGTCGTGCTCTGCGCTTACCTTATTGCTGGTAAGTTCCCTAGTTTATTGTGCGATGCTAGCACACAAGCTTTGTAACCGATTATGAAACACTATCATTCTCGAAGTAAACGAACTTCGCTTGTCGTTTTTATCTCGCAAGCCTAGATTGAAGGAAGTGCAGCAAGGCTTTTCTTTTTCGGAACGGACTGCTCATCACCAGCGAGTAGTCTTCACAGCGACAAGTCGTCTGCAACCATTGATGAAGGTGCCGCGTTGAGTAACGGATGATTGAGTCGCAAGGAGCGCACAGACATGATTAACGTATTGAGCAATGTTGAAGGCGGTTGGAACCTTGATGTCGACCGCGGCCCGGAATGGCTTTACGTCCGGCTGCATCCTGGCGAAGGCGATCCTGCCGACCCCACGAGATTCAGCGACCTGGCTGAGCGTCTCTGGACGTTAGCCGAGCAGCACTTCACTTATCGGCTCGTACTCGAGATGGAAGACGTCACCTTCCTTCCGAGTGCTTTGATGGGCCAGCTCGTGATGCTGCAGAAGCGCACGCTCAACCACGGCGGCTTCCTAAGACTCTGCGGATTGAGCGAGTCCTGCCAACAGGCACTCCACTTCTGCAGATTGGATCAAGCGCTCCCTTGCTTCATCAATCGCGAAGACGCGGTCCTGGGTGATTCGTTTTTCGCCCACCCTCGGTAGTGATGTCCCTGGCCGGGATGCCTAAGCACCTCGGACCACCTGCAAATTCAATCGCTCAAACATCCAGCGCCGGCAGTCCATCAATACTCACCCGGTTGTTCTCCTGCTGATACTTCAGCGTTCCTTCAGGACCCTTCCGGTCAGCCCAATCAGTCAGTTGGGTCCGCTCGCCTAGGTACTCATACTCCGGCACACCAAAACCGCAAGAGTCGCTGATCCTAGTGCAATTGATTTTGATAATCGCTCGCACGCCGGGAATTCGTGGTAACTGTTCTTGAAGAGCGTCGAACTCCGCGTCTCCCACGGCAACCACTTCCCCCGTACCCTGCAGCCGCACGATTTTTGGTGCGCCCGTAAACGCGCAGAACATAATTGTGATTCGCCCATTCTCCTTCAGGTGGGCAATCGTCTCCGCCCCGCTCCCGGTGAGATCAACAAATGCCACGGTTCGATCATCCAACACCCGGAACGAATCCAACCCCCGCGGCGAAACATTCACATGCCCGTCCGACGCTAGCGGAGCCGTCGCAACGAAGAACATCTGTTGCGAGTCAATATAAGCTTGAAGCTGCTCAGTGATTGTGTCGTAAATCTTGCCCATGTCTTCTCTAGACCAAACAGGTTTTTCTTAAATGCCGCAAGTACGCCAACGTCGGCTTCGGTTGCCCAAACACATCAAATAGGCCAGCATTTGGAAACTCGTGTGTCAGCGCGTCGCTCAGTTGGTTCCAAAGAATCACCTGAACCGTCGGACGCGACAGCAATAGTGGCACGATCTGCTTGGCCCAGGTAAGCTGCGCGTCTTTCAAGTGCTTCGCTTCAGCCGGCTCGATATTCGTCTTCGCCGTTGCCTTGTTGTCCGGATCATTGTTGTGGGCAGTTGAGAGCATCATCATCAACGGCACGCCCAGCAGACTCCACTGGTCGATCAGCCGACCGTACTCGAAGCTTGGCCGCCGCACGCTGCCGTGCGGCCAGAAACCAGAGTTGATCTCCAGTCCAAACCCAGACACGCCTAAATCGGCACGTACCAGGGCGTCGGCATAGTGCAGTGGAGCTAGCTCTTCTTTGGTGCCGGCCATGTACTCTCCCCACGGCTGATCGAACGACACAACCGTCGGCGTGCGTGGGTCGAGCTGCTTCACCGTTTGCACCGCTTGTGCTACAAGGTTGAGCCGTTGTTCTTCATCAAGGGAGAGCAGTCGCCCTGTGTTGACGCGTGAGGCGACATGCCACAGATGCACGCGTCCTGCGTATCGACTGACCACGGCACGCACGTGGTCCATCATCATTCGCGAGAGTTGTTCGTAATCTTCCCCTTCCCAAACGTACATCCACAGGGGAATTCCCGAATCGTCGAGCCTGAGCAACGGCCCCGCCGCAACTTTCAGTCCCGCCTTCTGGCACCAACCGAGTTGCTCGTCAGTTGCCTTGAAGTCGCGTTTGCCCTCTTCGCTTTCAATGCTCCTCCAGCCAATGGGCAACTGCACGATGTTCGACGCATCAACAAATTGTCGTCGGACTTCGACTGGCGGAGTTTCGGGACCCAAGCTCACTCCCAACAACGTCGAACTCGGCGTCTGCCGTTGCCGTTTGGCGAGCGACTGCTCCGTGTAGTTCTCGACTAAAAGGTTCGAGACGGATAGTGCTGCGGCGATGGCTCCGTTAGCAGCATTCGCGCACCGGGCCAAGTCGTGCTGGTTGGTGGCAGCGCGGGCGAAGCTAATCGTTGCTTGACGAAGCTGCTCTTGCAACTCGGGCGTCGATTCCAGGCCCAGCCATTCCCAGATGAATAGCCGCGAACGCAAACGCTGAATCAATCCGCGAGCCAGCTCCACTTCCAGCGTGTACGGCTTCTCACGCTCCATCAAGGTTGTGGAAGCGAGCATCTGCCTCCCGTGGCCCTGCACATTCCAGGGGACAAAAACATTCCCAGAATCGCTGACCGAACGACGCACCACTAGCAAGTCGTCTTGCCAACTAGCCGTGGTCGACCAGGGGATGTCCTCCATCCCGGCGACATAGATGCGTCCTAAACCATCGTCCCCCAAGCGGTCTCGTTCATAAACGCGAAACCGCAGCAAACCCATGGAAGTACGCCTGGCAGGAGTGAGAATTGGCAACGTCTGTGCCCTGAAGTTTCATTCTATCTGTCCGTTTCGCGTGCTACAAGCGCGGGGAAGTCCTCAGTCATCGGACTTCGGCACTCGTTGGTTTACCACATGAGCCCGAAGCCTGAGGTCTGAAGTCCGAAGCCGCCTCCCCTGCAAGCAAGTCAAGCAACGCATTACAATCAAACGAGTTGAAACTCCCTAGGAGGAATTCGCTATGGAAAATACGCCCCTACTCCATTCCAATCTCCCCCCGCTTCCCGGCGACTCTGTCCCCTGCCGCCACGGCAAAGTCCGCGACGTCTACGACCTCGGAGACACCCTCCTACTGGTCAGTACGGATCGCATAAGTGCCTACGATTGGGTGATGCCCAATGGCATTCCCGACAAGGGTCGCTTACTGACCGAGCTGAGTACGTTTTGGTTTGACTTGCTCGCGGAGTCTGATCTGGGCATCGCCAATCACCTCCTCGAAACCGACGTCCACGAAATGGGCTTTCCTGACGGAGCGGACCTAGAGCCGCTAGCAGGTCGAACCGTCATGGTTCGCAAGACCGAGGTCGTGCCGATTGAATGTGTCGTTCGCGGCTATCTCTCAGGCAGTGGTTGGAAGGAGTATCAAGAGACGCAGACGGTCTGCGGTGTTAAACTTCCCGCGGGTCTGGTCGAAAGCGACCAACTCCCAGAACCGATCTTCACCCCCGCTACGAAGGCAGAGCAGGGCGACCATGATGAGAACATCACCTTTGAACAAATGCGCGAGAAAGTCGGCCGCGAGCTGAGCGAAGAACTCCGCGAAAAGAGCATCGCCATTTACAAACGAGGAGCCCAGCACGCTGGAGAAAAAGGCATCATTCTCGCGGATACGAAATTCGAGTTCGGACACCACGACGGCGAGTTGTTCCTGATCGACGAAGCACTAACCCCCGACAGCAGCCGCTTCTGGCCAGCAGACCAATACTCGCCCGGCAAAGGACAACGCTCCTACGACAAACAATTCGTCCGCGACTGGCTCACCCAATCCGGTTGGGATAAAAACAGCCCGCCCCCTGAGTTGCCTGACGAGGTTGTTGAGAAAACGCGAGCGAAGTATGTCGAGGCGTATGAGTTGCTGACGGGCTCAGAGTTTGGCTGGTAGTTTTTTTGAACCACAGAGGACACGGAGTCCACGGAGTTTTGTTGGTAGATTCCTGATGGTGTGTGCTGAGAACGAATTGGCCATTTGGTTCTAGATAGTAGTTTCAATTGTTAACTACAAGAACTAATCACTACTTGTATTTTATAGTGCAAGCTTTCTTCTTGCTTCTCTCCGTGCTCTCCGTGTCCTCTGTGGTTCAAAATAGAATTAGGAAAGAGTTAGAATTCGGCGGTGGCCAAGAATCGTGGCTGAAACTGCCTCGCTAATCATCTAAAATAGCCCACACTTCGACGGCGGTTCGGCAGGCGACAGCGGCGGGCTGTGAAACGCGGAACTCCTCGGCCTGAACAAAGCTCTGGTGGTCGATCACCACGCTTCCCGGGGGCTGAGGACGACGCCCACTAGCAGTGATCGCGAACGCGGTTTGCCGTGCTGACGACCGAGCGGCCCGACGGAACGCCCGCTCTTTCGAACGATGGACGTCCATCTTTTTAGTTGCGTGAATAACACTGCATGCCGCTTGGCAATGACCAATGTCCAAATCCCAATGACCAATAACTCTGTGTGAAGACCTGACAGCGATTAAATCGCTTGTGATTGGTCATTTAGGCTTGGGCATTGGTCATTCCAGCCTACCCTCCCTCCCCAACTCTGCTATTTTCAGGGTATGATAGCAGCTGCGCTCATATTGCAGCACGACAGTAAGAAAACTAACCTTCCACGGCAGTTCTGCGCTATTGCTGCGCGGCACTCGCCCTTGACCTTTAGCCCCTCACCCCTCACACATGCTCCGTTATTTCACCGCTGGCGAATCCCACGGCAAGACGCTGCTTGCGCTCGTCGATGGTTTCCCCGCGGGCGTTACCATTGATGAAGAACCGATCAACTTCGAGCTAAAACGCCGCCAGGGCGGTTACGGACGGGGTGGGCGGCAGCGGATTGAAACCGATAAGGTCGACGTGCGCACCGGCGTGTGGCACGGGGTGACACTCGGCAGCCCGATCGCTCTGGAAGTGATCAACAAAGACTACAAACTCGAGCGGATGGACGACCTCGAACGTCCCCGCCCGGGGCACGGCGATCTGACCGGCGCGGTGAAGTACCTCGGCAGCATCCGCGGCGTGTTGGAACGCGCTTCCGCCCGCGAGACGGCTGTTCGCGTCGCCGCCGGAGCGCTAGCGAAGCAACTGCTTGCCGCGCTCGACATCACCGTCTTCGGGTACGTTACTGAAATCGGCCAAGAAAAGATCGAGCCGGTTGATGCGCCGCTGGAAGAACTCCGTCAGATTCGCGACGAGTCAATCGTCTACGGACTCGATCTCGCCCGTGACGAGCCGATCAAGCAGTACATCGACAAGACCGGTAAGGATGGCGACACCCTCGGCGGCATCATCGAGGTGCGCGTCGATGGTTTGCCGTTTGGCTTGGGAACGCATGCCCAGTGGGATCGCAAACTCGATGGTCGCCTCGCCCAAGCGGTGATGGCTGTGCAAGCGATCAAAGGCGTGGAGATCGGTCTCGGTTTCGAAGCAGCTCGTCGCCCAGGTTCCCAAGTCCACGATCCGATCCACTACGACGAGTCGAAGAAGAACACCCCCACACTTGGCTACGAACGCCCCACGAACAACGCCGGTGGCCTCGAAGCCGGCATGACCAACGGCCAGCCGTTAATCATCCGCGCCGCCAAGAAACCGATCAGCACGCTCGCCAAACCGCTGGCGTCGATCAACATGGAGACCAAAGCAGAGCAGGGTGCCAGCTACGAACGAAGCGACGTCTGCGCGATATCCGCCGCCAGCGTGATCATCGAAAACGTCGTCGCCTTCGAAATGGCCGCCGCCGTGGTGGATAAGTTCGGCGGCGACAGCTTGGAAGAAATCAAAGCCCGCCACGAACTATTCATGAAGATGGCCGCGGAACGTTGACTGATGGAAACATTTAGTTTTTTTAACCACAGAGGGCACGGAGAACACGGAGGAGAATGAACTATCGACTTAGTAATCAAGCTTCAAACGAGGTAGAAGATTGAAGTTTCAAAAACGCTTCTCGTTGAAAGTGGTCTTGGTGCTGGTCGCAATCGTCGCTCTTGTGTGTTCATGGTATGTAAAGAATGAACATGATTTCTTTTGGAAGCCTATTGGAGATAGTAGCACTGCTATAACAGATCGTGACGGTAACACGGTGTTGGTCGCTTGGGGCCTCTCTCATCACCGATGGGAGGATTCAAGGTCCATTGTCGAATACCTAGCTCTGGTACGTTCGAAACAGGGCGCAAAAGCAGCACTTGACCTTAAGCAGCTTGCCAATGAGTTAACAAGCCATTCTTTAGATTGGAGGAACAACGGTCAATGTGAGGTGGTGGAATACATTAACGGAGACTGGAGCTACGAAGGCGAACTAAGCTTAGATAAGTCCAAAATCAAAGCAACGATCAAGTCTCTTCAGGACGGACTAAGTATAGGACAAATTATCAAGAACACTGATAAGTGATTGGATGCGAGCGTACTAACTGTTGGGGATTGCTCTCAAACAAAACTCCGTGTTCTCCGTGCCCTCTGTGGTTCAAAAAAGTAGCTAAGCAAACGCAACAATCAGGCAAGGATGCCAACACTCCACGAGACAACTCGCAAAAGGATTTGCCGTCTCGGCTTTTTCCTGCTCTGCCTCGCACCTACCGTGGTGACGAGCGGCTGGATCGGTTCGCACTATTTGCCCGGTTCTCACGAGCGGTTAGAAGCGAGCCTCGCGGAACGTCTCCGCGTAACGCCTAAGCTGGCCGCTCAACAAAACCCAAAGCCCGGCCTCACCAGGTTTTCCTTCGCGACGCTTGCCGATTTCGCCGCTGCCAACCAAGTCGAGCTGCGGAAACTCGGCGACTTGCATGTCGTTCAAATCAAGGAAGCCAGCCTCAAGCTGGAATCGCTCGGAGAGTTACTGAAAGTCGCTGCAAGAGAGTGGGAATCGCCAACGGCAGAACCACTATTGCTGCGAATCGAGGTACTCAACATCGATTCCAAACGAGGTGATGAGACAAAGAACGAGTTGGCACTTCACAACGTTCGTCTTCAAGTCGATCGGGTTGGTGAGTTCGAGCGTTTGCGTTTGGCAGCACAGCTTGATCCTAATGAGGCGAACGCGATTTCGGCGCTCGTCCAGCAAGAAGCCGACGGCACTTGGAGAGCGAAACTCGATGCAAGTGCTACAGCTTTGCCAGTAAGGCTGCTTTCCTATTGTGCTCCCGTCCTGAAAGGTTTGGAGGGTAAGTTTCGAGGTAAGATTCGGTGGGACTCGAGAGGCGAGCAGATCGTTGGCTTTGCCCAGGGAACTATCACAGGTAATAAACTTAGTGATTATCTCCCAGGGCGATTCCCCCAGGATGCCACGGGCGAAGCGCTTGTTGAGTTAGAGGAATTGGCTTTCGTCGGCGATCGAATCCAAAGACTCAATGGAGCATTGCAGGTTGAATCAGGCGAGCTTAGCGCACGACTATTCGCGGAGATCGAGAAGAAGTTGTGGTGTCGTCCCCAGGCAGAAAACCTGGCAACTCCAGGAATCCAACCGCAGCAATCAATCCCCTTTGATCGCCTTGCGGTGCGCATGGTGTTCAATGAAAAAGGATTCAGCCTGTGGGGCGATTTGCCGGAAGACGCGGGGCGAGTCGATGCACGACTGATGGTTCGCGACGGCAAGGCACTGTTGTTGCAGCCTGCGTGGGTTGATTTTTCGGCTGGCTATTGGGTGCAATTCGCCGTTGGTGAAACTCCCACCGCGATGCCTGTCAGTCGCGAGGCGATTGAATTAGCTCGCAGGTTGCCAGCGCCAGCGAAAGAGAAAACTGCGAAGTGATGCCATCACGGAGCAAGCTCCGCGGCGAAACGCTAAAGAGAAAGTCGACTTCCATGTGAGCGTTGAATTAGAAACTACGTTTCACGGCCCACTGCCCACTGCCTACTCTTCATGCTCGACCAACCTGCTATAGGAATGCTTTCCGGCGCTGCCTTACTCGGCGCTGCAGGTCTGCGTGCAGGTCTCGCAGCACACAGTGGGCGACGCGCTAAAAGGCGCAAAGCCGATCAACGTTCCCATCAGCAGCGCGAATTCAACACTCAGCTTGAAGCAGCGCTCCAGTGGGCCAAAGCAAGCCAGCCCGCCTTGAAAGCGTGGCAAGGGACGCGGCCCTTTTGTGTAACCGCCATCGTAGACGAAGCGTTTCACTGCCGTTCGTACTATCTCGAACCAACCGACGGCCAGCCGTTGCCGAGCTTTGCACCTGGGCAGTATTTGACTTTCCATTTGCCAACAGGCGATCCGCAGCGCCCCTTGGTTCGTTGCTACACGCTTTCAGATCGTTGGCGAAGCGACCGCTATCGGGTGACCATCAAACACGCCTTGCCTCCCGCCAACTCGCCCGGCATACCCGCGGGGCTGGGGAGTAGTTACTTTCATCAGCATGTCGCTGTCGGCTCGACCCTGGAATGTGAAGCACCACAAGGATGCTTTTTCTTTGATACCTCCGACTCTCTGCCTGTGGTCTTCATCGCGGGGGGGATCGGGATGACCCCCATGATGAGCATGATTGTCTCGCTGGCCCAGCGACAGGACATGCGCGACGCGTGGCTGTTTGCCGGTTTCCGTAACGGTGACGAGCGCCTGTTTGCGGGTGAGCTTTTGAAACTCCGCGAACAGTTGCCGAAGCTACGAGTACGCACCGCTTACTCACGTCCTTCCTCGGCGGATCATGCTCGTGGCAACGGAACGCTCGCCGGTTACGATCACTGCGGATACATTGATCTCGATTATCTCCAGTCGGAATTGGGAACAAACAACTATCGCTTCTATATCTGCGGACCGCCGGCCATGATGCAGTCGCTCGTGCCTGCGATTTGGGCGTGGGGCGTGCCGCGCGAGCATGTTCATTTCGAAGCTTTCGGCCCAGCGACGATCAGCGGAATCGACACGCTCGACCGAGAACCGTGCGACGTGAAGTTTACGGGCACAGGTGAAACGGTCCGTTGGACCAGTGACCAGGAAACGATCCTCGCCGCTGCACAACACGCGGGGATCGACCTTCCTTCAGGTTGTCGCGCTGGGAATTGTGGCCAATGCCGTGTGAAAGTCCTGGCAGGCAGTGTTAGTCACGTGAAGCCTCCGGGCGTTGAGTTGGGCGAGGGTGAGTGCCTAGCCTGCATTGCAGTGCCAGAAGGAGATGTGGTCTTGGAGTGATGGGGACCTCGTTCCCACGCTTCCGCCTCGCTTCGGGAAAAAACGTAGGGTATGCCGAGGCACGAGGCATACTGCGAGCCATACAGTGAACGCACGAGAACTTCAAACATGTCTGAAGAACAGAGAGAAGACAAATCGCAGCATTGCGGCGAGAAGAGAAAGCCGCGCCTTCTTGAGAGGTATTCAGAGACGATCAATCCGATGGAAGCGTTGGATGATGGAATGAAGGACGCGTGGGAATTACACGACAAGTTCAACGGCTGCCTTTTTAACCTTAGTTGTGTAGGAGGAGGAGTTGTCGGGGTCGTTTACGGAATCATCGTGGGTAGTCCCTACTATCTGGTCCTCGGTGCAGTGCTCCTAGCATTGTTTATCTACCTGAATCGACTAGATAAGAATCCTTAAGCTTCTGCGAGGATTGACGCAACCCTAAGCTGCTGGGGCTTGACCCTGGTATGCCTCGTGCCTCGGCAATACCCTACGCCAATCTATGACCTACACTTTCCCAACCACTCTCTCGGCACACCTTCCAAGTACAAGTCATGGTCATCAACATTCGCAAAATCGTTACAACCTTCAGCCTGTCGCTGCTGCTGGGGATTTCGCAAGCGTGCCAAGCTAGTGACGCAAAGCCGTTGCCGGGCAATATTCCAGCCAAGCTCCGAGAAATACAGGCGAAGTGCGACCCCGCCAACGTCCTTGGCGTTGATGCTTGCGTGAAATGTCACGGGGCTGAGATTGGGCAATGGAAGACCACGCCGCATTATGCCACGTTTGAAACCTTGCATCGCAAGCCGGAAGCGAAAGAGATTGCAAAGAAGTTAGGTTTAAGAAGTGTCAAACGCAATGAGACGTGCACCAAATGCCATTACACGTGCCAGGAGACTGAAGGACGGACTCGTGTCGTGGCTGGCGTCTCATGTGAATCTTGTCACGGGGCGGCAAAGGATTGGGTCGACTTGCACGCCGACTATGGCGGGCCGACGGCTACGCGAGAGAGCGAATCCCCTGAGCATCGTCAGCAACGTTTGCAGAAGAGCATTGCCGCGGGGATGAACAACCCGACGAACTTGTACCTTGTCGCGCGACAATGTTTGGCGTGCCATACTTCGCCGAACGAGAAGCTCGTCAATGTTGGCGGACATAAGCCAGGGAGTACTGACTTCGAACTGGTCGCCTGGTCGCAAGGGATGGTGCGGCATAACTTTCTCCGTGGCAATGGTGAAACCAATGTGCCCTCGACACCCGAACGGCTACGTGTGATGTTCGTCGTCGGAGTGATGGCCGACCTGGAAGCAAGCTTCAAAGCGACAGCTTTAGCCACTGAAAAAGCTGCGTTCGGGATCACCGCGGCCAAGCGAGCTTTGGCCCAAAAAAAACGTCTGTACCAAATTCGCAAACTCACGGATAATACGCACGTTGCTGCCGCAATGGATGCTGCCCTCAGCGTGAAGTTAAAGCTCAACAATCGCGAGGCACTTCTGGCAGCGGCAGAGAGAATCGGCCAGTCTGCCTACGAGTTTGCTTCGACAGCCGACGGAAAAGACTTGCAAGCAATTGATCCGTTGCTGCCAGCTCCGAGCAGCTACAAATGAACGAGCGTGGTGCAAGCACACGGCGTAATATTGTGAGTAGCTTTGGGCTTGAAAACTGAACACTGACAACTAAAAACTGCGAAGCACATGGAAGTCGCCGTCAGCCGTCCCCAGCGTTGGGATCAGCCGTTCAGTCCGTCGATGCGTGACGTCGATGTCGAGCATCTCTTGCAGCTCGATCCCTTCGCCCAGATCGATGCCCAAAGGTTTCCCGCAAGTTTGTCGCTTCGCGACTTACTTCTCAACGACACACGGATTGTTGACTACAAGAGCGGAGACTTCATCGTCCGCGAGGGCGACTATGGCAGTAGTGCATTTCTCATTCTGCAAGGGAACGTCCGCGTCGTTCTGAGTGGACTCTCCGCGGAGTCGATGGGACGACCCTCCGAGAGGAAAAGAAGCTGGTGGTCGGCGCTATGGCAGTTGGCCACTAACCCCAAGCTGCCGGAAGTTCGCCACGGCAAGTCGTCCGCGACGGCATCCTTTGATCTCTCGGATGTGGAATCCGATCCAGACAGTCTGACCTCCGTCCGCAAGGATGCTGAGGGGCCTCGCGTATTTGTGCAAGATGTTCCCCGACTTGTTGCCGGCACCGAAAACGATCGGCTCGGTCCCGGTGAACTCTTTGGCGAGTACGCCGCCATGACACGGAGTCAGCGACCGGCAACAGTTTTCGCTGAGGGGGAAGTGACGGTCGTCGAGATTCGTTGGCAAGGGTTGCGCGACCTCATGCGACGCACCGAAGCGTTGCGTCTGCATGTCGAACGGCTCTATCGACAAAACAGCTTGCGATTGCACCTTCGAGAAACACCATTGTTGGAGTCGCTTTCAACGACACAGATCGACGCGGTTGCTGAGGCAACTGTCTTCGAGTCGCACGGACATTTCAGTTGGAACGATAACTACGAAGCAACCTTGCGAGGAAGGCGCGGCGATGCGGTCGAGCGCGAGCCCGTCATTGCTGAAGAGAACCAATCGGCTGACGGATTGTTGCTCGTGCGTTCCGGATTCGCTCGGGTCAGTCAGCGCTTTGGAAGTGGTCACCGCACACTGGCTTATCTGGGCAAAGGTCAAGCCTTTGGCTCTTCGGAAGCAGTAAGATCCTTCCAAGAGCAGAGAACAATTTCGCTTGAGTTCTCACTTCGCGCACTGGGATACGTCGACGTGTTGCGTATTCCCAGAGAGGCCTTGGAAGCTCTCGTTCTGCCTCACTTGTCACCGGCCAAGGTGGCCGAGTGGACGCTCAAGCCCCTGTACGGCGTGACGAATCAGCAACTGGTTAGCTCAGCACCGAATGCCAATCCGGGCAAGAAACTGAATCAAGCCAAGCTCGAATTCTTAGTTGAGCGGCGACTGATCAATGGTCAACAAGCGATGGCTATTGATTTGGAGCGCTGTACCCGCTGTGACGATTGCGTTCGCGCTTGTGCGGCGACGCACGACAATAACCCCCGATTCGTCCGACAAGGTCCACGCCATGGACCCATCCAAATTACACACGCCTGCATGCACTGTGTTGATCCGGTCTGCATGATTGGCTGCCCAACCGGCGCCATCGCGCGTGATACGGCAACCGGGGTGGTGCGGATTAACGATCAAAGTTGTATCGGCTGCACCACTTGCGCGAACAGTTGCCCGTATGACAATATCAAGATGGTTGAGATTCGTGACCGACGCGGTTCAGTTCTCATCGATGAATCCACGCACCAACCAATTGCCAAAGCAACGAAGTGTGACCTGTGCCACAACCAGCCGACAGGACCCGCTTGCGTCGCTGCCTGCCCACATGACGCTCTAGTACGGATTGACTTAGGCAATCTGGGTGAATTATCTGGCTGGCTCGATCGCTAGTCGTCAAGTAAATGCTCGTGAGTTTTCTGGCGATTCTGTTTTGACCACGAATTAAACGAATAACACGAATAGAATTATCATTCTCAACTCGAATAGATAAGGTTCTCGATCAACGCCACTTTGACAGAAAGTATTCGTCCTATTCGAGTTATTCGTGGTTAGAAAAAGTCCTGACAGTAACTCTTCAATGCGCCCCTTCACTCGCCGCCGAATCGTCAACAGCTCGATTGCAATCGTTGCTGTTGCGCTGATCGCTTGGTGGGTTCGCCGGGTTGAACTCTCGCTAGGACGTTCTGCGTTTCATAGCGGCTGGCTGCTGATGGCGGCAATGATCGTACTAGCGAGCTATTCACTGCGGAAACGATTGCCAACGCTACCACTGGGACGATCTGCCTGGTGGATGCAGATGCACATTTATCTTGGCTTTGCATCGATCGCCATTTTCTTGCTCCACATTCAGTGGCGGCTCCCCAACGGCATCCTGGAAACCACCCTCGCTTGCGTCTTCGCCGCCACCATTGCCAGTGGCTGCTTGGGCCTGTATTGGACCCGAACCTTACCACAACGTTTGGCCCGAGTTGGCGAAGAAGTCCTCTACGAAGAAATCCCTCGCCTAAGACAACTCATTCGCGACCACGCACAATCAACCATCCTCGCAACGGTGAGAACCTCCGGGCAAGTAACCTTGGGGGAGTATTACGATCAGCATCTCAGCAGCTACTTCGCCAGTCGACGTAGCTGGCAGTATCGCTTGCGGCCAACCAGTGAGCGACGCAAACAATTAATGGCAGATCTCACGGAAGCTACGCGATACCTTTCAGATGCAGAACGCAAAACGGCGGAACAGTTATTCTCATTAATACGTCGTCGAGACGACCTCGATTACCACGACGCATTGCAGTGGCGATTGAAGGGCTGGCTATTCGTTCATATCGCTCTAACATTTCCACTCCTGCTGCTTGCCGCCTTCCACGGTTGGACGGCGCATCTTTTTTCGGGTGACCTGTTGCTTGGTCTGAGTCGTCTGGATTACCCGAGACTGGGTCATCTAGGAATGGGGGTGGCGACGTGAGAGGTCCGCTCGACCCTGAAGGCTCAGGCGACTACCATCGCCCGAACCAGCCGTGGCAGTGTGATGCCGAGACACCTTGCCCTCTGGGGCCGACGCTCGGCGGCAGTTGCTCACACGGCAACGGTTGTCACCCCAAGCAAGAGGGCGATCGTTGGCTTTGCAACCGATCGGACATGCGCGGAGGCCCCTGCGAGGAGGGCCCCTCGCCTGAAGGCGAATGTTGCGTGCAGTACAATTGTACGCCGACGCGTTCGATTCGCTCGCGTCGTGGCAGATTCGTTGTCGGTATTCTACTCGCAGTTGCTGGAGGTCTCCTCACGCTGATTAGTAGTTCCTGGCGGAACGAGGTGCTCGCACCCGGGATGTTGACGCGGCCCCATGCACAACTCATTACCACGGGGCAGAGCAAAGACCGTTGCATCAATTGTCACGCTGCTGGGAATGCAAGTCTTGGTCAGTGGTGGGCTCATACCACCGGCGGTGTCGCCTTGCAGCCGATGCAGTCTCAACTCTGTATGAAATGTCATGAGCAAACATTTTCAGCCAAGTACGCCTTAGCCGCCCATAATCTGCCGGTTGCTTCCCTTTGTGAGCGTACCGCGGAGAAACATGGGATCGAAGCGATCGGCACCGGGAGAATTGATTCACGAAACGCAATCGCCTGTGCCGCATGCCACCGTGAGCACCACGGCTTGGACCATGATCTCACGGCCATCGATAGCGCTTCCTGCCAGGCGTGCCATGTTGAGAAGATCGATTCCTTCACTACGGATCATCCTGAATTTACAGGCTGGCCTTACCGTGAGCCGACGAGGATTTCCTTTGACCACGCCTCACACAGCGGCAAGCACTTTCCCAAGGAGGACCAACCGTTCAACTGCCAACAGTGCCACGTCGAAGATCAAGGAGGTGGCATCAGCACGCTTGGCTATGAGAGTTCTTGTGCGAGTTGTCATGAGAAGGGAATCAACGCGAGCTTGTCTGACGGCGTCTCGCTTGTTTCGTTACCGACGCTGGACGCTGAGACTTTGCTTGAGGCAGGAGCAGAGATTGGCGCGTGGCCTGAAGATGCCGACTTCGACTTCGATGGTCAGCTTTCGCCAGTCACACGCTTGTTGCTCTCGTCAGATGAACGAGCGCTTTCAGCGATGCAAATGTTAGGGCCAGAGTTTAGTTTCTTTGACATCGATATCGACGACCCGCAGCAACTCCAAGTTGCAGGCGACATCATCAAGAGTCTGAAGCAGTTTGTCGCTGAGCTAGAAGAGAAAGGGCCGTCGGCAATCACCACCCGAGCAGAGAAGGTTCTGGGAAGGCCGTTGAGCAAGCCAGAAGCCGCACGACTAGAAAGCGGACTCTCGCAACAGATGCTGCAGGAGTATCGCCAACACTGGTTCGGCCAGCGGCAAACTTCAGAGGAGGCATCGCCAGAGAAAGTTTCAGGGACCTGGAAGCGAGATGATGCATCCTTCGCGTTGAAGTACCATCCGAGCGGTCATTCCGATCCTTGGCTGCAGGGGTGGCTTGATCTCGCCGCTGAAGCCAACCGCGGTGGTCGGTCAGTCATGGCAGACCAACTGCTTAAGGAGATGTTTTCTCCAACGTCACCAGGCCTTTGTAGCACCTGCCACACCGCGGTGCGTGAGGAGGATCGAATTGTGAAGATTCATTGGCGGTCGTTACAGACCGATTCAAGACCGCGAGGATTCACTCATTTCTCACACACGCCCCATCTGACCCAGCCCAGATTACAAGATTGCAAGAGTTGTCATCGGGTGAGTGAGGATCGACCTCAAGGTGAAGTTCGCGCTGGCCAGCTTCAGGATTCCGGTTTCGAACCGCTCGAAAAATCAGGCTGCGCGTCGTGCCATACCCATCAGGCGGCAGGTGAAAGCTGTACACAATGTCACCACTATCATGTTGATCCGATAGGTAGCGAACTCGACGCTTCCCTCCTTCTTGAAAGGACGGAAGAAAAACTTTCCGTCGATAACCAAGATCGATTCCCCGGTAGCGAATTACAAAGATAGAGCCGCATGGTGCGTCTCAAGAGTTTTGTGGTTTGTTAGACGAGGGATTCGATCATGTTGGTAGCAAAAGAAGTCAGTGGCGTCCGAGCCGCAAGGCGTAAGCCTGCGGGTAGCACTCCAGTAACCGTCGCTTTGCTGGTGGCCTTGTTCGGCAGTGCAGCAGCGACTGCCAACGCACAAGAAGAAACGATTACCGGTCGGATTGAATTCGACCACGCGGCGATTCCCAATGCGGAGGCAGCCTTTGAAGTAGACCTTGGCAAGGGCATGTTGACCGATGTCAGCGGCCTGTTTGGAGCCGCCTTGGATGGCATCGTCGAGGGGCTGCTGGAAAGCGTGAAGGGCCAGGAGTCACAAGCGATTACGCAGTCTGCGGAGTACCTAAAATCCGTTCAAGAGATCATCAACCAAGTCGGTGGAGCGGTTAGCGAAGTGCGGATTCGCGGTTACGACCGACTGACCGAGGAGGATAGCGGCAAGCGTTCTGCTCTGATTGCACACTACCAGAAGCGTATCAAAGAAGCCAATTGGGACGACCTTGTCCGCGTCCGCGAGCGCAACGCAACGGCAATCGTTTCAGCCCTCCGAGAAGATGGCGCGATCCGTGGCCTGTTCGTCATCGGCTCAGAAGGAAACAATCTCGTCCTCGTGAACGTGGTGTGTGATCTTTCGCCAGAGAAGGTGAAGATCGTCTCGAAGAACATCGCCCAGCTCTCGATGAAGCTCGGGCTCAAGCAAGAGCTTGAGAAAGTGATGCGCGAGATTCAACGCGATATGCACTAAGTGGGTAGTAGGGTATCGCCGAGGTACGAGGCATACCATGCCTTGCTTCTTGGTATGCCTCGTGCCTCGGCATACCCTACCTGTAATCGATTCCTCAGAACTTCTTCCGCAGTTCAACCCGCATGCCGCTAATGTCGTCGGCGTTATCGAGCCAACCGTACATTGCATCGGTTCGCAAGATGACTGAGCGATTCAAAGGGCGTTGGTAACGTACCCCGAAGGCATACTGATCGCCGGGTGCGTTGCGATTAGCGGCATCGTCGTAGGCTTGCACGGTGGCGAATTCCAGGATGAGCTGTTTCTCAAAGATCTGGCCTAGCAGGTCAACGCCGAGGGCGGCTCCGTAAGTGTTCCGCGCTGTATCGTCGAGAATCGGATAGCCGGTGAGCAGGTCGCTTTCGAAGTTGATGCCAGTGTTCTTCAACACGCCTTGAATGCGTCCCAAGGGTTGAGGGCTGCCGAAGCCGGCAAACAGGTTCGCGTAAGGTACCACGCGATAGGGGTTGCGTGTGAGAAAGCTGTTCTCTAGCAGCACCAAGTAGCCATCGGCGGTCCGCAGATCTTTTGGTCCGTCTTGCCCAGTGTTGATCAGAAGACGCGCTGAGTTCGAAACGAAGTTTGCATAGCGCCGCGTGTAGCTGAAAGCCAAATTGTGATAACTGCGACCCGAGTTTGTGACATCGTTCACGTACGCCCAGCCGGCCTCGAAGTATCCTCCGCGACGCTCGATGAACGTCGTGGCGCCGACAAAGTCGGCTTGGTCAGCCGCAGGTCCATCGAAGGCACGGGTGTTTAGTTCATCCCAGCCGACAAAGAATGTCGTGTCGAAGTTCGACCAATCAAGCCCTGGCGAGTTCCTCGCCGGGATCGTCGCCGCGGCTCCGACGAAAGAATCTTCCAACCAAATGCCGTTCTGGAATAGCAGAGGAATCAGTCCCACAGCAAACGGTGCATCAAACGGTGCTTCGATGCCACGGAAGCCGCCGAGGATTTGGCCGAAGTCTCCTTCAAAATAAAGCGCGTCGGTGTTTTGATCGAACCCGTCGTAGTTCTCTTGGTAGGTCGCATCGCCGCCATCGAAAAGGATCCCCGTGAAATCTAAACCACGATCAAGTGGCCCCCAGAACGCATGAACGCGTTCGGTACTGGTGATCCAGAAATCAATCTCGAGGTTCAGTCGGTTGTTCCAACGTGTTTCGGTATTGCCGTTGAAGTTGTTATTAGCGATCGCCTGACGGTAATCGCCATAGACGAAGAACTTCGGCTGAACCAGGTTTGTGGGGCCCAAGAAATAGAACGAAGGAGGCCACGGGCCGTTGGGATAGAATGGCAGCGGCTTCTCGCAGAGAGGTCGCTGTTCGCAGATGGGCCGTTTGCCGCCGTAGATCTGTAACTCACCAAAGGAATCGAAACTGAACTGCGGGCAGATCGGGTCAGGTGAGAAATCGTCGGACGAATACTGGGTTTCGCACCCGCGGCAATCGTGCGCGTGTGGCACAAAGTGCGGTGCTAGGTGAAGTGCTTCATCTTTCTTGCGAGGCGCGTCTGCATAAGCTTCCCAAGGAGGAGCGTGCGCAGAGACAACCGCCGGATTGACCGGAGCGACAAGACCACCGTGTCGCGTCGGTCCACGCAGATAGCCAGGCGACGGTAATGCCGGTGGCGCGAAGCTCGTCGAAGGTCGAACTGGCCCCGGACAATAAGCACCGGGCGCATCAAACAAAGGCTGCCCGGCGAATGATGTTTGCAAAGAAGAAACCATCAAAGCGCACGCTGTTATCGATCGATACAGCAGTCGATTGAAGCTCATTCGATAATCGATGTGCGTGCTTTGCATGAACTCTCAATAAAAAGCTAACAGCCAATAGCTAACCGCTAACAGCTTCTTACCTCACGACAAATTCAAAACTGGACTGATGGAAATCCATAATCCCTTCCGTCATGCGACGAATCATTTCCGGTGTGCTGCTGCAGAAACGCATGAAGTAGGGCGGCTCCGCGCGGCTTCGCATTCGGAAACTGAGTCGGTAACGTCCCGGTTGGCGAATGAGTTCGGCCGGGATTTTGTAGGGAACCGTTCGCGAGCCAAGCGCCGGAAGCGAGCGGCTTTCCATGCGAATGAACGGTGGGTGGTTAATCGTCGAGATCGGTTGTGCACCCGGACGGAGGAATGGAAGTTGATCGATGCTGACATTCACGGGCAGCGGCAACTCGCGGTCAGTCCCTTTCACACCCGTGATGAGGAACATCGTTTGCAAGTTGAAGAGTTGCCAATCGAATGGCGTTTTCTTGTGGCGAACGTAGAGCGAATGGATGTCGGCCAAGTCGCCGTTCGGGTCGAGGTAGCCAGTCTCCCAGAGTCGCTGACCATCTGGGCCGATCAGAACTACGTTGGCCCAAAGTTGCGGCTGCGCGCCGAGCGAGGCCGTTGGCAAGTTATGGCCGTCGTTGGTATTGATCACGGTGTAGCTGAACTTGAGGTCTTGCCCAAGTCGAGGTGGGTGTTTGAAGAAAGGGCCATCGATATGCGAGCCATTCTCGAGGACCGCTCGCCGAAGCTCGTTTTTGTGGGCGAGCTTCTTTTGGTTGTCTTCGACGATCTCTCGTGCATCCATGCGGTCGTCGACGTCGTCCCAGACTTTTGGGAAGCTGACATGAATGAGATTGTCATCCAGCGCGTCCTCAAACTCCTTTGTTCCCCAGCCCGCTCTCCAATCAAAGAGGAGCCACTCCTGCATCGTCCAACGCTGTGCCTTGGTATTCCAGGGAAAGATCCCAGGGTGAGCGATCGAGTAGCCGGGTCCGTAGAAGGTGTGGTTCGAATGTTTCCGATGCTCGTTGACCTTCTTCTTATTAACGATTGCGGCAGCGCCGACTTCATAGCCGCTGGCCACACCGGGAATGCGGCCCATGTGACAGTCCTGGCAACTCACACCTTTTTTGCAGGCGGGAGATGCGCGGTACTGTTCCCAAACGACTTCTAACTTGATGCCCGGATGCACAGCGACTTGGTGGCAAGTGGTGCAGAATTCGCTTTTGGCCAACTGAGGGAATCGAACACCCGCGCGATGAATCGGCTGCCCCGGTTTCTTATTGGCGGGGTCAACTTTTACTTTGTAATCATTCTTCTTTGCGATTACTTCGGCGACGCCGTGACCGCCGATGGAGCCGTACACCGGCGCGTAGATGTCGCCGGGAACGATGTGACGCTGACCGTTGGTCTTGCTGTACGCCTCGTTGATGCGATGGCAGGCGACGCAGGTAATCCCCTCACGGGCGACTTGGGGCTGGTCCCAAAGCGGCGTTGTGCGATCAATGTTTAGTGCCGTTCCTACAGGCGAGTGGCAGCGTAGGCAGAAGTAGCCGACCGTGCCGTGAGTAATGTCATTGATCGTCTGTTCAAACTTCTGAAACATTGGCGAGACCGCCGCGTACGCATGGCTCGAGATGCTCCATTCGTCGTAGATCTTCTCATGGCAAGTCTTGCACGATGCGGCCTCGGGATAAAGCGAATCGGCAACGAACTGGCAACGCTCTTGCTGGGTTTTTGGGCGCGTGTTCTGGCTTGCGTTGGCGTGGGGATTGGGGGTCGACTGCCTGGGTGGTGCGAAGAGTTGATTTGCGTTGTTGTTTGTCGTTGGTGGCGCAACCCCCAGCTTGCGCTGGGGGCTAGGGGATGCTTGCGCATGCGGCTCTCTCTCTTGTGTTGCACTAGGCCCTGGCGCAAGCCTGGGGTTGGCGTCGCCGCTCGGTTCAGGCGTCAACAAGTCATCGCGAGCATCGAGCAAACTTTCTGCATCATCTTTCGGCTCGGGATCCTTCGGCTGGGGAAGCTCTTCGAGACTCGGCGGATCAGCAGGTGCCGCCAGCAAGTCGTCGGTGTCGCCCAAGAGGTCGTCTTCCTCAAGAAGCGAGTCGTCGAACGAAGTCGCTTGGACTTGTGCGTCATTATGCGTTTCAACGGAAGGCAACTCTTCGAGGGTTGGCTCGGAGAGAAGTTCCGGCTCGCTCGCCAAAGTAATCCACCCAGGGCAGCCACCCTGGGCGAGCATCTCTTGCACCTTCAAGTTGAGCGCTGAGGGTTCTTTTGTCTCCGCCTGAGAAGACTCGGCCAGCGTCTCTACGGTGACCGGCGCAGTCGGAATCGTTCGCTCTGGTTTGTCGGGAGTGCAAAACCAGTACCCCAGCAGGCCGCAGCCCACGACAACGAGCAGCGCACTGGGCAGGAGATTTCCTGCACGGTTTTGTGAGTTCGCTCGCATAAGAGTGGCAGTTGAAGAGAGGCTCGACATGAGTCTTGCGGACGAGTCGACCGCATACTTCCTCACGCATCGAACCGTTGCCGGCGGTGAATTGAGCATTCCAGGAGCAACCGTTACAGCTTCCCACGCTAGCATTGGAAATGGGTCACTCTGACACAGTTCGCATCTCTCTCATCAAACGGTTAAAATCGAAAACATGCTAGCACTTCTTCAAAAGCTGCTGTGTTTCGGTTTTGTCTTTCTCGCACCACTTGATTTGAGTGCAGAGTCGGTCGAGTATGTCTCCGATTTTCTTGGCAACTACTGTTTGGAATGCCACTCAGGCGATGGGGCTGAAGCGGCGTTGGATTGGGAAACCTTCGAAGTCAGCACGCTGCTGAGCCGTTCAGATCGACCACTTTCTAAAGCGGAAAACCAGGCGTGGGAGAAAGCCGTGAAGCGGCTCCGCGCTCGACAGATGCCGCCGGCAGATGCGACGCGTCCCGACGAGTCGGAGTATGTCGAGGTGCTGAAGATTCTTGAAGAAGAACTCGACGGACGTGCCGAGCGAAGCCCGAAGCCAGGACGCACCGAGTCGGTTCGTCGGCTGACTCGCACCGAATACAAGAATGCAATTCGCGATCTCTTGCATCTCGACATCGAGGTTGAGCGGCTTTTACCGGTGGATCAAGAGAGTCACGGTTTCGATAACGTCACGGTGGGCGATCTCTCCCCGACGTTGTTGAATCGCTACATCTCTGCAGCGCAACAGATTAGCCGCATGGCGGTTGGCAGTCGTCATCGGGGAGTGGGGGGCGTGAACTTTCGGATCCCGCCGGATCGCACGCAGCTTACGCATCTCGAAGGCTTGCCGTTAGGGACGCGTGGCGGGGGCCTGTTCAAGCACACGTTTGCGAGGGCAGGGGAGTATGAGTTTCAGATCCGCCTCACCCGCGATCGCGACGAGTACATTGAAGGCTTGCAAGGGACGCACGACATCGACCTACTTATTGATCGCGAACTCGTGAAACGGTTTACCGTCGTGGCTCCCAAGAAAGGGAAGCAGGGATACCAACGTGATGACACGCTGATCGATGCGAACTTAAAAGTCCGTGTTCATGTGACTGCGGGCCCGCATGCGATCGGAGCGACGTTTCCGCAGACGTCGGCCGCGCTGCGCGAGATTAAACGGCAACCCTTTGACGCAAGTTACAATCGGCACCGGCATCCGCGACCGGAGCCGGCGATTTTTGAGATCGCCGTAACGGGGCCACTGGGGAAACCTGATGACGGCGAAGACGCAAGCGTTGCGGACAAGTTGCAGGAAGGTGAAACGCCGAGTCGCCAACGCTTGTTTGTTACTCGACCTAACGATCCTAGCAGCTCGATGGAAGCGGCTGCATGTGCTGAGAGGATTCTGCGCTCAGTTATCCGGCGTGCCTACCGACGCCCGGTTTCGGAAGATGATTTGAAGAAGCCAATGCAATTCTTCAAGGAAACATGGAAGCCGGGTGGTTTCGACGCGGGGATCGAATCAGCGCTGGCTGCTGTGTTGGTGAATCCGAATTTCTTCTTTCGCGTTGAGTCAGAGCCTGAAGAAGTAGCAGCAGGCGAACCTTACCAAGTCAGCGATGTCGAACTGGCCTCGCGTTTGTCGTTCTTTCTTTGGAGTAGCATCCCTGACGACGAGCTTTTGGATCTAGCTGAACAGAACCGATTGCATGAGCCTAATGTGCTTGGCGACCAAGTGCGGCGGATGTTGGCTGATGAAAGGGCAACGGCACTGGCGACGAACTTCGCTGATCAGTGGCTCTACTTACGCAACTTGGAGTCCTTCTCTCCTGACTTGCGCCGGTTTCCTGATTTCGATGACAACCTCCGCAAAGCGATGCGTCGTGAAACGCAGCTCCTGTTTGAATGTGTTCGAAGCGAAGACCGTAGCGTCCTCGACCTTCTGCAAGCGGACTTCACTTTCTTGAATGAACGACTCGCCAAGCACTATGGAGTGCCTGGGGTCCGGGGAGATTATTTCCGACGGGTAGAACTTGAGGACCGCTATCGACGCGGTGGACTGCTCAGGAATGGCAGTATTCTCGCGGTGACTTCTTACGCGACACGTACCTCCCCAACGATTCGCGGCAACTGGGTCTTGGAAAATCTGTTTGGCACCCCGGCACCACCCCCACCGCCGAACGTGCCGGCGTTGGAAGAGAAAACAACACTCGCCGAGCTCACTATTCGCGAGCGCTTGGCGGAGCATCGTGCCAATCCCCAGTGCGCGTCTTGCCACAACTTGATGGACCCGCTGGGCTTCGCACTCGAAAACTATGACGCGGTCGGTCGTTGGCGGGACTTTGAAGGCGAGGGAAAGATCGACTCTTCCGGTGCATTGCCAGACGGAACGGAGTTGGCAGGCGTCGCTGACATCGAAGCGGGCCTGCTGGCCCGCCCAGAAATGTTTGTGGGCACGTTAACCGAAAAGTTGCTAACCTATGCATTAGGCCGCGGCGCTGAACCTACCGATGGCCCCGCGATACGCGAGATTGTTCGGCAGGCAGCCGAGGAGGATTATCGCTTCTCATCGATTATCATGGGGATTGTCGAGAGTGTGCCTTTTCAGATGCGCGAAGCGATGGAGGTGGAATAAGTCTCACGCAAAGGCGCTAAGGCGCGAAGAGTAGTCACCATTAAGTAGTAAACCGTAGTGCACAAAATCGTATCCAAGTAACGCCTTTTCATCGATAGTGATTATTTCAAGCCGGAGCAGTATGTGACAAGTACATCTTAGCGTCTTTGCGCCTTTGCGTGAGACTCCTAAGTGTGCATCCTAGTCAAGGGATCGCATTATGATTGGAACTCAGAATTGCTTATCACGACGAACACTCCTTCGCGGCGCGGGCACCGCGTTGGCTTTACCGTTGCTCGACGCGATGGTGCCGGCGATGGCTTCGCTGAAGGAGACGGCTGCTGCGCCAAACAAGCTGCGGCGGTTGGGATATGTTTATATTCCGATGGGCTTTAATCCCAAGCAGTGGAAGCCGGCTGGCGTGAAGACTTCAGGCGACGCCGCCCTTGGTGAGCTTACACCAAGTCTCAAGTCACTCGCCGGCGTGAAGGATCAAGTGGCGGTCGTTACCGGGATGGAATTGCAGAACGCTTACCCAGGCTCGCACGCGACTTCCAATGCAGCGTTCTTGAGCGCGGCTCGCGCGAAGCGGACCGAGAGTGCGGATTACTATTTGGGAGCGACCGTTGATCAAATTGCCGTCGAACATATCGGTCAACAGACGCAGTTGCCCTCGCTCGAGTTGGCGATGGATCTGCTCAACAACATCGGCCAATGCGACAATGGTTACGCGTGCGTCTATCAGAACAACCTGTCGTGGGCTTCACCGACGACGCCGTTGCCTTCGGAAGCACATCCACGTTTGGTCTTCGAAACGCTTTTCGGTGAAGGGGATACGCCCGACCAACGACGCGCAGCGATCGCGGAGCGAGCGAGCTTGCTCGACTCGGTCACCGAAGAGATGAAGCGACTGAACTTGAAGCTCGGCGCGACAGACCGGAATCGCCTTGATGATTACTTCACGAGTATTCGCGAAGTCGAGCGACGTATCCAGCGTGCCGAGAGCAACGTCAAAGAAAACCCGTTGCCCGATCTCGACCGCCCCGTCGGTGTGCCCGCGGAGTATGCCGAGCATGCACGGCTGATGTTCGATCTGCAAGTCCTCGCCTTCCAAGGCGACATCACGCGAATTGTCACCTTTCAGTTGGCAAGAGAAGCAAGCACGCGTACTTACCCTGAGATCGGCGTCTCCGAGCCGCATCACCCGTTGACGCATCACGGGCACAACGAGGAGAAGCTCGCCAAGGTAGCGAAGATCAACGCGTTCCACGTCTCGTTGTTCGCAGAGTTCTTAGAAAAGCTCGCCGCCACACCCGAGGGGAACGGCACGCTGTTGGATCATTCGCTTTACCTTTACGGCAGCGGCATGGGCGACGGCGACGCCCATGATCACACCGACCTACCGATCCTCGTTGCCGGCGGAGCCGCTGGCAATATGCGTGGCGGACGGCACATCCACTACGATAAGCCAACCCCGCTAGCCAACCTGCACCTCACGCTCCTCAACAAAGCAGGCGTGCCGTTGGAGACGTTCGCCGACAGCGATGGGAAAGTCGAGGCGTTATTTGAGCCAGTAGCGATTTGAGTGATGAACGATCAATGATGAATAATGAATGCGTCCGTCACGGATTTCTTTGTGTCGTTTTGACATTCGCTTGCGTCTTCGCCGTAGGCGATTCAACTTGTGGGCAAGAAGTATCCGCTAAGCAGGGCCCGGCACTCGCCCAAGCCGCAGAGCAACGTGACTGGAACCTCATCGAGCCCCTCCTCCGCGAAGGCCACGATCCCAGCCTCACCCAACCCGATGGGATGACCGCGCTGCATTGGGCAGCGTATCACGGACATGTGCCGACGGTGGGCACGCTCGTTGCCACGGGTGTTGAGATTGATTCTCGCACACGTTACGGGGTGACGCCGCTTTCGATTGCCGCGCACGCCGGAGATGCGGAGTTGGTTGAGATCTTGCTTGGCGAGGGAGCCGAGGTGAACCGGAAACTTCCCAGCGGGGAAACGCCGCTCATGCTGGCGGCGCGGAGTGGTTCGCTGGAGACGCTTAGGCTTCTGATTGATGCGGGCGCGAAGGTGAAGGCTGCTGAGAAGCGTGGCCAGACGGCGCTGATGTGGGCGGCGGCGGAAGGGCATCTTGAGATCGCTCACGCGCTGCTCGACGCGGGAGCGGAGCGGGACCGCACGATTGGTAGCGGGTTTGATGCGCTGAAGTTCGCAGCGCGTGAAGGGAAGATCGAAGTGGCACTTGCGCTGATCAAGGCCGGCGCCGACGTAAATCATGCGATGGAGCCCAAGTGGGGTGGAGAACGGGCACCACGCAAAGGAATGACGGCATTGATGCTCGCCACTGAGAGCGGGCACTTTGAGCTTGCTTTGAAGCTCGTCGAACTGGGTGCTGATCCGAACGACCAACAGAGCGGGTTCACGCCGCTGCACGCCGTGAGTTGGGTGAGACGAACCAGTATCGGCGACAACCCGGCTGGCGATCCTCCCCCGCGAGGATCGGGGAGCGTCACCAGTCTGCAGTTCGTACGACGGCTTGTCGAAATGGGAGCTGACGTAAATGCGAGGCTTGAGCGAGGCCATTCCGCGGAAGCCGTGTTTTCCAACAAGGGAGCCACACCATTCTTGCTCGCTGCAAAAACCGTTGACATGCCGTTGATGAAGTTGCTGCTGGAATTGGGGGCCGATCCACTCGCAAAGAACGCTGACGAGAGCACCGCGCTTATGGCTTCGGCAGGGATCGGAGTGATTGCCGTTGGCGAAGAGCCGGGCACGGTCGACGAAGTGCTGGCCGCGATCGATTGGCTCGTCTCCTTAGGCGTCGATGTCAACGCTAAGGACAAACGAGGTCAAACGGCAATGCACGGAGCCGCCTATCGCAACTATCCCGAGGCGGTCACGCGACTCGCCAAGCACGGCGCGGACCCAAAGGTTTGGGACAAGAAAAATAAATACGGCCACACGCCGGAAATGATTGCCGCTGGGAAACGGCCCGGTTCCTTGAAGCCCTCGCCCCCGACGATTGCGGCTTTGGAAAAGGCGAAGCTTCAGTTTAGAGCCGCGAATTGATAGCTCGCTTTCATGTCATTCCGAAGGGAGGCTCGCCGACCGAGGAATCTGGTCAGCACAACTGTTGAGTCGTCATGCCAACCGTACTGCACGCCGGATTCCTCGGTCGCTGTCGCTCGGTCGGAATGACAGTTTAGTTGACTTACTCTTCATCCGTTCGAGTTTTCTCATAACAGAGCGGATCGCCTTGGAGGTTCCACTCGGTGATGTCGCCTTCGGTGCTGTGTTCGAGCACGATGCGTTTGGGCTCGGCTGATCGGATGACGAATGTGGTTTCTTCTTCCAACGCGAGGGCCAGGAGGCGTTTGTAGGCGGACTCAGGTTTGCCGCCGGTTAGCTTGAAAGTGATCGTTTCGTCTTCGACTCGCCAAGTGGTGTCGACGACCGTTTCGCCTGACCCGATCACCAATTTCTGCGTGCCATCGAGCTGGATGATTAGCTCGCCTACGCCGTCGGACTCTACCTTGAGATAACGCCGTCCTGAGTCGTCCTCGCGCGGCTTCTGTTTCCAAGTCCCTGGGCAAATCAGTGGCCCAGTCCGTTCGATGGACGTGTCACTGACCGATTCGGTTTCGACATTGGTCTGCGTCGTGGGAAGCTCTTCTTCGGTTTCAGATTCACTCTGCCATGGTCGAAAAAAGAGCACTCCCACCGAGGCGACGAGAACAACCGGGAGTGTGCGTTTCATCTTCATGGTGTGAAAGCTTCGAGGTGGTCTGGCCGGCTGTTCCGCAAACGACTTCCACGATTGTAGCGATCACTCCCTGCGAATCCCAGCACGATTTGGAGTGTAGAGGAGATACCACTCCCGAGTGCGATCAAGTAAAGGGTACCAATCAGACGAGCTAGGGTAAGCTCTTCGATCTTCTCATGCTGAGCAGAACCGCGGCTCCGGCAATGAGCGTCGCCAGCGTCGACGGTTCGGGGACTGATTGGGAAAACACGGTAGAGGCATCACGGTGAATCTGCCACTGCAGAAAATCACCTCCGCCGACTTGGTTGTCTGTGTCGCCGTCAGCACGTAAGTCGTCAGTCGCGTTATAGGTGGTTTGCCAGAGAGCCAAATCGGACGCGGTGACTTGGCCGTCGAGATCGTAGTCGAGCAAGATGTCATCGATCGCCGCTAAAGGTTGGGCGATTGAAATCGCGTTAAGCAGTATGCCGCCGCCAGTCACGGGATCGGCAGTCAGAGAAAGGACGGTTCCGGCGGTGAGGAACAACTCGTCTTGGCCGAGGATACCGAACTCCAAAAGGTGCTCCATCCCGTCGGCGTTCGCGGCAGCAAAGGTGAGTGAGTCCGCATCAAGTGTCAAGCCATTGTCGTCGTAGCCGGTGAGTCCGGTGAAAGGATTGTCACCAGAGACAAAACTGAGTGTGACCGTTTCCTCGCCGTTGGTGTTGAGCGCGTCAAGCAGCAGCGACTTTAAGAAGACGTCTTCATCGAACGAGAATTCAATCGTTTCAGGAGTGGTGTAGGAGCCGTTCACGCGACGACGCTGCGTGGCGGTGCCGGTGTCGAAGCTGGAAACGACTCCTACTCCGGTTGCATCCGCATCGAACTGAGCAGCGTTGCCACCAGCCGAAAGAAAAAGCGTGATGCCTAGCTTGTCGATCTGAGCCGAGGTGAGTCCGTGAAGACTGGTGTCGAGATCGAAGGTAACGGCAGGCAGGTGTTGCGGTGCAGGGACCGGACTGCCGTCGGCTCGCACTGTCGGGTACAACGCGCCGGTCTCGTCGAGCCAGTTGCGAAGTTCACGTGTCGCCCGCGCTGCCAGTTTGTATTGCAGCGGGGTGAGGTTGCCTTCGGCGAGGTCGTTCGTTTCGCCGAGATCGTTGTTCAGGTCATAAAGCTCGAAGGTGCGCTTCTCATAGAAGTACATCAACTTGTAACGGTTGGCTCCCGCGTCGAACATGGCTGTCGAGACAGGCACATTGGCACCCTGGTAACCGGGGAAGTGGAAGAAGACGGTGTCGCGCGAAAGTTCAGGTTCTTGACCAGAGAGCAGACCGACGAGCGACTCTCCATCGGTCGGATGCAATGAAGCGTTGGGAAGCGGAGCTGAGCCGAAATCGGCAAAGGTGGGATAAAAGTCGACCGCGTGAACCGGTTCATCCGAAGCGCTACCGGCTGCAATCGTACCTGGTCCCCACGCGATCAGAGGCACGCGGAGGCCACCTTCATACTGCGAACCCTTTCCCGAACGGAGTGGGGTGTTGTCGGTCACACCACTAAAACCACCGTTGTCGCCGTAGAAAAACACCACGGTGTTCTCAGCAATACTATCCGATTGGTCACCGTTGCCGTCTGGGTCTTGCACGAAATCAATGATGCGAGCAATCGCCTGATCCATTCCTTCCAGCAACCCGGCGTAGGCGGGATCGTCGTGCCGCGGGTCGGGAGATACACCGCCGTTGCTAGAAAGAATGTCGTTGTACTTTGTGTGAAGATCAGGCCGAGACTCGATCGGTGTATGGACGGCGTTGAATGCGACATTCATGTAAAACGGTTCGCTCGAGCTGGCGAGTTGGGTTTCCATAAAGTCAATCGCCGCGTCGGCCATCGCATCGGTCAGGTGCTTGTCGGTACCCACGAGTGAATCTACATTAGTGCCGTTGGCATAAGGTTTGAGGTTCGTATCCACGTAGGCTTGCGTGTAAGGCGTGGCATAGGGGTCGAGTCCTGAGCTGATCGAGTTGCCGAATTGGCCTCCTGCGGCAAAGTAGCTTCCCGGTCCACCTGTCGTACTGCCGCCGAAGTTGAAATCGTAGCCGTGCTGGCTTGTGATCTGCATGGCGTTTTGGGTTGTGTGAAACTTGCCAAAATGAGCCGTCGTGTAGCCAGCCGACTGGAGGGTCTCGCCGATGGTCGTGGCGGCAGGGTCAATGATTCCGTTGTTCGCTGCTCCGACGAGCAGGTCGTTCTCATTTCCTGAGATATCTACCCCTACGTTGTAAACACCGGTCCGCGTTGCGTATTGTCCGGTGAGCATTGCGACTCGCGTGGGAACGCAGGTTTGCACGGCATAGGCGCTGGTGAAACTCATGCCGCCTGCAGCTAGCGAGTCGATGTTTGGTGTCTGATAGAAGTCGGAGCCGTTGCCGTAGCTTGTGGCACCCGTGCCCAAGTCGGTCCAGCCTAAATCATCTGCCACGATGTGAATGATGTTCGGCTGTGCGTTAGCCAGCGGACAGGTGGCGCATATCGCGAGCGCGAGCAGCAACGGCGCGCAAAGCGGGTAGAGGGCTCCTCGTCTCAAGATGTTGTTCCCGGTGGCATGAAGAGGTTGGATTTCGTGCGAACTACCTATTGTACACCAGGCGTGCGGATAAGTTTCGCAGGATATCGCTGGTTGCGAGAACAGTTTCGATGGTCGTTTGCTTGACCTTCAGGGCCTGCTTAGAATGCAGGAAAACTAACCTCCTCGAAATCGCGGTTTTCTACTGCTAGCTCGCTGCTTGATGACGAAGTTTTCTGCCTCCTTCGCTCTACCGCTCCTCGGACTGTGTTTGCTGCTTGGTGGATCGGCCTGGGCTGAAGATTCATTGCCTCTAGAGGGAGTGCTTCGCGTCAGCCTTGATGACGAACCCTCCTACGCGGAGATCGAGTTAGCCACTGACGGTTGGAATACAGCAAACTTCCCGGGGGTGTGGCCGGTGCCCAGGGAGCGTGGCGGTTTTCAGGCGCTTTGGGGGCGATTTGAGTTTCAGGTGCCGCTGGATTTTTCTACTCAAGGGATGGGGCTCTCCTTGGGCGTTGTTTATCGTAACGACCAAGTCTTTCTCAATGGTCAGCCGATTGGAAGCACGGGCGAGATTGGTTGGGGAAAGCCTCTACTAGATCCCACCGTACGCGTGTATCCGATTCCTGAGGGGCTGCTCATTCCCGGTGAGCAAAACGTGCTGAGCATGCGAGTGCAGCGATCGGTGGGTGAAGCAATTGAAGTGGTCGGGCCAGTCACAATCGGGCCGTACGAGCAATTGCTGCAACGGATGCGCCCTGAAGAACGGTTCTATCGAGTCGTCCGCGGGATCGATCTGGGTGTTTCGGCGGTGTTCGTCTTGGCGGCACTGATTCTTTGGGTGTTGATCAAAGAGCGCGACGTGTTGGCACTTTTCGTTTCTGAGGTATTGCTGTTCTGTTCGCCTCTCAATTTAACGCTTGCGAATTTCTATGAAGGCAAGGGAGAGACAATCTCGCTGCTGAATCGCATTCTCGGCGTGACTGCCGGGGTGCTTTCGACCGTGGCGTTGTTGATCTATGTTGTCTTGCTTTTTCGACAACGCATGCCGAAGTGGACTTGGGTTTGTGTCGCCCCTTGTGTGGCGGTGTTGACCATTCGCTGGATTTTCCCCGAGTCGTTCGTTGGCCCTTCAACGGCACTGGGCGTGGGATTAACGATCGCGTCGCGGACCAGTTCGATGCTGGTGTTGATCATGATGACCACGGTGGTTGGCATTGCCGTGTATCGGAGGAAGCCGGGGTCGATCCCCGTCGCGACGGGCCTGGCAACGGTGATTTGGCTCGCGGCACAATACCCTTTGGATACGCCGTGGCTTTCGCCGAACGGTCTGTGGCGTTGGCTGTTTCCACTCTCGATGATGTGGATTTTTCGGTTCAGCATGTTGCTGGGTGCCGTTTCCTCCTACCACAGCGCCCAGCGGAACGTGAATCAGCTCTCGCAACGAGTTCTCTCCGCGCAAGAGCAAGAACGTCAACGTCTTTCGCGAGAGTTGCATGACGGTGTCGCGCAATCTCTGCAGGCTTCGCGGCTTGAAGCGCAACGGCTTAGTCAGAAAGCTTCGGACGCTTCTCCGGAACTTGCCGAGAGCGTTCAATCGCTTGCCGAAGGACTTGGCCAAGCGACTGAGGAGCTGCGCGATGTGTCGCACGATCTTCAGCCGACGTTTTTGTTCGATCGAACCTTGGGCGAATCAATCCGCTGGTATGCGGAGCAACTGAGCCATCGGGTCGGGCTCAGAACGGAAGTCAATGCTCCCGAAGATCGCGACGTGCCTAGCTCGATGAAGTCGCACCTATACCGAATTGTGCAAGAAGCGCTGACCAACGCCTTCCGACACGGCGAGGCGAAGCAGGCGTGGGTCACGTTGCAGCCTTTGCCCGCGGGTTGGGGACTTCGGATCGAAGACAACGGCAGCGGCTTTTCTGAAGGTCATGAATCGTCCGAGGAGCAGGGGCCATCGGCAGGACAGGGGCTGTTGAACATTCGCGACCGGGCGATGTTGCTGGGCGGGATGAGCCGGATTCGTCGTCGCGAACCACGGGGCGTCGTGGTCGAGGTAGATTTACCGCTGACGATTTGATAAGACTTGTCCGTGGCAACTGCTTCCAACCACCCGCCGTCGATTCGCGTTGTTCTCGTCGAAGATCACGCCATGTTTCGGCAAGGGCTGGTCGCGTTATTCAACGATCAGCCCAACTTGGAAGTCGTGGGTGAAGCGGTCAGTGCTGAGGAGGGGATCTCGCTCCTGATGGATCTCAAGCCTGACGTCGCTGTGATTGATTTGCGATTAGAGGGGAAATCGGGAATCGAACTGCTGAAAGAGTGGCGCAAGGCGGAGCCTACCTCCGCGGCGGTTATCCTCACCAGCAGCCGCAAGCCCGAACACGCCGTAAGTGCTGCGGAGGCCGGAGCGTTGGGTTATGTGCTCAAGGACGAGGTGTTTGCTGACCTAACGCGGGCCGTTGAGGAGGCTTATCAGGGGCGGCGATTTTACAGCGCGGGTGTCTCGAACCTTTTGGTTGGTCACCAAGTCGAGCCCGCTCCCAGCCTTTCCGCACGCGAATTGGAAGTGCTCAACGCCGTTGCCAATGGCGACACGAACAAGCGCATCGCTTCTAAGCTGGGCATTAGCGTGAAGACGGTCGAGTCGCATCGCTCGAACATCATGCGCAAACTCGAGGTGGGCAGTGTGGCTGAATTGGTCCGTACGGCGATTGATCTTGAGCTGATTGACTCGCAATAGTCGCACTTCACTTGCTGATTCTCGACAGGTGAACAAGCGCCCATCAGGGCAATTGCCCACGTGCTTAGGCGGCTGTTCCTGATTTCCCACGGGTTGCTGCGAGAAAGAATGGTTCAATCAGCCAGCTTCTCGTGTAATTCACTGCGTGAGATTCTTGGCTGAGATGTCAGCTTACTCCCAATGCACAACTTGGCACCGAGAAGAATCATGCTTAAACAAATTAGTGCAACCCTCATCGTCGGACTTTTGACGGCTCAAACCGTTTTGGCAACGGGGACTCCCGGTCCTCTCGACGACGGGATCTTCGACTACAGCAGCGACGACTTTCTCCCCTTCAACTTTAGCGCAGGTACGCAACTCACCTACGCGATGTTTGAATCGGGGCAGTTCGACGAAACGACGACCGGACTGAACGGCTTTACTTTGCCCTCGGATCAAGTCGAACCGATTCCCGGTTTTACTTCAGGGCAGGAAGTTCCTCTCGGTGGTCAGGGCCTCTCGGATCTCTTCCCTGACAACGTTCCCTTCACGATCAACGACATGTGGGCAGACAACAGCATCAGCGGCGTTGGGAACTTCCAGGACGGGTTCACTGAGTTCTCTACTCACCAACGCAAAGTGACCGATATCGGACAGCCGGATGGACCGTTCATCGACGGGCAAGCGATTGCTAAGAACTATACGCCGTTTGAGATCAACGACGTTGACGATCAAACGATTGTGAATCTGGATATCCACTTGGATAGCTTGGTGAACTTCTCCGGCGACGCGTTCCTCAGCGAAGGAGTTAGCATCCAACTAATCAATGTGACCGATCCTGAAAACCCAACACTGATGACTGAGGTAAGCGGTTTCTACTTCACCGATGAAGTCGGGGGAGTCACGGGAATCTTCACGATGGGGGATAACGACCTGAGCGACAACTTTACCGTGACGCCCACAGGCAGCGGCCCCACGGGTCAGCAGGAAGCAGTTTTCTCGTATCAGATGGACATCCCGCTCGATCCGAATAACACCTATGGCGTTGCAGTGATCGGCGACGCGAGTACAGGCGCAAGCGGGACAGGCACCTCGTACATCGACAGCAGTAACACGCTCGATGTCGCAATTCGCGTACTCGACACAGGCGCTCGGCTAACGATTCCAGGGTTTACCGGAATCCCCGAGCCCGCGACGGGAACTTTGCTTCTTGTCCTATGTTCCGGTCTCGTTGCTTCTCGACGAATTGGCCGAAGTCGCTTCGTAGATCGAGGAGTCGCTAGCCACAGATCAATCTAAAGTGACTTGAATTGACAACTTCCGCGCGGCTTGACGCGATTGATCTCTCCTTCCGACTAGCGAGACCTACACATGACTCAACCAACTTCCCGTTCCATCTTCGTTCTTTTGGCGTTCGCCTTTACCTGCGGCCAGTGTGATACCAGCTTTGCACTCAGCACCAGTTTCTCTTCGGTTGATCTGGATTTGGAGGATCCGTCAACAGGGAATAACCGTTTCGAGACGCTCTTCCAGATCACCGAGCCCGGACTTGGGGTCGATATCGAGGGTGGGCCCGTCACCGTCGATTACATTGACGAGAACCAGACGGGCATCCAAGTCGATTTGGATATCGACTTCTCCGACCTCGACAATCCATTTGCCAGCAGCATTGAATTCGTTGGCGAGCCGGGTGATATTTCGCACGTGTTCACCGGCGGTGCGATTGAGGTCTTGTTCAACAACGGGCTCATCAGTATCGATGCTGATGTCGTCCCCAACGGCATCAAGGGTTTCTTGCGTACGCAAGGGGGACCGATTGCTGTGAACCCGGACGGATCGTTCGAGTCTGGAAATACGAATCTGGTCGCTCGACAGGGGACGGTTGATATCGACGGAACGCTCACCTCGTTCCTGGGGGCCGTCCCCATTGACGAGACCTTTAGTCTGGCCGACACGCCGGTCGATCAATTCAACGATTCCATTTCGACGGGGGTCGTCAACGATGTGCAAATTGACTTCGTGGGAATCGATGGGGACGAACGCGTTTATAGCGTTGCGGTGACCACCCTCCTAGAAAACACCCAACTTCCGTTTGACGACAACGGGTTCAATCTGATCATCGACATCACGGGCACCTTTCGGGGAGTCGGTGAGATTCGGATTGCCGCCGTCCCCGAACCCGCGTCAGCAACCTGCTTGCTGCTGACGATGACCGGTGCTGCCGTACTCCGACGCCGTCGACAGTGACTCGCCGGGTGAATTCGCGCTCCGCAGCGCAGGATCAACAGACGTCGCTCATCAGCGAACTCCAAGCGAAGCCAATCTGCCCGGCATCCTATAGCGGGTAGGTTGGCTTTGATCTTTGCTGGATTCCCGTGTCACGGCCAAAGTCATGCTTCGCGGGTGAAAATCGCCGCTTTCGTTGGCACTTTCGAGTCCGAAACGACCGATTCGGCGCGTAGTACCTCCCGTGGTGGGCTAGAACGCCCCAGTTGTTTACTGCGGGCGGTTTACCACCTAAATTGGTGACGTGGTTACGAGGGAATTCTGTACCCAAGCATCTGTAACTAAGTGAGGGTCGAGTACAAAAAAACTCGACTATGCCACAATGCACTACGCCACAAAGCTCTCTGGATAACTTTCTCTTGAAAAAGGCATGACTATGAAGCCTTGCGTCAACTTTGGGATCAGCGCAGCTCTCGCAATATCGATTCTGTCCGTAACGGCTAAAGCATCTGACTTATCGGTCACGGGCGAACTGCAGCAGTGGCATAAAGTGACGCTGACACTCGCCGGTCCTGAGGCCTCAGAAGAGGGCGATCCGAATCCGTTTCTCGATTTTCGTCTGCAGGTGAAATTCCACCACGCGGAATCAGGGCTGACTTACAACGTACCGGGCTATTTCGCAGCGGACGGTGATGCGGCCAATACTTCGGCCAGTACAGGGAACAAGTGGCGTGCGCACCTCGCGCCCGACCACGCTGGCGAGTGGACCTACGAAGTTTCGTTTCGAGCAGGACCGAGCGTTGCCATTTCTGACGATGCCGGCCCAGGATCAGCCGTCGAAGGCGTTGACGGACTGAAGGGGACTTTCAAGATTGAAGCGACCGATAAAAAGGGTCGCGATCTGCGTGGCAAAGGTCGCCTCGATTACGTCGGAAAGCATCATCTGCAGTTTGCCGGTACGGGAGAGTTCTTTCTGAAAGCTGGTGCCGACGCGCCGGAGAACTTCCTTGCTTATGAGGAGTTCGATGGCGATTTCAAAACCGACGGCCATAAAGATCAGCTCGTCAAGAACTGGGGACCCCATATTAAAGATTGGCAACCGGGAGATCCCACATGGCAGGAGGGGAAAGGGAAAGGAATCATCGGAGCAATCAACTATCTCGCGTCGCAAGGTTTAAATGTGTTCTCATTCATCACGCTCAACATCATCGGCGACGACCGCAACGTGTTTCCCTATACGAACTATGATGAGCGGATGCGAATTGATTGCTCGCGAATGGATCAGTGGGAGATCGTCTTCAGCCACGGCCAGAAGATGGGTATGTACCTGCACTTCAAGACGCAGGAAGCAGAGAACGTGAATCTCTTGGACAACGGCGAACTGGGTCCGCAGCGAAAGCTGTATTACCGAGAACTCATCGCCCGGTTCGGACATCACTTAGCTTTGAACTGGAACCTTGGCGAAGAGGTCGGACTTGGGCACAAGGTCAGCACCGAGAAAAAGGTCGCCTGGAGTAACTATTTCTGGACGCATGATCCGTATCGACACCATCAGGTCATTCATAACGGCAACAACCACTACGATATGCTGGGCGACGCCTCGAAGCTGACCGGATTCTCGCTGCAGACAAGCCAGCCGGACTTTAGCCATGTGCATGGAAGCACGTTACGGTATCTCAACAAGTCTGTTCAGGCGGGTAAGCCTTGGGTCGTGGCTTGTGACGAGCCCGGTGATGCTCAACATTCCTTGGTGACCGACGCGGAAAACCCAACCCACGACAACGCACGCAAGAATGCCTTGTGGGGGAACCTAATGGCTGGTGGTGCGGGGGTCGAGTGGTACTTCGGCTACAAGCATCCCCATAGCGATCTGACCTGCCAGGACTTCCGCGTGCGAGAGAACATGTGGACGCAAAGCCGCCTTGCCTTGCAGTTCTTCAAAGATCACGAGATTCCTTTTTGGAAGATGAAGAACGCGAACAAGAAGCTCTCAACCAAGAACGCTTATTGCTTGCAGGAGCCTGGCAAGCTGTACTTGGTTTTTCGTAAGGAGCAGGGTGATCTCTCGCTCGATCTCACAGGTGCCGAAGGCGCGTTCAGCGTCGAGTGGTTCAACCCGCGCGAAGGCGGGCCTTTGGCGTCTGATTCTGTGAAAGAAGTGAAAGGCGGCGGCCAAGTCGACCTTGGCAACCCGCCAAGCGAACCAGAGCAAGACTGGCTGGCTGTGGTTCGGATCAGTGAGCCATCGAAGAACTAGAGGTTGCTTCAGGTCTTCATTTACCCGTGGCGAGCGTTCGCTTTGTCGGATTACTTGCGATTACGTGCGGTTCTTTGTCTGGCTTCGAGCTAACAGTAACAGAATTAGACTGGTAGCGAAGCAAATAGAGTTCGGCTCTGGTACCGATTGTGTAGCCGAGAGTGACTGGTTGGTTATACCGTAGTTGTTTTGCCAAGCTGCTAATCCTGCTGCTGTGGCATCGTCGCGTTGCCAGGCGAGGAAATCTGACCCCCCCACATTTCCATCGGCATCAAAGTCGCCGTAGGACTGTGGGATAGCAGCCTGATTTGAAACGAAGATGCCTTGGCTTCCATCGGTGAAGCTTGCGTGAAACACCAGTTGGCCTAAATCATTAAAGCCGCTTGCCTTACCATCTTCATTACCTGTCTCTCGTACGAAGTTCAGTGAGAAGACAGTCCGCAAATCGACGCCTGGACCATCATTAACGTCGATCGTATCGCCCTCACGAGCTACTAGTTGCAAGTCACCTGACGGATCTTCTGCCCATATGCCAATATCGTTGCTACCGTCTACGCCGTTTCCAGACAGTGCCGCCATGATGGCAGTCTGTCCATTGCCATTAAACGCCGGGGCAAAAAAAGTATCGAGCCCAGCAGCAACACCCTCGAAGCCCGCAAAAACGACACCTTCATTGGTTCCTGGAGCTTGTTTGCCACTGAGGGCAACGAGCCGCAGGCCATCTTCTCCTCCGCTCCATACGCCTTGTGGGTTTCCAGTCCCGGTCGTCGAATTTAGAAATGCTATCTCGTTTCTTCCGTTGATGACAGTCGGAAAAGGGAAGCCAAGGAAACTATCGCCCGTTCCAGGTGCCGCGTCGCCAGTAGTGGTGATGTTGGTTACGCCGCTGCTGTCTCCTACAAACTGAGTGCGAGGCATGAACGCTTGGAAAATGAAAGCAACTTGGTCGTTGTTGTTGGACGCAATCGTAGGCACATACGTGTCCAAGGGTTGGCTTTTTCGAGAAACCAATTTGAGCCCATTTGTTCCCTCTTCGCTCCAAATACCAATGTTGTTGGTACTGTCGATACCTGGACCTTCAAGGGCTCCAAGAAACGAGCTGTTGCCGTTGTCATTAAATGAAAAAACAGATCCACCAAAGTTAAAGCCTGCACCAAAAGTAACCCCCGTTTCAACATCTGGAGCTGGGCTTCCCGCTCGTGCCACAAGAGCTAGGTCGCTACCGTTTCGGTCACTCCACAGACCCACATTATGGGTACTTTGTGTCGCTAACTGGCCAAGGATAGCTGTCTCGCCCGCGTCATTAAACCTTATGTTGATAAAGCTGAAGAACTTTTCAGCATCCCCAGTGCCAGGAGCAATCGAATCTGCTCTAGCAACCAGCTTTAGCTCGCTACCATTCTCTTGGCTCCAAATGCCACGTTGGCTACTCGAAGTAACATCGGTGCCCATCAAATCTGCTTCGAAGGCGACTTGTCCTTGGTTGTTGAGAATGTACCGCTGAATCTCGCGGAATTCGACGCCGGTGGCAGTTCCAGGCGCGTCGTCGCCTTTCAATGCGACTGCCAAGGTGTTACCTGCAACATCTCTCGTCCATAATCCACTCTCCCCAGAGCCATTCCCTGCAAAAACATCGAAAGCTACCAGCCCTTGATTGTTGATTTGCGGTCTATTGCCAAAAGAGGAAATATCGTTTGCAAGCCCGGGCAAGGAGTCGTCGCTGAGGATCACCGTCCTGGTGCTGCAAAGCGCGGCATTTTGAAACGTTGATATGCTAAATATCAGGAAAAATACGAAGCGGCTATTCATCCAGGTGTCTCGAAAAAAGAATGTATTGAGAAATCATTTTAACCAGCTCTTGGAAGCTAATCCAGCATTGCCAATCTCTCTCCAATAGAATTTTTGCATGGTAGGGACGGCCAAAAAATACGGTGGCTGACTTTCCCACTTCTGACCCTTTTCCGGAAAGATTCGAACGCAGAGGACTAGAATCCTCGGCGTTTGTTTATTGGCATGATGCTAATGCCAAGCATCGTTTCCCGGAGGGTTTCAAAGACGCCGGGTGCCACTGCTGGCTTGTCGCGGCTGATTAGCTGGATCGGTATCACCCCTCTGCACAGGCTGCTTTCAACTCACCCGTTTGTAGTTGACCAGCAGTGCTTTCTCAGGGTACAGCATCACTCGTTGGCATTCCGGTAGCTGCACTGCTGGTAGTAGGCAGCGTGGGCACGATTGCCATACCGAATAATTGCTTTCGATCCCATATAAAGGGCTATCTGAAACAAGCCAGCAGTGTCACCCTTCTCCAGGTGTTCACTCTAAGTATCGATCAACGCTCAACAGCGTTTCACCAATCGATTCCCGGATCACCTCATCGGCAAGGTGATCGAGCGGAGTGCTGTCGCGATTGATAATCACCAGTCGGCTGCCGCTTCGCGTGGCGAGGGCTGGTAAGTCGGCTGCCGGCGAGACAACCAGCGACGAGCCGATTGCCAAGAAAAGATCAGCTTGGCGGGACCAAGCGGCAGACTGCTGAAACACCTCAACCGGCAGCGATTGACCGAAGGAGACCGTCGCATGTTTGAGCCGCCCTTTCGCGCAATCGCGACAAGCAGGAACGCGATCCGTTTTGAGAAATTCATCCACGAGGGGGGCCGCGTCGTACCGCGCGCCACAGTCCTGGCATTGAACTTGTCGGGCGGTTCCGTGCAACTCGAGAGTCGCCTGATTGCCGGCCAGTTGGTGCAAACCGTCAATGTTCTGGGTGATGACTCCGCGAATCAAACCGAGCCGTTCCCATTTGGCGAGGGTCTTATGGCCGTCGTTGGGCTGTGCGTCGGCAAACTCTTGATGCCCCTCGGCCTTCTGCCGCCAATACTCGTGCCGTGCGTCGGCATCGGCTAGAAACTCGTCGTAGTAGACGGTCCGATACTTCGACCAGACCCCGCCGGGCGAGCGAAAGTCAGGGATGCCGCTCTCCGTGCTGATCCCTGCTCCCGTAAACACAACGGCATGCTCGGCCTCTTTCAGCCACTGAGCAATCTTCTCGGCGACAGGATCGAGATGCTCTTTCATTGCTGCTTGTATGATCGAATTGAGTCAACCGCGCTGCGCCCCGGGCGTGCAGTGACGCATGGATTCATGTTAGCGGACCTCCTAGGCGTAAAACCAGAGAATTTTTACAGTGGCTATCGTCGCTCTCGCAAGTCCCTAGCGTTAGGGCAACTCAATAGGGGTTTAGGTCGGGCATGAAAGCAGCCTTCCAGCGGACGTCATTCTTTCTGGAAAGGTCTTTGCTGACGTTAGGCCGCACCATTCCAATTATTACGAACTCAAAGTGAAAGCCAGGAATAATTTTACCACGGAGTCACGGAGAGCACGGAGGAGAATGGGAAAGAAGCCTGCCGAGCGTTGAGTCGTCATCAATCTTTATTCTCCCGCAGTTTCTCCGTGCCCTCCGTGACTCCGTGGTAATACCCTTTTCAGTTTGAGTTACTAAAATCAATCGCCGGATCGTTATGTCTCGTCAAGTTTTGCTCGCCTGTGGCTGCGTGTTCGTTGCGCTTAGCCTTATTCCAAATAGTCACGCCACCACGTTTTATGTCTCGACGGGCGGAGAAGATTCAAATCCGGGGACTTCGGAGGATCCGCTAAGGACGATTTCCCGTGGCGCGGTGCTTGCACAACCTGGGGACACGGTGATCGTGCGGGAAGGTGTTTACCGTGAGCGTGTTGCACCTCCACGCGGGGGCGAGCCCGGGAAGCGGATTACTTACCAGGCGGCTGCCGGAGAGCGGGTGATTCTTAAGGGCTCCGAAGTTTGGCAGCCGGAATGGATCGAAGTGGGGGAGGGAATCTATTGTGCGATTCCTGACCCTGCCTTGTTCAATGATCTCCAGGACGAGTATCCCGACAGTCATAATCCCTTGGAAGTTGAGTTGGCCTCCACTCCTTGGCAACGCGAGGGGCGAAGAGAAGTTGAACGCGGGTTCAAGGGGGACGAGACAATCGTCTACACTTGCGGGCAGGTGTTTGTGGACGGAGCACGCTTCAAGGAAGTTCCCTTCAACGAAGAACTCGAACCGGGTTGCTGGCACTTTGAGAAATCCTCGGGGAACATCTACGTCCATTTTGGCGAAACCAACCCGGCTGAACAGTTTGTCGAACTCACGACGCGCCGCCGCATTTTTGCGCCTACCAAACGGGGACTAGGCTACATCACCGTGCAAGGCTTCATCATGGAGCATTGCGGGAACCAATACCCGACCAATTTCTGGACGACCGATGCTAATGCCCAGAAAGGCGCACTGGGGATCGAGGCAGGACATCATTGGATCCTCCGTCGCAACCTTATCCGGCACGCCAAATCCTTTGCCATTGATGCCGGCTATGTTGATAAGCGCACGCCGCGCGACATGGTTCCTCATGACAACCTGATTGAGGAAAACTATGTCGTCGAGAATGGCTCCGCCGGGATTCTCTCCAACCGTTCTCAGAACATGGTGATTCGTGGCAACGTCATTCTGCGTAACAACCTTTTAAACTTCCTCGGAATGAAACGCTGGGAGCAGGCTGGCATCAAGTGCCATCACTTTCGAGATGGCCTGATCGAGAGCAACTACGTGGCTGATAACCTGCTGACCTACGGAGTCTGGCTCGACAATCAGTTCCCAGACAGTCGCGTGACGAGAAACGTCTTGTGCAATAACGGACGCGCGGGCATTTTTCTTGAAATGAGCGACTACGACTTTGATCGTCTGCTCGTCGATAACAACATTGTGGTGGGTAATCATGAAAACCCCGTCTACATCCACGACGCTTCCGGGGCGACGTTCGTCCACAACTTGTTGGCAGGGACGAAGGAACAACGCGAGTACGGTCAGGCAGTGTACATCAGGCAAGTCTCCGCGAGGACGAAAACGTATCACCATACTTTTTACAATAACCTCATGCTGGACAATTCGGTGATCTTGGATGTGAATTATCCTTCGCATCGCAGTGGACCACAGAGGTTCGACTACAACCTTTACGGATGTAGCCGCGACGAAAAAGTATTTCACATGAACAGCCGATCCGAAAAGCCCTCGCCTTGGAGTGAAGAGGAATTCATTGACTTGGTGAGTGCCGATTCAGGCAAGGAGATTCTTCCGCAAGACACCGGCGACCGACACGTGCGAATCTCTTTCGAAGGTTGGCGTCAGTTCTGGCAGAGTCATGGGCTAGAGAACGATCGCCATAGTCAACTTTCTTCGGCCAGCGAAGTGAGCTATGACGAAAAAGACCAGACGCTTACGTTGCGACTCGCCTTAGACCCCAAATCGGTAAAGACATTCGCTCACCCCAAAGTCTCGAAGGACTACCTTTCGAATGACTTTGACGGCCCAGACGGACGAAAGCCGGGGCCGTTCCAAGCTCTCGAAAAGGGAGAGAATACTTTCAAGGTCTGGCATGGCTTACCACTATTGAAAGACGGTGAGCTTCCGCCAAAAGAGTGGAACCAGCTCTCGCAAGAGGATTCTCAGAAACCCTAGCCAATTCAAACAGCGTGCGCATGGCGCAGGCTAGAAACCGAGTACTGCAGCGAATGCCTCGCTCAAGTACCCCCGACTGGATTCGAACCAGTAACCTTCGGCTTCGGAGGCCGACGCTCTATCCAGTTGAGCTACGGGGACTGAGTGTTTTTTGGTCCGCCATACTACATTTCTCTCGTTGCTCGTACTACAATTCAGCAACAAGACCTAGCTCGGCTGTCTATTCTTGGAGGGGAACAGCCGCGAACAACGGCGAATGGAGAATTGTAGCAATGCCCACAAAGCACCGCAAGAAACGAGTGCCGAAGCTGCGGTATACGAACAGTCAGAAGATTGGGTGGCACGCTTCCTATCGCGACCCTGAGACCGGCAGCCCAAGGCGAAAGCGTTTTGGGATGGTAAGTCAGGAGGAAGCAGAAGTGATGTACCATGAATGGGTAGTTTCACACCTAAGGGGCGAAGCTCCCGCTGCACAGCCAAAGCCATCTCGCAGGAAGCTAACTCATCAACTCGCAGCCCCGAAGCCCAGCGATAGTTCAGTGGGTACTGAAGCGGTGCCAGGGAGTCTGCTCGAAGTAACGTCTGGGCTTCTTCATTTTGAACAGTCACGTATCGCACCCGATGACGGGGTTCGACGCAAGGGGACGATCACTAAGAAGACGTACGGTTCTAGAGAGCAGTTTGCCCAGGAGTTTCTTAAGTTTCTCAACACGCGGCACGGCCAAGGGGCTGCTGGCAGAATAATGCTCGTTGATCTGCAGATGCATGACATTGAGGCGTACAACCAATTGCTGGTATCGGCAGGCTACTCGGCTTCGCAGGTTAAGAAACGCATGAGATTGGTTAAAGCGATAATCGACCGTGCAGGACGTCCGGAATACGGTGAGCAACTGCTACCCTGGAATTGGGAGGCTCGTGACGTTTCCCACGGGAAAGCGTCGGAGTCGCGGAAGCTGCCAACACTCAAACAGCTTAAGCTGGTACTTAGTCATTGTGACGCTCATCGTACTGCGATGGTCTGGATGGCGATTGGCTGCGGATTTGGTCAACGTGACCTAGCCAAAGTGCATGTCAATCAGTTTGATGAGAGAGGCTACGACTTGCGAAGGAGCAAGACTGGCATCGAACGCTACGGCAAGACACCAAAGCTTGTCTGGAAATCCATCCTTGCTCACTTAGAGAACTCTTCGCATGAGTCAGATAGCTTGATGTTTCGCACTGAGCAGGGCATGCCGCTCGTTCATGGCAATAGCGACTCGATTGGCCTCTGGTGGCAAAGATTGAGAAAAAAACTAGGGAAGCCGTGTGATTCTCTTGGAGGCTTCTACACCTTGAGGCATCTAGGGGCTACTGAGTTTGGCTCACGGCCCGGTAGCTCAATAGGCGAGATGAAGCGATGGCTAGGCCACTCGGCGAGCTCTCAAGTAGCTGATGTCTACATGAAGCCTGTTTCGCCCGAGAGTAAAGATGTCGTTGAATGGGTGAGGAGTTCACTGAAACGCAGCAAAGCAAACCTTAAAATCTGAGAAGTAACCAGTGTTCGGAATTGGACCCCCGTCAGATGCCAGGGTAAGCAAACGCCTTGCCATCAAGCCATTCTCAAATAGCCTCTCAATTGCTTTTCTAAATCTACCTGGATTCAGTCGGTGCAAGCAGCGAAGATTGGTTCTAGCCTCGCACCAAGACTCGCTTAGCACTGAGAGTACTCACTGAATGAATCAGAATAAACACTTGATGGGTCTGCGTAAAAGCCTCTCCTATGCAGCGGTTGTGGTTCCCGTTTTGATCGACCAGGGTAATTGGTCGCCGACCCGACATTCGTTTTCCTCCGACAGGAACTGCAGCCCCGATTTCGTCATCTGGCGAAAAGCTTTCTGGCCATTGTAGATTTCCAAAGTGCCGAAGGAATAATTCAGAAGGCACTACCCGCCGCAACTTGCAAGTGAATCCACGGACTTCGTCAATAACTGGCGGCTCCAAAACGAGCACTAAACATGCTTTATGGTGCTTTGAAACGTAGCGACGAATAGAAGAGTAGATGGAAGCTCCGTATCGTCTACTCAAGCGAACAGGCACTAGGATATTTGTATCGCTGTCCGCTGCTTCCTTGGTAAACGAGTCTAGTTGAAAGATTGCCTCTGTGGCAAATACGTTCGCTTCTCGCTCGAACTCGTCCGCAATTTCAGGAGCCAGTGTGTGCTTGCAGTCTTCTGTGACTGCGTAAATGTCTTTTTGCCAAGGAAGAACTGCATGCGCTGTTTCATGAAGCTTTAGAAATGGTAGTTTAGCAACATGCACCGCCTTATCGAAGTAAACGAGACGCGCCGTGATATGCATGACTCCAAGAATCTTGTCGAGCGCTCTTTTTAGCGTATGGCCAGCGGACTTAGCCTTGCGTCTCATCTTTCTTAAGAATCCCTTATCAGCCAGATCCTCTTGAGCGACGAGGATCTCAGCCGCTTCCATCACTGCATCGACTGGAGTAGGGAAAACTCCAAAAGCACCGGCACTCTGAAGTGCCTGCCGAGCGTGTTTGCGAACAAGACGGTGTTGTCGAGGCGTTAGCGTGCAGTCATCAGGACGAACCACCTTTACCCCTCCTTGAGCGGAGAAACGATAGATACTCGATGAGTTTTTCCTCTTCCTCATCAGTCAGATTCTCATTGGCAAAGGTAGCTGCCCGTCCATGCCGTTTACCACTCCGAAGAGCACTGGTAGATGAGGCCTGAGGCAAGTAACCAGCTTTTTCCATGAGTTTCTCGTAAGGTTGGCCGTAAACAGCTGACAATGAATGCAACACGCTCGGCGAGGGCTTTGAGATCTTGTTGTTTTCTAGCTGCGACAGATAGGCGTTGGAGACTTCCTTCTCGGTCGCTTCTTCAACTTCGCGAAGTGTCATCTTCTTCATGCCGCGAAGACTCGCAAGATATTCGCCAAGCGTCTGGTCACCCGCTGAACCACCTGAGGTTCCTTTATCAGACTTCGCAGGTTTTTTGGCCATATTCGGACTCCTAGTCGCTTATACCTCTTCTAAGCATAGGACACTTTGCCGCGTAGGTCAAGCGTTGCTAAATTATTGCTTGACAGACTTAGCATTGCTCGCTACAATGAGATTGTCAGCGAGGCGCGGGGCCTTGCCGGCGTGAATTTTCATACGGAGAAAAATAGAGATGACTAAGAAAAAAACCGATTGCGGAGAGCCAAAGTGGCGTGTGCTTGTCGACGACGTTGGGGTTCCGGTGCCCCAACGAATCGTTTCAGTTGCTGTAATTCGTGCCCAGGCAGATGTGGGCAACGAATTCGCCATCGTGCGAGATCACAACTCACCACGTGACGTTGTGCTAGGGGACGAAGACGAAATAGATTTAGGAGACGGAAACGTGTTCTATACGCTTCGCCGTTGCGATGTGCAGCCGCACGATCACTGCGAAGAACCGGCGAAGCTAGCACTCTTTGTCGATGACCGGGCCGAGATTGTAACGCGTCGCGAGCAGACAGGAAAAACAGTGCTGCAACTGTTCAGTATTCCGCTCAATGTTTCATTGCTCCGAGACTTTGAGAGCCCGAACGATCAGCCAATCGGCATTGATGAAGACCTAGTCTATGGGCACGGCCCTGTCTTCGTAACACGCCAGCGTGAGGATGGATTAAAGATAACAGTCAACTCGCGAGTGTTTACGGAAGATGACGGCGTAAAGCCTGAGATGACTGGAGGTGAAATTGCCGCCCTGGTCTACCCAGAGAGTCCGAAGGAAACTTGTGTTTGGCTCACGTCAGGTGAAAAAAAGCTAATTGAGTTTGCACAATCCATCGCAATTGCACTTTGCGTAACGTTTGACGTCGTTCGCAAAGGTGTTACGGGTGGATACACGCAAACGCGTGTCGGGATGGAAATTGAAAAACTGACGGAGGGCGGTGCGAGAGTCACGGCTATCGAGCAGCCCAAAGCTGTCATCTACCACGACCTGTCGGTAAAGCCCGGAATGCCGGTGGCTACGTCGGACGTGCTCGTGCTTATTCCCAATGGTTATCCAGGCCAATTGCTCGATGGAGCTTACCTGCCAGAGGATTCACCACTTTTTGGTCGAGTGAAAGGTCAACCTCAATCAAACTTAGTAACGGCAGAGGGGAGGCGCTGGAAACTCGTTAGCTATCACCCCCACACTAATGGCATCGGTCCGGCGTGGGATCCAACACGCCACGGCATTCATACGTACATAGGGGAGATCATGTCATGGTTGCAGGACACAGTATGAATTATGCCTCATTACGGGTCGCAGCGGATGCCGGAGTGGCGATGTTTCGAATCCGTGACTCTGACTTGTCGCAGCTAGAGAAACATATTTTTAAGAGGTACCCCAGTCGTGAGTGGGGTACTTTCTTTCGCTTTGGATTTCGCCGTACGAAGTGGGGCATCGCGATCTACTTCATTGAGGGCATTTGGCCAGAGCCCGGAGATTTGGACCGTCAGTCTGGAATGACTAAGTTTCATGAAAACTACTCGCGTCGCGCGTTTCATGAGAGCGGAAACCATGAAGGCCTTGCTGTAGGCGTTATCCATTCGCACCCGGTTGACTGTCCGGTCCGACCAAGCGATTTGGATGACGACATGGATAGCTACTTTGCTTCTGAGATGACTGCATTCAGTGGTGGCAGGCCATACTGCAGCTTGATTTTTGAGCGAAGTGCTGAGGGGCTATCCTTTTCAGGGAGAATTTATGACCGCGGTGTTTGGCTGCCCGTAGAATCACTAATCAGCGTTGGGCCGCATGTGTCGCGCTGGCGGTCGCAGTTGCTGCCGGACATGTCATGTTTAGATACCTTGCTGACTGAATCACCGACAGCGAGACTGCAATCTGTCATGGGACCAGAGTCGAAGCAGCGATTGCGTGACGCAGTGGTAGGTGTGATTGGAAATAGCGGTACTGGGTCGCCTGCGATCGAAGTCTTGGCCCGTGCAGGTGTAGGCAAGTTTATTCTTGTTGATCCACAGAGATTTGCACCATCGAACCTTGAGAGAATGCATGGAAGCGAGTGGCAGCATGCTGAGTTGGCTGAATCTCCTTTCAAGGTCGCGTTGATGAGGAACTTAATTTTATCAATTAATCCTACAGCCGAAGTGACCTCACTTGTTGGAAATGTCTTAAATACAAATGTCATTGATGAGTTGGTTCGCTGCGATTACGTTCTTGGCTGTATGGATACTGTGCATGGTAGGGTAGCGTTGGACGAACTCTCACGGCATCACTTGGTCCCAGTGCTTGATGTGGGTGTCAAGATGTCCGGGGGAAGCGGTTTAGTGAGTGAGCAACTCGTTAACTTATCGACTTACAGAGCCGGACTGGCATGTGCTTACTGTCGCGGGAATGTGAATTCGCAGGAAATGAGTTACGAGTTGATGTCTGAGGACGAACGGCGGGCCATGCACGAGCAAGCGGTGTTGGCTGCTGAGGGAGGGATCGACCAGGATCAGTACTGGAAAGGACGACCGCGCCAACTGCATACCGTTGGATACCTGACAACTATGGCAGGTGCCATGGCCGCTGGCTACGTTGAGGGTGCCCTAACTGGGTGCTTTGAAATCCCCCAGTCAGAGATGCAATATGATATGGGAAGAGCGAATTTTGGCTTTGTGGCTCCGCCTATTTCAGTGCGTGAAGGCTGCCAGTGCCAATCCTACTTGGGTTGGGGTGATGCAGCAGCTCCGTTCAAAAACGTTGCCATTCCAGCCCATTGGTCCCGTCGAGCAATCGAATTAGCTGAACCTGCGGGATTTACTGAAGTGCGTACTCGAGAATCCGCTTGAGATCGTGTTCGATATGGACGATAACAGGGTGTCGAATCGAACAAATGGGGTGCAATTGCTTGCATATGCAGCATTACCTCTGTTCGACATACTGAAGGGTCGTGACATGAATCGAACAGATAGCCTTAATTCCTGGCTGCCAAAAATAGCTGAGGCTGGCTTGGCGGGAGATCAAAAAAAGCTCGAAATCGTCCTAGTGCAAGCGATTCGCGCGCTCAAACGTATCTCACCGGACACGAGCAAGCATCTTGGGCAATTATTGGCTGAATTTTCCACAAATCCCAACGGGCTAAGGTGGAAGAAGAGTGGGCCGCCGCCTGTTGATGCTGATGAGGGGTTCGCCTTGGTGAGAACCGAATCGGTCGAGAATGCTCAGACACCTGTGCTGCCGCTGCCCGTTATGAAAAGGGTTGACCAATTTGTAGGTGAGCGAAAGAGGTGCGAGCGGTTGTTGGAAGAGGGATTCCTGCCGCCAAGTTCAGTATTGCTGACGGGTGCCCCAGGGACTGGCAAAACAATGCTCTCTCAGTGGATGGCACGAGAGATGGACTTGCCATTCATAACGCTAGACTTGGCGACATCAATTTCGAGCTTTCTAGGAAAAACAGGTTTTAATCTGCGGCGGACTCTCGACTACGCGAGGTCACGTCCCTGCGTTCTGTTGTTGGACGAGTTCGATGCCATCGCGAAGCGACGCGATGATGTCTCCGAAGTGGGAGAGTTAAAACGGATCGTCAATGTCCTGCTTAAAGAGTTGGAGGATTGGCCACTGCAATCAGTGCTAATAGCAGCAACAAATCACCCCGAATTGCTCGACCGAGCCATTGCACGCCGTTTCGATGTCGTGATGGACATACCGCTTCCGGGCGAAGCTGAACGAATCGAAATTTTGAAACGTTCAGGTCGACGTTTTACAGAAGAGGTGCCAGCAGAGATTATGTACGCGATCGCATGTAGCCTTGAGGGTGCAAACGGGTCAGAGCTTGACTCGCTCATGTCAGCAGCTGTTCGCCACCACTTGGCCTCCGAGCAGGAGATGGTGCGTAGTCTGATCGAAGCTATTCAATTGCGACTGAGCGAGCGGCTTTGTAGCCAAAACATTGGCGAATTTCTTCGTACTTTGCAATCAAAGTCACGTGGTACGTTTAAGGTTCGCGAATTGGCTGAGCTATTTGGTAAGAGCCCATCGACGATTCAGCACCATTTGAAAAAAGAGGTGCAACATGGCTGACAATCAACGCCGCCTCATTCTTGGAAATGGTGAACAATACATAGAGCCAATCAAGAAGACGTTGACTGGACGAAGCAAAGAGCCGCCGCGCTCTTACGGTGAAGCGAGAGATCGCATCAAGTCTGGGGTTAGCGAGGCAATCCGCTCTTTTGAAAATTTACCGGCGGAAAAGAAGGTTCCTGAAGAGGCCGTCTTTTGCATGAGATTGCATCCAGACGTGACAGCAAAGTCATATGATCCAGCGACAATTTTTGACGAGGTACCTGAGCTCCAGAGCGTTGGGTCACGCAACTATCGGTCGCCTATTAAAGAGGTTGCACAGACGGCTAGGATTGAAAAAAAGCTTGAAGAAGAGATCACTAGCGTTGATGCACGCCTCGTGTTCGTGCAAAGCTCCCCCGTTGGATTCGACCGTTTTCTTGCACAACTCGACCGTGCTGAATCCTCACTTCCTCGTAAGTTTAGGGAAGAAATCCAGCGGATCGAAAGATTCGACACGCTCGCAACTGATGAGCAACTAGCAGGTTTCTCAGAAGATTGGACGGAAGGTCGAGTTGAGTTGATTCTCCACCCAAGCCGGAACGCGAAAAAAGGACAAACAGAGTTCTTGTTTGAGCTGTTCGAATGGTCCAACATAGACGCAGAAAAGAGCAAGATTCGCCCTTACGCCGGTGGCCCTACGTTTGTGTCATGCTTTTTGAACCGTGCTTCTTTGAATCAACTTGCAGGAGCAAATCCTTTAAGGTCCGTCCATCCTCTTCACTTCGATGGCTTGAGCAGCTTACGAAACGCACCGAAATCGAAAGCTCCCAAACCGCCATCCACCTCCACAAGATCAACCATTAAAGTGGGAATGTTTGATGGTGGAATTGACCCAAGTGTCCAATTGCTGGCTGGACACGCTGAGCAAGATGACGCGAACTCGATAAAAACGCCGGAAGATAGCGAATGTGTTTCCCACGGAACGGCGGTTGCGGGTGCAATTTTGCATGGGCCTTTGAACCCATTCAAGGCAACGGAGAGGCTTCCTGCTCCACCAGTTTCTGTTATTAGTTTTCGTGTACTTCCAACATCAGATCCATTAGATGTTGACTTGTTTGAAGCGATTGACGTCATCGAACAGGCCGTGCCTGCTCGAAACGACATTAAGGTATTTAATCTTAGTTTTGGCCCACGTGGTCCTATAGAAGACGACACACTTTCGCGTTTTACGTACGTCTTGGACACTCTCGCCACTACTCACAAGGTTGCATTCTGTGTAGCAGTGGGAAACGACGGCGACGTAGTTGGGGAAGAGCGCATCCAAAGTCCCGCAGACTTAGTCCATGGACTTGGGGTTGGTGCCTTTACACTTGACTCAGCCAAGCCTGTTCATGCTCCTTACTCTTGCCAAGGACCAGGCCGCGAATGCGGAAAAGTCAAGCCTGACTTGTCAGCGTTTGGCGGCTGCGACAATACTCCAATTCACTTGGTTTCAACTTCTGATAGTGAGAAAGTTCTTTGGTGGGGTACTAGTTTTGCTTCGCCGCTAGCATCGCGACTTAACGCTCAGGCAATTGCGTTGTTTGATAGAAGTACTGCCCTATTAGGTCGTGCCCTCTTGGTGCACGCCGCGAATTTCCCTGGCAAAGCCAAGCAAGCAAAGAAATCAGACTCATTGCTTGGACACGGATGTCTTCCTGAATCAATTGATGATGTACTGCTTTGTGAAGATGACTCAGTAACGGTCGTCTTCCAGGGAGACATACTGCCAGGAAGAATGGCGAAGCTACCAATTCCATGGCCGTCCAATGTCACGATTCCAGGAATGATTGACGTTCACTGGACCGTAGCGGCACTTGCCCCAGTAGATCCGATGCATCCCGGCGATTACACGTCCTGCTGCCTTGAAGAGACATTTTACCCTAATGCCCAAAAGTACGAGTTTCGCCCTCCAAAGGGTACGAAAGAAAAGACTAAGCGATTGCACGTGGTCGATGACCAGGCGGAAATCAAGAGACTATTAAAGAGCAAGTGGAAACAATCAGCTTGGCCATTAAGTGAGTCAGGAAATACCTACCAAGACGAAGAAGAGCGAAGGCTTGACTGTAAATGGGAATCAATTGTGCGACGATCCAAGTCAAAGCGTGCCGAAAAAGTAGAGTCGCCGCTGATGACACTGCATGCAATAGGTCGAAATGGTGCTCATGAACGGTTCGATTATGTAGTTATCGTAACGCTTCGAGCTGCAAAGTTTGAAGGCGACCTCTATACTGAAATCCGACAAGAGTATCCAGCACTCGCTCCTATTCGCCTTCGAACCGAAGCCGAAACCAGGATTCAAATCTAGTCATCGTTGCCATCCTAGTTAGAGTCTCAGATGGCCCGAAAGTCGTGGGAAACAATCATTGAAGGATGCAGTCCGATTCTTCAACCCCATCTTAATCGTCGCCAAGACCATCTAGCCGACGGAACTGCTTGGAGATCGCATTAGCTGTGTTCTCAGTAACACCAGCTGTTTCAGCAAAACTAGGCCACCTCGATAGAGTGCGGTCGATTTTCGCAAGCAACTCATTGAGCCGCTTTCCACGAAACAGCCGAAACCTATCAGCCACCGTACGCAGGTCACTGACGTTGAAGCCGTCACGCTTGCCGTTCAAGCTCATCTGATGCTGGCTCGTCCAAGCACCATCAGGGTTGTAGCTATAGATGACATCGAACGCCGGTGCTAATCGCCATGCCCCCGACTTATCCATTAAGAAGGCGATATTTTTAGTGTGGTCGTCTTGATTGCGAGCCATGATATTGAATGTGGCCCGCAGAAAAAGCTGCTCAAAATCAGTCCTTGTTAGTCCAAGCTGCTGAGCGACCTCAATCGCTTGCTCGTAGCTATATGCTCCTGCTTGATTGAAGTCGAAGTGTCCCAATGCACAAAGGGACTGCATGAATACTTTCTCGCCATCATCGGTTCGGTCAAAGCGTTTTGTCATAAAGTGACTTCGCCCGTGCTCTTCAAAGAGGCGGCATTTTGTCATCTCAATTCCAACGTCCTGTGCCATTAAGTGATAGGCATACTCGATTTTTCCGTAGCCGGTTGGGTCTTCAAGCTCTTTATCACTATTGCCGCTTACCCCATCGAACTTAAGGAGCCAGTAGCCGAATCCGGAAGGAGCTTCAATCTGACCAGATCGAACTTCACCAGTTGACTCATTCCAAGCTATTACTGCCTTGGCACGTGCTCCCCCAGCAGACGTTCCTACGCGAAGAATGTCTCGCATAGCCTCAACGTCTGCTTCTGAGTTGCCGGTAAGGCGAGTATCAAGCTGCTTTTTTTGAGATAGGGCATCTGCCGCAAGTCTGACAAGATCCCCGACATCGACCTTCGTAGAACGATCACGTGCGCCACCAAGTACTGGCTCGAATTCTAGAGCCCCCATACCACGTGCTCCAACGTAGCAGAGCCGTTCAACGGGAGTGAAACTTGTAAGGTCGCGTCCACTCCGAACAAGCCATTCATCAATGAGTATGTTTCCGAACTTGTCAGGCAAAGCATCAGCGAGTAGACCTGGCAATCCATAGAACGATTCTTTTGCCAGGGAAGGGAAGGTATGAATTTCCGGTCCTAATGGCATTGTGAGTGGGGCTAGTTCAATGCCACTACGCTGGAACTCTGGCGTGTACTCAAACGCTGCACACTCGCGCTCCTCAAGCCACGAGACAGCACCTATTGCTGAGCCCCAGAGTACAACGTTTGCTACCTTAACAGCCATTACTCACCCCACTTCCAAGACTTCTTAGCCTTCTCAGTTTTGCGTTTTCCAGATGCGCGTTTGCGAGTCTTGCCTTGAAGCTTCACGAGTTGGACCGGACTCAATGGAGTCTCGGGGAGGAAGCTGTTTAACTCAGAAATGAGGCCCAAGCCACGAAGAATGGCCACCAGTGTTTCAAGTGTCGTGACTTGACCATCTTCCGCTTTCTGTAGCGTTCGGCGACCAATTCCAGCCTTGGACGCCAGGGACTGCTGGGTAAGGTTACGGTTCAGTCGTGCTCTTTTGAGCCGCTCTCCAATCTCTTGGAGGATGGCATCATCGCTTAGCTTTTCGATGTTCATAATGTGCACCTTCATGCGCTTAACACCACAATCTTAGCACAAAGCGCACGAACGTGCACAAATATAATTCCTTTAAGGCGTCGTAAGATGCGCGATCAATGGTAAAAGCTGCCATAAAGCGCCTTTTCGTACGCTTTATCGCCATTGACTCTAACCAGCCAGCCGCATGCCTAGACTGGCAAATGAGCTGTCTAGCCTTAAAAGTGCTGGGCCAGAGGCACCAAAAAGTGCTTGGCCCAGCGGGCTAGCCGAGTCCAGCTAGTGCTGGATGAACGAGCGTTTTGGCAACTTGACCACCGGCCAAGCGGGATTCTTCCCACGCCTCAACGTCACTCACGCGCGCATACCGAATGCGACCGCGTTGTTCAAAAGGCAGTGCCCCGGACAACATGGCAGCTACGACCGTCTCTCGACGCATGCGTTGCTGCTTTCGGATCTGCTCGACGCTCAACCAGCGGGTCAGAACGCCCTCAGTGGGGCGATTGCGGCGGGCACGGTGCCCGCATACCGAGTTGTCGCCTCTGTCGGTCACTCTCGTCTCCAGACCCAGGAGGAGGACGCATCACGGTGACGCGTCACGAGAGTTCTCGACAGCTAGGGCTCGGCTTCTGACTCTCTCAAGCTAGGTAATATTCTCCATTGGGTCAAACACTTCTAAAGCGGACCTGAGGCCAGCAAGCCAGGTGAACGGGGTCTAGTTCGGTAGAACGGCACAACGAACTCTTCGCCAAGCGAGTAGTGCGATACCCGTGGCAAAAAGGCTACCTGATAAGGGTTCAGGGACAGCGGTTGCACTTAGCTCAATCTCAAAGATTCTCCCTGATGAACCGAAGACTGATTCCTGGTCAGTGAAGACTCGAAGCAAACCGCTGGATATGCCAGTGGCATCCTGAGGGGCGAAGCTGACACTGATTGCCTTTGTTACGTCAAACCCTGTGCTGTCATGCAAGACCACAGGAGAGAATGCGTCTACAGAGAAGCCGTTTCCCAGGACCTCTACACTAGAGATTGTGAGACCAGTGAGTTCCAGCAACTCACCGCTTCGGTCGATCAGCGAAATCAGGTCATTGGTCAGCTCAATGCTCAGCTCTTTAGCTTCACCAGCGGCTACTTGTCCAAAGTTCAGCGTATTCGCCCCATTACTCAACGAGAAAAAAGGACCAGTACCTGTACCGTTGAGTGGAAGATAAAAATCGTCAACTCCGGTGTTGATTGCCAGATAAGTTGATTCTGATCCAAACTGCTCTGGTACATAGGATACATCTTTCGTCTGCGATTCGCCGCCAGCAAGAGAAGCAAACGACTTACCATTAACGATGGAAAAGCTTCCGAGCGGGTCGTCTAGAATTCCGCCAATGGTACCTGTTAGCCTGCTTTCTTGTGGGCCTGAGTTGCGAAGCGATACGCTACGCGTCTCGCTCGTTCCCACGCGTAGCTTTCCGAAGTCGAATGTCTCACCGTTTACCTCACCCACAAGTTCTCCTCGGCTGTCGAGCGTTGAACTTGTCTGTGAACGCAGGTTTGGATTGAGGGGTGGTGTGTAGTCAAGAATGAACTGGGCAGAGGACAATCCGAGCGAAGAAGTCTCAAACACATTGACTAAGCCTGACCACTCTCCTTTCCAAACACCCCCAAAACGCATCGCTGAGCTAAGGTTCAATCCGAAGTCAAACCGCGCGGAATTAGAAGATCCAGCTGACCGGGAAATCAAGTCTGGGTTCAACGAGAAGCGTCTAGGCTGAAAGTCCCACCCCATCGACGTGCTGGGGTATGGTCGCCTGTAGAATCGCCGCATTTGAGTGATTGAATTATGGCCGAACAATGGCAAGGACTGGCTTTCGTTGTTCGCCAGTATTTGAACAGCGACGGTACGAGTCGATTGGAGGTCGGTTTCTGCACTCAAAGGACTGACGGCTGCAAATAGCATCGGAAAAGCGGATATATTTACTCCGAACTCTAGCCGTGCAGAGTTGACAGTTGCTCCTGCTGGCAAAACGAACTGGTCCGGAGACAGCCGCTCGGTCTTACTATCGTTTACCGACCAAACCGGTAATTGGGCGATGATTTCGGGAAGTTGAAGTTCGTCCTCTAAACGAGTTTCTATCGAGGGGAACGATATTGTTTTCCTTACTTCGACTGCACTCGTGCTACTGCCGGAGAGAACCACGGCTGATACAAATAGGCAAATAGCATTTCTAAGCGAATGACACACCGCCTCGCGGTTTATTGGAAAGCTGACTAGCATTAGCGAACTCCCTGATTCATCGGTCTAGTCTAGAACAAGCGTTTTGATGCAACTCAATCGGGAAGCGATTCTCTACCTGTGATGCTAGTGCCAACAGCGGCTGACGCATAGCAGACATTTTCGCCAGAGGATTGAAACCCTTGAGCAACCCTTGGCGGGGGCAATGGGGAGATTGGGTCAAATGCGCCGTCTTCGTCGGAGCCAGCCATCGGTCGCTCACCCCTGGCTGGCGATTGATGGCTGGTGCAGACGGAGAAGGCGAATTGCCGTCTTTGTTGGAGAAGTCTGAGGGAGTCTTTCGGCTAGAAACATTCCAGCTAGCGAAGTCCTCGGGATGGTGTCATATAAACAACCGAAGCGGCTGCAACTACCCAAATTGGTGTCGCACGAACGGTAACATGAGCGGTGCGGAACTACCTCAATAGCCGGACACCTCTCCTCAGAAGTAGGACGTTATGACCTCAAACCCTGGACGAATACACCTCATTGGCTGGACAAAAATAGAAGCTAAGCCCTCGAAAAGTTTCACGAATCGATTCGCCTAAAGAATCATTAAACTAATAAAAAGAAAGAGGATTGATAGAGACCTATGTATGTAGATGGCGGGATTGCGAGCAACTGGAGAAACTTTGCCTACGATGAATTGAACCTTTGCGAGATACCGCTCGTTGGGAGCGTAACGCAAAGCACTTCAAGCAGCGGCATCTGTTTTAGCGATTCAGTAAGGGATGCATCACTCGGGAAGCGAATCAATCGCACTTACTTAGTTCGACCGCTCGATAGGAACCTTCCCGCCCGAGACTGGGCACCAACTTGGAAAGACGTTGACGTACTGCTTGCTCTTCTCAAGCTGAAATACGAAAGCGATAAGTTCAAAAAAAGCACGCTCGGCTTTCGCCTCGTTGACCTTTGGCGAACCTTGGGGGGAACTGAAACGAAGAATCGACAACGTGAAATTCAGCGGATTCGCAGATCGATTCAAAAGTGGTCAAGACTCTCGATTGACTGCGACCTGTGGCGCTATGGCGATGCTTGGAAGACGGTGCAATTTGCTCCCTTAAAGCTCATTCAGTGGGAAGTTAACACACGGCGAGGCTGCCAAAATGGACTAACATGGCTTCTGTTCGCAGGCGAAATCTGCGAGAGCTTCAGAGGTACATACAAGCGTAGCTTCGATTGGGATCTCTACCTCACGCTCAAGAGCCCAGCGGCTAGGCGACTCTACCGATTCTTAGAGAAACGGTTCTTCTGTCGCAAGCGTCTTGCGTTTCCGCTTGAGTATTTGTGTCGCGAGAAGATTGGTCTGAACAGGAATTACCCAGCACGAAAGTACAAGCATCAGCTCAAACCAGCTGTTGAAGAACTCGTCATGCACGGGATCGTAGAGACTGCTCCGATGTCTTATGTGTTCGGGAAAAACGCTGGAGAGCCTGTTGTCCGGTTCAACGCAGGGCCAGCATCGCGTGCTTGGGCAGACGGCAAAAAAGGCCGCAAGCGTGTAGCGACTCGAACCGCAAAGCGAACCCCAAATTCTCAGCAAACTTCGCGACGCAGGATCAAACCTGTTCTCTCAAACCATCAGCTAGAGTCAAACCTTGGCTTAGCACTGGAGCGTGGCCCCGTGCTTCTACGGGAAGGCTATGCCAGAACCAAGAACGCAGGGGGAGCTGCGTTTGAGCAATACCAGCGACTCCTCGTTGAATGGGCGATGCAAACGAAAGAAGTAGGCTGAGCGGAGAGAACGGCAGGGGCCGCCTCCGCTCGTGGTGTCACTCTTCAGTAATCCCTTTGATAATGTAGCCAGCAGTTTTCTGGATGAATTTTAGGGACTCAGAAAGAACCTCTGGATCGCCTCGGTAAAGCGAGATGTAGTCACTGCTTCGCTCAGTAGAGTTTAGACCGGCCGCCTCTGACACAACAAACGCTACAGCCTCAGCTTCCGTCTCTCGCACGGTAGGCGTTGTCTCGTGTCGCCGCTCACCCTTATGAATTAACTCATGGGCTAGCTCATGAGCAAGGACAGAGAAGGTCTCAGCATCGCTTAGGCCAGGGGTAACGTAAATGTGTCCTCCAGACGAAAGACCAATCGCTCCAGGGCTTGGTGGTGTCTCATAGCTAAGCGTTATGTCGTTGTCCATCACAAGTTGCTCTAGCTTAGAGAGGCTTTCACCGGGGTCACCGCTGATCGTGGCGAACTCAGGAACGGCGTCGCCCTCTGTTTGCGATATGTCAAAGACCTTAGCGTGCCCAAAACCGCTTAGTTTCTTAACTTCTTTGGTCTCAGTGTTTCCCGCCTGATTGACCACTTCAGCTTCCCGCTTTGAGAACCTAGGTTGGACAATGGTGATTGCTTTCTCGCCACGCTTCACTTGCCGACCCAGTTGCTTCCACTTCTGGTAGCCAGCAACGTGGGTCGCGTCTGGTTTCTGGGCTGCAATAAGCAGGCAGTTTCGCAAGCTGTAGTTATGAAACTTGGCCGTGAACGCCAGGTATTTGGTGAGCGTCTCGCTCTGACCACGGCTAAGAGCATCGTTTAGTTTCGCAAGACTCTTTTCCGTCAGTACCGTAGCGACATCTTGTTTTTTGGCCCTTTGCGAGTCAGGTTCACTCGCTGTCTTAGTTTGCTGCTTTTCTTTCCAGCGATTAGCCTTCGGCAATGATTCGGTTCCTTTCCATTGCTGCTGACTAGTTTCTGGCTGAGTCTGATTGGTTTGCTCTACTGCTCTCATTAGCTGTCTCCTCTTAATAAGCTGACAGACGTGCCACGATGAACCGTTTGGCTGCAAAAAACCCGCAGTGCAGAATCGCGCTGCGAAAATAACCTCCAAAAAAACCATCGCGTGACAGCACGCCTGCCCTCGCTGTTGCAACCTTGGCAACAACAGCGAGAGCCGACCGCAGTCGGCTTGGAGCTTACCTGCTAAGCTGCTTGCTTCAGCTCAAGATCGCTCATGACCTGAACCACATGCTGAGTGGCGTCCGTTTCGTCACGAAAACGAAACGCTTCGCTTAGCACTTCTGCCAGCTGCTTATCGTGCTTGTCGGTAAATCGGTTGCTGTAGCGGGGTGTTCCGTCCGCAGTCTTGAAGAATCGCATCGGCTCGTAGCTCCAAAAGTAGGTGCCATCGCGTTTTTTGAGCGGTGTAAGACAAACCCCGACGCTCCCATTCCAAAAACGAACGTTGACGTCACCTGGCTTGCATGTCGTTGATCTCTTAGTTGCTCTCTCCATATGTTTCCTTTGAAAAGCAAGTGTGGAGAGACGCACTGCGTCGTAGCGGTATGTTGACTGTCACAGTAACGCCTCCCACACTTAAAAATTTCCATGGTATGCCGAGTAGCCGAGAGCGTGTCGCATAAGCGACACGATTTTACTGCAACGCATAACGCCCTCCGTCAGTCACGTCGTACTGGCTAAGTTTCATGCCGGCGAGAGCAACCGCTAACCCAGGTCTTACCAACTTGGCTAAGGTGCAGGAGTTTTGCTACCTGCTGCTTTCGTCCGGGGGTGCTACGTGCGTCGAGAGGCGCTTGCGTAGAACGAATGGGGGCTACGGTGAGTAATCCTCGAAGGGCTGTTTGGTTTTGTATTCCAGATTGTCCCGAGAGAGTAATCCACACGTTTCTACCCGATGCAGCAAATGATGCTTGAGCCTGGGCGACTCTGAAAAACCTCTCTATTTTTTGTTTGAATAGGAAGGCCGTGGCAGTCAAAGCGGGTGAAAATCCTGTCGACGGGGCCTGATTCCGAGATTCTCGGACGGTGCAACGTTGCGAACGTGGGGGTCCTCGCCGAGCGGCAACGCTTGGCATCGAAGCTATGACATGCTTCGGCGACCTAGGAAACTAGGCGGGCAATAGCTCAACCCATGAAAGGCGAGTAATCGCTTGTTCGTTAGAAGTCAGAAAGACGGTGCTGAACTGGGACAGCTTTTTTGAGGATGGGTAAGGGTCAGCTTGTAGGTTCTGGACCCAGAAATCATGTCTTCGACATGGAAACTGCGGCTTGCCTGACAGCAAGCACGTACCTCAAAGGAGTTGCGGCCTAAGCCGCTTACCGACGTGATTCTGATTTCATTGGCTGCTACTAAAGAGGGAAGCTCTACTGAGGCCGGGGGTAGCTCCTCGGTGCCTGCTCCAAAGCAGTTGCTCTGTTCGCAACGGCCTAAGGGGTCAAGCAGGTGCTTAAAAGTCAGTAGAGTGGGAGTTTGGGCGAGTACGAGCCGTCTCTGTGAGACGGGCGTCAAACCGGGGGTAATACCTCGGGTAGCGTGCTGAGCAATCAGTACCCTGCGGGCAAGGCAGTCCACTGGCGTTGGCGGACTCGGCTGGTAACCGAGTTGGTGCTACGGCACACGCAACGAGGAAAGCTCTCACCGGCATTGCCGGCATGAAGCGACAGCAGGGGTCATGGTGGGAGTAGCTTTGCTACTCCCACCAGTGGCTCGGCTCTTTGAGCCTAGCGATAACTATGCGGTACTGCCCAGACAGGTAGTAGCGTTTAGTGGTCCGACAGTGGTTTTGAAGTGGGTGGGCTCAACACGAGCAAACTCACTCAAAAGGTTGCTGCGGCTTTTTCGGATGATTTGAGCCGTTGAAGGTTACACTTCAATCAAATCATCCTCTATTTCACCTCAACACTAGAAATCTTCTAGGTACAAATCAATTCACCGCAACAGCCTAGAGCAATCGTACAGTGGCACGCAATCTGCAACGCTCCCAAGTGGGTGGCGTCAGCAAGAGAAAAAAGATCGGAATCTGCGGATGCAGTAAGGGCAACGCCATAAGTATGGCAACGACTAATTAGGAACCTACTTAGGCGTTGCAAGAAAGCAAAGAAAAAGCGAAGCAAAAAGCAACCTCCCTCCGACTTTCTGTGCTACACGTCATGGCGTTTCTCGCATAACGCAGCGACTGTAGCGGTTGACATTGAAGCGGAGATTAATCGATGGCAAATCGCTCTCACTATCGTTGCGTTGCAACATCCATTGAAGGATTCCTGTTCCAGCTTGCTGTTAGCTACGTTACGAACGGCAAATACTACTTCTACGTTCAAGGAAGCGTTCCATCATGGCGAACGCCGGCGGAGCACGACTCAAGAATGCTTTCTCAGTATGACGTAGCGATCTCTAAATTCGCACGCTGTCGCCGTCGAAAGCGGATAGGCAATAGCGGTCGACACCTCGCGAACTGCCAATATCTCCGCTTCAGCAATTTCTGGATTCTACTCTGCCAGGAGGGTGAAAATGCTTTCTTCGAGCGTAATTGCAGACGGGACGCTGATGGAGCGATAGAGGAGCAGTGGTTCTGTGATGTTCGAAAATCGGCGATCCAATTCAACGAATACTCAGTTGGCTTTTTCAACGACAAGCTAACCGTAAGACTTACAAGCAAAGCAATGGCGGGCTTAAGAAGCTACTACCTGGGCCTGGCACTTAAGCCGTTACCCTATCTGCGAGAAGAATTAGCAACATTTCCCTATGAAGCATATGGGGGCGTACTAAAGCAACGCTACTCAATACTTCGTTCGATGAACCTAAAGCGTGGAGCAGCAGGTCTACCAGCAATTCCAACGAGCTTTATCAAGAAAAGACGGAAACCTGTCAAACCGTTTGAGCCAAAGGGACCGCTCATCCGAAAAACGTCCCTCGATTTAGCAGATTTAAGTTTAGCAGCATAACAAGGAGTAACTTATGCAAGAAAAAAGCAACCAAAATAACGTTATCGCGTTTCGCGGTGTGGACCTGTTTGAGAACGTCTCTATAGAGGCCGCCAAACATCGAAGGCAAGAGAAGCTCTACGAGTTACGAGACCTCTCGATGATACTTCGTGAGATGTTTCGGGACTTATCGCACGAGTTGCTTATGGATCGCGAAAAAGCTCTAGCGCTCGTTGCCGAGTATCGTGGGATGTTCAACGAAATGTCGACGCAGCTCAACCAGATTAGAGGAGGTGAGTTAGGCGATGGCTACGACTCTATGGCGGACAAGCTAGAACAGGGCCTAAACTACATCATCGGCGTATTTACTGCGTTTGAACCAAGCAGTCCACGAGCATGGCCACTAGATCGGACGACGCTTAAAGTAACACTACAGGGAGTTTGGCCTATTGTGCGAATGCTCATAAGGCGGCTGCCAACTCGCCCTGAAGAGATAGTACTCCCAGAGGCAGCTTAAGCAGTCTCTTGTACAAGAGACGAGAAGCGTTGATAGCTCAGAACGACAATGGGGGTTGCGTAGAAACGCATCAAAGCCTGCTTTCAAAGTCCGAACCTTGTCCGCTTCTGATGCGAGTACACTTGTAGACGACTACTTACAAGTGTCATGTTCCGCTTTTACTTCTTAGACGTCTGTTGCTGTTGTGAAGCCGTCGCTATCGGACTTTTCTAGGTTCGTGAAGGTCGAGACAAAGGTCGTCACCAGCACCACACAGTTGAGCAGTCTGGTAGCTGTGAGACTTCCACACACGCCACGTCGCTTCCTATCACGTCAATAATAGAGTTCTAATACACTTCACCATGACCCACCATATTTATAGATGATTATCTTGTCCGGGCAGGGCTTGGTTTATGAGGCTTTAGTAAGACAAGACAGTGAAATAGGACATGCACCAGTTAGCTTCTGACAGGCAAATGCGACGCCGTACGCACCGCCTCGCGGCGGCGCATACTGGCTTCGCGAACAGAAAGGCAATAGGCTAGGCCGCCATTGAGCCACAAGACTCGGCGCAGGCGCGGCATGCTTCAACGCACTTGTCCATCCCGCCGACTTTCTCGCAACTGTCTGCACATGCACGGCAAATCTCTGCACAAGCTTTGCAGTAGAGCGCATGGTGGTCAGAGTTCCGTGACATGAAGTCTACGCAAGCGGCACAGGCTGCAATACAGTCCAGCATGGCCTTGACGTGATCCTGGTGCGTGTGGCCGCCGCCTTGTTGCAGGCAGTGGTCCGCAAGCATCTGAGCACACGTCACCTGACATTCGTGGCAATTTTGGATGCAAGTGTCTTTAGAAGTTGCTGTCTGAGTCATCATTTTCTCCTCTCTTATTTCGTTAGTCTAAGCAAACCGCTCACTCAGCCCTTGGATTTTAGCAGCAAGCAGTATACCGTATAGGGGTATCGGCGCAAAATGAGTACGGGAGCTGATGCAGGACCATGCGACAGGTCATAAGGGAATAAAATGAGCAAACTGGACACTCAAGCAATCGATCCCGCCTGCGGTATGACGGTTGATTCTGAATCAGCGCGGTCGTCGAACTACCAAGGCAGCGACTACTTCTTTTGCAGCGAGTCCTGCCAGCGGAAATTTGAGGAGGATCCGGCTGCGGTGCTGGCGAAAGCCGCTCAACTAGAAGCTGAAAAGGGTGGGAAGTCAGGCGACGATCATAGTTGCTGTTCCCACGGTGGGGATTCACGCGCCGGGAAAGAGGCGGCCGCTGCTTCGCCAGCAGCAAACCCCGATGCGATTTACACCTGCCCGATGCACCCAGAGGTTGAGCAAGTTGGACCGGGCGATTGCCCGATCTGCGGAATGGACCTTGAGCCGAAGTACGTCGATATGGCGGAACACGGTGACGAAGGGTCGTATCGAGATATACTGCGGCGGTTCTGGGTGGGGGTAATATTGTCGGCGCCGCTCTTGGTGCTGGCGATGGGACCGATGGTCGGCTGGAATCTTGCTGAACAGATGTCGGATCGGCTGTTCGGCTGGCTGCAACTCGCTTTCGCCGCGCCGGTCGTGTTCTGGTGTGGCTGGCCACTCTTAGTTCGTGGAGTGAAATCGTTTCGCACGTTGAATCTAAATATGTTCTCGCTGATCGCCGTGGGAACGCTTGCCGCCTTTCTATTCAGCCTGTTTGTTGTGCTGTTTCCCGCGATGATCCCCGAGGCGTTTTTTGAAAATGGAAAGCCGCCGCTTTATTTTGAGGCGGCGGCAGTAATTATCACACTGGTCTTGCTAGGCCAGGTATTGGAGCTACGTGCTCGACAACAGACCAGCGGTGCCATTCGCGAACTCATGCAGCTTGCGCCGGAGACCGCGCATCGCATCACCGAGGACGGCGAGGAAGAAGTCGCACTTGGCGACGTGCATCAAGGTGATCGCCTGCGAGTGCGACCGGGGGAGAAAGTTCCCGTCGATGGGACCGTCATAAGCGGTAGCAGCAGTGTTGATGAGTCGATGCTGACAGGCGAACCGATTCCAGTCAGTAAAAGCGAAGGCGATGAGATTACAGGCGGCACGCTAAATCAGACCGGAGCGTTGGTCATGGAAGCGGTTGGCGTGGGCGGTGATACAGTCCTTCATCGAATCGTACAGATGGTTGCCGAAGCCCAGCGAAGTCGCGCCCCAATTCAAAAACTGGTTGATGTTGTGTCACGTTATTTCGTTCCGGCTGTCATCGTCTGTTCGATTCTTGCGTTTGTCGGCTGGGCAGTGTTCGGTCCGGAGCCTCGTTTGGCTCACGCATTTGTAGCGGCGGTGGCCGTGTTGATCATTGCTTGCCCGTGCGCGTTAGGACTGGCCACGCCGATGTCGGTGATGGTTGGCGTGGGTCGCGGTGCGAAGGAAGGCGTTCTCATTAAGGACGCGGAAGTTTTGGAAGTGATGGAGAATGTCGACACAGTTGTCGTCGATAAAACCGGCACACTGACTCAAGGCCGTCCAGAGGTGACAGCGATTGAAACCTCTGGAGACTGGAGTGAAACGGAAGTGTTGAAGCTGGCTGCTGCCGTGGAAGCCCAGAGCGAACATCCCTTGGCTCAGGCAGTGGTTCGGCGAGCTAAGGCCGACAAATTGTCTGTACCTGATGCCTCAGAGTTCGACAGCATTACCGGCGGCGGAGTTCGTGCAAGTGTTGATGGCCGCGATGTGCTGATCGGAAAAGCCGACTTGCTCGACCAGCTGTCAATCTCTGGCGTCGAAGGAGGACGCAAGCGGGCAACGCAGCATCAATCGGAAGGAGCCACGGTGATATTCATTGCCATCGACGGCGAGCTTGCCGCCAGCATGGCCATCACCGATCCGATCAAGGATAGCACCCCAGCGGCGCTTAGAACGCTCCATGAACTTGGGCTGCGAGTTGTGATGCTCACTGGGGACGCTCAGCCGACTGCTAAGGCTGTGGCAGAGAAGCTAGGAATCGATGAATTTCACGCAGGTGTTTCACCGCAGGACAAACATGACTTCGTCAAACAACTCAAGGAGGAAGGTAAGGTCGTTGCAATGGCGGGTGATGGGATCAATGACGCTCCGGCATTGGCGGAATCGAATGTGGGGATCGCAATGGGAACCGGCACCGGCGTTGCGATCGAGTCGGCGGGAGTGACGCTCGTTGGTGGCGATTTGCGGGGGGTTGCGGCGGCAAACAATCTCAGTCGCAAGACAATGAGCAATATTCGGCAGAATCTATTTTTCGCATTCATTTACAACGCGCTGGGCATTCCGGTTGCAGCGGGCCTATTGTATCCGGTGTTCGGCGTGTTGCTTAGCCCGATGATCGCCGCAGCGGCAATGAGTTTCAGTAGCGTGTCCGTGATTGCCAATGCGCTGCGACTGCGAGCTGCCAAGCTGGCTTAGGATATCTCAAGGGCATCGCCTGCCTAGATCGCTTAAATGCTCATTAGTGGGCAAGTTTGCGAAACGAAAGGAAATCATTTATACCCAGTATGGGTATCCGCCGATGAACGTCGTAAGGGATTTCATGGAAGAAACCGGGGGTCGCATACAGAGATGAGTAAATTTGGTATCTCAGCAGTCGTTATGCTGATGGCTCTATTTATTGACGGAGCTGGGGCGCAGGAGCTACTACAGTCACCGGCCCGTATCGCAGAACCACCGGCCCCATCTGCCGGAAGCCAGTTCATCAATCCACCTGCTCGCCCCACTCAGCCGGCATCGGTCGGTGACACTCCATTGGGCCTGGGCGAAGTTCTCGATTTGAAAACAGTCTTGTCGCTAGCAACGCAGAATAATCCAACACTACGGCAAGCGCGTTTGCAGATATCAGCAGAGCTTGCCAAAGCACAGCAGGCTGGCTTGTACCCGAATCCAACGTTAGCCTACGCCGGTGAGCAAATCTTCGTGGATGTTGAAGGAGATACAGATTCGCCGGGTGAATTTCAGGGGGGGATCATTTCGCAGCGAATTGTTACTGCTGGCAAACTAAGCCTCAGTCGAGAAAAGTACCTTCGTCGGGCACATGTTACGGAACACTTGGCGGTCGCTCAGCAGTATCGCGTTTGCAACGATGTTCGGATTCACTTTTACCGAGCACTGGCCGCTCAACAACGTTTGGAGATGCAACGAGAACTTCTCAAAACGGCCGAAGATGCAGCGGTTACCGCAAGGGAGCTTTACAACGTCGGACAAGCCAACAGATACGATGTTCGCAAGTCAAATGTCATGCTCCAGCGGACTCGACTTGCTGTGCAAAAAGCCGAACACGAGTATCGGATGCGGTTTCGTGAATTAACTTCGCTTGTCGGACTTGATCTTCCTGTGGGAGCGGTGGTCGGAACGTTAGCGACAACTGAGCCGCTCGCAACTTTTGATGGCACCTTAGCGCGAATTGTAGCGGAAAGTCCCGAAGTGCTTGCAGCAAGAGCCAAGCTATCCGCAGATCGAATTACGATCGAACGAGAAGAAGTAGAGTGGATTCCCGACATCGTTTTCTCCGCAGGCACTGGATATAACTTCGATGCCAGGGAAACTGTGGCAGTCGCTGATATCAGCATTGAGATTCCGCTATTCGATAGAAATCAGGGCACAATTAGCCAAGCCCGTGCCGACTTCAACCGTCAGCGACGAGAAGTGCGACGGACTGAACTAACGCTTCGACAGCGCTTGGCAATGGTTTATGAACAGTACGCAATGTCGTTCGAGCATGCTTCGGAATATCGCGACTCCATCGTTCCCGAAATGAGGGCAGCGTATCGCGAGTTACTCAGCAGCTACAAGCAAAATCGAATTGAGTGGCGGGAGGTATTGCAAGCTCAAGCAGAATACGCTGAAGTTCGGCTCGCCCAAATCAGCTATGAGGAGCAGTTACGTCAAAGCGAAGTCTTGATTCAGGGTTACCTGCTTGACGGTGGGCTTAATGCCGCGTCTGGGCCAATGCCCGCTGGCCATATCGACTCCGTACCGAAGCCACGCTAATCGAGGACGACATCATGAGATACGAAAAAGAAACCAAACTGTTACAGTCGGCTGGTCGGCGGGAGTTCATCACAAAGGGGGCGATAGCTGCCGCGACGGGTGTGACAGCGGCGATGCTCGCTTCGGCCGCTACGGCTCAGGAAGCGATGAAAATGCCGCATGCACATGGGCATTCCCAAAAACCGATTGGCAGCCGGAATGCGAAGCCAAGCATACCAGCTGGAACAGATGTTCGTGAAGAATATGACGGTTACTCGCGGTTCAAGCCGGGGCGGGGAAACGACCCTGATTCAGATTACTATTTGGGGAAATTGGTTCCGGGATTTCGCAAAACGGAAGATGGTCCGGCTCCATTCGTGGCTCCAGATTTAGAGAAGTTGCCGTGGGAGATGGTGAACGGTGCAAAGGAGTTTCATCTAGTTCCGATGGCGGTCGAAAGAGAATTCCATCCCGGAGTCAAAATGAATGTCTACGGCTACAATGGCAGTATGCCGGGGCCGACGATAGAGGTCAATCAGGGAGACCGTGTCCGCATAGTCGTGACGAATGAACTACCGGAGGACACTTTCGTTCATTGGCACGGGTTCGAGTTGCCCGTGCAATACGACGGTGCCGCGACGCTCAATCAGGAGCCGATAAAACCAGGCAGAACATTTGTTTACGAGTTCGACGTTCATGAAGAAGGCACGTTCTTCTATCATTCGCATGTAGCCATGCAGGAGGCGTTTGGACAGGTTGGATGGTTCATCGTTCATCCTAAGAAAGTATTCGACCCGCCGGTTGACCGAGACTTTGGTTTGATCTTTCAAAACTTTTTCGTCGGTCCCAACCAGACGGTTTCTGATAGTTGGTCAATGGATTGGAACTGGCACACGATAAACGGACGAAGCGGTCCTTACACAACGCCCTTGGTTTGCAAGCACGGTGAACGTGTCCGGGTGAGGTTACTGAATTTTGCACCAATGCAGCACCATCCCATTCACATGCATGGTCACACGTTTTGGGTGACTGGACATGAGGGAGCGAGGGTACCGAAGAGTGCATGGATTCCTCGCAACAACGAACTCGTGGGTGTTGCACAGGCTTCCGATTTTGAGTTCGTGGCAAACAATCCCGGTGACTGGATTTTCCACTGCCACATGGTTCACCACATGATGAACCACATGACCAAGCAGGTGGGACCGCGAATACGACAGGCCTCCGTAGATCGCTACTTGGCGAACCTTGACAACCGACCGTCAGTAGAAGCTGCGCAAAGAGCGGGTTTCAACACGCCCGGTTACCCTCAGAAGATGATGGGGATGTCTATGAGTGAAGAAGATATGAAAATCTACTGGGGTCGTCGCGAAGTACAGGGGATGCGTGCAAATTACTTGATGGCTGTGAAGGGTCTGATGACGGTCATGCGAGTCTTACCCGATGACCTCTACGAGTTGGTCATGGAGACCGACCAGCCAATCGAAAAAGGAGCCGTTTTTTCAGAGATCGTCCGACGCTTCGGCGATCCCGATCATTACGAACCGGCACCGAAGCACGAGATGATGTCGATGGATGGCTGATCCTGTCCCCAACCGCCTAAATACGCTAGAATCTGACGGTCGCTATATGCTGCCAGGCTTTGATATTTAATGGCCAAAACGATGATTGCGGTGCCACCGGTAGGGAACATGCTGAAGTCCGATGAAAAAAAGAAGGTACTGAACCGCATCAAGCGTATCAACGGTCAAGTTGAAGCGGTGGGGCGGATGATCGACGATGAGGAATACTGCGTTGACGTGTTAATGCAGATTTCCGCGGCGACTGGTGCTCTGGCCAAAGTCGGACAAATTGTTTTGGAAAATCACCTAAAGACTTGTGTGACTGAAGCAATGCAAAATAAGGATGTCGCCGACCGAGAGCAGAAGCTGGAAGAGCTGATCAAGCTGTTTCGCAAATACGCAGGTGTCATCGATTGAATGGCGTGCTGGAATTTGTGCTGGTAATCTTCGGTTGGCTCATTGCTACGCTGGGCGTTCTAGAGACGTGCATAGCGGTCCTGTATCCTCGCGCGGTAAGCGGTCCGGTAACGGCGGCGACTTATCGAGTCTACCACTACGTTTCTCAGAAGCTGCTGGGGGCGAACAGTAGGCTGTTGCTTTTCAGCGGTCCGGTATTGATCCTCTGTCAGCTGATCGTCTGGGCGTCTCTTCTATTGCTCGGCATTAGCCTCGTAGTCAGGCCGGAACTCGGTAGGGGTATCGTGTACGCAAGTGGCGAGGCAATAGGCACAGATTTAGCCACGGCGGTTTACTACGCCGGATTCTCCGTGACGACGCTAGGGATGGGCGATCTAGTGCCGCAAACGACATTCACGCGAATGGTCACAATTACCGCATCCGCTATCGGGTTTAGTTTCTTTACGCTCGTTTTGGCATATGTCATATCGGTCTACAGCGCACTGGGCAGACGCAACCAATTTGCATCTGAGATTGACTATCGTACGGGACGTACCGGAGATGTGTTAGGTTATCTGCTACCGCACCTCGCCTGCGATGACCGATCACTGCTTCAACAGGATTTGTATGACTTGGCATCCAAACTGGCCGACCTCCTTGAATCGCACCATTTCTATCCTGCTCTGCACTATTTTCGTTTCCGCGAACCGCGATATGCAATGAGTCGGATGCTGAGATTCTGTTTGGAAACGGCGTCGCTGTTAAGGGCAATAAACGAGTCGCAAGACAGTGTTTCGACGGTGAACGCGGAGCCGACCGAGCGACTCTGGCATGCGAGTCTACAAATGTTGGAAGATGCCCAAAAGCATTTTGTCATTTGCAAAGTATCGCGAGACGATGTTGACTCATCGCTTGCTGCTCGGCTTTCTGACCACCTTCGCTCAACCGAGTCGGCGTTTTTAGCAATTGATCCCGACGCATTTGCTTCTGCCTACACTGTCAATTGCCGACAGTGGTCCAATGACCTGAGGTCATTAGAGCGATGCACGATGACCGGCAGCCACCGCCCCCAAGATTCCCACTAATCCCCTGCACTGGATGAAGAAACCGGAAACTCGTGCATCAAACGGTGTGGAGCCATGCGCCGTGCGAGCAGGAGAGTCGGTCTTGTGAGTATCGAATTCTGGAAACGCCTTCCGCTGCGGCGGCAACTGATGCTGGCCGTCAATGGCTTGCTACTACTTGTCGTGGTCTTGTTTCTTGTTGTTGGTCATGGGGTGCGGATTCGCGAGGCGAAGCAGGAAAAGCGAATTGCGCTAACAGAGGAAGCGAAGACAGTTTACGAGTCGATTGATGCAATCGCGAATCGCGGCAATGAGGCAATACAGCAGTTGATTGACGATGTCTGTGCCCGCATGAACTCGTCCGAATCGCCGGGGCATCACATCGCGGTCAAGTGGCAAGGCAGTTCAATGCAGGCCAAGTCACACGGTCGAGCTTCTCACGATATGTTTCGTGCCATGCGTGCTGCGGCTGGAGACAGCAATCATCCGCCCACAGACTCGTACTCACTCGTGGCCGCGAAGTTCGCTGGTCCGCACGGCGCGATCTACGTGTCTGAGTCAGAAAGCTCGGCGTTGAGAGGCGCTCGGCAAGAGCTGCTTCGGCAAGTGATCGTAGTGCTGTTCGGTAGCGCGTTGGCCGGATTGGTGGTTCACTTTGTGCTGCGAGGAGTTATCACCAAACCACTGCGACGCCTTGTCGCCACTCTCAGCCGCATTGGTGATGGTGACCTTGAAGCCAAAGCGGAAGAACGTAGTTGCGAAGAACTGACCTACCTGTCAGAACGACTCAACGCGATGACCAAAAAGCTAGCGGCTGCTGATCGAGAGCGACGGCTTCACATGAAGAAGGCTCGGGATATCCAACAGCACTTGCGTCCGACCAATCAAAAGATTGAAGGCGTCGACACCGCCGAGTTGTTTGAGCCGGCCGATGACGTCGGCGGCGACTACTACGACGTTATTCCGCTGGGCAATGGTGAATGCCTCTTGTGTCTGGCTGACGTTTCGGGCCACGGCGTTCCGGCTGCGATGGCTGCTACCGTCATCAAAGCCTTAGTTCTGGAAGCCCTAGAAGTGACCCGTAGTCCAGCAGAGATACTCAATCGCATCAATCGCCGATACGCCGAGATTATTGTGCCGGGCCACTTCGCGACGATGGTGATTGTCGTTGCGAATCAAGGCGAAATGACACTGAGCTGCGCCAACGCCGGGCACGAGCCGCCGTTTATTCATGAGCCGGGCCAGTCAGTTAGACGTCTTTCGGTCAGCAATCTGCTGTTGGGCGTGGACGAACAGACAGCCTACACGGAGCAGAATGTGAGTATAACTAGCGGCACAAAGGTGGTGCTCGTTTCTGACGGCGTGACTGAAGCGTTCGACCCGAATGAGAACCAGTTCGGCACTGAGCGAGTTGGCCAAGTGATGGCGGAGTCGTCGGCTACCTCTCCTCGGCAACTGGTTAGCGAATTCGTCGAGGCACTTGCCCGGTTTCGTGGATCTCGGCCCCCATTCGATGACACAACCTTGCTTGCGGCGAGGGTTGGTGCGTCACATTCGCCTACTCCCGACTAACTCTTGTATCTCCTGTGTACTTGCCGAATCGAACCGTGTCGAATATCGGCGAAGGTGGATAGCTCGCCATCGAAAACGGACCGATGCGGAACAGCCACGCTCTTCCAAGGTCCTGAAATCCCATGCGATGAAGTGCCTTGAGCGAACTGGTGTTCATCACATCAGTTGTCAGAATAAGCCGCGAAACGCCTCGCGATTGCATCCGCTGGGCGAGCTTGCCCATGATGCTTCCGTACAGTCTGCGACCTCGATAATTTGGAAGGACCAATACGTTGTAGACATATCCGGTATCCGCCGGCAGGTCGATTGGTAAGCCAGTTCGGTCATCACCGTTGTGGTTGGACTCCGCAGGAATGCTGCCAATACCTAGCCAAGCAAACCCCACCAGTGCGTTTTGCTGAAGAACCGCAATTCCAAAAAACTGGCCGGTCATGAGTTGCTCGGCTTGACGCTCATCGAAGAACTCCGGATAAGCTTCGCACATTTTGGCAATGTTCTTGGAAGTAATCTCTAGAAACCGGAATTCTTCTCTGAGTTCTGGAGTATGCAGTTGATTGGCTTTGATTCCAAAGACGCAGCTCATGTCAGCGGTACCGATTCTCCTTATCACACGGTACGGAAAGAAACGTATCCAATTCAGCAGTTTGCTTGGCAGCATTTTGACCTACTGTCTAGTTTAGTGACAACAGCTACCGGAACCGCTGCTCTGGCTGCGTGAGACTGGCGATGCGGGAGCGTAGGTCGATTCCGATTCGGGCGGACGCCGATATTCACTCGAGTCGCCAGGGGCAGAATCGTATTGAGCTTCTGTGGCGACCTGTTCGTAATAGGCATCCGTGCTATCTGCAATCGTTGATTGCTTTTTTCGCCAAGGCGGCGACGAACAACCGGTCGCACAAATAGAGAAAACCGTGCTGAGAATGATGCTAACGTAGAGTGGTCGAAGTGACATTAGTGACATCCTTGTCGTTGAAAGTGATTGATTGCTGACAGTTTTTAAGAAACTAAAAAGGGCAGGAGCGGCGTGATGCATCATCACGCCCGAAGGCGTAAATCGTCACGACACCGCCCCCGCGATCGAGTCGATGGAAGCAACTCCATCGTGTTTTCTTACCGAATACTTGGGGCTTCAATTCCTTGTTGGGCGAGAATCGCCAGATACCGCTGTGGTTGGGCGGCAATCTTCTTGGCGCAGCCTGGGCAACAGATGTAAATGGCCCTACCGTTGGCATTCACCCGGTAGGGTCCGCCCATCCCATCGAGCGCTTCATCCATCACCGGACACTTTTGCTGCGCCGCGACAAACGGGGCATCGGCTTGCGTCACCTTGAACACGCCCGGCCGCACTTGCTCGCCTCCGGAGGGTACGACTGCCGGATCGCGTTGAGGTTGCAGAGCGGGAGGCTTCACGCCTTGCTGCGACAAGATATCGAGATACTTCTGCGGCTCGGCAGCGATCTTCTTGGCACAACCAGGACAGCAGATGTAAATGGCCTTGCCATTGGCATTCACCCGGTAGGGCCCGCCCATCCCGTCGAGCGGCTCATCCATTACCGGACACTTCTTTTGTGCGGCGACATACGGCGCATCAGCAGCCGTCACTTTGAAGACGTTCGGTCGCACTGGCTGGCCTGCTTCCGCAATGGCGATTTGCTGCGACTGGCCACCGTACACCATCGCTAAGTACTTAGCGGGTTCAGCTTGAATTTTCTTGATGCATCCTTTGCAGCAGAGAAAGATGGGCTTGTCACCAACCATGACTTTGATTGGCGTTCCCATGCCGCCAAGTGGTTCATCCATCACGGGACAAACTTTCTGAGCAGCGATCGCGGCTGCGTCAGCAGCAGTTGACGTAGTGATTGTGATTTCAGGGCGTCCGGCGGCGTACTTCGCCGGATCGGACTGGATGGCGTTCACGCATCCGTTGCAACAGGCGTAGACCGTCTGTCCGTTAACATCGACCGCCACGGGTTGGCCCATGCTGCCCAGTGGCTTACCGCTAACCGGGCAAATCTTCTGACGTGCAATCGCAGCAGCCGCGAGCTGCTCGGGACTTGCCGGAACGGTGGCAACTTCTTGCAAGGTAATCGGGCGACTTCCGGCTCCCGGCAGTCCCACCAGTTGCATGTCGAGTTCGATTTGTCGCCCGGCGATTTGAGACAGGTTCACGGGAGCGGTGAGTGCTCCTTTCCCGTCGGGCAGCAGGTCGTAGCGATAACGCTTCGCGTTACCTTCCACTCGCAACGACGCCGCGCCGCGTCCTCCTTCGACCGCCAGCAGCTGGCCATCGCGAGCAAAGACAAACATCTTGATGCCGCCCTCTGAAACAACGGTCTCCAACTGGAGTTCGCCGACTTGTTTCAGCGTGCCGCCATTGGGTCCGCTCTGCGGAGCGGATGCCTGATTCGGCATGGTATGCTGATGACCGTGGGCTTCATGCTCTGATTGCGCGTTTGTAACAATAGGGGCAGCGGCAACCAGCATCCAAGCTAGCGTGAACTGCTTGATTGAGTGAATTCTCATCCTTGTTCTCCCAGTAATGTGCTTGGGGGTGAAAGTGATCCAAGGGTCTCTGTGACACTTGGATGCTTGAAGGAACGATTCCTTCAGCAATAGCCAAAAATATTCTTAGGCAGCGTCCATGAGTTCCTCCTTTTGAGTAGTGGGCATTGCTTCGGCGCCTTCCCAAAGTGGATCGTGGAAGCCGAAACGCATCTTCGTTTCCAGGTAGGCAGAATAAAGCGTCGGCACGATGAAGGAAGTAAAAGGCTCGGCCAGCATGCCGCCGAAGACGGGAATAGCCATGGCGCGAGCCACGTCGGCGCCGCGCCCGGTTGCAATCAACACGGGGACGAGTGCGGCAAGGGTAGTGACCGTCGTCATCACACACGGCCGAATGCGTTTAAGTCCCGCGTCGTAGACCGTATTGCGAATGTCTTCGACGCTTCGTACTTTACGACGCTTCAGCAATTGATGGATGTAGGTCGCCATGACGACGCCGTCGTCGACGGCCAAACCAAAGAGCGCAATGAACCCTACCCAGACGGCGGTGTTCAGTTCGACTTCCATGCAAGCAACCAACACCATTCCGCCGGCAAAGGCGACCGGAATGCCGCTAAAGACCGCCATTGAAATCGGCAGATTGCGGAACTCGAAATAGATCAGCAGCAGGTTGATGAGAATGACCACGGGAATGATCCACATGAGCCTCGTGTTGGCCTCAATTTGATTGCGGAAACTGCCAACTGCCTCCAACGAATACCCTGCTGGAAGCGCCAGTCGATTCGGATCGGATGGTGGTAGCAACTGGGCCTCACGAAGCTGCTCTTCGATCGCAGTGACCGACTCCAAGTCGCCTTTAGCGCCGCTGGTCATGAAGGAAACATGAGCCACCAGTCGGCCGTTTTCGCTGTTGATAGCGCCTGGCCCCCAGGTGGTCTCCAGCTTCGCGAGTTCCTCCAGCGGCACCACCGCGCCGCTGTGCGTCACGACCGGTAAGCGGCTCAGTTGATCGATCCGTTCACGAAGGTCGCGGTTGTAGCGGAGCCGCACGGGATAACGCTCGCGGCCTTCAACCGTCTTGATGAGATTCATTCCACCGAGAGCGGTTTCGATTATCTGATTGACCATCGCCGCACTCAGGCCGTAGCGGGAGGCGGCTTCGCGGTTGACGGTGAATTCGATATACGGTTTGCCGAGCACAATGTCGGGATTGACCGTTCCGGCGTTGACCAGCGGTGAGGTCTTCAGTGTCGCAGCCACATCCATCGCGGCATCGGCCAGCGTATCGAGCTTGTCGCCGTAGACGCGGATAGCCATCGGCGCTTTGATGCCCGATTGCAGCATCACCACCCGGCCTTCAATGGGTTGCAGGGCGGACGCGGGAGTCACGCCCGGAAGCGTGGCGACTTTGTTAATCTCATCCCACACATCGCGAGGGGTAACACCCTCTCGCCACTGGCTCTCAGGCTTAAGCATCACATAGGTTTCAACCATCGCAGCCGGCGCGGGGTCGAGCGCCGATTCAACGCGGCCGATTTTACCGAGCACATCTTTCACTTCTGGAATCTGCCCAATCAGCACATCCTGCGTCTGCAAGACCTGCATTGCCTGCGAAAAACTGGCGGCCGGATAAAGCGTCGGCATATAAAACCAACTGCCCTCATCCAGAGCGATCCAGTCGTCGCTCTGTAGCCCGGTAAACACATGCTTGGCGTCCACATAGCCGGGAAACTGATTGAGGTCTGCTCCAAAGACACGGGCGATCTTCTCAACAGGACGCATGACCGTTGGCATCCCAATCCAGGCGCCGACACCGACAACCAGTAATAACGCAGGAAATGAAAGGGCAAGCACCTTGTGGTTGAGCGCTTGCCGCAAACGAGCGGCATAGAGCCAGCGAACAAAACGACTAGAAGGAATCTCTTCAATCGGGCGAATTCGTTCCTGCATCAACTGCCATGCGGCAATGAAGCCCACGGCTACCGCCAGTGCGGTTATCGACCAAGTTGGGATGCCGAAGTGGTGGGCCAGTGGCTCCGCCCACATGTAGTGAGCCGCTAGCCCCAGGAGAGCCGCCAGTCCCAGGCCGGCCGCCAGCGCCGTTCGTTTCTGGTACTCGGCGCTGCGGAGCATGAGACGACACATCGCTGGGACGATTGTGACGGCAGTGATCATGGCCGCCGCGATGGCGAACGTCTTCGTGTAAGCCAGCGGCGAGAAGAGCCGGTAGTCACGCCCCGTGAGAAAAAACACGGGCAGAAAACTAACGATGGTCGTTGCCACCGCCGTAACGACTGCCGGAGCAACTTCGATTGCCGCCTCATAGACAACATCTGCACGATTCTTGGAACGCTTAATCTGCTTCCCGCCGTTGGCTGCCTGATCTTTTTCCCAATCCGCAAGATGCTGATAGATATTCTCTGAGACGATGATGCCCATATCGACCATCGTGCCAATGGCGATAGCGATCCCGGCAAGCGACATGATATTCGATTCAACGCCTACAACGTGCATGGCGATGAATGACATCAGCACGGCGGCCGGCAGACAGATCGCCACAATGAAGCTGCTGCGAATGTGCAGCAAGAACAGCAGAATGATGACGGCGGTAATCAGGATTTCGTCACGCAGCGCGTGGGTCAGCGTGGCCATCGTTTCGTCGATGAGGCCCGTTCGGTCATACACGCCGTGAATCGTGACTCCCTTTAATGCGGGTTCGATTTGAGCAATCTTCTCCTTCACACGGTCAATGACATCCCGTGGATTCTCGCCGTAGCGCATCACAACGACGCCACCGACTGCCTCGGCCCCATTGTAGTCGAGTGCTCCCCGGCGGAAGTCTGGGCCAAGTTGCACATTCGCCACATCACCTACGCGAACAGGCACGCCGTTTCGCTGCGTAATCACCGTCTCTTCGATGTCTCGGATAGTCTTCCGCTGGTCGCCATCGGTGCCAAGAAATCCTTTCCCACGCACAATGTATTCCATCCCCGTTGTTTCAACGGTCTTGGCGCCCACGTCCAAGTTGGACCCCTTGATGGCCATCGCTAAGGCATCTAGCGGCAGATTGTGGAAGCGAAGCTTGTCAGGATCGACTTCGATTTGATACTGGCGAACATAGCCGCCGATCGAAGCGACTTCACTCACCCCTTCCACTGCCTGAAGCTCGAACTTGATGACAAAGTCCTGCAAACTTCGTAGCTCCGCCAAGCTCATCCCTGCTTCAGCAGACTGCCCCTCGCGGAGCTGCGGTGGGATCAACGTGTAGTAGTAGATTTGCCCAAGTCCGGTAGCGTCGGGACCTAGTTGCGGAACGACTCCATCGGGCAACTGAGACGCTGCCGAGCCAAGTTGCTCGGAGACGCGACTTCGCGCCCAATAGAAGTCAATCTCATCCTTGAAAGTCACTTGCACAAAGCTGTAACCGAACATGCTCTTGCCGCGCACCGATTCGGCGCCTGGCACGGCGAGCAGAGAGACGCTCAGCGGATACGTGACCTGATCTTCGATGTCTTTCGGCGAACGTCCGGGCCATGGCGTCAGCACGATGACCTGGTTCTCACCGACGTTGGGAATGGCGTCGATGGGCACGGACTGGTAGGCGAACCAGCCGCCCACGCTTAGCCCGATCGCCAATAGCAGGACGAGCCACGGTTCTTTCACACAAAAGCGAATGATGATGTTGAGCATGGAGTGTCTCCTAGTTCGGCATTTTCGCAACAGAAGGAGCCGAAACAGGCTCGTCGATCGCCATGTCTCGCACGATTTCGCCGCAGCGAAGCATCTCATCGCCCCAATACGGATTGGCAAGATCACCGCCAGGTTGCATCCAGTCGCCACCGCCGCCCGGGACCATCGGACAGTAGTAGTGCGTCAGTGCTCTTGCCGTCTTGGGGCCGCGTGCGACTACGGCGGCTCGCAACATCCCGTGGCTGACAGCTCGGTAAGCCTCGCGGGCTGTCTCCAGTGAGCCATCCATTCGCAAGGCGGCTCGGCGGGCTTTGGCTAACTCTGTTTGAGCGTCGTCGGGAACTTCGGCGGACATCGCTAAATGCGCGAGCGAATCCAACAGGGTATTAAGTGAGACTGGCGGCGGAGTCATGTCCGCAGCCATCGCACATTGGATTTCAAAATAGGCGTCGTAGGCTCTGTCGAAGTGGCGACCCGCGTCGGCGGCAAGCATGGCCGGTTGGCTCTCAGGCAATTCCAGGGGACCGGGCGAATAGCTCGGAGCTTTGGTAGGGTCCATCAAAGATGGATTGCCGGCCAACTGCATTTGCGAGTCGATCAGAAAGTTACCACCGGTGGCAACGGTCTCGCCAGCAGCCAGCCCTTCAATGATCACCGCTTCGGTATCGTTCATCGGCCCGACGGCGACCCGACGAATCTCGAACCGTCCCGGCTCGGTTTCCACATAGATCACACCGCTGTCGCCCGTGAGTAAGACGGAATCTCGGGGCACAGTCACGACTCGTTGTTCGGGCTGCGGCTGGGTGGCGTAGCCAAGCTGGCTAGTCGGCACTAAGTCCCTGCCACAAATTGGGCAGTCTCCGGGCTCGTCACGTATGACTTGGGGATGCATGGGACTGATATATTTGCCGGAGAGCGCCGGGTCGTAGACTAAGTCGGTTGGAATCGCAGGCACCGTGATCCGCGCGGTGGCGTAGTCACCGGGCCGCAACTTACCGTCGAAGTTCATCACTTCAACACGAACTCGTACGGTGCGAGTTTGCGAGTTAACGGTGGGATCGATAAACGCCACTCTCCCCGAGAAGACTTCACCCGGCATGGATTGGATCTCCGCCTCGACCTGTTGACCGAAGCGGACCGTTGCCGCGTCGTCGGGAAACAGATCGAGCATCAGCCAGACGGAACTCAGATCTGCGATGCGGTAGAGCTTCTGTCCGGTCTTGACGTAGTCGCCTTCAACCGCCGTCTTCTCAATGACCGTTCCGCTTTGCGGCGACTTAATACGAATGCGGGATTGCGGCTTGCGGCTCTGGCGCAGTGACTCGATCTGCTGCTCGGTCATGCCAAGTTCACTGAGATTCTGGCGAGACATTTCCTCCAGGTTGCTATCGCCGATTTGGAACCGTTTGGACGCATTACCTTCAAGGCTAGTTATGTACTCCGTCTGAGCGGAATAGAGTTGAGGGCTGTAGATCAGCGCGAGGTCTTCTCCTTGGGTTACCTCGACGCCGACGTAGTCGGCGTACAGCTTTTCTAGTCGTCCGTCGATGTAAGCGGAGATCGTAGACAGTCTGCTTTCATCAAAGTCAATCGAGCCAATGGTGCGAATGGTGCGCGTCATTTCGCCCATCCTCGACATTGCGGTCTGGATGCCGACGAGTCGGCGCGCGGCCGATTCGATGGTGACCGAAATCCCGTCGCCGCCACCACCACTGGTAGCCTCCACAAGTTCCATCGCACACACCGGACAACGACCCGGTTCGGTCGATGGCGGGGTACACATCATGGGACAGATATAACGTTTGTCTTCACTAGCTGCGGCGGCTTTGGCAGTGGTTTCACCGCCGGTGGCGGAAAAGCCGTCGGCGGTCACCCATTCGGTTCGCTGAGCGACTCCGATTAAGAACAGCAACAGTGCTCCGACCGCGACGACCCCGATCGATTTCACGGCGAAACGCAGAAGCCAAGACCAACCACCAAGCTGGGCATCGGCTGCGGTAGTAGAATTGGCTGGTGAGGGGACCTCTGCTCTCGCTGCGACAGCGTCGGTTGCAGCGGCATCGTCACTGGCCGAAGCGTTCGCGACAGATGCTGAGCGATCAGTTACGTCATCCGACATATCTGCTTTGGTTTCCGAAGTGGTTTCTGTGTCTTCGACCTGTCCGCGAGAGGGGTTGACTGCGCCGTCGTGGTCGTCGGCCGGGTTTGGCGTTTCGTGATGCATCATGATCTTTTCTCACTTCGTGCGTTTTCAATGCACGAATAGGAGTTCTGCTCGCACGGATTCTTTCAGTGCATGGAGGGGCTTAGTAGCACGGCAACCGTAGACCAGAAGTCACCGCGCAGCATCAAGCTGCATTGGTTGCCAGTAGTTCTGAGTTGCAAAGCAGATCAGCAAGCTCGCGGAGTGCGCTGAGTCAGACCGATTGCCTGCACAACAGAAGGCGAGTACTGCCACGCAACGTGCGCAGTACTCCTAGAAGTGGGCGACTATAGCCGCCAGACACAGAAAGATATCTGCGAGAAGTGAGGCGCAATTGGAGCACATGCGGCGTCAAGCGTAGACGCAGGCGGATGCTCTTCTGCCGAGTAGAGGATGCCACATTGAGCGCTGCTCAATGAGAGAACGTCTCGTAGTTCCGTAATCGGGGAACGTGGCGTAGGAGCATCAAGCGGGTCGCGTTTGCTCAGGCATTGGCAAGTGGTAGATAGAGTCGCATTAGCAACCTCTTGTCTATTTGCTTGGCCTTCATCGGTCGGTTGTTCGGAGTTCTCCGGCACCGGTCCTTCTTCGAGAACCATGTCCGCAAATGGGTCGTCAACGCTAGGCTCTTTGGCCCGCTGCGACTTGTCGCGACCGGCATGCCCGCAGCAGCTTTGATGCTCGTCCGGAACACCGCCACTACAACAAGGACACTTCTCCGTCTGCAATTGCACCTTGCAACAACCGCAACCTTGACAGGTGAATTCGTACGTGCAATCAACAGAACAACAACCTTGTTGGAACGCGAGCGTCAGCGTCGGCTGCATCGTTATGGCAACGATGAGTAAAAGATTGACGATGATTCGATTTACGCGGGCCATGCAAATTGTCGGGAAGTTTCTCATTGTTCGTTCCGATAGATACCCTCTGACGGTATATCAACTATATCGGGAATGAAGGGCAATGGTACAAGTCCAATTTGGCTAATTGAGCAATTTACAGACCTATTTGGCTGGCGAAGCCGCTTTGTGAATGCGGCGTAACAGGGAAATGCTAATGGATTTTCGCAGAAAAACACGATTTCTGCTAGCCACGCTGGCTTTGATTGTCGCCAGTGGGTGTGCAACGACGCAGGAATATGTGCTATCGAGCAGCAATCCTAAAAGCGTTGCGTCTGGTAGAGAGGAGGAAAGGACCAAGGCACCCACTGAGGATTCAGCTACGCCGAAGAGCAAAATTCAGCTAGCCAGCCAAACCGAAGACATCAGTCTGCCGTCTCTCTCCCCCAATGATCTCAATAATGAGGTGGAAGAAAGCAGTGGTTCTGGCCAGCAGTCGGGAGAAGATCAATCGGCTTCCGAAGCCGTAGAAGAACTTGTGCAGCCGATGGAACTAACTTTAATTCCTCCGGTGGCGGAGCAACAGCAGCCGGTGGATTATTTCATACAAGTGGCCCTAAGTGGGCATCCAAAAATCCAAGCGGCCCAAAACCGCGTGTCCGCTGCAGCGAATGTAATCCCGCAAGCGCGAGCGTTGCCCGATCCGAGTTTCAACAACACCTTCTGGCCGATTCAAGACCAGGCTCTGCAGACGGCCGGTGGTCGCGTAGGGCATCAGTTCCAGCTTGGGCAAGGCGTCCCGTGGCCGGAGAAGCTGCGTGCAAAAGCGGCGATCGCCAGTCGCGAAGTCCAAATAGCGCAAGCAGAACTCAATCGAATCCAACGCGAGATCACCGAATCCGTTCGTCTGGCTTACTACGAAGTCTGGTTTGCAACTCGGGCGATCACGATTGTCGAAGAAACTCGCGAGTTAGTGGACGACCTGACGCAAGTGGCGGAAGCTCGCTACAAGAGTGGCGGCACTCAGCAAGACGTACTGCGAGCGCAACTTGAAGCAGACCGATTGGACGACCAACTGGTAGGGTTGCGCAAGCAAAAAGAGCAGGCTCAGGCCGATTTGGCAGCGTTAGTGCAGCAGCCGGTCACCCTTATCCCCGAAGCTCAGCAAGACATTGGGTTAAGGAATGTGCCCGAGCGGTTGGAAAGCTTACTTGCCCTCGCCGAGCAGTGCAGTCCAGAACTTCGAGCTATCGCATCAGAGATCCAACGCGACCGTCAGAAGCAGCGGCTCGCTTACTTGCAAAAATATCCTGATTTCAACCTCGGACTGAATTACGCAATCATTGATGACGACACGAATGCCATCAGCCCTGTGGCGAACGGTCACGACAACATCAGCTTCATGGTTGGATTTACCCTTCCTATATGGCGTGAAAAGATCAACGCTGGCATCCGCGAAGCAGCCAACCGGACCAGTAGTTCGGCGCAACGGCTACAAGCCGAACGCGATGCCATACAAGGCAAGTTGCGACGGCTGATGGCCCAGGCCGACGCCTTGGTTGAGCAGGCAGGTATCTATGAAGACCGAATTATTCCGCGAACCGAAGATACGCTCAAACTCTCCTTCGCCGATTACCGCGGCAAGCGAACCGACTTCTTCGCGCTGATCGAGACCTATCGCGAACTGCTGATGTTCGAGACCCAGTTGGCACGCATTGAGGCAACACTTGCTGGGACGATCGCTCAAATCGAACGCACCGTTGGGTGTCCCTACGGAGGTTGAGTTGACGGTCGAACTCACTCCCAACCGAGTTGCGCAAGTTCTTGGCGAAGTAGTTTCCGTGCCCGGTTTAGCCGCGAACCGACGGTGCCCTCGGGTATGCCGATAGACTCGGCGATCTCGCGGTAAGACAGATTCTGCTGTTCTTTCAGAATCAGTATTGCTCGAAGTTCCGGGTCGAGCTGCGACATAGCCGTTTCAAGCAGCTCGGCTTCCTCGGCTTTGCCGATCCGGTCTGGATCATCTGTTGCGGGATCGGTGACAAGTGGTGCCGTGGATCGTCGTTTGCTACGACGAAGATGTTGCAAGGCTTCGTTGCTTGCCAAACGGTAGAGCCACGTTTCGAGCTTGGATTGCCCGTTGAATTGCTCCAGTTTACGGAACATCCTAAGAAATACCTGCTGCGTAAGATCGTCAGCGTCCTGCCGCCCGACCATACGGACCATCAATCCGTACACGTTGTCAGCGCATTGCTCGTAAAGCTGCTGCATCGCGCAGCGATCACCCGCGACACACGCATCAACCAATTGCTGGGTGGAAGCATTTGTAGGCGATTCGCGAATCGACGGGTCTCCGTTGTTTTGGCTCGCTTCATTCAAACGCTAGGGCTCCGTTTGCGGCACTGTCCAGAGTGAAGTTTTGGAGGAAACGCTTAAGCAGCAGGTGAGCTTTCTGTTTTTTGGTGAAGGGAACGGCATGTACCGCATCAAAAGTTCAAGCAGAGTCAACCGCCCGTAGCTGCACAGCTCCATCGGTTCCAGTTCGGTCCGCTACGGCAGTCGTATCTCGGTCATGGAGTCGTATCCGTTGAAACCCTATGTGCAATATCAGGAATCCACGCAAGTTCCCCGATCCGCCGTGTGTTAGGTCGTTGCAACCGAAACTACGAAGAATCTCAGAGTAGCATACCCAGATAGGGTATTGAAGGGTGGTCGAATATTCAGGAGGTGCATGTAGCAATACCTGTCAGCCGTGATGGGATCGCGATCCGGCTCTTTATCCACCGCTCGGGCAGTTAGAACTTTTTTCCGAAGGCCGGTAACTCCGAGCAAATTCCAGAGGAGAACGTGTGCCATGTATTACGAACAGAAGCGACTGCTGAGCCTGGCGGTGATTATTCTCACCGCAGTTGTTGCGGCGGGGCCAACTGTCGCCCAGGCTCAAAGGAAGAGCCCTGGAGGCCTTACGGGTGGAGATCGTTTACGCCCCGGCAGTTCTTACAGCAATCAACGCGCGTCGCGGAGTATTCGTCACGCTCGGGACTACTCGCGGGACATTTATCACTACTCACGAGTCCCGGAAACGATTCAGCCGAGCGTAGCAAAGGCCGATGCAGAAACATTGGGTCGCAATATAACGACGGCTCAACAGCAACTGGCCACAGTCCGCCAAGAGGTAGGTAACGACCCAGCCGCAACGGCTCCGCTGAAAACGATCCACCAGCACCTTGCTTCTTCTGAAAAACAGCAAAAGCTGCTTTATGAGGAATGCTGTAAGGAATCGGTCGATGGCTTGGCTTGCATGAAGCACTGCAATCAGATTCTATTGGATTTGGATAAAGCTCAAGCCGAGCACGATGCCTTGATACGATTGCTTGAAATCAAGGCGCAGTCAACGCAATGAGCTAGCACGGGAGGCACACTTAAGTTTTTAACCCCGGTCATTACAGCGGCACTGGCTCGAATAGAACGAGCCAGTGCCGATTGTTCCACGTCAGAGCTAGTATCGTGCAACTTTGCATGCAGAACCTCGACGTGGTTGCTCTGTCAGGGTTGACCACATATTTGAAGTACAAGCCGGTCGCCTAACCGGCACTGCCTGCTTCCGTTGGCTAAGATGCCTTCAGAAGACACAATTACAAACTGTACGGCGAGCTTAGATAGCCAGCACCCTCTGATAAGCAGAAGATGAAATCGCTCTTCCAGTCGCCTACATCATGCGTTCTCGGCAAACCTTGGATCGGCGATGCCGAACTTGAGCTTCCACTCCATCACCGAGCAGTAGAGTACCGGGACAACCAGCATCGTGATGATTGCAATCACCATGCCGCCGAAACTGGGGATGGCCATAGGGACCATAATATCACTGCCTCTGCCAGTAGACGTCAGCACCGGGATCAACGCGAGAATCGTCGTCGCGGTGGTCATCAGGCACGGTCGAACGCGGCGTAGGCCGGCAGTTACTGTGGCTTCGCGGGCGTGTTTGGCACTGGTGATTCGATCGCGGCGGAAGCTGTCTTCCAAGTAAGAAGCGATCACTACGCCATCATCGGTGGCGATTCCGAATAACGCGAGGAAGCCGACCCAGACCGCCACACTGAGGTTGATCGTGTGAACCTGAAACAGATCCCGCATGTTGGTGTCGAACAGATTGAAGTTCAGAAACCAGTCGGTGCCGTACAGCCACAGCATGATAAAGCCGCCTGACCACGCGATCATGATGCCGCTGAACACCAGCGACGTGGTGATGACCGATTTGAACTGGAAGTAGAGAATCAGAAAGATGATGCCGAGTGCTAGAGGCAAGACGACCATCAAGGTCTTTTGCGATCGCAGTTGGTTCTCGTAGTTTCCGGCAAAGGAATAGCTGACGCCAGCAGGCAGCACGAGTTCACCGCTGTCGATCTTCTCTTGTAAGAACGCCTGAGCGTCTTCCACAACATCGACTTCCGCGTTGCCTGCCTTCATATCGAACAACACGTATCCCAGTAGGAATGTGTCTTCGCTCTTGATGACCTGCGGGCCTCGGACGTAGCGAATGTTGGCCAACTGGGCGAGGGGAATTTGCTGCCCCATCGGCGTTGGTACGAGGATGCGTTCCAGCGATTCTGCATCGTCTCGAAGTTCTCGTGCGTAGCGGACACGCACGGGGTAGCGTTCACGGCCCTCGACTGTTGTGGTGATGCGGCGTCCGCCGATTGCGACTTCGATCACGTCCTGAACACTGCGGATATGCAGGCCGTAGCGTTTGATCGCGTCGCGGTCGATGTCGATTTCCAGATACGGTTTTCCGACGATGCGGTCAGCGATCACGGCAGACGCCTGAACTGTGGGAACTTGTTTTAGTAGTCCTTCAATCTGTAAAGCAACGCGTTCGATGGTTTCAAGGTCGGGGCCTTTGATCTTCATGCCCATCGGGGCACGCATACCACTTTGCAGCATCACAATACGTGCGGCAATCGGTTGTAACTTGGGAGCCGACGTGGTGCCGGGAATGTCGGCTGCTTCAGTGATCTTCTGCCAGATATCGTCCGGCGAATTGATTTCATCTCGCCATTGCCGAAACGGACGACCGTCAGGGTCTTCGATCAGTTCACCTTTCTGATCGCGAGCATAATCCTCGGCTTCCTCGTCGTAGCGGAATTTGAGGCGATTGCCGTTCTGGTCCGTCTTGTATTCCGACTTGTAGGTGATGAAGGTCTCAATCATCGAAATCGGAGCCGGATCGAGCGGACTGTCCGCTCGGCCAATCTTGCCTACGACGGAATCCACTTCGGGAATGGAAATGAGAAACTTGTTTTGCAATTGCAGCACATCCATTGCTTCGCCAATCGAAGCGTGGGGCATCGTCGTCGGCATGTAGAGAAAGGAACCTTCGTCCAAAGGCGGCATGAACTCTTTGCCGATGCCGGGAAGCGTTTCGCTGGCGGCTGTCCACGATTTCGATTGGCGGATCGTCGATTGCTCAATTCCGACATTCGATACGAGTTTCGGGATGAATGAAAACACGCGGTCAAAACCAAGCCACGCACTACCGCCAAACAGCAGAATCGCGGTTGGAATCGATAGGAACATGACCTTGTGGGCGAGACACCATCGCAGGATTGGCTCGTAGAGGTAGCGTTGGAAGATCGTAAAGAACCCGAGCAGACCGCCAATGAGCAGCCCAACGAACAATAGATTTCGCGTGAGACCCTTTTGCGGCCCCAGCGGTAGCCAGTGTTCGGTAAGCACCACGCCAACAACCAATACCGCAATGGCGCTGGCAAGGTAAGGAGCATAGTGGTTGTACTCGGTCGGGATGCGAGGTTCAAGCAGCTTGTAGAGACCGAGTCCGATGACGATTGCTCCTACCCACCACGAGACAAAAAACATCGCCAGCACTCCGGCAGCGATAAGGGCGAGCATTGAGTAGCGGCGAAGCAAGCCCGCCTGCATCCGTCCGCCCATGAGGATGTGAGCTGCCGGAGGAATGATGGTCAATGCGACAATTACGGAAGCAGCCAGTGCAAACGTCTTAGTGAACGCAAGTGGCCGAAACAGTTTTCCTTCGGCTGCAATCATCGTAAACACGGGGAGGAAGCTGACGACGGTCGTTGAGACAGCGGTTAGAACGGCACTGGCCACTTCGTTTGACGCGCGGAAGATGACATGGCCGCGATCTTCGTCAGGGTCCGCCTCGTCCAAGTGTTTGAGAATGTTCTCACACAGGATGATTCCCATATCGACCATCGTTCCAATCGCGATAGCGATACCCGACAAGGCGACGATGTTGGCATCGACGCCAAACGTCTTCATAGCGATGAAAACCATCAGGACGGCCAGAGGCAACAACGCACTTATGAGAATGGAGCTGCGCAGGTGCAGCACCATCACCAGAATCACGATGATCGTAACAAGGATTTCTTCGGAGAGTGCGGTGTTGAGCGTGCCGAGTGTTTCATAAATCACGCCGGTGCGGTCGTAAAAGGGAACCACACGGACCTGGCTTGTCGTGATCCAGTTCGGCCACTGGTCGCGTGGCGTGCCGCGTAAGTGTTGAATCCACGGGTCGTGCTGCGGATCAGGTCCGGTGAGGGAAGGAAGATCGTTCGCCTTGGCGTACGCATCGACTTGGGCGGCGGATGTCTGCGTGTAGTCCACGAGGACCTTACTCGGAAGCCCCGGCGAGACCTCAACGATCTTCTCCTTGACGTTCTTGATGGCTTCGAGTGGATTGAATCCGTAACGCACGACGGTTACTCCACCGACCGCTTCGGCTCCTGCCTTGTCCAAGGCTCCACGACGCAATGCCGGGCCAAGGGTCACCGTCGCCACATCCTTAATCGTGATAGGCACATTGTCAGCCACCTTGACGACAGTCTTTTCAATATCTTCAACATGTTCGATGAAGCCGAGCCCGCGAATGACGTACTCAGCCTTGTTGAGTTCAATGGTCCTCGCACCAACATCCACGTTTGACATGCGGACGGCTTGAAAAACATCCGCCAGTGACACCTTCGCGGCTCGCATCGCATCAGGATCGACGTCAATCTGGTATTCCTGAACGAAGCCGCCGATGGAAGCGACTTCGCTAACGCCCTCCGCTGAGGCTAAGGCGTAGCGAACGTACCAATCCTGAATCGTTCGTAGCTCGTGCAAATCCCAACCGCCGGTTGGATTTCCGTCTGGATCTTGACCTTCAAGCGTGTACCAGAGTATCTGACCAAGTGCCGTGGCATCTGGCCCAAGCGTTGGCTGCACGCCTTCGGGAAGCGTTCCGGCTGGTAGACTGTTGAGCTTTTCGAGTACCCGAGAACGCGACCAGTAGAATTCAGCTTTCTCATTGAAGATCACGTAGATCGTCGAGAAGCCAAACATCGAGTAACTGCGGATGGTTTTGACTTCAGGGATGCCCAAGAGAGCAACCGTCATCGGATAGCCGATTTGATCTTCAACATCCTGCGGACTACGGCCCATCCATTCGGTAAATACGATCTGCTGGTTTTCGCCAATGTCAGGAATCGCATCGACGGGAACTGGATCGCGCGGCAGACTACCGACCTGCCAATCAAACGGGGCGACCATGATGCCCCAGCCAATGATGGCCAAGACGAGTAAGAAGACAACGAGCTTGTTGTGCAGGCAAAACCAAATGATTCCACCGAGCAGGGTTCGCCGACCGCTTTGGATATCAGGGGCTATCTCATCATTGGTAGAATCAGACATCAATGCGGTGTATTCTCTTTGTTGGTTTCCATAAACGTTTTTGCCTCAGAGGTTTGCACGCTTCTTACCTCCTTACCCGTGATTGCTCCCGGCGTGCTCATCGCGTGGCGGCTCTTTATCACTCAGCGGCTCGACCTTGTCCGCACATTTGAGCATGGAAGCTCCGTAGTACGGATTGCGAACTGCGTCGTCAGCTTGAATCCAACTGGCTCCGCGACCCTCAAACGCCATCGGGCAATGCAACTCGAAGAGTTGATCACTATCGGGCAGTCCGAACATGCGTTGAAGCGTCAACAGTTGGTCCGACAAGAGAGCGAAGGCCGAACGGAGCGACTTGAGATCACTGGCTTTGGACAATCGCGCAGTAATTGTCGAAAGACTGTTGAGTTCTGACTTCCAACGCTCTGCGGCTTTACCCGATAACGACTGAGCGCTGATTTTGCTGACGATCTGATGGAGATGTGCTACGGCGTTCGTTGCGGCCCTGGCATCATCTGCCGACAGCGCCTGCGATATCGCAAGGTAGGGATTAACGAGCCCGCTGAGTTGAGTGCGAAACTCAGCAGGGACATCGAGGCTTTCTTCAGTCATCTGGTGTCCGGCGTGAGATAGCCCAAACATTTGCTGCAACCGCTCAGCGTGTCGCTTCGTCACCAAGAAGACTCGGTCTGCATCTTGTAGTGTCCGTACGGCTTGACCTTCGATCGCATCGTTCCTTAACAGCATGGCAAACTCTTCCAGTTGCGCTCGCATGTCGCCGGACAACTGGTCAATCTTCAAGCCAGCGATGCCTTTTCCGAGTTGATTGAAGCCGGCGCGAATCGCGTCAAGTTCTGCGGACTCGATGGCTTCGCCGATTGTCTCGACCGACTCAATCGTTTGATGGAGTTGCTTTTTCAATTCCTGTGGCAGCGACATTCCCGTATGCTCGGCCATCTGCATCGGCTCGCCGTCCGCCGCAGGCTTCGATTCGCCGCCGTGATCATGGCCTCCACCTCCGCCGCCACCTTCGGGAGTCATCATGGAGGGCTTGGCAGAAATTTGCAGAGCACTATCCAATTTGAAATTGCCGTTGGTGACAACCAGTTCGCCTTCTTCCAGCCCGCCTTTAACGAGGTAGTAGTCCCCGGCACGCGGACCAAGCACAATTTCACGACCTTCATACGTCGGTTCTTCGGCGTCGGGAACCTGCACGTAGACAATAGCACGCGTGCCGGTGAGTAGTGCAGCGGAAACGGGAATTACTAGCGGCTTGGCCGTGTCACTCGGTTCTGCTGTCACGTAGCCAAGCGTCTCGGCTCGCACGAGTGGCATACCACAGACATCGCAATTGCCCGGTTCGTCCTTGACGATCTCGGGGTGCATCGGGCTAATCCACTTCCCGGCGAGCGAGGAATCAAGAACTCGTCCGCCGGCAGCAATTTTGGATTTTACGACCGCGCGCACAAACATTTCCGGTTTGAGTCGCCCATCTTCGTTGGAGACGTTGACTCGCACCTTCACCGTTCGAGTCGCTTCATTGAGAACTGGGTCTATGAATGCGATGCGACCATGAAACACTTCACCAGGGTAGGCTTCCGTGGTGAACTCCACATCTTGTCCATAGCGAAGCCACGGCAAGTCGGATTCATACGCATCCATCTGCACCCAGAGGTGGTCCAAGTCGGCCACGGTATAGATGCGATCTCCAGTACGGACACGATCGCCCTCCTCGCGGTGTTTCTTGACGACGATGCCCCCTGCGGGTGAGTAAATTGTCAGGTGCGTACTCGGCTTTCCACGCTGTTCGATCTCTTTTATTTGCTTATCGGTGATGCCCAACAGCCGTAGTTTCTCGCGAGCCGACTCAGCAAGATTCAATGGTTCTAAGAAGCGTGATGAAGTCCGCTCGGCCTTGGATTGCAGGGCGGAGACCAGCTCTTCCTGGGCGGTGTAGAGTTCTTCGCTGTAGATGTATGCCATGTGGTCGCCTTCTTTGACTTCCACACCTTCAAAATCGACGAATAGTCTATCCAAGCGACCGGCAACCCAAGCCGTAATATGAGCCAGTCGGGTCTGGTCGTATTCAATTTTGCCAACCATGCGAACGTCGGCAGTGACATACCGATGTGCAACTGGAATTGTCTGAACGTTCATCAGTTTCTTGACGTCCGAACTAATTGAAATGGTGCGAACACCAGCGACCGACTTCTTTACCGGAACCAAGTCCATTCCGCAGATTGGACAGCTACCCGGTCCGTCACGGCGGATTTGCGGGTGCATAGAGCAAGTCCAGATTTGTGCTTCATATTCGCTGGCTGACGCATGAGCACGGCCTGAATGGTCTTCCTCGGCAGACGTGCCGTGAGTCATCAACCCATCGCCGCGCATCGACATGCCCACCAGCAAACCAATTCCCAGCAGCGCTATTGCCTGGGCAATCCACAGTTTGCTTCGATGTTGTTGGTAGAACTTACTAAGTCGATTCATTGCGGGTGATCTATCCATTTCCTCGTTTGTGAGCCCCTTCTTACAGTGCTGATTCAACTTTCGCGTCCAGCCAACTCACCAGTGTGTTGACTTCCTCAACATCCTGAATACCAACCGCAGTCAATGATCGCGAACCCCGTTTCCAAGTGGCCGCGATGTTCGAATCAAGTTCGACCAGACAACACTCCTTGTCTCCACACATTGCCATATTTGTCTGACGATCGCCAAACCATTCTGCCTTTTCGTCGTCATGTTCAAACAAAACGAGAGTCGAGCCATCTTGCCGTTTACACACTGCTTTGACGCATGTGCAGCAGGGCATTTTGAGAACGCTAGTAGAAGCCAGCAAATAGCCGTCCGGTAGTCCTTTGGAAACGGCAGGACGATAGCCAACTAAATGGACTGCGTCGTCCGCATTAACGCGTTGTCCATCGTACTTATTCAAGAGGAACTGCTCAGCCGCGTCGGGATCGGCAGGAAGCTGCCTCAAATAATGATCCATCGTCGCCACGAATTCGGCACCATGTGCCTGATCACCGGAGTGAGGGTGGTCCGTACCGCGACTCATCCAGTATCCAAAGCCCAACATCAGCAGCACCGACGCGGCCAAAGCCAGTTGTCGGGACAATGTCCACCAGTGCCGGTTGTGGTCTTGGCATGACACTGGTTGCGGTTTGGCCGATTCATTCGATTCTCCAGCGGCCAGTTTAACCGCGAGACCTTTCCAAATCGCAGGTGGAACCTTCGGCTGAGGCATTTGGCTCACGGCCCGCGCCACATCCGTGAAGCCCGCAAATTCCGCAGCGCATGACTCACATTCGGCCAGATGCTGAGCCATCCTAGCGTGCGACTCATCGGATAACTCGCCATCATAGAATGCCGAAAGTTGATCTTGAATATCGGTGCATTTCATGGCGAAACATCCATTCAGGGGGCCAAAGCAGGGACAAATGCATTATGCCGTGCTCTCGCCGGTCCGAGAAGCGATCTTGGAGGACACGATTTTGATGCTCGGTATCACTACTTCTTCACGCTTTGAACGCGAGAAACCGGAAGTAACGCGGCCAACCCTGCTGGGCCGCAGATTCTCAGATTTCACGTGAAGAATTGCCCAGCATCGGCATCGAACTCTACATCGGGTCCTCAATGACCTAGTTCACCGTTTTTCTGGGAGCGAACCCATGCCGCTAAAGCTCTTGCTCACCGCCGTATTCGGATTTGGGCTGATAGTAGCCATCTCGGGTTGCGGTTCTACCGAGTTGGACACACCAAACGCTTTAACGCCGGATGTCGAAGCAGATTCGACCGCTCACGCAGATTTGGAGCATGGCCATGCCGGGCATGACCACGGGGACAGCGACGATACGGGTAAGACCGATATGGAGAAAATGAAAGAATCGCTAGCTAGCTTCTCCGAAGAAGATCGCGAATCAGCGATGAAGCAACACTTCTGCCCGGTCAGCGGTGAAATGCTCGGCACGATGGGGGAGCCGAAAAAGGTCGAAGTCAAAGGCCAGACGGTTTGGATCTGCTGTGACGGTTGCAAAGACCAACTCCTCGCCGATCCGGATAAATACCTAGCTCAGCTCAACGATTAATCAGGCTGCTAACGGTTACGATTTCACGTCATCCATTTCCTTCCCTCACGGAGAATATACGCATGTCTTCGCAAACCCTTCCGAGCTTACTAGCGGTTGCTGTGGCGACTTGTATCATCACGTCCAATGTGTCCGGCCAAGAGCATGGTCACTCCGTACACCAGCACAGCACACATGATCATGCCACAACGGAGAAGCACGACCACGGCGAGAGCGAAAAGGGGACACATGGCGGAACTGTTCCGACAGTTGGATCACATACCATCGAAACCGTCATTGTCCCCAGAGGCATCATGTTCATGCTGCTAGACAAGGAAGGAAAGGTACTCGCAGCGCCGAAGGCGTCTGGCTCGCTAACCTTGCGAATTAACGATAATACCAAGGAGTACCCGTACGAATTGAAACCGCTCAAGAACAGCGCGATAGGTGTCGGCGTTGACCTATCTAAAATCATCGACCACACCATCCATATGGACGTGACTCTCGATGGCATTGCCGCGCAACCGCTTTCATTTCATGCGATGGGCATCGTGAAAGACAATACGTTGGCTGATGCAATGCTGGTCAGCTTGCAGCGAACTTGCCCGGTTAGCGGCAAGAAGCTCGGCTCTATGGGGGCACCGCCAAAGGTCATGGTAGATGGAAAGCCACTGTTCGTATGCTGTGCCGGATGCAGCGAAAAAGTGAAGAAATCGCCGCAATTGTACCTTACCAAGTACTACGAGGCGAAAGGCGAGCAGGTCCGCCCCGGAGTCTTCAAAGCCACGCTAGCCGATGCCCAGGCGATCGACGCACAAAAGGTGTGTCCGGTAATGGATGAGCCGCTCGGCGGGATGGGTGCTCCGCTCAAGGTCGATGTTAAAGGTCAGGCTGTCTACATTTGCTGTGCCGGCTGTGCAAAGAAGTTGCATGCCGATCCAGACGCGTATCTCATTAAACTTAAGAAGATGGGAGTAAAGCCGCCGACGATTGAATGACTTTAAGAAATGGAGTGCTTAGCCACAGCAAGCCCAATCAATTCCAGTTTCACGATAACGTATTGCGATTGGAACGTGGAACGTGATGATTTTCGAAGTCGATTCGCTAAATAATGACACTACCAGGATTAATACTTGCTGCATGAATGCACCTGTTAAACGGCCTCCAACACATTCGCAACAGGCAGTGTTGGCAAGCTTACTCTATGAGAAGCCACCAGTCTCTCCTCCAAGTAAATTGGTTAGAAGCAGCGTTAGCTCAGAGCGACTAAAAGGTTTGCCAAGGAATGCGTCAAAGCCTGCTTCCAGCGACCGAACCTTATCCGCTTCTGACGCGAGTACGCTGTAGGCTACTATTTTCAAATCCTTGAAGCTGGCCTCCATTGCCTGAAGGTCCGCTAGCGTTCTGAAGCCGTCCCTATCGGGCATTCTCAAATCCAAGAAAACTAAGCTTGGGTGCTCGTTCGCCTTAATGTAGTTGAGTAGTTCAGCGCCCGTTGCAACTTCCACACATGCCACATCATTACGCATCGACTCGATGGTGAGCCTTAAAACGCGTCGGCATAACTCGCTGTCATCACAGATTATTATCGTGGCCAAGAGCCTCCAGTCAGTGAATTTACGTATAAGATGCCAGTGCACCTTAGAGGTATTCAAGGAATGTGCACATGTTCACAGGTAGACGTGATTAGCTTGCCTGATGAAAGCAGAACTGGCCAGAAAGCTAGCGATCACAATGAAGAAACTCCGAGGCAACGAAAGCCAAGGAGATTTCGCAAAACGGCTCGGGATTGACCGGACAACTGTTTGTCGAATAGAAAGCCAGTCAGCTAACATCACGCTGCGAACTCTTGATGTTATTTGCAGCAACCTGAAGTGCGAGGTTGGGTTTCTATTTGATGGCAAGGCATAGTGGTAATGGCCTTCGCACATTCAATGATATATCTCACGCTGGGCACCGATCAAACTCTGGACTTAAGAAAGCCGGTGTCTGCGAGACGCTCTTCATACATGTAAACTTCTGGTTAATCCAATGCTCCCTCCAAAATTCTTCTTCGTTCTTCTTCCATTCTATCAATTGGGTCATTAGTGGGGCTAGCGTCATCTGCTTGTGGTGGAGCATAGCTTATCGACGCTTGGACCATCGTCGATGCGAGGGCACTCGATTTTCCTTCACTACGAAGGACATGATATAGGGCACACGTTCTTTGCATTGCTTCCGCCAAGCTATAGGGCGAGGCAGCGGCCATCATCTCAGCTGTTAGGCAGACGAACAGGCAAGCTCTTGCATTTCCTGGAAGGTAATCTTCATTCTGCCGTAGTGCTTCTTCGCGTGCTGTGAACTGCGTCAGAACTCGATCTAGGGGCATCTGAGCGTAGTGGCTTTGAAAGAATATATTTGCGGCTGAATATACGTTGTCTTCCATAGCACGCGGGCTGATACATGACTCGATATAGGCAAGGCGATCGTGAAGCTGCTTAGGTGTGCTAGTGCAGACAGCTGGTTCTGAATAGAACTTCAGCATGTTAGCGGATACTAAAGGAGACATCCCAACATCCCTATAGCGTCCGTACATGTTAATAAGCATGTCGTAAGCCTTTTGCGGTGCAACTGACATTTCGGAGTCTTTGTTTCCGAGGCATGTCATTCCGAGGCATATATCTGCTACAACTCTTTCGCGCTCCTCCGTAGATAATCCTCCGAAAGAGTCTAAATCGATGCCTAGTGAAGCCTCAATTTTCTTATAGCGAGATACTATATCTCTAACGTTCTGAGGATTGCCTTCCGCTGACCTCACTAGCAAGGTAAGGGCTTCCAGATTGATTACCTCTGGAAGACTTTCCTTTATTGCTCGGTAGGTTGCTCCAATGACCCGAGGGTTGCCCGCACAATCAACGAGCAAGTCCGCTGCCGGTCCATCTACTCCATGCCTGACGAAAGCATCTCTGTAAGATTGAATACGGTCAACTACGTTACGAGCTAGAAATATTGCTTGCTCAGGAGAGTGGAGACGTGTAGCTGTTCTATGCGATGGAAGATCAGCGTCGGATAATTTCGCTGGTGATCCTTCTTCTCGTCTAAAGATTGCATTGACAATTTCCATCGTATAACTCCCCTAAGCAGCTTGCTGTTCTGTGAGAGTTATTCGCAAGCATTCAACGAGCGTGCAATAGTGCAGCAGATGGACGCAAATTGGTGATCTAGTATTAGCTGATTGATACCGTTTCTTCGCTAATCACACACGCCAATTCACCTGCTGGCGAGCTGTGAGCGTTGTTCTTTGTGTTTACCTTTGCTCAACCATAGTCTCTCGACTAATATCTGTTGCAAACGTAAACCGTGAGGGAAATGTGGAGCTTTTCGACGGCGTTGTGATCGCGGAGCGGTACAGGATAGTGAAGAAAATTGGTGCAGGAGGTATGGGCTCAGTCTACATGGCCGAGGACTTAGCCCTGCGTAATCAACGAGTGGCGTTGAAGCTGCTCTCTTGGGGGCTTTCAAGAGACGAGAATCACCTCAAACGATTCGACCAAGAAGTCTATTTGGCTCGAAAACTCTCTCATAAAAACATTGTTCGTGTCTTTGATAGCGGCACGTCCTCAGACGGGTTGCGATTCATCGTAATGGAGTATGTTGAGGGAGAGACTCTTGCCGATGCACTTGAAGAACGAGGTGCCTTCAGTCTTGGTTCAGCACTTGTGTTTCTTCGCGGAATTGCTCTCGCCCTTCACACTGCTCACGCCGAAGGAATAATTCACCGCGACCTCAAACCATCAAACGTAATGGTCACCAAAGCCGGAGCAATCAAGTTAGCCGACTTCGGTATCGCAAAGTCGCTATTTGAGGATCAGGGCCTTACTCAGACTGGCAATGCCCTCGGAACCTCATACTACATGGCTCCTGAGTTATTCAGCAGTGGGGGATTCGATACTCGTGCGGACATCTACGCGTTTGGGATAGTTGCGTTTGAACTCATAACCGGAAAGAAGCCGTTTGAAGCCGATGGCCACGTCGCTTTGGCCGGAAAGCACATCGCGGAGCGTCTTCCTACCCTTGGTGAGTTTGGGGCGACTGCCCCCTCCTGGTTTGAGACGATGGTTAGGCGGTGCGCTGCAAAGTCACCCGATCACCGCTACCAGACCGCTCGCGAGCTTGTAGTGCTTTTAACTGATAAGTTGAAGACTGAGGGCATCATCGCCAACGACGATGCGATGAGGCACCTTCGAAAGGAGAAATCTGAAAATCAGAAGAGGCTTATCCAACGAGTTTGGAACTTCCTGAGTCGCTTTTGGTCTGAGCTAAGCGTTGTGCGGCAGAATCTTATAGCGGCAACGTTTCTAGCTCTCAGCTACTTAATTCTGGTGACGCCAGCCAACGGCCTCTTAGGAAAAGCCAACCTTTGGTCCCTTGACACTTGGTTCATGCTGCGTGGAGCGACAACGCCTCCCAAGAACATCGTTGTCGTTCGGATAGATGATGAGAGCTATGAGCGACTAGGAGCGTCAGAACTAAGGCCTTGGCCAAGAGAGCTTCAAACAAGACTCCTTCAGCGCTTAGCTGATGCGAAGCCCCGTGGAATCGTCATAGATTTTGTCTTCAAGGAGGAAACCGAGCTGGCTACCGATAATCAGTTAGCTGCTGCGATGGCTCATTCTCCAACCTTCATCGCAGAGGGTGTCCAGCACCGTGTACGGGCAACTTCCAGCGGAGTGATTCGTACTACAACGAAACGAATCCTCCCAATCCCTAAATTTCAAGAAGCTGCTGCGGGAGTCTTCTCGATTGGGATTCGACAGAGTAGCGGAGTGATTCGCGAGTTTCCACTCGTTGGCAGTAGCAGTTTTAACTACCCTCCGCTTGCACCAGTTGTTTTCGGTGATGAGAACTTCGGGTATCACCAAGTACCCTCATCAAATGATCTAATCAACTACTACGGCCCGAACGGAACGCTTCGAAGCGTTTCTTTTGCTGACGTACTGTCGCTTTCAGATGCCGAGCTTGAGCCATTCAAAGACTCCTGGTTTTTGATTGGTTTCCACCGAACATTACCAACGCAGTCAGTTAGACCAGATATGTTTCAGACCCCGTATTCTGGCAAAACGGCTGGTGTCGAGATTCACGCTACAATGCTTGGAAACCTCTTGCAAGGCGACTGGATTCGAGGCCTTCCTTCAAAGGTTATTGCTTACGGGGGTGCATGGCTGGTATTCTTGCTCGCTCTCGGGTTTCGATTGCTAAATTACAAGAATCTTCTAGCAGCGACTGTAGCGTCAGCGGTATTGCTGCCAACGCTCCAGTTCGTTTGGCTCTTTCAGGGCTATTTCATCCCTCTGACTGGCGTCGCAGTTGTTGTCGTTCTAGGAGGCTTGGTTGAGGTGATTCTCAGAAGCGGTCGAGCACAACGCATCGCTCACCTGCTTATTGAGTAACCTATCCATCGTTTCCTTGACCGCCGGCATTGTCGCACTGAATGCCATTTAGATTCTTACCAATGCATCGGAAGTTCTTCTTTGCGGATTGCCCAGTTGAGCTGATGCCAGCTAATGCGAGAAGACTGATCAAGGCAATCGCTATGGCGTACTCAAGTATAGCGGAGCCATTTTGGCTTCGTCTGACTGTTGTCAATACTTCAGATACCGCTCTCATTAGTAAATTAGTCGGCAGAAACCCGACGAACTAAAGGTTTTATGAATGTGTGAAATGAACTCAAACTATGCGTTCTCACATCCTACCGTACTTGTTAGCACTTCTGGCGACTAGAAAATCTCTAGGGGTGGAGCTACTAGCCTGATTTAGTCCGTCTTGAGCAAGTCATGATGTGGCATGAAGCGATTCCAACAAGCAGCAAAGATGCTGGTTCTGGAACATGAACAGGATAAAGAAACTGTCGCATACCATAGTCATCATTCATCAGCGGGACTAAGTTTGATGCTGGATTACCGAGGGGATCATCGTCTGCACGACTTTCCATCAGGAGTTCGATGCCGACTGTTTGAAGTCCGGGATCACCCTGTGGCACTGTATAAACCGAAAGCGGTGACGAAGCAGGGTCAAAAGGGTTCACCAACTTGGCCCAAGAATTTGTCAGCGTCGCTCGGACAGAATCGGCATCCGAGCCATCGAAGTTGTCGTCAATAAAATCTGGATTGATGTCGCTCTCAAGATCGCCTAGCCCAATTGCATGGCCTATCTCGTGAGTGAGCACTCTTCTGAAAATGTCTAGCTTCCATACTTTCGCAGAGTTGGAGTTCATTGAGATGTCTACACCAATGAAGGTTGTGCTGCCAGGGTAGTTATCTACCCCAGATGTGAGGTTTGCAGGCTTGTTCGAGAAGTTCCACGCAGCAAAGCCATCCATACCATCAGCCCCTCCGTCGTAGCCGAAGATGTCAATCTCGGCTCCGAAGAAACTCACCGATCCGAAGCTACCATCTCCGTCAGCGGGCGTAGCTAGGTCTTCAACAAAGCGTATGTCGGTACCAAGTCCGGTTACGGGATCTACAGATTCCCAAGCGCGGAAGGCTTGTTTCACTGCATCAGCGAATGCAGAGACCGACGGAGCATCACCATCCCAGGTGAAGCGATTCCTGAGCGCTTCGTATGAGCCTCCTTGTAGCGAGTAGCGAAGTCCGCCATCAAGCGAACGTTCAAAGCCTCCAATTGAGTACGGCTTGGCATCCCAGCGAAGGCCACCCCTGAGACCATCACCATTGATGATGGTGCCTGCAAGTCCGCAGGCGGAAGAAGCATTGAGAATTAAGACTACGAGATGGGTAAGTATCAGGGGTCTGGCGAAAGGCATGAGCCGCTCCATGAAAAAGGGAGTGCGACACAAGCATTCCGCCGAAGGGTTACGACACCCTGTACGAGCATGCAGGGCCGCACTCCCCGTTCGGGGAGCGGCCACGGCAAGTGCTCGCAAAAAAACAGTGCCAACAGGCACCGGTCGTAATTTTCGGCGGAGCTTGAGCGTGGATACGCGTCAAAATAAATTGTCGCCCTCATTCTAGCTGGCGTGGCATTCCCGATCTAGCTGCACGAGTGCTAGCTAGCTGAGCGAACCATTCCGGCGTCACTCCATCAGCTCTAGCAATCGGCACATTGGAAACATAAGCTTCTCGGGTACATGGACTTACGGCGTGGGAAAAGTGAAGCCCCCGAGCCTCGTGTGAGCATTTTTCGAGGAATCCAACTGGATTTGTCTGGTAGCCTAGAAGTGTCTAAACTAATGGATTGTGCCGAACCGATTGATTAGGTAGGTACGCATGCCTTCCAGACCATCCAAAAGTGAGACCAGCGTGTTTCGTCGTTACGACAACTTGAAGCGTGGAGTTGCCCTGCTTGGGGTAGCGCTCGCGTTGTTGTCTGGCGTCGAGCATACGCATCTGCTTTGCCAATTGGGCGGATGTGCGGAAGTCGCTACGGGCCAATCGTGTGAGCATCATGACGCGGATGAGTCTGCGGCAACGACCTGTTCACACTCATGCAATTCGCCCGCTCCCCGGATAGCTGCGAAGCCTTCGACCGCGAAGCTGGTCGATAATGACAGCGGATTGGCTCATCAAGACGGTTCATGTCCTTGTCCTCCTGACTGCTGGTGCAACCAAACGCCGCAGCCGTTGGAGCTGCCTCGGGGGCCGTCGGAATCGAGCGTAGCTCAGTTAATCGTTCTGCTATCGAGTGGTTGCTGCACATCTGTCGCCATTAGCGTTGATGCAGAGCCGTACAACAGTACTAACAGTCTGCTCGCACAGACTTCGCCAGAGCGTTGCGCTTCGCTTTGTCGCTTTCTAATCTGATTTCTATGCCGCAAGCCTTCTGCTTGCCGCCTGCGTATCCGTTGCTCAAAGCCGTCCCTTAAGGGGCGTGTCGATTGAGCCAGTCGTGGATACCTTGCTTCTCGTTTTGCTGGCAGTTCTTGCTGCGCTTTGTCGCGTGCAGTGAACCTTTACCGTCAGTCCAATTTCTTTCAAGGAGAAGATTATGCACAGGAAGTGCTACCGAACCTACGGCTTTATTACGGCGTTGGCGACCGGCGTCATCGCGCTCAATTCGAATGCTGCGGTCGCAGCTTCGCGTTTGGCTGCGACTCAGGTGGAGATTGTTGATGAGGCAATGTGCTGTGCTGGTTGTGCCCGCAAGGTATCGGGACAGCTCTACGCCACACGTGGCGTCAAGGAAGTGGGCGTGGATATGAAGTCACGCACGCTGACAGTTTCGCTGCCTGAGCCAACCCCCGCAATGCTCGGCCAACTCTGGCACGCCGTCGAAAGAGGTGAGGGAACACCGACGAAGCTAGTCACCGCTGAGGCGACTTACACGCTGCTCCGTCCCGAAGTCGATCCGGCAATTCCGCAGCCACGTGTCGCATCGCCACTGACTATTGTGATCGATAATCTTCATTGCAAGGGCTGTGCGAAAAAGATTGCCGCTCAACTCTACACGCTCAAGAGCGTAACGAGGGTCAGCGTGGACATGGAAAAGGAAATGCTGTTTGTGGAGACGCACCGCGATGTGCAGCTCTCGCCGTGGGCCTTAGTAGACGCCGTATCGAAGGTCAAAGAACGACCACTGGCCATCTTCGGCAGTCATGGCGAACTCAGAGTTGAGTATGCGTCCAAAGCAGCCGCGAAGCCCCATCACCAAGCCCAACAACCCCGAGTCGGAGGGATTTCTCGATGAGTAACTCAGCAAAAACATCAGCCAGCACGCTCTGTTGTGTGTTGGCAGTAGCTTTCACCGGCTTAGTAATGACGACTGGCTGTGGCACGGCGACCGAATCGCCCGCTGTGGCTTCGAGTTCTGTACCCAACATCGACGCTAGTCAGTATCGACTAGAGGAAGAACCCGAAGGTGCGGTCGGCGTTATCGCCGCACGTGAGTCGGCAGAGGATGGCACCCCAATTGTGCTGGTGGGCCGAGTTGGTGGAACGGCGCGGCCCTGGGTCGATGGCCGTGCGGCGTTCACGATGCTTGATGCTTCGATGTCGGTCGTAGCCGAGGGAGAAGATTCTGACGAAGAGGGTGAACTATGCACGGGAGACTGCTGCGCCTTGGAACGCCAAAGCTGCACCACGCTCGTGAAAGTCGTTGATTCACAGGGCAAGCTCGTGCCAATGGACTCGCGTGAACTGCTCGGCTTGAAAGAGTCCGACATGGTCGTGGTTCAGGGGATCGCTAAGAAGGACAAGACCGGGAATTTTGTGATGCTGGCCAAGGGCGTCTTTATTCGCAAGTAAGAACCGTCGAGCAATCGTCTGCTGAACCCGAACTTGGGCATCACGCACACTGGAGACAGCAACCATGTTAGGTCAAAAGCTACTGCCTTGGGATTACGGCGTGCGGAACTTGTTCCGCCGTCCGTCCCGCAGTGCGCTCACACTCGGCGGTCTTACGATCGTGGTGCTGCTAGTGCTCGTCGTCGTGGGTTTTATCCGTGGCCTTGAGAAGTCTCTCGCGGCAACGGGCAATCCGAACGTAGTGCTCGTCTATGCTTTATCTTCGGGTGCAGACATTGAGAACTCGTCCATTCCTGGTCGGACGCCTTCCTTATTGTCGGCCAGCGTTGACGGTGTGCGTCGCCAGCATGGCGTGGAGTACGTTTCGCCGGAGCTTTATTTGGCAACGCGTATCACTGCATCAGGCATGAGTGAACCAGGAATGGGCCTCGTTCGTGGTGTTACAACCACCACTCCTCTGGTGCGAGACAAGGTTCAGCTAACGGAAGGCACTTGGCCGCAAAGTGGTGAAGTGATGGTTGGACGCCTCGCTCACTCAAAACTCGGAGCGAAGGAAGATGATTTGGCCGTTGGGCAACAAGTCAGCTTTGACGGGCAAACCTGGACGATCAGCGGAAGCTTCACCGCGGCGGGTTCAGCATTTGAGTCAGAGATTTGGGCGCCATTGGCGGATTTGCAAACCGCACTGAAACGACAAGACCTGAGTATGGTTGCGGTAGCAATGGATTCGCCTGATGGCGTTGCCGATGTGGACCTGTTTTGCCGCGAGAGGATTGATCTGGAACTTAAAGCCGTGTCGGAGAGTGGCTACTACGCCTCTCTTCAAAAACATTACAAACCAGTTCGCATGTTGGGCTGGGTGGTCGTGGCATTGGTTGCCGGTTCGGGAATTTTCGCCGGACTCAACACGATGTATGGCGCTGTGGTGGGTCGGGTACGCGAACTCGCAACGCTCCAAGCCCTCGGTTTTCGTCGGCGAGCCATCCTACTGACACTCGTACAAGAAGCGACGCTGCTCGCTTGTGCCGGAGCGATTGTCGCCTGTGTTGCGGGACTGCTGCTTGTGGATGGCACTGCCGTTCGCTTCACGATGGGGGCTTTCATGCTCTCAGTCGATAGCGTCGGTATAGCGGTGGCCTGTGGTGTCGCAGCGCTACTTGGGGTCGTCGGGGCGTTGCCCCCTGCGGTCAAAGCAATGCGACTGCCTGTGGTCGAAGCCATTAAGTCCATTTAATCAACCGCTACTAACGCAGTGATGCGAAAGGCATCCGCAAGTCATGTCCGAACAATCATCACAACTTGATCTTAGCCGATTAGCTGTTGACCGCAGCGGACCGGGAGAAGGTACGCGCGTTCGCATCAAGCGTTCGTGGTTCACCAAATACGTCCTGCCTCTCGCCATCCTCATTGGCTTCGTGAGTCTGTTTGGCTGGGCTGCTCGGGACAGTTTTTTGCCTGCCCAATCGATCACGATTACGCCGGTCGTCGTGAGCCGAGCCGAAGTTAAGCAGGAAGGTACGCCGCTGTTTCAGGCAGCAGGTTGGATCGAACCTCGACCGACACCGGCGATGGCGTCTGCATTAGCTCCCGGAGTCGTAAAAGAAATGTTGGTCGTTGAGGGCCAGCACGTTAAACAAGGTGAACCAGTCGCCACTCTGATTGATACCGATGCGAAGTTAGCGCTCGCCGAAGCCAAGGCCGCTTTTGAATTGCAAGAGGCAGAAGTAGCTCGTGCAGAGGCGACCCTTGCTGCTGCCACGACGAATCTCGCGCAACCGACCGAGTTGCAAGCGGCACTCGCGGATGCGGCGGCAAAGCTGAATGAAACCGAGATCGCCTTGAGCAATTTGCCGTTCGCGATCGAAACGGCTAAATCACGCCTGCAACTAGCCAAAGAGAATGTTCGGCGTAAAGAGTTGGCGGGAGAAGCGATTTCCGGGCGAGTCTTGCGTGAAGCTCGGAGCGAACTGGCCGCCGCAGAGAACGTCGTGGCGGAACTGATTGCCCGCGAGCCAAGGCTTCAATCACAAGCGCAGTCACTCGCCGATAAGCGTGACGCTCTCAAGAGACAGCTTAGCCTATTGACCAATGAGACGCGGGCCGTCGCCGAGGCCAAAGCGAATCTAGCGTCTTCTATGGCGCAACTCGCACAAGCACGCCTTCGCGTCGAAGGCGCCGAGTTACAACTAGAGCGAATGGTTGTCCGCTCACCCATTGATGGCTGCGTGCTTCGCTTAAACGCTCGACCGGGGCAGTGGCTGTCCGGTGCTGGCTCTTCGGCCTCTCAGGGGTCAAGCGTCGTCGTTGGGTTGTACGACCCACAGAACTTGCAGGTACGGGTAGATGTTCGCCTTGAGGACGTGCCACAAGTACAGATCGGTCAGCCAACGCAAATCGAAACAGCAGCGGTTTCAGCGCCACTGGCAGGCGAAGTGATTTCCGTCACTACTTTCGCAGACATCCAGAAAAACACGCTGCAAGTCAAAGTGGCGGTTAGCGATCCCCCATCGGTCATTAAGCCAGAAATGCTGGGTAAGGTGACGTTTCTTGCTCCGCCTTCACCAGTCGTTGACGACGAGCAGGGCGAATCACCGCTACGGCTATTCATTCCGCAGTCACTTGTCGTCTCTGGCGAACAAAGTACGCAAGTCTGGGTAGCCGACCTCACTAGGGGAATCGCCCAACAGAAAGCTATTCAGATTGCCCGTGGAACAACTGACGGCGGACTGGTCGAAGTGACCAGCGGGCTTTCACCAACGGATAAGTTGATCGTCGCGGGACGAGAATCCGTCGTCGTGGGAACACGCATACGCGTCACTGGTGAAGATCGAACTCTCTCGGGCAGTAACAGCTCACTAACAACGAGCGAACCCGCTACTCGCACCGCAGCAAACAACTAGCCCAAAAGGATCAAGAAATATGTCACTCGTACAAGTCACCAATGTCACCAAAGAATATGCGAACGGCGAAGAAACGATTCGCCCGCTGGATGGCGTGAGCCTGACGGTTGAAGAAGGCGACTACATTTCTCTGATGGGAGCAAGTGGCTCCGGCAAGAGTACGCTGCTCAACCTAATTGCCGGCATTGACCGAGCAACTTCGGGCGAAATCGTCGTCGCAGATACTGACATCACGAAACTCTCACGTGGCAAGCTGGCCGACTGGCGAGCACGGCACATCGGCTATGTGTTTCAGACGCACAATCTGATTCCTGTGCTGACCGCCTATGAAAACGTCGAGCTACCGCTCTTGCTGCTGCCGATGTCGGCCGCCGAGCGTCGCAAACGGGTCGAAATTGCGATGGAAGCGGTTGACCTCACTTCACGAGCAACTCACTACCCACGGCAAATGTCGGGTGGCCAGGAACAGCGGGTAGGTATTGCGCGGGCCATCGTTGCCAACCCTACGGTGGTCGTGGCCGACGAACCGACGGGTAGCCTTGATGACGAGACGACCGAGCAGATTCTCACTCTCCTAAGCCGGATCAATAAAGAACTCGGCATGACGCTTCTGATGGTCACCCACGATGCTAGCGCGGGCGCGCGAGCGAGGCGGCAAATTCGGTTGGAGCGTGGCCGATTGATGGAGAACGGCAAGGCACTACAAACAGCTCATTTACAAACGGCTTAATCATGTCCAAGTTCATTCCTTACGTCTTCAAGAGCCTGTGGCGGCATCGTGCCCGGACGCTCCTGACCGTCAGTGGCACGGCAGTCGCGCTGCTGGTGTTCTGCTTCATTGGGTCAGTGCAGCAAGGCTTGCTCGCACTGACCTCTGGTGACGACGCTGGGCGGACGCTCATTGTCTTTCAGGAGAATCGGTTCTGCCCGCAAAGTAGTCGATTGCCGCAAGATTATGAAAGTACCATTGCGAAATTACCGGGCGTGCAAGATGTCGTACCGGTCAAAGTATTTACAAACAACTGCCGAGCCAGCCTTGATGCGATTGTGTTTCAGGGAGTGCAGCCGGAAAAGCTGAAGGCTTGGAGGGATATTGATTTGCAGTCGGGTAACTGGTCAGCCTTCTCCGGCCAAGACGACGCCGCCCTTGTTGGCATTGATGTCGCCACACGCCGAGGCCTGAGCGTTGGTGACAAGTTTACTATCGGCGACGTGTCGGTTCTCGTGCAGGGCGTGTTCAAGTCACCCACTGCCGCCGAGAACAACCTGATCTTCACTCAGCTTGAGTTTTTGCAGAGGGCACGGGGAGCAAACGACGTAGGCACCGTAACCATGCTAGAAGTGCATCTCAACGACACTGCCGACCCCGAGGCGATGGCAAAACAAATTGACCAAGAGTTTTATGCTGGTCCGGTCGGCACGACCACTCGTACTAAGGGGATGTTCCAAGCCGACACCCTTGCGGACCTTGCCGAACTGATTGGCTTTGTGCATTGGCTCGGCTACGCATGCGTTGGCTTGGTGCTGTCTCTCGTTGCAACCACAACGGTAATGTCTGTGCAGGATCGCATCAAAGAACATGCTGTGCTTCAGACTTTGGGTTTGCGCCCTTTCCGGGTCTTCCGACTAGTGCTGATTGAGAGTTTGCTGCTAAGCACAATCGGTGGCATTATAGGCGTGCTTGGCAGCATCCTACTGCTGTCAATTTCTGGTATGTCCGTAGCTGCTGAGGGAGTCACGATAGCTTTTGAACCCTCGTTGGCGATCGCACTCCAGGGTGCTGGGGTGGCATTAGGAGTAGGGGTTTTGGCAGGGATCGCTCCAGGATGGCAAGCATCGAATACAGAAATCGTTCAGGCGCTTCGACACGCGTAGCAGGTCGATTTTCCAGACGAATATACACGGTAACGGGAGTTCAAGGATGACAAAATGGTCACCATTATTTGGCGTTTTCGCTATCGTCTTCTCTGGGTGTGCAGCAAGTGCACCGCAGCCCGATAAACCAAACGTTGCGCTCGCTGCACAAGCTATCAAGCAGGTCGATTATGAAAAACCTCTGACTCCCGAGTTGCTCCAGCCACCCAGTCTAAGCGAACTAGAATCCATAGATGCTGGTCCCGCACTTTCGGATAGCGGTTTAACACTGCCAGTGTTAGAAGAGCTAGCCTTCTCGAGCAACCCATCGGTTACTCAGGCGGAAGCTCGTGTTCAAGCTCTCCGCGGCAAGCTGGTGCAGGTCGGATTGCCGCCGAACCCGACCGTAGGTTACGTCGCTGGCGAAATCGGCAACGACGGAGCGTCTGGCCAGCAGGGAGGCTTCGTCGGCCAGGAGATCATTACTGCCTCGAAACTCCAGAGGAACCGTGCTGTAGTCGGAGCCGAAATTCACAAAGCGGAACAAGAGCAGGCGGCAATAATTCAGAAAGTTCGCACCGACGTTCGCACTGGTTACTACAACACTTTACTGGCCCAAAGACGTGTAGAGCTAGCTGAGGAGTTGGTTCGCATAACCACTGAAACAGTTGATGCTTCTCGTGCGTTATTGAATGCCGAGGAAATTCCTGTAGCTGGTTTGCTGCAGACTCAGGTACGACTGAAGAATGCGCAAACGATGGCTAGAACGAGTAAGAACGCGCTAAGGCAAGCGTGGCGTGGCTTAGCGGCAGTTGTTGGCAGACCTGATTTGGCTCCGCAAACTCTTGTCGGAGACATACGTCAACTACCCCAGTCTTTAGATTGGGAGGAGCAGCTAAAGCGTCTCCAGACACAGAGCCCAGAAGTAGCGATTGCGATGGCTGAGGTTGAGCGTACGCGATATGCGTTGGATCGCGCAACTGTGGAGGCAATCCCCGACATCAACACGCAGCTTAGCGTTCAGTATGACGATGCAACACAGGATACCATCGTTGGTGTACAGTTGAGTGTTCCCTTACCAATGTGGGATCGTAATCAAGGCGGTATCCAGCAAGCACAAGCAGAGGTCAGCGGTGCAAAGAAGAATGTAGATCGAGTTATGTTGAGTCTAAACCAGCGACTATCTACTGCCTTTCGCAGGTACACCGATGCAACAGTTACCGCCGAAAACTATGCATCAGACATTCTCCCCTTAGCAGGACGGACGCTTGAGCTGGTTCAACGGGGCTATAAGCAAGGAGAAATCGGCTATCTTGACCTGTTGGCAGCGCAGCAGACATTTTCCCAAACAAATCTGGCCTATTTAGATGCGTTAGGTGCTCTCTGGGGAAGTTACCTTCAGATCGATGGCCTACTGCTTGAAGGGAGTCTTAATTAGGTGCTACTTAGTTGCCACCAAGGCAGTCGTACTCCAAGTGCTTGTCTAGACGGCAATTACAACTTCGTGCTATAAGCTTATCAGTCTCTTTTATAATCAATTAGTGTTTGGAATGTCTCAGTTTACCGCGCTTGTTACTGCGAGCTGTATCTTAATCCACGCGATATTCGGGTGTTGCGCCCATGAAGCGCACGCTGCGAAGAGACATACTTGTACGCACCATGGTACTGAGACCGAGCTTCACACCTGCGATCATCATAGAACAGAACAGCCTAGTCTGGCTCTTGATGACGGTGGCTGTACTTGCATTAAAGATTCTCGTACGCCGGAACATTCATGTTCGCACCCACAATGTAAGTGGCTTCCTCCAGAAGTTCGTCAAGATGTAGGCTCGCTTGCCTCTGGGCTTGGAATGAGTGTCATCTGGACTCCGTACGAACCCCGGATCGCTACGTTCGCCTCCGGTAATAGTGAGGGTGCCTATTCGGCAACTGGATGGTCTTTCGCGCCATCGGTGCGCGCACATTTGGTGAATTGCGTACTTCTTATCTGAGCCCTTTTTTACGGGGCTGCAGAGCTAGTACATCTCACGGTGCACTCAGGTTCTGCTCTGATGATAAGGCTTCTTCAACTTAGCCTTGCGTTGTTCCCGGTCCCAAAACCCTAGATGTTTTATGCGCGTATTGCTGCGCTAGCGATTAATCGCGGAGATTTCCCTATGAACTTTATAACAAATCGACCTTTGTTTGGCGTGGTAACAACGGGCCTCGTCTGCTTGCTCCTAGGTGCGATAGCCTTACTGACACGTGAGCGCTGGCTTCCAGGCTTCCAATCAGCAACGACTGAGCCTAAAGCAGAACACCGGCTCAACAGCGAGGAGGACCATCACAGTCATGCCGGCCACAACGAAGCTGCTTCAATCGAGTTGAGTGCGAACGCGCTACGAAACATTAGCTACAAACCATTCGAAGTGACTTCGACACAGTTCGTCAAGAAGCTTAGCTTGCCAGCGATAGTAGTGGAGCGGCCCGGACGTTCGCAGCTGCATATCACATCGCCATTGACTGGCGTTGTTACTGCGATTCACGCAGTTCCCGGAGAAGCGGTCGGACCAGAGCAGCCATTGTTTGATATGCGGTTAACTCACGAAGAACTCGTAGCGGCACAACGAGATTTTCTTCGTACCGCTGAGAACCTTGATATCGTTAACCGTGAGATTGCACGTCTTGAAGGCCTCGGAGAGGGAGTTGTCGCTGGCCGACGAATATTGGAGCAAAAATATGAAAAGCAAAAGCTTGAAGCATCCCTTCGCGCCGAGTCAGAGGCAATGCGTCTGCACGGAATCACTGAGCCGCAAGTACAAAATATCCTGAAAACACGTCGCCTTTTTCGTTCTATCACTGTCCGTGCCCCAAAGCACACCGATGAAGGCGAGTCTTGCTCAGGTGAACATCTGTTTCAAGTCCAGAAATTAGGCACTGCTCAGGGGGAACAGGTTGACGCTGGCCGTGAGCTTGCAATGCTCTCTGACCACTGCCGATTACATATTGAGGCGATTGCCTTCGAAGACGATGCCGATGCTATTCGTTCCGCAGCGAGAGCGAACAGGAACGTTACAGCTAACTTAGTCTCAAGCAACTCTAAGAGCGGACTCATTAACGGACTTGAAATACTTTATGTCGCTGATCAAATCGATCGTGTATCGCGGGCATTCAAGATTTATTTGAGTCTGCCAAACGAAGTGGCGCTCGACAAGACTCTTCCGGATGGTAAACGATTCATCGAGTGGGTCTACAAGCCTGGCCAGCGTCTGGAAGTTAGCGTACCGATCGAAACCTGGGAAAACCAACTGGTTGTTCCCACGACGGCAGTCGTCGATGACGGAGCAGAGTCGTATGTCTACCGACAAAATGGCGACCATTTCGATCAGGTCCCCGTACATGTAGTCCATCGCGACCGGAACGCCATTGTCATCGCTAATGACGGTGAGCTGTTTCCTGGCGATGTGATTGCCGGTAGCGGGGCGTATCAGATGCATCTGGCTCTCAAGAACCAAGCTGGCGGCGGGGTCGATCCGCACGCTGGGCATAACCATTAAGCCCGCGAAGGATAACTCCTATGCTGAACGCTATCATACGATTCTCGCTGCATAACCGCCTGTTAATCATAGCGGGTTCGCTATTCCTGCTGGGCTACGGTGGTTGGCAAGCTGCCCAATTGCCAATCGACGTGTTTCCCAACCTCAATCGACCCCGCGTGGTGGTAATGACTGAGGCTCCCGGTATGGCTCCGGAGGAAGTCGAAACACTGGTGACGTTTCCGATTGAGACGGTTCTCAACGGAGCAACCGGGGTGCAAGCCGTGCGGACTTCTTCAGGAATTGGGCTGTCGGTCGTGTATGTCGAGTTTGATTGGGGCACTGACATCTACAACGACCGCCAAATCGTCGCCGAACGGATGGCCTTGGCCACCGAAACGCTCCCGCCGGGCGTAAGACCTCAATTGATGCCCATTTCGTCGATCATGGGGCAAATCATGATCCTCGGCATGACCGCAGGTGAAGAGACTACGCCAATTGAACTGCGAACGCTTGCCGATTGGACGGTCAGACAACGGCTACTCACAATCCCCGGTGTGTCGCAGGTGATTGTGATGGGCGGCGACCGCAAACAGTTCCAAGTGCTTGTCGATCCCGACTCCATGCTTCGCTTCGGCGTCACTTTGCATGAAATCAAACAGGCCATCGAAGATAGCAACCAAAACACAGCGGGCGGATATCTCGATGAGCAAGGGCCGAGCGAATTCTTGGTCCGTTCCTTGGGCCGCGTAACCTCGATTGAGGAAATTGGCGACATTGTCGTAAAGCAGCGTGAGCGACAGTCGATCACACTCTCCCAAGTCGCCAAGATTGTCGAAGGGCCGCAAGTCAAGCGGGGCGACAGTTCTGCCTACGCCAGAAACGAAAGCGGCGAGATGGTTGGCGGCCCCGCCGTCGCACTTACCATTCTCAAGCAGCCACAGGCTGACACGCGAGATGTGACCGCGCGTGTTATCAAAGCACTTAAGGAAATGGAGCCGACGCTGCGGGACGATGTACATGTTCTCCCTGAACTCTATCAGCAGAAGGAGTTTATCGATCTGGCTGTAGAAAATGTCGTAGAGGCACTCCGCGACGGGGCAATTTTAGTGGTCGTTATCCTCTTTCTGTTCCTGATGAACCTCCGCACTACGCTCATCACACTCACGGCCATTCCATTATCGATCGTCATCACAGCGCTCGTATTTGCCGCCTTCGGCCTCTCAGTCAATACGATGACCCTCGGGGGTATTGCGGTCGCGATCGGCGAACTGGTGGATGACGCGATTGTCGATGTCGAGAACATCTTTCGTCGGCTCCGCGAGAATCGCCAGAGCGATAACCCAAAGCACCCGTTGTTAGTGGTCTTTCAGGCGAGCGTGGAGATTCGCAACTCGATTGTCTACGGGACGATCATCGTTGTACTCGTCTTCGTGCCGTTGTTTGCCCTGTCGGGAATGGAAGGGCGGTTGTTTACTCCGCTAGGAATATCCTACATCGTCTCGATTGTCTCATCGCTCCTTGTTTCACTTACCGTCACTCCGGTGCTTAGTTACTTGCTATTGCAAGGTAAAGGGAATGCCCAGGAAGAAAAGGATGGCTTGCTGCTTCGCGGATTGAAGCGTCTTGCCGATGTGGTAATTCGGCTTAGCTTGCGGCTGTCATGGCTGATCCTCGCAGTTGCCGCTCTTACCGTGGTGGTCGCTGGCTGGGCAGTAATCCAACTAGAAAGTGATTTCTTGCCGCCGTTCAATGAAGGGGCAGTGCAAGTCAATGTGCTGATGCCACCTGGAACATCGCTAGCGACTTCCAACGAGGTTGCACTGCGAGTTGAGCAAAGACTAGCTCAACTGGAGGACCTTACTGCGTTTGTTCGCAAAACGGGCCGTGCGGAGTTGGACGAACATGCCGAAGGGGTCAATGTCACCGAAATCATCGCCTCAGTCGATCCACACTCTGAGCGGTCAAGGGAAGAAATCATCGAAGAGATTAACGAAGCCTTGGCCGACATTCCTGGGATTGTCACTGCCGTCGAACAGCCGCTTGCCCATTTGATCTCGCATATGCTCTCAGGCGTCAAAGCGCAAGTCGCCATCAAACTCTACGGTGACGACTTAAATGAGCTGCGTCGTCAAGCTCAGGGCATGGAGGCGGCAATTCAGAATGTCGAAGGGGTACGCGATCTGCAAGTCGAGCAGCAGGTCATCATTCCGCAGCTACGTATTGAGGCGGATAGTCGAAAGCTAAAAACCTTCGGTCTGCGTCGTTCCGACGTCAATGAATTCGTTGAAACAGCTATGCAAGGCGAGGTCGTTTCTCAAGTGCTTAACGGCCAGCGCACTTTTGACTTGCTAGTCCGCTTAGGCGAGGAATTCCGGGAAGACTTGGCCTCGCTGAAACGATTGCAAATCGACCTGCCAGACGGTGGTCGGGTGAAGCTGGAAGATGTCGCCCGTATCTACAAAGCGGGTGGTCCCAACACGATCAACCGAGAACAGGTGCGTCGTCGCATCGTCGTGCAGTGCAATGTGTCGGGCCGCGGGCTGGTCGATGTGGTCGAGGATATCAAGCAACGTCTTAAACCGATTGTAGCAGAGCTAGCCACAGGATACTTCGTTGAGTACAGCGGACAATTTGAGAGCCAGCAGTCGGCGTCTCGAACGATTGCCGTCCTCTTTGCCGCCTCACTGGTTGGCATGTTTCTTGTGCTTTACAAAATGTTCCAGTCAGCCAACCTGGCTTTGCAAGTGATGGTGGCCCTGCCGATGGCCTTCATTGGCAGCGTCGCCGCACTCTACCTCACAGGGCAGACACTCACGATTGCCAGCATGGTCGGATTTATTTCCTTATGCGGCATTGCGTCTCGCAACGGCATCCTGCTCATTAACCACTACTTGCACCTTGTGAAATACGAAGGAGAAGGGTGGACCCGCGATATGGTGGTCCATGCTGGAAAAGATCGATTAGCTCCCGTGTTGATGACCGCGCTTACCTCTGGCATTGGGCTCGTACCATTGGCACTTTCGGCGGGCGAGCCAGGTAAAGAGATTCTCTACCCTGTGGCGACTGTCATTATTGGGGGGCTGATTACAAGTACGCTGCTGGAATTTCTCGTCCGACCCGCTCTGTTTTGGACAGCAGGCTTGAACGCCGCGCGGGCAGTGGTCGAGTCATCGAAAGAGCGTGTGGAACTAATCGAAGAGGATGAACTTGCCGCCACCTCCACCAGTGCGGCCACATAACACTTGTCCCGTTAGGCGTCGCGTGACGCAACATTTTCACTGAAAGGAAACGTCCGATGAAGAGTGCATTTCAATTATGTCGTCAACTTGCGTTGACGACGCTTAGCCTCACCCTAGTTGCCGCAATGGGTTGCGGAGAGAGCAGCCCTACTGCGACTAGCCCCTCGACTGCGGCGGATAGACATGACCATCCCTCCGAGGGTCCGCACCACGGTAGTCTGATCGAACTCGGTAGCGAGGAATACCACGCCGAACTAGTACATGATGATGCGGCGGGGACGGTCACAATCTATCTACTTGATTCGGCGGCTATAGCAGCCGTACCGGTTGATAGCAAGCAACTGCAAATCAACCTGAGCCACGATGGCGAAGCTGAGCAATTCGAGCTGCTTGCCACCTCTGACGTTGGTGATCCTCCTGGTAGAGCATCGAAGTTTGTCTCAAGCGATGCTGAACTGGTGGAAGAACTTGACCACGAGGGTGTCCAAGCCCAGTTGGTGGTTTCGATTGGCGGGAAGCAGTATCGGGGAGCCATTGAACACGATCACGATCACGAAGGTCATGATCATTAGTTGTCTAACGCTTGATGGATGGTTGATTAGGACGGGAAAGCGAGACTGTGGTGACTTGCCCCTGCTCGCTACTGCACTCGCTTTCCCGTTGTTTTAATTCACTAAACGCAACGACTTGCCAACAATGCACTGCATCCAGACTCGGCACAACAATCCGGCTAATCAATCGGAAACAACGGGAGTGCTTATTTCGCATGTGAAGATTGCCGAAATCGTCTCACGATAAGCCTGTTGTGATGCTGATCGAGTCACTCGATAGACGCTACCTAACGGTGCTAAAGAAATGATATGCATTAGAGATAGAGCGAGGCGTCTGTGATGATGGTAATGACTACGGTCGTTTTGCCAAGATGTCTGTGAAAAGAGAATGCACGTGTAGGAAGAAATAATGTCACAAGAAATTCAACTACGTATTCATGGGATGGATTGTGCCGAAGAAGTCGGGATTCTCAAGAGAGAGTTAGTGCCGTTGTTGGGTAGAGATGAGCGATTAGCGTTTGATTTACTCAACGGTAAACTGACCGTTGACCTTCAAGGGGTCGATGTACCAATCGAGAAGATCTGGGCAGCGATTGAGCGTACCGGTTTGCGTGCCGAAGTATGGGGCGATGATCCAAAGAGCGACAGCGATTTGACGTTTTGGAAACGCAACCAACGTGCAATCCTAACTACGACTAGTGGCGTGGCCGGTGCGATCGGTTTGGGATTGCAACTGACGCTCAGCAAAGCGGACGAGACTGTTTCTTTACTGGCCATCGTTTTTTATCTCGCTGGCATCATCGCTGGTCTGGTGATGGTCCTCCCGAAGGCTTGGCGGTCGTTCGTTTCAGTTCGTCCTGATATGAACCTCTTGATGTCTATCGCAGTTGTGGGGGCGGTACTTATCGGCGAATGGTTCGAGGGTTCAGCAGTTGCTTTCCTGTTTTCGTTCTCACTACTGCTTGAGTCATGGAGTGTAGCCCGAGCACGCCGAGCCATTGCTTCATTGATGGACTTGTCACCGCCGACCGCTCATCTGCAGGATGAAGCGGGTGAAGTTAAGGACGTACCTCCAGCGGATGTCCCTGTTGGATCTACGGTTGTTGTTCGTCCAGGTGAGAAAATGCCGCTTGATGGGCGAGTCATTCGTGGCATCAGCGGCGTGAATCAAGCACCTATTACCGGAGAAAGCGTGCCGGCAGATAAGGAAGCTGGTGATGAAGTGTTCGCCGGAACCATAAATGGAGACGGCCTGTTAGAGATCAAAACAACCAAAGCTGCTGCTGATACGACGCTTGCTCGCATCATCAAAATGGTCGGTGACGCAGGCTCCAAGCGTGCTCCATCGGAGAAATGGGTGGAGAAGTTCGCAGCCATCTATACACCCGTAGTTATGATTGTTGCCTTACTGATGCTGGTGATTCCAACGCTGGCTTTCGGAGGTGAGTGGTCCGAATGGCTCTACCGCTCGCTCGTATTGCTGGTAATCGCGTGCCCATGTGCACTCGTGATTTCAACACCTGTGAGTGTCGTAGCTGCCTTGGCTGCTGCTGCTCGCAACGGCGTTCTCATTAAGGGGGGAGTATTTATTGAAATCCCCGCTCGATTAAAGGCCATAGCGATGGATAAGACCGGCACATTGACACGGGGGGAACCGGCAGTTGTTGACGTAGTACCGATGAACGGACATGACGACGCGGAACTTCTGATGAGAGCCGGTGCATTAGAACTAAACAACAACCATCCCTTGGCTCGTGCGATTGTTGAAGAAGCCAAAAACCGAAACCTGCAACTCGTCCCAGCCGACAAGTTCGAAACCATTCAAGGCAAGGGGGCAGCGGGAATCCTTAACGGCAAGCCCTTTTGGCTGGGTTCGCATCGCTTCTTGGAAGAACGTGGGCAGGAAACTCCTGAGATTCACGAGCAATTGGAGTCCATGCAGGAAGCCGGACGGACCGTCGTTGTAATTGGAAACAATGAGCACGTTTGTGGATTCATCACACTGGCGGATGCCATTCGCAAAGAAACCCGTAACGCGATTGCCCAACTTCACGAAGCGGGTGTCGAGCAACTCGTGATGCTGACCGGTGACAACGAAGGCACGGCCAAAGCGATCGCTAGGGAAGCAGGCATTGACGAAGTTCATGCAGAGTTACTTCCTGAAGACAAAGTGACTGCCATCGAGCGGCTAGTCAAACGACACAAACACGTTGCAATGATCGGCGACGGCGTTAACGACGCACCGGCACTGGCTCGTGCATCTCTTGGTCTTGCGATGGGAGCTGCCGGAAGTGACGCTGCCATTGAAACGGCTGACATCGCGTTAATGTCTGACGATCTCTCAAAGCTGCCTTGGTTAATTCACCATTCACGTCGCACCCTGCGAGTAATTCGTCAAAACATTATCTTTTCGCTCGCCATCAAGGTGCTATTCGTGGTTCTGACATTTGCTGGTTTCGCATCACTATGGGCCGCAATAGCTGCTGATATGGGAGCGTCCCTGCTCGTTATTGGGAATGGCTTGCGTCTGCTCAAATCGTGAGAACTAAGTTCTATGTTGCAAAATGAGGATTTGCCTATCTGCAATCTTTTTATGCTACCAATGTGATGCTGCGTCCGAGCAGACGTATCTATCCTGTTGTTGCTTGATGGCCCAGTGAAAACACTTTGAAGGTTCTCGGAATGCCTTGGCGCGGCTTGAAAAATTCACAGCGATGCCTATCGAGTGTACTGTGTGGACGCTAGCTAGTCCCCGGCGGATTGTAGAATAAAATCAGGCCTGTTCGATCCCTGGAACCTTTGAGCTTGAGGTAGAGGATTCAAGAGCTTGCTGCATGCTTTTTTTGACCGTTTCTTTGGTGCCCCCAGAAGCAAGGGCTACAAGAGAAGATGACTGACCGGATTATGTAAGCCAGAGGAAAGGGTGAATGAAGCGAGCCTCAGCGTTGTCTCGTTTTTAGGAGACTGCTTTCTTAGGCTGCTTCATTCCCGGAACAAGCGAATCAAATTCGATCGTATTTCGCACTGCCTTTCGTATCATCAAGAGCTTTTCTAGTACGGGTTTTGCATCTTCTATCAAGACGAACCAACGACGCTTAAAGTGAATGCTTTCCTCTATGAGGCCATAACCTCGAAGCTCATCGCGATTAGCTGGTACACCGCTTAGAACAAGCTCGATCACTCTGTCGCCTGAGATCATAGCACGTCGAAGTCTCCACCCGTTATCAAGCTCAAGCGTTGAACCTCCGGCTACCAGCTCAGTTAGCTCTTCAATCGAGGCAGCGGCGAGGGGAGTACCGATTCCAAGACGTTCTTTCACTTGCGGAACGTCTTGAGAATTCAGCCTGAGTCCTACGAGCGATGATCCGTCAGCAAGTCTTGCCCGAGCAATCTTCGCCGTCTGAATTCCGGTTCGCCCCATCACCTTATCGTAAATGGGAAAGATAGCCCCGCTAAGCACATAGAACTTACGTGATTCAGTGCTTGGAGTTCGCTCAAACTCAGCGTCCCACCACTGCTTGGCATCGAATTTCTCGACTTCACGATACTTTGCCACGAGCTCGCTGCGTTCAATTGAGCGAGCTTGGCCCCTTACTGAAGTAAGCGATAGGTCGTTTCGCTCATCGCTCCAATGAGGAGCTACGGCGTATAAGCGACCGCTTTTTAGGTTCTGAAAAAAGCCAAGCTTCGCATCAGATACTGCAACAGTAAACGAGTTCCGAAGAACCTTAACTTGGCCTTCAAGCTCATGGAGCTTTGTTTCAGCACCTGAGGCTGGGTCAGTGAAGAGCACTTCTGGCTCACCGACTTGACGAAGCTTTGTTGCCCTGACTTCCTCAACGCCAAAGTCAAACGAGCCCTGCCGTTTGGCTGCTTCGACTGATCGCTGATACCGCTCATAGAAGAGGTCAAAGATTCTATTCTGGTCTACAACGTGGAGCACCATGATGCGGTTTAGAAATTGCTCAACGTTAGACGCGTAGCTGTCGCGGACGGCTGATCTTTCACTGTTGAGCACGCCCATGCGGTCAAGGGTGCTAAGACTCAGGCCAGCTTCCAGGTGTTCGTTTAGCTGCACCTCTCGATAGAGCTTTGAAAGAGCACTTTTCCCAAAATGATCCGTTACGTCCTCGGGGCGAAAGAGATCACTCGAAAGAGAGTGCCGCTCGCCTTTAGTGAGTGCTCCGAGTGCTGCGAGCCGCTTTGAGACGGAATTGACAAGTCGTTTTTGCCCAGCCAGATCGACGAGGACGAGTCGAACGATTGGTGCAGACGATTGATTTGAGCGATGCACGCGACCAAAGGCTTGCATCTGCTGGTCTGCTGACCACGAAAGCTGAAAGGCGTAAAAGACCCTTCGGTCTTGGTTCTTAGCGTGTCTGTCGGCATGGGTGCTGATTCCTGTGGAACCAGCTCCGGAGATAATCGCAATCCGCTTCTCGCCGTTCTGGAAGAGTTTTGTCTCGTGTGCATTGAGTTCTCTACGAGATACACCGCGAAGCTTTCGCCTGACGTACTTCCCGTGTTCAAAGCGATGGCTTCTCCCACTGATTTCAGCGACGTTCTCAACTCCAAAGTGGGAAATGATGGCGTCAAGCGGATTCTGTGGGAAGTCAAGGTCAGCAATCTTGTCCAGCAGCGCTTCCTGCTGGCGTTGGTTCTCGCGATTGATCTCAGGATTGCCGTCCTCGTCTTCAACTCGAACGCGTACGACATTTCCTGTTACTGGGTCAGTTTTCTCGATGAACTGATGAATCGGGAAATGGTTTTGGACGAGCTGCACAATCATCTCTCGCGGCGTTGCGTCTAGCTCTGAAAGATCAATACCAGAAGCACGAGCTTGCTGTACTTTTCGCTCGGTTTGAGATTCTCCAGTATTGAAGAGACTAAGCACAATGGATCGCCCAGAAGCTAAGTCATTTTCGATAGCTGGAATTAGGTCGGGGAGGGTGTAGGCCATCATCAGCTGGAGAAAGAATCGTTGTTGAGCAGAGTAGAACTGAGAATAGCGATGTCCGTTTCGCTTTTCATTGGCGTTACCTTCAGCCCCCTCAAAAGCAAACAGAATCTCTGACCAAAGATCAGCGATACTGTCGTACTGACGACGCTCAGCTTCTGAGAGGCGATGTAAAAGCGGCTCATACTCAACTGCCGAATTAGGAGCGACGGAACCGTCAGGCTCTCTACTTGGACCGTAGCTGATGGTTCGAGAAAGATACGTTCCAACACTTTTAAGGTCGCGACAGAGCATTTCCATTGCGGCAACACCCCCTTGTTCCATAGCAATCAGAAAAGACTGAAAGCTTGCGAAAGGTGCCCCTGGTCCCCAGAGTCCAAGTCGCTCATAGGGTGCCATGTGACGGGCTTCGGTAGCTCCCGTAGCTGAGAAGTATCGAACACGAGCGTCAGGAAACATTCGTTGTAGAGCGATTCCCATATTTCCACGAAGCGTCCCGCGATCAACCGTAGCTTTACCACCATGCGGGGTTGCAGCAGCATTCTTCATTAAGTGAGCTTCATCGAATGCGATGACGCCATCGAAGTCATCGCCTAGCCATTCAGTTAGTTGCTTGAAGCGTCGCCTGCCGCCTCCGAAATCATTGCTTAACATGGTGTAGGTCGAGAACACGACACCTTGGTCAGCGAGGATGGCATCGTCTGGCTTTAGCTTCGCCTGATGGATGAGGGGAAGCGGCAAACCCAAAGCGTCACGGTCACGCTCAGCATCGGTGCATAGCTGATGCGTGGCTGAAATGTGGACGTGACGGGTTCTGCCTTGAGCATACTCGTTGAAGATGAATGCATAGAGTTCTCGCCCTTTTCCGATTCCCGTGCCGTCACCGTTCCAATGGCCTTTGCGGCTACCGTCAGAAAGCAAAACGCTGGTTGCTTGTCCAGCGTAAATTACGTCCTCAATCTGAATGTTTGACACTCGCGATTCAGCAATTACTTCTTTTGGCAAGTGATGCTGATAGGTAACAGCCGGTGGTTCAACGCAGGCCATCGCCGTCGACTCAACCACGTTCGCTGGATGAGGGTGAGAGCCCTGAACGACCGCTTTTTGGACGCGATAAGCGGCAAAGACCGATCCCTCTTCAACGTCAACAAGCTCAGCCTTGGCGTTCGTATCAAGCTGCCCCACTGAGTCTGGAATGGTCGCCGCAGGCTCGACAACTGCTTGTACTGGCTCCTCATCAAAGAGTGTCCTTGCCCCCGTAAGCTTCCTTGACATTTTAGGTATGGCAGAAGTTGCCACACCCCTTGGAATCATCGTCGCCGTTTGCTCTCTGATGTTTTCCGTTGCGAGATGTTTGAGCGTTTCGTATGCCTCAAACGGACTAAGCCCACCGCCGGTTATTACCTTATCAATGCTCTTGGTTGGCCCGGTGTTGTCGAGAACAATGAGCTGCTGATCGAATGTTGTTCCAAACTTGCCGTAGTGCCGCCCGTCCAAACCAATGTTGGCCCGCACGTTAAAACGTTTTCCAATGCGGGTCCACCAGTTACGCATCGTTGGCCGCTCAAGGCCCATCCCACGGCCAACGATCGCAACTAGCCTTCCTCCTGGCTTGAGGCGAAGCAGAGCTTGCTCAACGTGCCGAGCACCAAAGGCTGTGCTGTGCCCGTTGACTCTCCCGCCGGTTGCTGAGAATGGCGGGTTCATTGTAACGACATCAAACAATGCACCTGCTGGTAGCAGGTTGTCGAGCCTCTCTGCATCGACACTCGTAGGTTGATAGCCTTGAAGACGAAGCAGGCCAAGGCGTCTGTCGTCAATCTCATTGGCTGTGACGTCGCCACCAGCTAGTTTCGCGAACACAGCGATGTTGCCTGTACCAGCACTTGGCTCAAGGACCGATTGCTCTGCTTGAATTGCAGCCACTTTTGAGAGAACGTAGGCAAGCGTTGGAGGCGTGCTGAACTGCTGCAGCTCAATTTGCCGCTCATCACGTTTACTCTGCCTTGGAAGCCGCTTTTCGGCATCGCTTAGCCAGGCTATGACGCTCTCTGGATTCTCTAGGTCAAGTTCAGCCTGTCGAACATAGAGATTGAAACCCGCTTCAACAGCATCGTAAGTATCCCTAGCATGACCAGCTCGCGAGCCGAAGAACTCAACAGCGAGCAGCTCAACTGCTGGATTAGTGAAGTTAACGGTCGTGTCTTGAGCGAGAAGCGCTGAAAACCGAAGAGCTAGCTGACTGACAGGGGAAGTATCTCTGGGAGCCTCTGGCCTTGGCGGAAGCTTAGGTGCTGCATCGAAGTCCAGCAACATCTGCTTTTCTGACGAAGCTCTCTGATTCTCCTTACTACATATACGGCTTACTTTGACTACTGCATTTGGCATTACTTACTCCACAAACCCACTCGTAGCAAGCAATGCACTGAGTGAGAAAGCGGTGATATGCTAAAATTCGTGTCAGCCGTTTCATAAGAGGGGAGCCTGAGACATTTCTCTAATGAAGAGATAGACTGTTCTTTGCTTTGTTCCAAGCAGCACTACTTATGGCATAAAACGAAGGCGGGATGGCTCATTATCGTTTGCACCTGTCCAGAGTTGAAAGGCTTCTTGTGCCTCAAGAGAAAAATCGTCAACAGTGGATTCTATGTCACAGAAGTAGCCGTCGTCGTCGAATGCGAACAGGGCAGGAAGGTGTTGTGGATGGTCTGTCCGAAATGCCAACAGCTTTCTCCCATCACGAGAAAGCTCTGGAGCTGTACCGAATATCCAGCGAGGAGCAGGCAGGGGATCGCTCTCATCCGAACATACCGGTAGCGGCGAAAACCACTCTAGAACGCTAACGAACGCTCCGTAAGCTGCTTCAGCGAAATCCTCGTTGAAGCACTCCTCAGGGCCAATACCGCTTGCAAGAGAGCCAAAGCTTCTTGTCTGAATTTCGCAGCCTTGGTCACTCTCTACATGGTCCATAATGTAGTACCAGCGGGGATGCTCAAGGCACACAACGTAGTAGCGGCCTGGTTCGTCAGAGTAAGCGATAAGCCATTTTGTGATGTCCATAGCATATAACTCAGTGATGCCATGCTTAGTGATAAGCAGTGCTTTCAGCGACCAACTATTTAGCGCGGTGGACGCTTAATGCCGAAGAGGTCAGCGGCGACACTCTTTCGATTCGATGGCCCGGTGTCTGGATTCTCTTTAGTTTTCTGATCACTGCTTCCAACGATACTTGATTCGCCGCCACGCTCGCCAGATGTCGCATCTTCAGATTCGCGGTCCATCGTGCCACTCCCTCCATTATCGGACTTGTGCGGGAAAGCCGTTTCCAGTGGCTTGATACCCGGAAGTGAATTCGCATCCTCCGGGACGATAGCAAACCGACAGAAACGAGGGCTAAACGCCTGAGGAAAGGCGACTAGGTCATAGCTCTCCGGGCCAATCTTCTTCATGTACTGGTACGAGGTATGCCAACGAGCGATTGGAATGGATGATAGGTAATCATTAGTAACATCCATGAAGATATCTCTTTGATAGTCGCCGTCAGCAACGTTCTCTTGATGGGGAGCGAGACCTGCGATCTCTGAATTAGCCTCCAAAGGCAAAAAGTACTCTCGGGGCTGAAGATCACTCTCTGGACGGGGGATGAAAGTCTCAAGCATCGAATCACGGAGACGAAGCTGTGCCACATTCAAGTTTCCTACCTCAGGCCGCTTGACGAGTTGCATGCGATGAAAAAGACTGATTGAAGTATCTGTTGCAGGATCAGCGTGCGTGAAGAGCACCTTGCCAGGGAGATCTGCTCGGTATGGAGGATGAAGGTAGCTCTTAAAAAAACCGTGCAATCCGTTTTCAGTCGAAGCTAGAGGAAGGCCTCGAATTTCGTCAGCCGAAACAGCGGGCTTTGATTCCTCATGGACTGAGACTGACTTACCTTCGCGACTAGAGTCAGTTTCTTTTAGTCCAGGATTGGTTGTGCGTGTTGTTCTGAGGCTTCGAAGCTCAAGTTGCCCGAACTGATCCGATGCCCAGGAGGCGGTCTTACTTGCATTTACGCGAAGAAACGCAAAATGCCCACACATACCAAGAAGCCCCTCTGTGTCTTCACCGTAGACGTTGTTGAGTGCTGTTAAGTCGTGTAGTCCAAGGACTACTGTGACGCCAAGGCTTGCACCTGTGCTGAGGAGTACGGGAAGTGATGGAATGCGGCCAATGTTTTGCAACTCGTCGAGTATCAGGAAGGTTTCGCGAGGCTTTTCGACTTGGGAGTCAAGCAAGCACTCGCTTATTAACTGAATCAGTACCTGGTTGATCGATCGCATTGCAAGCGAGTGCTTCTCGCTATCTGAAAGCACAATGCTGTCTGAACTCTTAGCAGCCCAGTCGCGAATACTGAGCATGGCTGAGGTCTTATCCCATGCTGCTGCAATTGGCTGAAGCGGAGCAAGGTAGGTTGCAAGCGTGGAAAGGATGTCGGCTGAGGAACCGTGCGGTGAGCGAAGATAGCTTTCAATGGCGTCTCGACCAGTAGGACTTTTTGAGAGCACCGCTTGGAGGTTTGCTGGCTTGCACGCGATAAGGAGGTCCATCAACGTCCAGAGTTTTCCTCTCACTTCTCTAAGCGACATGATGGCCGCTGCGAGTAACTCTCGTGGAGCGTTGACAAAGTAAGGCTTCTCGTGGCCTGTTGACGGGATAAGAATCTTTGCTATTTCGCGCGCAAAGTGTAGCGAATTAGCATCGGCTGCAATGTCCCAGGCAACGCCTCTTTTGTCGAAGGGATTGAGCAAGAAGGTGCCTGGGGGACGATCTTTGTATGCCGGATGTCTTGGAACTCCTTGGAGTATCGGATAAAGCTCGCCCTTTCGGTCGTAGGTGACGAACCTGACTTTCTGCTGCTCTTTCTTTCTATGTGTCCCAAGACTTTCAATCAAAAGTCGAATCGTTACGGTTTTCCCACTCCTCGGCATTCCGACAATGCAAAAATGCGCTTTCCGAGCCTCCTCATAAGGGAGAAGCAGCGCGCCGAAGCGTAAATGGTCAAGTGTAGCGTCACCTCTAATGCCATAGATTTGCATTAGTGAGTTCTGGCTTACTAGGGGGGCGCCACTCGTTACTGAAGCCCCATTGTTTACGAAAGGAAACCATTCACTACCCGGTACTTTGTAAACTAGCTCCCACTTGTTCTCCTCGACCCAGCGGCGTTGTTCTGCATTGAACGTCTCTACCCATGAGTCTTGAGCCTTGTGGAGTGCATGAACGTAGTCATTGTGAGCGTCTTGGCTATCGGCAGCCCCGCGATCAATTCGTTCTAAGTATTTCTCCAGGTCAATTAGTACTGATTTAGCTTTCGATATTCCCTCGCAAATACGTTTCAGCTCTTCGTTATCGAAGGCCCAGCTAAGCGCGTCCCAGGCAGCAGCGATTTCATCGTACTGAAAATGCAGGTTATTCGTAGAGTGACTATGCTGATGTAACCAATACGTTGGGAAAGTCTTCGCGATAGTGATCGCTGACTTAAGCGAGACACCCGTGTAGTGATGCCAGAAGTGCGGATTGCCAAGCCTTGCGTGGTTCAACAGGTAGTTGCTCATTATGCACCTTTTAGTACGCTTGGCCCCAAGCGTTGGTTTGCGTTATCGCTTGGTACTGGGTTTGCGTTGATTGCTGTGTGAAGGTATTAAACTGCTGGTTTGAGTTATACATCTGCTGCTGCAAGTGGTTTGAGCCCGCTCCTTGATACAAGTAATTGTACTGCTTTGTGTAATCATCCGCCCAAGTAGATGTTTGAACAGAGAAGGGCTGCCAGCTACTGGCGTTATTGCAAGTGTAGTGAGTGCCACCGCTTTGAGCGTATTGCTGAGTGTCAAAGCCTTGCGTTATTGGTCGATCTTGAGAGGTTTGGTAGTTGTAGATTTCTTCGACGTTACTTGCGGATTGCTTTGCTTGTGCTTGAGTTAAGGCATGAGCACGAGCGAGGTCAAGCCGCTTGGCTTCAAGCTGCATCGCTTCTTCCTTGATGAGCATTTTGTGTTCATCAAAGGCAACACGAATAAAGCCTGATTGCTCATCAACACTAACCACTTTTCCTCGCTCACCTCGTTTGATTCGAGTCTCCATGTAGGGCGGCTGATTGAACGTGATGCGATCTCCTGGAACCAGTCTTAGCCCATTGGCCGACTCAAGAACGGACGCAGATTCATGAGCCAAGCGTTCGTGACACAGCTTGTTTAGCTCTTCAGCTTCAACGCTAGTCCTCGTAAGAATAAGCGTATTGCAATCGAGTTTTGCATTTGCTTTGAGATAGTCACCAACGAGCGTGCTAAGTACCTCGTCTTTGCTATCACTCGTTGCATCCGGAGGTTGCAGTAAATCTGCGGCCATGGAGAGGTCAGGGCGAGTTGCCATCTGCTGAGCGAGCGGTGACTCCTCGATATTGTCCATGCACTCATCGAAGTGGCTTTTTTGCCCGTAGAAGGTCGTCCTAAGCCTCGCTCTTGTCGCCTGCACGTAGGTCGTTGGAAGGTCTTGCATTCTTCCCCCTGCAAGCACATAGGCATGGTCGACAGTTGCACCTTGTGCCTTGTACGTGGTTAGAGCGTAGCCGAGGCGAATATTGGAGTAGCGTTTTAGCGGAATCCGAACCGTTTTTCCGTTATCTAGCCTAATGGCTAGCTTCTTTGCGATGGCATCCATCGCGATGACTACACCTAGGGTGCCGTTCTCAACACCGTATTTCGTTGAGTTCTGTGTGAACTGAACACGGTCGTGAACATGGATGTCAGCTTCAGAGCTTCGACCAAATCCTTGGTCATCTTTGACCGTTATGCACTGACTAGCCCGAAGCCACCCAGCATCGAGTGCCTTTTTCTGGCATAGCTGATTGGCCACCTCACAATCAGCATTGGTGGAGCAAAGAATTACAGCTTTCTCAGGAGTAGTAAGCCCTTCGCCCGTCCAATCAAGTACCATCTGCTGAATCGCTGCGTCTTTGGTGTCGCTCACTCGGATTTGGTTCCGCTTTTCATAGAGTGCAAGTGCCTTTCCGGGCTGCCCCTTTGCGAAATAGCGAGCAGCATCGCGAGCCCATCCTTCAACTTGTCGCTGAATGTCTTCAAGCTTTGAGTAGCCACAGCGCTCAGATAAAGCTAAAAATGGAGCTGTACCTTCAACAGGGGAAAGCTGATAAGGGTCGCCAGTGAAAAGAATGGTTGCCCCGCTTCGCTTAATCTCGTCAAAAAGCATCTGGTTGTGGCGAAGGTTCACCATGCCCGATTCGTCAACGATGAGCACTTGGCGTGCGTTTAGTCGCCTTGGCGCTGGCTTTTTGTATCGATAGGTTCGCTTTCCTTTCATGGCCCGAGCGAACTGCTTTATGTGGTGCTTCGCCTTAAAGCCCCATTCCGGATCAAAGTCAGCGAACATTGAATGAAGAGTACTCGTTTCAATTCCAACGCTGTCAGCGAGCTCAATTGACGCTCGTCCAGTTGGAGCGGCCCCAATAACTTCGTAGCCCTGTTTTTTCCACGCTTCAACACACGCCCGGAGTACGTAGCTTGTTTTTCCAGTCCCTGCCATTCCGTGAAGAAAACGAAGCGAATTGTTCGATTGTAGTAGCTCATCGACTGCGAGTCGTTGCTCAGAAGTTAGCTTTGAGTGGCGACTGAGCGTGTCTTCCCTTAGGTCGTCTGGAACGCTGGCCCCCTCGGTTTGAAGCAACTCAAAAGCGTCATCAAGCAACTGCTTTTCTTTTTGAAGCATGGCTTTGCTCGTGAAGCGATAAGAGCCGTCTGGCAAATCAAGCCTTACTATCTCTTCGCTGTCTCGAAGAAAATCTACAGCTGCACTAACGACATCCCCTGGTGCGAGTGCTTTCTCTGGAGCAGCGCACAGAGCTTGAAACAGAAAGTCTTCCTTGCTGAAGTGCGACGTTGTCTTGAGCGCCGCTTTTAGAGCCTCGTCGATGGCAGAGGCCATTTGACTGCCGGTGTCTCGCGGAGGCTTCCCTCCAAGGTTCTTTACTGAGCAATCAGCAATCGTTTTGTCGGCAGCCCTAAGCTCTGCAATCTCTGCTTGCCAACGCTCAAAGAGCACTGACCTAGGTGGCACGTTTTCCTTATTCCGGCGCGTTTCCAGATTTGCGTAGAGGCTTTCTTTGGCCGTAGCGTCTTTTCCGACGGCAGCCAGCACCTCCTTCCTGCGTTTTGAGAAGTGATCGCTTAGCTCTTTTGCGACGCCAACGACATCAAAAGAGTCGCCGTAGCGTTTCATCCTGAGGCCAAAAGTTTCCTCAAGTAGCCGAGCTAGCTCAGCCCGGTAGTAGGCCCCAAGTAGCTTTTTGCTGTCAAAGAGCGGAAGACTGAAAAGCGAGCGGGAATTGCCTTCCTTATCAAACCCAACGTTAGCAATCAGGGCATGAGTATGAAGCTGAGGGTCTTCAGCTCGACTCGTTCCGTGCTCAAACGTTGCCGCAATGATCTTGGCTGGCTCTAGGCTTCCAGAGCCAGCTTTCCCAGTGCGACAGAACGCAAGGTGGCGCTCAAGATGAGCCAGGGCGGATTCAACGGCTAATTGCTGGAGCTGCTGAATTGTCTCCCTTACTTCCCGGTCAGCATCAGCCCAAATGACGCTGACACTTTTTGGAGCGGAGAACGTGTGGTCAAAGCCTGGACGACGGCCTTTCTTCCCGGCATTCTGGACGAGCTTATCTTTCCCTCCAGGGCGAAAGCCACCGAAGATGCTCCTAAAATCACCTTTGTCTATTTTTCCTGAAACGCCAATGTCGGCTCTTCCACCTCCAACCCAAAGGCCTGGGGGCTCGCCTCCATTTAGAAAGTAGTCCTCTGTTGCAAGCTCAAGGTAGTACTCAAGGTCGGCGATGGGACTAATGGAGAGCAAGCGTTCACTCCTGCTTCTGAAAGAGCGTCTTGTCCACCCAAAGCTTCGCTTCCTCGCTCGTGACCCTGCCGGAAGCAACGAGCAAAGCCTGGACAGCGACAGCAACATCAGTTCGAAGTTCCTGAACCTCAAGAGCTAGCTGAGCAATCTGGCTAGCCATCGCCTTGATGTCAAAATCGTCTCCGGCTTGCCGTTCCAGAGCCTCCATCAAGAGATTCCTGGCGGCCATGTGCAGACTCACACCAGGCTCCGAACGCTCCTCTAGCATCTGCTTGTAGAGCGAGTCGAGCCGGAAACTGACCGGTGCGGATTCGTCGCGTTGTTGCCTTGCTGCCATCGGGAGAACTGATTCCTGCAAATAGGGGCGGGATAGCAGTCAATTTAGCAGGCTCTCAATGCTCAATGAAGTGTATACGCGTCAACAAGTCTGCCCGTAAGGACTTAGGGCGATTGCTCAGCATAGCGTAGACAGACTTGTAGACGCTCTGCGGGGCTGTTTTTCAAGGAAAGCGTGCGGCTAATAAGCCGAGCGTCTACAAAGGGACCGTCCACCGGAGGTGATCAGGTGTGCCCAGTAAGAGAGGCCTGGGTGAGATGGAGAGAGCGAAGCGAGCGGATTCGATCCCGGGCCTCGATTCCATAGGCGATTGGATTTGCTAGGTGAATAGAGTGAACCGCTAGCGTTCGATTAGCAAGGAATCTCTGGCTTCTACAACCGGAATGTCGATGCGTCTCGTTTTGAGAGCGGGATAGTAATTGAGGTTGAGTTGACGACAGAAGATAGGTTGAGCTTGGTTGTGGCTTTGAGATGATGAGAAGGTAGGCGAGAGGCAAGGCGACCAGCGGGAGCGAGCCAGGACAGAGCGTTGACTCGGGAGTGGAGAAGGGTGCCAGCCGCACAAAGAGCGGCTGGCCAGGCTCGCACTAAAACGGTAGCCAGGAGGGAATAAAGATGATGGCGGGAACAACGATGGCAGAGACCAGGGCCGTTAGCCAGCCTGGAACGCGAATAACGTTGTCGAGCGATTCGACAGAGCGGTCGCTGGATTGCTGACTGTCTATGCCGAAGTGATGGTCGAGTAGCAATAGAAGCGTATCGCGAATTTCAACAGGCGTATCGTCTCCTTCAACTCTACGAGCCTGTGGTTCACCCTTGCGGAGAACAAAGTACGGAAGTTGCTCTTCCTCGGGTACGCTTCCTGTGGCTAGCAATTGAGCTAGAGACTCGAACTCTTGCTCTACGAAAGCAGAGCTGGAGTGCTCAGTCTTGACGTGCCGCCAGTGGCCTGACCCGTCGATTCTCTCGACCGTGAGGGCGAGAAAGAAGCCATTCTCGACTAGACATACTCTCACGAGGCCTCGCAAGTCTGAATGGTAAAGCGTCTCAATTGGTGGTTCAAGGTAAGTAGTTTTCATGCTTAGCCCTCCACCATGAAATCGGCCAATGTCCCGCTCTGCGACAGGCATCGCGGGTCCTCGTTGTAGGTAATGAGGTCGAAGTAAGGAGGGTGCAGCCAGATGAAGTCGAACTTGCCGAGACCATCGTAGCTCCCTGGATAGCATGCGTCGAGGCCGTCTCGTAAGTCAAAACCATGGCATGGGATGTTTAGCGAACGAGCTACGTCAATCGCTGTACCGCTACCTTGCATCGGGTCAAGGAAGTTCTCGGGACTGAAGAACGTGAGGAGGTCACGTATCAGAAGGCCGGAGCAATTGCCCGGGTAAGCGGCATCGCCAAAGTCACCGCGGCCCTCTTCAGCATGTACGCTGCATAGCTTAGGTGCGGGTGTTGTCGAAGCCGGAATATTTAGTTTCACGTCAATAGTTGTCATTGTTAATTCTCCAAAAGTAAAAAGCTGACCCGCAGTGGCGGGCCAGCCAAATGATTTATGCGGCGAGTTGCTGCTTTGAGTAGCTTGCCTTTTTTAGCTCGATTTTTTCTCGTGCGATTTCGCCAGCCTTATTGAGGTCGTCTAGGTCTTCCTCGCTGAATGCTCCCGTCTTCCAGGTACCGTCACCAGCCTTGTAATTACGCTGAATGTAGGTTGAGAAATAAATGCTCCCGTCTTGCGATAGGTTCTCGAAGACGCTGATTTGCAGTCGTCCAAGTCTCGTTCTGTAAATTGGACCATTACTTTTTTGTTTTTTCTTTGTCATGTCATTCTCCTTTTTTTGGTTTGATTGAACTTCATATCCCCTGTGGGACGGTGACGTTGGGCGGCAGGCGTAAGGGTCCGTGTCAAGGTTGCTGACTTTTTTTGGGGTCCCCGTGGATTCGCAAATAAAACGGCGGCGAAGCCGCTCTACAGACATTGCGAATTTAAGCGGGGTCGAAAAAAAGTGCCCGCTAGGGCACCCGAAGGGTCAGCTGCCTTGACACGGGCACTGCCTGTCGCATAGTCACCATAGGCCCACAGCGGATATGAAGAGCAATCAAGGCACAGGATTTGGGACTGCAATCAAAGCATAGTTTGGTACTTGCACCAGAGTTGATGCCTACTCCATATGTGCTTTGGACAACTTAACGGAATTGATGAATAACTTTGTTGCCATGATTTGTTCGCCGTGAAGCAACTTGCTGTCGTCTACAGGATGTACGCTTGAATCCGCTCTAGTATTGAGACAACTATGCACTACTTACAGAGGCAACCAGCGATTGAGCCTGACAGAAGTACTACCGCTGTTTGAATCGAAAATCTTTCAACTGCTGCTAACGGTTTGTGAAGTGGTGAGCCTCCAAGTTCTTGCGTTAGCCTAAGGTGACTTCGGGGAAGCAGAGCGGAGTTTCGGGACAGTCAGCGAGAGTAGCGAAGTTGAGTTGGCCGTTTAGGCCACGAGAACGAGCGGGTGAGTGGGCACCGACTAGGCAGTAGGCGATGGAGCGTGCTCCGACGATCCGTAGCTGCACAACTTCTGTTGGACGGGCACGGTGGGTGGAGTAGGCAATGAAGTTGAAACTGGCAATGAGGAGACAGCTGACAGGCGGGAAAGCCTGTCTCGCATTGGCACCACATGGGGATCAACTAATTCCGCATCGTCCCCTCATTTTCGAAGCCACCGCAGTGGACCGTCTGCTTCAAGCTCTTTTCGGAAGATCTATCTGCGTTGAGCTTTTGAAATCACGCAGAAGTGAGAGAAGCAACTTTTTTTGGTCCCGTGTTACGGCAACGAACCAGTGGGGTCAGAGCGCATTTTGTCACTCAGTGATTGCCGCACCCGCTCTGCCCCGTTACCCTATTGGGCATGGCTAGACCGCTAAGACTTCAATTTGCGGGGGCTCTTAATCATGTCGTGTCGCATGGCAACGACAGGCAAAAGCTCTTCACAGACGACAAGGACCGAGAGCGGCGAGTTGAGTGGCTAAGGCGCACAGTTGAGCGCTACGGTTGGAAGCTCCACGCGTTTTCGCTCCTTCGTGAACGGGATCACTTATTCGTTGAAACACCGGAGCCGAATCTTTCGGCTGGAATGCAGTACCTAAACGGTTGCTACACGAGCTACTTCAATAGGCGGCACGAGCGACGTGGACATCTCTTTGAAGGCCGCTATAGGGGGCACCTAATTCAGCCAGCCGGATACTTTTTGAAAGTCAGCCGTTATGTCCACAGACTTCCACTGAAAGAGCGGCTCACCAGAAACCTTAGACGATATAGTTGGTCAAGCTTTCCTGGCTACTGCGATGCTGCCGATTCGCTTTCGTGGGTTTACTACCAGTCCGTGCTGTCAGAAACTTCGGGGGCAAACAAACGAAATGCATACGCGAAACTCGTGCTTGCAGGGGGCAGGGAAGCAAACAAGTCTCCATTTGTTGGCGCTTCTGGAGGAGTGCTCGTAGGTTCTGAAGAGTTCAAAAGCTCTGTACAGCAATCCATTGAAGTCCCTTCAATTTCTGAGGGACTACCGCAACTAAAGGCGCTTGCTAAGAGGCCACCGCTAAGCAAAGTAGTGAACGTCGTAGCTAGGCAATACCGAAGCGATGCTACTTTATGGGCCAGCGGCACTCGTCACGATACAGGCGCTCGCTCTGTAGCAGCCTACGTTGCGAGAGACGTATTTGGCTACTCGGCGGGAAAGATCGCAGAAGCTCTTGGCTACAAGAGCCACGGTAGCGTTCGGTCCGCAGTGCTACGAGTAACGAATCAGAAGCTACTTTCCAAAGAAGAACTCGATCAGATTCGCTCAGAGCTAGAGTCGCCCTAAACGCATACTTCAGTACCTTTCCTCCAACGAACTCAGAACACAACCGCTTTTCAAACGCCTAGAGGACATATCCATGCCTGAGTACCGCTATGTGGAATTTCCAGACGCCAAAGTTTTTGATGAAAATGACAAGCGAAAGCAGGTCAACCACGTCTTATTTGGAGACTGGGTAAGGCTTGAGAGCAAGCCAAGAAGTGGCTGGGTTAAGGTGCGCGTACGCGGCACGACAGGGCAAATGAAGGTCGAAGACCTAAGAAAAGATCGCGTACTTGAAGTTGTCTTTACTGACGTTGGGCAAGGCGATGGATGTCTAGTGGTAACGCCGCAGGACAAGCACATAGTGATTGATGCGGGTGCAAGCGACAACATGCACCGATTCTTGAAATGGCGATACGCTGGATTCAAACGCAAATGGACGTTCGAGTCCGCAGTGCTAACGCACCCAGACCTTGACCACTACGAAGGCTTCAGAAAGCTTTTTGAAGAAGAAAACGTTCATTTTAAGCACGTCTACCATAATGGCATTATGGAAGAGCGTGCAGGAGGCTCGAAAGCACTTGGGGCGAAAAAGAAGATGGGGGGCCGCTGGCACTTAACGGAGCTACTGCAAACGAAAGCAGACTTGAAGCGATTTCTCAGCGACACTGTTCGCTGGAAAAAGGGTAACTCAATCAAAAAGTACGCATCGCTTCTAGATCTCGCGCTCAAATCTGGGAGAGTTGAAGACATTTCAATGCTTCACGCTGAAGCATCAGGCGAGCCAAAGTACCTTCCAGGCTACGGGCCAGATAAAGAACTACAAATTCAAGTGCTTGGCCCACTTGTTGAACGAGACGACAATGGCAAGCCCACGCTTAGAGTATTTGGACCAAAGCCAACGTCAAGAAGCTTTGACAAGGGGAAAACGAAAAACGGCCACTCAGTAATTTTCCTCCTTCGTTTCGGAGACGTAAGACTTCTGTTTGGCGGAGACTTGAACACATCTGCTGAAGCATTCTTGCTCCAGCATTATGCGGATCTAGACTTTGATTGGCCTTGGAGTGCGAATGAGGAGCAAGAAATCGTTGATGCCGCATCTGAGAAGCTTGGCTGCGATATTGCAAAAGCATGCCACCACGGATCAGCGGACTTTCTTGACGCGTTTCTAAGGGCTACGAACGCTGCCGTTACGGTCGTTTCAAGCGGGGACGAAGAATCGCACGCCCATCCTCGCCCGGATACTCTTGGGGCAATCGGCCTTCATGGACGAGGCTGGAGGCCACTTCTGTTTTCTACCGAGCTAATGCGGTCTACTCGTGAAGACGAGGGAACTATTCCAATCGAGATCGGGCGGTACCGCCAAAAGCTCGAAGATGAAACTGACCCCGCCAAGCGAAAGCAGCTTAAGGAGGCACTTGACACCCTCGTCGATAAGCTGCTTGAACGCAATGTTACAGTCTATGGATCAATCAATCTCAGAACTGACGGCAGGAACACGATCTTGGCGTACAAGCTCGAAAAAGAGCGTCAGTACGGTAGAGCCATCACGAAATGGGATGTGTACCCACTTACGCGGTCAGGGAACGGACCACTTAGTTACAAGCCAGATGGGGCATCGTATTAGACGTGTCTTAATACTTCCATCCTTTTCAAACTGAATTGTTGCAAATTGACTGCCGCTGTGTTACTCGTAGCCATCTAAACCTTAACAATTGTAAACACGGGAGTGTATGAGTGCAGAAACGCACATAGGCAGGAGTATCTCATCGGAAAGTGGTACAGAGGAGACGTTAGGCGCCAATTTGCCTGGACTTGTTGCTGATAACGCTCATGAAGGGCATACGTCGGCTATAGGCAAGGAACTTCTGTTTGAGGAGTTGGCAGTTGAAATTGAAGTCATGTATGTGAGAGCGGCGAATGGTCGATCGAAACCTCCCATAGTTGTTATTCCATCGACGGGAGACAATTGGGAACGCATCTTTTTACCACACCCGCGATCCACTGCCCTAGCGTCAATCACAGATCAGTACACGGTTCATCTTTACGAATCGGTCGATTGGTTGAACGAATTGCCTACACAGATAATTGTCAGTGGAACAACTTTCCGATTACGCTACTTGGAACGCTTTCCTGGTGGGTCTGGCACGATGGAAGGCGGTGGTTGCGGACTTTCTGTTTCTAATTGGTAAAGCACTATCCCGATAGATTTTCCTTATCCTCGTCATCGGAGCGAGCAAGTTGAGATGATGGAACAGCGTTTTTCAGTGAGTTAAACTCCGCATCCGTTAACACACGCACACACAATTGTCCATCGATCTCAGTTAAACCATGCACGCTTATCGCACTACCTTTAGCGAGTAGTTCAATACGCTTTGCCTCCTCAGGATCGATTACAACACCTGGTAGTATTGTTGGAATTCCAGGTGGGTATGGCACGACCATTTGGCAGGCAACATGTCCACCTGCTTGTTGAATTGGGATTTGTTGTCCTGACGACGAGTGAGCATCTCGTGGCAGTACTACAATTTGATCGTCGGTGTATCTCACAATGTCACATTGATCATTCTGCCAGCCAATGTATTTCTGGCAGTCATTCAATGCGACTTTTAATCTTTCTGTGTGGTCGCGGCCGATACCTGCCAGGATGAGAAAAAATAAGTGACCACCAATAGATTTGTGCCGCGTGCCGCCATGCGTAAGCATTTTCTTGTCCCAGGATATGCGGTGTCGGGCGAATATCCTCTCGACTTCCGGGAAGCTACTAGAAGTAGGGGCAAGTGCAACAGTCAGCTTGAGCGGGTCTAACATGTATTCTTCGAAGCCTTGCTGCTTCCCCACTATTTGTTCCAAACTGACGTCAGCGTTGTGCTTTTGTAGTAGCTCGCGTAGCTCGTGAGCCAGCGTTAAAAGCCGTCCAACGAGCCCCACACCTTCTCCTGCCATCTGCGCAGTAGCACAATCGAGAGAGGCAATAATCGGATAATTGGGGCTTGTCGATAACCAGTAGCGGTTTACATCTGCTAAGTAATGCCAAAACTCATGCAACGAGCCAAACCGCTCTGGGAGCCATTAGACATTGCCTGACGCAAAACATTCTACGAATGCTTGCCCGATATGAATCATTGAGGCTTGACTTAATGCTGAAAGCATCTTGTGAGTCGATTGAACAACTATATGAGCACCGTCGCCGTCCCCGGTTCCAAGTGCGTTAAATCGTGCAGATGAACCGTCGTTAGTCATATAAGCCGGATGGAATCGCCCATAAGGCAGCCATGCTTCATCTGCATAGAACAATACCCCGTGCCGATTGCAGAGGTCTGCAATTTTGCTGACTGGGTACATTGCACCTTCATAAGTGCAGGATGTAAGAATCAGCATGCGTGGCAACATCTTTGCCTTCTCCATGCGCTGTATACTGCTACCGATTTCCTTGATAGACACTGGTAGCCATATCCCGAGGTCGGCGTTGTATGCTGAATGAAGATACACGGGTAGCGCACCGGCAATTACGATCGCTTGATGAACAGACTTATGGCAATTTCTGTCGACCAGTATCACATCTCCTGGACGAAGCAAAGCCATAAGCATCACATTGTTAGAAGTTGAAGTGCCGTTAGTTGAGTACAAGGTAAATGCAGCTCCAAAAGTATCAGCAGATTTCTTCATGACCGCGTTCATTGGAGTTGACTGCAAAGGCTCCGATAGATCACCAAGATCTTGTATTGACACTGAAACGTCACTCGATAGTGCAAGACCACCAGCAGGCGCAAACAGCTCGCCAAAGTCTCCGATAAATGGTGAACGGGCGTACGCGTTTCCTTTGTTGTGTCCAGGGCAGAACCAAGTATCGTTGCCAATGATCGCGTGTCGCTTTAGCCGATCCCAAAATGGAGTCGACCACCGATCAGACAGACACCTGACAAGTACATTGACTACTTCGGCAGGGTTCTGAAGGGCATCACGATGCAATATCTCCAGGCATGCACCGGGAACTGAAGCAAAGGATGCGGTATTAACACCTCCGGAGGTGAGGATCACGACTGGTATGGCGGGACAGGTTGAGCGCAACCATGAGAAAAAGTACTGCCCACGCCCAATGTCAAGAGTCTGCACGTACTCGGGCTCTGTGGTCTCTTCTAGAGGTAAGAAAGCGTCAAGCACAATTAGTACAGGATTGCATGGGTCGTGAAGTGCCTTCACATTCTCAATTGCGTGAATGATTCCTGCTGCATTAGTGAACGTATGAGCCTTGACGCTCGGTCTACGTTGAGTTCGACCACTGAAGTAATGGTCGTGAAGTGATCGCTCCAAAAGAGGCAAGCATGACGAAAAGGCTTCGCAATCCGAATATGAACGCTGGACGACAAATACGTCGAGATTTGTTGCATGCGAAGCTTGAACAGAATCTGTGAACGGTCGATCCATTACACTACTCGAAACAATGTTGCTTAGGTGTGGGGCAGCGAATATTTCTTTGTTTGTGTCTTCCGCTTGTAGCTATGCTTATCACGGATCAGAATTCTATCACGCCCAAAGCAAGACTACGAGAGCTTGCCAAGGTAAGACGTCACCAGCGACAAGCAGCGGCTTCCGAATTGAGCATTGGAAACTATCTAGCGATTCCGGCGTATCAACAGGACTTGATGGCAGAACTACGGAGGAGTCCAGAATTGAATGCTTCGGGCTCGACGTGTCAGTTAGAAATTAATGCTTCCAATGACATGCGCATGTTCTGATCTGTGTAGCTTTCCCAATCCAGTTTTGTCAACTTCGCAATCCAACCTGAATCTTCCAACGCCCGTTAATCTGATACTCGCAGTTCGAACACACATGCTTCGTTGTTCGGTGAGAGTCTTCGACAATCTGCGTCAGCTCAAGCGTAGGCCTACCAGGAGCACAAAGTGGACAATGCCTCTCTACGAAGCCAGAAGTATCAACACGAGCGAGGCCCTTAGCTCTGAGGCCAACGATCACTGACTGAGGGTCGTTAAAGCGTGCGTCATGGAGGTCGCCATCAATAACTCTCACCCCGTTCCACGTTCTTGGCAGCTCTGGCCAGAAGACAGACGTGACAGTACCACCACGACTTAGCACCTCAGTGGCCTTTTTGGAGCATCGCTTGTCGCTAGAGTAGGTGAGGTGATAGTTGGCGGGAAACGTGCAGTCAAGAAAGCTCAAGGCTCTCTCGAAGCTCTTCGTATAGTCGTAAAATTTAATCGATTCGAACTCAGAAAACAGCTTTGGCTGAAAAGTCTCCCAGGCAACGTCGCTGGTTCCATTCAAGCGGACAGCAGGCACCAAGCCATATTGCAGAGCGTCTGTTTCTAGTAGCGTAAGCTCTGAGTAGAGTCGCTTCAGAAATAGCATTGGTTGCTCGATCAGTAGAGCAGTGCGTCTGTCGCGTGCAGCAACATGCGTTGGAAAGCCCATGCGACCGCTCGAATGCCCCAAACAAGCATCGCGGCATCCTTTCGTTGCATTCGGGCAGAAGATTCCTGGCGTCAGATACAGCACGCGAACGAGAGCACCAAAGTCTTTGCACTTCTCTACTTTTGACGAGGTACTCAGAAGCCGTCTCGGCGGCCCAAACTTTCTGAGGATTTGGGCAGGTGTCATCTCCAGGTGATTCGACTTAAGGTCTGCACTTTTAAGGATTCTGAGCGATTGTACTTTTTGTTGATTCATTTCGTTTCTCCGAGATACCAATGGCTGAGCCATCGTGGTTCGGAGAACACGCATCACGGCTAGTCAAGGGGAAGTCTTTCGGCGATAGCCGAAAGCAGCAGCCCCGAAGGGGCGGCCCTTGACGCCGTGATAGAATGAACGTTCCAAAGATAGTGAGATTTGGCGTTTATGAGTGCGTTGGGGATAGCATGTGTACGGAGTGGCCAGCGAATTTTGTTTGTATTCTTGTCAGATATTATGAGACACTGGATTCATGCAATGGCAAGAAAGGATAACAATCGACCCAGACGTATTGGCGGGAAAGCCAATCATAGTTGGGACGCGGATAGGGGTCGTTTTTCTGTTAGAGCTTATGGCCAAGGGTTGGACAATGAAGCAACTGCTCGACAACTATCCACAGCTACAAGCTGCCGATCTACAGGCTGTATTTGCATACAGCGCGGCACGTTTCAATGACGACCTGATCGATCTGATTGAGGAGCAATCACCTGAGTGAAGTTTCTCGCAGACGAGAATATTCCGTGGAGCGCTATTCAGCGACTCAGGGAGAATCAATACGACGTTTTCGCAATCGGGGAGCACAGCTACGGTGCTAGTGACCGCGAAGTGCTTGAAATTGCCGTCAAAGAGCATCGTGCCATCATCACCTTTGATCGAGATTACGGTGAGCACGTATTTTTAGAGAAACTCCCGTGTCCGCCGGCGATAATCTACCTTCGCTTTCGCCCTCAATCACCCGAAGAGACTGGCCGCCTCTTGCTCGGCTTCATAGTCCGCTCTGGGAACTTGCTTGAAGGTTCGTTCTGGGTGGTCGAAGCGGGATGGGTTAGGAGAAGTCCGCTCACGAGAAGCCGTTCTTAGCTGGAGCTTGACGACTTGCTTCTAAGCATAGCTAATAATTCCAACTACTTAGATCGCTAGAAAAGTAATTCTCGTGATCTAGAAAGGCACTCTGCATTAAAAAGTTGCTGGAATCGCTGCAAATTACTTCTTTAAGCTAGCTGTACTCTTTTGGTAAATGTCCGGTTTCGCATGGCACGCCTCGCCTCAAGTACTCATCTCTAACTGTCTCCCGTAGAATTGAGTCACTCGATAGTTCAATACACTTCTGCGTGGCGTCCCAGAGAGCTTGGTTAGGATGATTCGTCTTAAAAAATACATCGCGAGATTGATTCGCGAGATTCTTCCAGCGAGAGTTCAGTTGTCTTTTCAGCACCTCGCGATCGTCACTGCTGATCACTGGGCCGCCACATCTCCCCGAAGCATAAGCTGCAAGCTCAGCCAAGACTCGTAGTGCCATTGAGCAACGCTGATACTCGCATGCCAATGAAGTACGGTACGCGATTGGTCTCCAGAGGGCATCCATCTTGCCGCGCCAACCGGTCGCAGATGCAATGTCTTCAGCAGCTTGAAAGAGGTCTTGAAGCAACGCCCCAGCCTCTCCATGTCTTGCGAGTTCTTTCGCTGCGTTTGTCCTCTCAAAAAGCTGCTTTGACTGCAGGGCGGTTCTCCGTAGGTCCAGCGATTTTGCAGTCGAGAGAAATTCTTTGGTCTGTTTGTGCTCTATTTTTGTCGAGCTTATATGCTGAGATTGCGAGAAACATGCCTTTTCGAGCCTTACATCAGCCACCCATTGAGTGTCTTCATCTTGGTCTTTCTCATTGTGTTGCTCTCTCTCCAACTTCACCATGAGAGGCTACCTGCTTCTGGGCTGCTAATCAAACATTATAGGTATCGCAGTGTCCTTGTCTTGAAAGTCCGGCTCTTACAAGAGCAACGGAATGCATTCTAAGAATACCTGATAGCTCCTCACATCTAGTCGGCTAGCTTCGCTCCGAACCGACTAGCAGTACAAGGAGCAATCATGCAGAACACTAAGATTAACAATCAGTCGATGGTAGAGCCCATTGAATCCTTTCCAAGTTTTGTGACTCAATATTCACTTGCAAACGCAACTTCGCGAGGCATTGTGATTGAGATAACTCAGAGCGTTAGCCGATCAGCATTTTCTGATGGGCTAGTCCGAGTCTTTCTGACCGCACGGCTTCTCAGAGCACTTGGGACCAGTTGTGTTAAGAACGATGTCGTTGTCGAGAAGGAGCACTGCTTAGCACATGCAGCGTCTCAGGCTTGGCAGAGAGCAAACGAGCTAGGTAGAGAAGCTACGACCTTTTATTGCAGCTCAGTATCTGATACCGATGGCATTCCTGGTGTCCAGTTGCGACTAGAGAGAATGCGTTCTAGGCCTTGTTCGGTTTTCACCATTGGATTCCCAGAAGACTTCTTGTCATTGGGGTGACACGGGTTTGCCTGGAGGAGAGCCTCCAGGCCCCTCCCCTATTGATCGCCGGAACTAATATCCGAGTTCAGCCAAAGCAAGCCTAACGCCAAGCTCAACAATCTCTTGCTCGTTTCTTGGCTCTTCTTCACTTAGCTCTCCATAGCGAGCCTTCCTTTTCTGGCCGTCAACCGCATCTTGCAATCTCAATTTCGTTCGATGCGTCAATCCCACAGTGTGCCGAACCCATCTTGAGAGCAAGTCATTGGGGATTCTCTCAACCTCGCTGCCCATGGAGCTCGAAGATTTATTTCCTGCTGCTTTGAAACTACTTCGCTGTTTGGAACTACCAACCTTATGGACTTCGACTGCTTCCCCACTCTCGTCGTCAGCTAGTTCTTCTATTTCAATACCGGCCCTTAGAGCTTTTGCTGTTTGGATTGCATCACTAATTGATTTGCTTGGTTTACCCATTGGCTACCCTCCTCCGCCTTACCTTATTCTTCTTGAGTCGATTCATCGTTACTACAATGTCGCTAAGTAACTCGGCATATAGCGACTCTAGGTCGCTTTTCGCAGCAGACTTCCCGCCATTCACGACCACAGTTCCATCCCACCGAGCACTTTCCATTGCTCCGGCATCGATACGCACCGTTTGCTGCATAACCTTTAGGGATGGAGCCAGTTCCCTCAATTGTGCCCGGAGTTCCTTGAGCCCCCTATCCAGCCGTGTTATGCGTTTTCTGCGGTCAACTTGGTTAATGATTACGCGACCTTCTAGTAATGGATTCTTCGCTTTTGCTGCCTGAAACACTCTCTCTACTACCGACAGTGGCTCGAAGTCGTCAAAATTTGGCGTGACGGGAACTAGCAGATACTCCGAGTAGCGAAGCACTTCTAGATTTATCTCTGCCGTATGGCTGTAGCCTCCTGGGCAATCAATAACAGTGAAGTCAACTTCGGCTCCCAACCTCGCAAGTAACTTCTTCAGTTTGCCCTTCGTGGTTGGCTGAAAGAGCGTAATCTCTGGTTCGGCCGAACCGAGAATCGTGGTTAGAGATTTGTTTCCGTACTCTCCTCCATCAAGGTCTATTGCTGCCACTTTGTGGCCCTGATTGTGCAGATGGACGGCAAGATTTGTTGCGTTCGTGGTCTTTGATACCCCACCCTTCGAACTACCTATCGCTATTCTCATGCTGGCAGAATGACACCTACGGAAGCAGTCTGACAAGACACTTTCTTCGCAACTATGGTGAGAAAGCGAACTCGTTCGAGGCTGAGGACGTGGGTTACGGTGATAGCCTCCTTAAATGCTGCATCTCGAGATGACAAGATGCTGGGATGGATGCCCACCGGGTTCTCTGACTTGACCTATGCCTTACGCTAAGTACCGCGTTCCAGAGGTCTAAACCGTGTAGTCGCATGCGGAAACGGTCGAAAGGGCAATCAACTGCGCTAACTATCCATAAAACGTGAGTTAGGGAGGTTGCTCTACGAAACGGTTCGTATTGAGTTGGCGGGCTGAGGGACTCGCTGCCCCCTGAGTTCTCGGGCTCGACCTGTGTCTTAGGCGCAGAACCGCGTTTTGACGCCCCGTACCGTTTACTCACACTCGAAAACGACCGCGCGGTCGGTCGACCGTGCGGTCGGACGACCGCACAAGCTCTGCTTACGCCTCAGAGAGGCCTGAGCCATCGAAGCTGGGGGATCTCTGGCTAAAAGCGCCGGCCGGTAGCTAGTAGTGACCTACCACGCAGCAAAGGGCTACTCAGCCAGAACTATGCTCCTGACCGACTATAAGCTGTTTGCTAGCGATTCGCATCTGTGGTACTTCATTCTTACTTTAAGTCTGTTAAAGCACGAATCGCGAGGGTTGAAAAGAGGGTAGGTTTTTCGATGCAGCTCTAGCCAGCAAGGAGTCTGGACGAGTAACAAAACCACTCGCTTTTGAGACCGAAGAAGGGATTGAGTGATTCGTATGTGTCGACCGGTTGCAAGCAGAGCGGGGTGTCTTATCGCAGCTGCTCTGAGAGCGGTTTCCAGTGGTACTGACAGGAGCCACAGTACACTTGGCTGTTGCTTGAAGTCATGACGTACGCTGGCACAGACATATGACGTACATTGCCACAGGCAGAGGCGTACACTGGCACAGGACAATGGCGTACGCCGTCACAGGGCTTGACGAACGTTGACCCAGGAATTGACGGATGCTGACACAGAAAGGTTGGCGTATCTCATCGAGATAACTAGCTATTCGGATGGGTAATAGATAATAAAAGAGAATAACAACAATACACGTGTTGTTGATTCTCTTCTGACAAAGAAGAAGGGATGCCGAAGGAAGAGGCCTCGATATTACTGGATTCAAACGCTCGCGGCGTCGATGGCCTCAACCTGGTTGAGTTCCCCCTAACAGTGCTCTCGCGTAGATCCCCTCCGGGTAAGAAGACCCTTGAATTTTGCGAACGCAGGCGAGAGAAGGGCCGGCAAATTGAACGCCGTTTGACGATAAGCGGATCGGATAAGTATGGCCTCCCAACCTACAGACACCACGACCTCCTCGTCGGGCTAATTCAGTTGACTTGGGAAAAGACCGGAGCAAGCAGCCCAAGGGTCGAATTTACTCGATATGAGCTACTGAAGCTGCTCGGCTGGCCAAAGACAGGACGCTATTATGCCCTCATAGAGCAAGCAATCGATGTTTGGATGGGAACAACCCTTTACTACAAGGACTCGTGGTGGGTAGACGGTGCGTGGAAATCAAAAACGTTCAACCTGCTAGAAGATGCTGAGATCCACGGGAGTAGGGGAGGAGGTCCCCGAAAACGCACAAAAGAGCAATTACTGAACGAGCCGTCCTACGTGGTCTGGGGTAGCGTTCCGTTTACTGACTTTCAAGCTAAGCGTACAAAGGGATTGGACTACGGTTTCTACCGAAGCCTGAAGTACGCGGTATCGCGGCAACTTTATCGCTATCTCGATAAGTGGTTTCACTACGGACCTAATTACAGGTATCCAGACTTGAGAATGTTCGCGTGCGAGAAGATCGGGCTGAGCAGACGACACGACAACTCAAACTTAATACGTGAACTAGAACGGGGAGTGGGCGAATTGGTCGAACGAGGCTATCTATGTGATACGAGCAAGCAAAAGCGGTATCGAAAGTCTGGAAGACTCTACGAAGTGTGCTTCGAGCGAAAGAAATCAAGGAAAGAGTTCACCCGACAGCCGTCGCTAAGCAAAATGCAATCGGAACTTGTGGGCGAACTCAAGCGAAGGGGATTACGGAATGAAGTCCCGCTGGAATTGGTCCAAGAATGCACACCCGCTGATATCCGCCGAACCATCGACAACTTTGACGATAGAGTCGCGCATGGCGAGAGCGTCTCACCAGGTTTTCTGGTCGCCGCGCTTAGAAGTGAAGAAGGCTACGCCTACAGAAAGGGATTTGAGCCCCAAACGGTAAAGGACGCAAGAAAAAAGGCGAAAGAGGAATTGGAAGCCCTGCGAGAGAAGCACGAGATCATTTTGCGGCAAATCGAGCAATCATTAGAAACTCTGCCAATAGAGTCACTCACTAGTCTCAACGCACGTCAACGAGCGATGCTGGAGCAAGAGGCACTTACTAAGTCCAGCAGTTATATTGCTGATGGGCTAGAGAGGGCAGAGCGAGAAGGAAACTTTGGCAAATCAAAAGAACTAAGAACATTTGCAATCCAGAAGCTCTACAAATCAGTCGAGCGGGCTGTAATTGACGAGGTGGACACTCGCGGTGCAGCGACCGCATGGGTCAAGTACACAACTCAGCTTCGTCAGGAGCTAGAACTTTCTCCGCTCTGGTCAGAACGCAAGTTCATCAGCGACTCGATAAGGAAGGCAGAAGTCAGGGTCAGTTCCTTGCCGAAAATCAGTGGCAGATAGTAGCTCACGGATGGTCCACAGTTCTGCTTACAAAGTGTCGTGCAATTGTCGCCATCACTATTTGAAAAAACCGAGCGAGGCTTCGTACTACATTTCCGGTCGATTGAGGACGACATAGGACGATCCATCGACCCATCCATTTTTTGCGAAACACCACTAGGCCCAGCAAAACAAGGTATTTTTGGAGATAGTCGCCTGGCGTATGTCTTACGACAGAAGCTTCGGAGGCCGACACTCTATCCAGTTGAGCTACGGGGGCTGAAATATCTATGGTATCGAACTTCCGGTGCTATCGCAGCGCCTAGTGCTAGCAGAATCTGATACTCGCCGAGCACTCGCTGTGCTTTGTGTGGCGGAACGGCGAGGAGATTCGCCTTGAGCGGTTCCAGGGGACGGTCTATTCTTCTCGCCTCACGAAACATTTTTGCCGCGGACTTCTTGCGGTTGCGGTCGCGATATTGCCAACATTCGAGGAAGACTCTCAGATGGCTAAGCCCAAAGTGATTCTTGGTGTCCACGATGGACATAACGCCTCTGCCTGTTTGATGGTGGATGGCAAGGTGGAGTACATGATTCAGGAGGAGCGAATCTTGTACGAAAAGAACGCCTGGGGCTTTCCGGAAGAGAGCATCAAGGACGCCCTCAAGCAGACGGGCATTCAGCTTTTCGACATCGATCGCGTGGCGTTTGCGTCGGAAGATCGCATTCCCGTGAAGAAAACTCGCGAGCAGGTGATGCGCAGTTTTGATCGTCTGCACACGCTAAAAGGTCGCGCCCGGATGGCGCTCATTCATACGGCACTCAAGCCGTTATACGTGAAGCTGCGCGACAACACGAAGCTGCGTCGCAATCTGCTTGATGATTGCGGTATCAAGAAAGCGCCGATGAGCGTCTACAACCATGCGCTATCGCACGCTGCCAGCGCGTACTTCGGAATGCGGAAGGATCATGCCAGCGAGGAGTTGGTCCTGACCGCCGATGGCGCGGGTGACAAGCATTGCTCGACGGTTTTCGTTGCTCAGAATGGCAAGATGCAGCGGATCGCCAGTACGAAAAATGCGAACAGCCTGGGAGCCATCTACGCGCTGGTTACCCATGCGATGGGATTCGTCCCTTACGAGCATGAGTACAAGATCATGGGCATGGCCCCCTATGCCGACGACAAGTACGCCGCCCAAGCGGCGGAAGTGTTCCACCGGTACTTGGGCGTGAACAAGGAAACGCTCGAGTTCGAGCGGAAGTGCTTCTGGCCCACGAACATGCAAGGCCGCAACTTGCTGAAAGACATCACCAAGATGCGGTTCGACAGCGTAGCCGCTGGCCTGCAAAAGTTCACCGAAGACTTGCTTGTCGATTGGGTGAAAGCTTGTGTCGCGAAGACCGGCATCCGCAAGATCGTTGCCGCGGGCGGTGTCTTCATGAATGTGAAAGCGAACCAACGGATTTTAGAACTCGCCGAAGTCGACCAAGTGGATGTGTTGCCCTCGTGCGGCGATGAATCGCTCTCGTATGGTGCGGCAACCTTGGCCCATGCGGAGTTGGACGATCCGGCCAAGCTCCAGCCTTGGGAGGGCATTTACTTCGGTCGGGACGTGAACGACGAGCAGACGGCCGAGCTACTGCGTAGCCGTGGGCATCAGTTTGATGTGCCCGAGGATATTGAACGTGAGATTGCCGAACTGCTTGCTGCCGGACATCCCGTGGCCCGTTGTCGTGGGCGGATGGAGTTTGGAGCGCGGGCACTGGGGAACCGATCGATCCTCTGCGATCCCCGCAACGGCGATTGCGTGCGGGTGATCAATCAGATGATCAAGAAACGGGACTTTTGGATGCCTTTTGCTCCGATGATGATCGCGGAGCGTAGCAGCGAGTATATCAACAATCCGAAAGGCAACAGGTCGCCCTACATGATGATGTCGTACGATTCGGCCGATCAGTTCCGCGACTTCATTGCTGCCGTGCACAATGCCGATCTGACGGCGCGTGCTCAGATCCTGGAGCAGCAGCACAACCCGGAGATGCATCGTTGCCTGAAGCACTTCGAGCAGTTGACCGGTCGTGGGGTGATTCTAAACACCTCTTTCAACCTGCATGGCTATCCGGTCGCCTTGGGCGCGAAAGAAGCTTTGCATGTCTTTGAAAACTCAGGCCTGCAGTATCTTGCTCTCGGTTCCTACCTCGTCAGCAAGCCAACGGTGGCAAAAGTGGACACTCCCGCGAGTGAGCGTACTGGAAGCCAAGTAGTCCCCACACCGAAGCTCGACTTCGGGGCGAGCCGCATCAATGGGGCTTACGCGAATGGGCAGCCGGCAGTTTAAGTTCTAAAGTCATTCCGGCAGTGCGTAGCACTGCTGTTGGGAAACGGTTCTGACGATTTTGCCGGTTCTCACGTCTTTCTGCTTGTGGCGCTGCACTGATTGAGTGTTTGTAACGCCGCGACACTCCTTGCGACCTACGTTTGTCGTAGTTTCACAACGTAGTTTTGGCGCAATCTCCCTTGAGCAAAGGGGTGAAGGCGCCGACTGTCATCGCATTGAGTTTGCAATGAGTAACACCGCCGCTGCGCCCGCTGAGTTTCAGGATAGCCTGCTGGCGAACCTGTTGAATGAGGAGTCGTACCGACCCGAAGAGCCGCGTTCGCTCGAAGAGACGGGACTGAGCCCGGTGGTCATTGAGACCCTTATCCTGAAGTTCCTGCTGCAAGTAGGTTCCGCTTCAGGTCGCGATGTCGCGAAGCGAATCTGCCTGCCGTTCAATCTCTTAGAGGATATGTTGCTCGCAATGCGGTCGCGACAGATTCTTTGCCACAGCGGACAAGCGACTCTAGGAGACTACTACTATACGCTCACCGATCAAGGTGGCGAACGGGCACGCGTAGCGATGAAAGCCTGCGCCTACGTTGGGCCAGCTCCGGTGCCTTTAGAGGACTATTTACTTTCGGTGGATGCTCAAACCATTCGCGCAGAAGCCGCCAAACGAAGTCAACTCGAAGAAGCGTTCAGCGATATTTCTGTCGAGCAAGAAATGCTCGAACTCTTGGGGCCAGCGATCAACTCCGGGGCGGGCTTGTTCCTGTACGGTGCTCCCGGTAACGGCAAGACGACCGTTGCGAAACGAATCACCAAGTGCTTCGGTCAGCATATTTGGGTGCCGCGAACGATTACCGAAGATGGACAGTTCCTGAAGTATTACGACGCTTCTTTCCACGAAGCCATCGGGGGTGACGAGGCGAGCATCCTGAAGACGTCGAGCTACGACAGCCGTTGGATCAAGATTCGCCGGCCGACGGTTGTTGTGGGTGGCGAACTGACGATGGACGCGCTCGAGATTCGCCATGATGCGACCACCAACGTCAGTGAAGCTTCTTTGCAACTAAAAAGCAATTGCGGCTGCCTACTGATCGACGACTTTGGTCGGCAGCGTATCGAGCCCACCGAATTACTGAATCGTTGGATTGTTCCGCTGGAGAATCGTCACGATTTTCTCACACTCGCCACCGGCAAGAAGATTCAAGTTCCGTTTGAGCAACTGATCATCTTCAGCACAAATCTTGAGCCTCAAGACTTGGCCGACGATGCCTTCCTGCGACGAATTCCCTACAAGATCGAAGTCGGTGATCCGTCGCTCGATGAGTTCCGAAAACTATTTGAATTGTTCTGCCGCAAGCTGCAATGTGAATACCACCCTGAGGCGGTCGACTATTTGGTGCAGACGCACTACCGTCCGCACAACCGTCCACTGCGTCGTTGCCAGCCGCGTGACTTGCTGATGCAGATCCGAAACTTTTGTGTCTACAACGAAGCGCCGATGCAACTTCGCCCCGAGATCATCGACCGCGTCGTGCGAAGTTACTTTACTGCCGTTTCTGGAAATTAAGCCATCATGAACGAAACGCCTGAAAATAATCAACGGCCCGAGGTAAAACTCCCCGGCTACACGCTACTCGACCGGCTCGGTGCTGGCGGGTACGGCGAAGTGTGGCGGGCGAGTGCACCGGGTGGGCTGACCAAGGCCGTCAAGTTTGTGTTCGGCCAATACAACGAGAAGCGGGCAGCGAACGAGCTTAAGGCGATCGAAAAAGTCCTGGAGGTTCGCCATCCCTTTCTGCTTTCGTTAGAACGCATTGAAGTGCTTGAAGACCGGCTGGTCATTATCACAGAGGTCGCCGACAGCAGCCTCAAGGATCGCTTTGATGAGTGCGTTGCGGAAGGTAAAGCGGGTATCCCACGCGAGGAGCTTCTTGGATATCTTCGCGACGCTGCTGACGCGCTCGATTTTCTCAGCCAACGGCACTCGCTTCAGCACTTGGATATCAAGCCAGAAAACTTATTGTTGCTAGCCGGCCACGTAAAGGTTGCCGACTTTGGGTTGGTGAAAGATTTGCAGAACACGCAAGTCTCGTTAGTGGGCGGATTGACACCGTTGTACGCAGCCCCCGAGGTCTTCCAAGGCAGTCCGTCTAAACACAGTGATCAGTACAGTCTGGCGATTCTTTATCAGGAAATGCTTACAGGCCGCCTGCCTTTCCCAGGGGTGACGGCTGCCGAGTTGACGCTCCAGCACCTGAATGACGAGCCGAATCTGACATCCCTCCCCGACAGCGATCGTTATCTGGTCGCCCGTGCGCTGGCGAAAGAGACCGATCGGCGGTTTGCGAATTGCAGCGAGTTTGTGAAGGCACTGTCCGGTCAAACCAGTAGCTGGGCTAGCCAATCTGCGTCGATCAGTTCGCCGCAGCGGGCAACTGAGAGTGTTGCGGGTGCGGAAACGACGAGTACTCCACGCCCCGGTATGGTGACGCAGGTCTTCGATGGGTCTCCTAACGAGGAGTCGATAAGGTCAGCCAATTCGAAGTCGATGCTCCTCGAACTGCCGAAGCGGGAAGAGGCAACCGTCACAACGTTGCCCGCGGTGCCTGTGGATTCGACGAAGCTCGACCTGCGACCCACCTTGATTCTTGGTATTGGAGGCGTGGGCGGCAAAGTCCTGACTCGCCTGCGCCGCCAGATAGTTCAACGGTTCGAAGGCCCAATCCCTGCCGTCCAGATGTTGTTGGTCGACACGGACAGTCGGGCCCTTGCACGTGCCTCAAGTGCCGGTGATCGCGCTTCGCTCACTAACGAAGAGACCTTGAGCCTGCCTCTACGTCGACCTCAGGAATATCGCGAGCGTGCTGACAAAATCCAAAACTGGTTGAGTCGTCGCTGGCTCTACAACATTCCGCGTTCCCTAGAAACCGAAGGCCTGCGTCCGCTGGGCCGGTTGGCACTGGTAGATAATGCGCAGCGGACCTTGCAGCGCATTCGCCATTCGCTCAATGAAGCCATCGATCCTGCTGCCATCGAGACTTCTAGCGATCGTTTGGATTTCCCAATCAAGCCAAGCGAAGTCCGCGTCGTCGTAGTTTCTTCCATTTCCGGTGGCACAGGGAGCGGGATGTCGCTCGACTTAGGTTACGCCGTAAGGCACGCCTTACAACGTATGGGTCTTGTTGATGCTGAAGTGACTGGCATCTTTACACACTCGCTGGGAAGCGAAACGCGACAGAGTGAGTTAGCCAAAGTCAACGCCTACTCTTGGCTGACCGAATTGCAGCATTTCTGCCACAAGGACCGTGCCTATCCGGGAGACGCAGGGGCCGGCTTGCCAGGGTTCTCCGAAGGGATTGCACCGTTCGATCATACTTATCTGTTGCGCTGGCAGGACGGTATGAACGGCGAAGAGTTCCAAGCATCCGTCGATTCCCTCGCGGAGTACGTTTATCTAAACGTCTTCTCCCCCGCACAGCAGTTTTTCGATGCGTCTCGGAATTTTGCAGACGAGGAGAACAAGACTCTCCTGCGAAGCTTTAATCTCGATAGAGCCTCTGCCGCAGAAAGTTCGCTCACCGAGAAGCTCTCGGCATCTGTTTCGCAACAGGTTGTCTTGAATTGGTCGGGCGGTGTTGCTGGCTGTGCTTCGCAAAAGAAGTGGACGCCCAGCGCACTCGCCAGCCAAGGCCCCGAAGAAACGGTCAAGGACTCGTCTGTCTCAGACACGAATCAGCTCGTTCATGGGGCGGCTCAGTTCGTTTCGCAATCGCATTTGAACTTCGAAGGTCTGAGTTCCGCAACACGCGAGGTAATGAAGACCCGCTTTGAAGGGAAAGTCGAACGTTTTTACTTAAAGACTCTCTCGACGGTCGAGGCTGCTGGAACCGCGATTGACGTTGAATCGGCGAAGCGAATTGCCGACGAATTATTCTCCGATCTCAATATCGAGAATTTTGAGAATGCCGTCCGCATTATGGGCGATCCGGTCCAGCGTGTTGTGGGCCCGTTGGGCCTTAAGCTTGCCGGGGAATTGCGACGTTGGGTACTTGAGCGACTCGACGACCGGCAGGAACGCTTGCCAGGAGCGAAGCGTGCCGTGGTCTGGCTGAGTGATCACTTCGAATCCGTTACTCGCGACGCTCAACGTTTGCTCGATCGTTTAGGAACGCAAGCGGCAGCGGAGACGCAAGAGCTGTTGGGAGCACCTGAAAACCGCAAGAAGAACCAGACCATCAGCGAGCCGACGCTTGAGAAACTGCTAGCCTATGTTCGCTTACGATTAGACCACGCTTCAGTCCTCGCAGCGCGGATTATCTCGGCGACGCTGGTGGCTGAGCTCAAGTCGCTCAACGAAACGCTAGTCGAGTTCGGTCGTCATCTGAATCATGTTGCTGTGGCGATTCATCGAAACGATGAAGTAGGTGATGACGACTCAGCGAGCTTGCAGCCACTCGATGATTGGCTTGACCCAGGAATGAAGGCGGTTCTCCCAGAGCTAGCTGACCAGGTTGACGAGATCGTCCACGAGGGATATCTAGCTGAAAATGGTGGCCTACTAGAAACCGTGATGAGCAACTCCCGCGTTCGTGCCGGTCTGCTTGCGACCATTCGGGAGCGTGCTCGCGAGGTTGCCTGCCGCCAACTGCAGCAGCAGAACTTGCAAGATCGCTTGACCCAAAGTGCGGGCGATAAGGCTGACTCAAACAAGGCGGCTTCCGCACGACTTTTGGACCACGGCGGCAGCCTGAGAAACTTGGCGGTTCTGCCAACGCAAGAGCCGCACGGAACAAGCGCGGAGAATCAAGGGTCTGCCTTCACGGATGAGACGACCGTAGTGAACGATCCACGGACCGAGTTCAGCCTTTGCTGCGAAGCCCAAGAGATTCCGTTGGTGCCCGTCGCGGTTGAGATTATCGATGCACGCCGTGACTATGCAGAGTTTGCCGCCCGGGTTCACACCCGAAAGGACATTAATTGGCAGCCCTTAGTCGCGCCTGCCGCAGCGCCGAGCGTCCCGGCTTGGGACTCACTGTGTTACAACGCTGAGGAAGAACCGTCCGCTACTCAGTTAGTTTAGTAAGAAGTGATTTAAGTAGACAGCAACTTACCAGAGATAGATTGAATTCAAGGTACAGCGATGTTAGATCTCATTGAAAACGACGTAGCTACCGTTGCCTGGCAGCTTTGCGGTCAGTTGCACGAAGACGAGACGGTTCGGCAGATTCGGATTGATTCTTCGCCTTTTGTCGTCGGTCGTCGCCAGGACCGCGCGTTGATTATCTCGACGCCAACGGTCTCCGGCGTTCACGCGGAACTGACGGTTCAAGAGGATGGCCTCTACGTCCGCGACCTGCAAAGCAGCAACGGCACCTTCGTCAACGGAATTCGCATTGAAGATAGCTTCAAGCTCGCCAATGGCGACCTCGTGCAGTTCGCCCACATGGTATTTCGCGTGTCAAATACTTCGTCGATTCGAAATTCGCAAACCTTGCAAGACGACGCGGCTGATCGGGCCTTGGCGTTGATTCAGTTCGACAAGCTAGTGACTGAGCGCGCGGTCGTTCCGCATTTTCAGCCGATTGTTGAAGTCGAAACGCAAAACACGATCGGTTACGAAATCCTAGGTCGCAGCCGCCTGTTCGGGCTCACTTCGCCCCATGCGATGTTCTCAGCCGCGGCCGTGCTTGGTTTGGAATCAGAGTTGAGCCGTCTGATGCGTAACGAAGGCGTGCGGATTGCGAGAGATTTGCCGGGCGAAGGCTTGCTTTTTGCAAACACGCACCCTGCTGAGATGGAAGACTCCGCGTTGTTGGAGTTCTCGCTCCGCGAACTGTTAGACCTTTGCCCCGGCAACCGGCTCGTGCTGGAGATTCATGAAGCCTCAGTAACGCAAGTGACCCAAATGCGCGAACTTCGTGCCGCTCTCACAGACATGGGTATCGGGCTGGCCTACGACGACTTCGGCGCGGGACAGGCCCGTATGCTTGAGCTGGTTGAAGTGCCGCCCGACTATCTGAAGTTCGACATCGCCCTGATCCGCGACATCGACAAGGCTGGCGATAGTCGTCAACGGATGTTGGCCAGCCTGGTGAACATGGTCCGCGACATGGGCGTCTCAGCCCTGGCCGAGGGTGTCGAAACCGAAGGTGAGTTCGAAGTCTGCCAACAGATGGGCTTCCATCACATCCAAGGTTATTTCTTTGGAAAGCCGGCGCTGGCGAAGACGTTTGGGGAGTGAGGGGATTTGCCCAACTTTCGTCGGAATTTATACGCGATATTTGACCGCGCTACTTGAGTCCGTCTAAGCTGTAGCAAGCTATTCTTTGACTCAAACCACGGTCCTTATTGTGCGATACTTCCACCGCGGATTGTCTATTCTTCTCGGTATTCAGCTCGCATTCCCAATTGGCAAGGCGGCTGCTCTCGATTTCAATAACGAGACGATTTCTGGCAATGTCGTCTTGCCGGCCAATGAGACTCATCGGTTCTTTGATACGATCACACTAGATGATGCCGTAGTGGACGTGTTCGGTTACCTCCGCAATGAGCAGAATCCGGTCACCGTTACGGGCAGTGGACAGATCAATCTCCACTATTCAGGAGGAGTTGAAGGGATTTGGACCGACGGTTGGACGAGCTCGTTTGTCACGATTCATCCCGGAATTGAAGTCCAAGCCGCCTACGACACGAGCTTTTCCGTCTCGGGAATCAATCAAGGAACCATCGCCGCCGTTCCCGGAGAGAACTACGGAACGGCGGTGAACAGTATCGACATGTTATTTAGCGTCGATGACTTCACGAACGAGGGACTCATTGAAGTCCGCCCTGAAGGCATTATGCGTATGGTGTTGCGTGGTTCAGGCTTTCAAAACAATGGCACGATCCGTGTGCAGCCGGACGGCCACTTGAAGCTGGTTGCAAACCCTTCCGATCCGCTTACACCGCAGTCAGTGGGTGCGATTGAAAACCACGGACTAACAACATTGCAAGCCTACATTGAAGGCATCGGCAGCTTGTCCCTGAACGGGACGGGAACCTACGAGATTGATCGCTACACCACGTTTATCAATGGCACGCTCAACATCGCTCCCACAGTCACGGCACGTGTCATTTCGCAACCAGCAAATGAGTTTCGTCTCAGCAATGCGACGATCAACGGGAACTTGGAGTCGAAGTTTCTTACGGACACAACCATTGAGAACGGCTTAACGCTCAATGGCCAGTGGGAAATTGGTCAGGCAGACCTCAACTTTGGGGACATGCAGACGATCGACGGCAACGCGACGTTTGTCTCCTCGCTCGGTTTAGGGGAGATGATTGCTACTGGCACGGGAGATGTCACTTTTGATCCCAGTACCGTGCTCAAAGCGACTTCCAATGCGACCATGCGATTGCGGAGAGAAGTAGCTGGGACGAGTTTCCGCCTGCGTGGTGAAACATTGGCCGATGGCGGGACGTTTAGCACCAGCGCCGGAGGCTCGACAAATTGGGGGACGATGCGGGCGCTCAATCAAGGGGAACTTGAATTAGGACGCTTCTCAACCGCCTTCACCAATCACGCCACGATCGAAGTGACTGCAGGCGGATCGCTGTTTTGGGGGGAAGGACTTACCAACCTGGGCACGATTACGGTGGATCAAGGATCAATCACGCTGGAGCAAGTTCCCCTTTCAGGTGTCGGGACAACAACGATTACGGACTCAACAATTTTTGCCGCGGCGTTTCAGCAAAAGCTTTCTGACTTGCTGGCGCTGTCTAGAACTCGTAGCGAAATCGTCACCGCCGGTTCCTTCTACGGCGATCAAGTTGATCTTGAAGGAGGTACGCTCACGATCGCTGACGCCGATAACCAACGTTGGGCGATGCACGGAGGTGGGATTCAGAAGGGTACGATTGAATCTGCGGACGGGTTCGAGCTGCGGACCGTCTCGCCAGTCGGTGTCCCCTCCAGTAATATCCCCGTGTTGAGAAACGTCGTACTCAATGCGGACGTGCGCGTTACTAGCGAACGAGCCTTGCAGGTTAACGAGAACGTAACCGGCTCTGGAAAGATCATTCTTGATGGGGGACGCGTGCAAGTGAATGGTTTTGGCAACCAAGGGGCACCGATGACTTCTGAAGTGCTGGGAATGATTGAGCCAGAACCGACAGCCGAGAACAATCTCGTGGATATTTACGGAAACATCGACAACACGGGCAGAACGATTTATCTCAAGGAGGGTGCTGAGTGGTGGGTGCGCAATCTTCGTCAGGACGGCATCGTTGGTGGACGGATCGAAGGCGATGCGGGAGTCGAACTGCAAATGCTCGGAGGCTATGGATCCAATGGGTTGGCCACCATACGCGGAGTGACCTTGGCGGTTCCTACGAACGTTCCTTCAAACACATATGTACGCGACGGGCTAACCTTGGATGGAGCCGTGGTCTCGATTGGCTCCCCAATGTCGAGTACGCAACAACAGGGGTCGACCGGGCGGTTGATCTTCTTAGATCCTCAGACGCTGAATGGCATGGGCGAGATTCACTTCGTAGCGTCTGCCAACCCGAACAACGGATTTAGTGAGGTGATCGTCCAGAGCGGGCCACTAGAGATAGGATCGGATATCGTCCTGCGAACGTGGACCGCCGACGGAACCATTGCCGGGGCGCCCAACTACTCCTCGCCGCCAACCACGCTCGTTCCTGCCGATCTGACCCTGCACGGTATGTTTGTGGCAAAGAATGGTCACACGTTGACCCTCGCGACTGATAATTTCGCGCAGCTAGGCACTTTGCGTACGGAGGAAGATTCAAGTATTGAGGTGTTCGATGCTAACCTGCACAACCAAGGCCGTTTGGAATTCGCTGGCGGGCAGATGAGCTTCTCCGGCCAGCTTTCACAAAGCTCGACCGGCACAATGAGCTTCGATCTGGAAACCAACCCACTCGACCCAGCAGGGCTAGAAGTCAGTGGTGATTTACTGCTTGATGGCGTACTGGAAGCACAGTTCGCGGACACCGGCTTCGTACCTGCGGCGGGTGATTCATTCCAGTTGGCCGAAGTCGAAGGGGAGATTGTCGGTGCTTTTTCAACGATGCAATTGCCGGCGCTCACGAGCGGCTTGAGTTGGATTTTGACGACCGACTCGCTTTCACTCTACTTAGAAGTTACCACCGGCGGCTTACCGGGGGACTTCAACGGGGACGACCGTGTGGATGGCGTTGACTTGCTCGCAATACAACAAGGAACACCTAGCGATATCGCCGATTGGCAGGCGTACTATGGCAAACAGATTGTGAGCGTTGCGAATGTGCAACGCGTGCCGGAACCTATGAGCGTTCTGCTGATGTTGGCTGGAGTCTTCAAAGTACTTGGTTCACGTGTTACGGCAAGACAGAGCTAGTCTTCCCTGGGCACTTCCGCCGTTGTGGCTGCTGAGCGGTTGTCGTTTCCGTCTGCGAGTGCCGGCGCAGAAAGTGGTCGGCAGAGAGCAGTGCCACGAGGGCGATGCCATAGAGGTGTGGGTGCTGCTCGGTGGAGATTCGCGGTTGCTGTCCTGCCGTGTCGGGGGTGGCCTCGCTCATCGAGCCGAATCGTGGGCTCGCTTCCAGTTCATCAAAAGCAGCTTGGCGGGCTGCTTGATCGCGCGGGGTCTGCTCTTCTTCGGGCAGGATGTTCGCAGGGCGCTCAGTGGGTGTCGTTGGGCTGCGTTTGGTTGGTAGGTGTTCAGCAGCTTCTGCCGTTGTCTGTTCTGTGAGTTGGTTCGTAGTCACAGAAGTTTGCTGTGATTCAGGGTGAATAGCACGCGTTGTGTGCGCCGTCACGTCGGTTGGGCTCTCTTGCCGTGGAGTAGGTCGGTGCTGTTGGAAGCGGAACTGTCCGAGTTGAGCCAGTCGAACTTCGGGTTTCTCGGTGTGCGCTTGATTGTGGGTAGCACTTGAAGTGCGCTGGTTCTCCGTGCTTGCGACCTCCAACCAAGAAGCCCTCACACGGACATTCTCTAGGGGACGATCAACAAGCTGAGCAATCGATTGTTTGTCTTGGCCAGGGTCACCGTGTTCGGGGTTCGTTGGAGCAGGGGCGGGGCCGGTCAAAGCGGGCAGCTCGGGAGGAGGATCGAATACGATGGAGCCTCCTTCGCCCGCTTTGCCACCTGAACCCGGGAAGGGACGAACGCCGCCGCCAATCCCCAGGTTGAGCGAACCATCGAGATCTAAATCCTGTCCAAAGCCACTTGTCGTCGAGCCATTGGTGAGCCCAGGGACGAAGGCTTGATCGCTAGCAAAGCTTCCCAAGTCGAAGCCGTTGCCGGCGGTTCGGGGGGAACCGCTCGGTTGCAGATCGACGAGGCCCCCTTCGATACCGATCAGCGAAGTGAGGTTGGCCTGGGTTAATTGAAATGAATGATCCAGAACTCCCGCGTCCAACGCAGACAGATCAACCGCCGTTGCCGCGGAGAGCACCAGCCGTCCCTCGAACTGCTCCATGCGAAGCGTTCGGTCGATCTTGCGAGGCGATGATGGCGAGGTGGTGATCATGGAATCAAATATCTATGGTAGCCGAGCCGCTGGCTGCTGTTTGGTGACCAATGCGCGGAGGGCTGTTTCTCCAGGACTCAGCGGGGAGGACTCCGTTGGCGGTAACTCAGTATAACCGTGGTCGAGCGCCGCTTGCCAAGTTTCAATCGCGGCACGGCGATATTTTTCTGCCGAGGTGGACCTGTCACTCAGTTTCTTTGTGATTGTTATCTGCTTGGCCGATTCGGCCAGTTCGACCGCCACATGATAGAGGTGCTCTCCATGCTCTGGCCAAAGCTTCTTCCGCTGCAGGGCGATCTCTGCCGCCTGTTCTGGCTCGCCCGTCTTTCGTAGCGAGCGGCCGTAGTTGAAAAGCTGACGGCTTAACTGTTCTCGGGCGGCATGGGTCGGCATTTTCTCAAAAGCCTCCGACTGGATTGCTACAGCAGCAGCGAAGGTGTCGACCGCTTGTCGAAGCTGATTAGTAGATTCAAGAAGCATGGCCTGGTTGTTGAGAACACCGGCATGAAGACTGCCGAAGGCCGTCGCCTGAGGAAAGTCAGCCGCCAGGCTTGCCGCCACTTCAATCGCTTCCGAGTAATGCCGATTGGCCGCAGTCAGGTCGTTGGAAAGTTGTGATCCTTCAAGTTGGGCCACCTTGCTGAGCGTCACGGCCAAGTCGCGGCGATAGGCTGGGAGGTTGCCCGCTTGGCGAACGAGCCGACGCAGAAGATTAATTGCCTTCCCGTAGGCTTCCCGCGCTGCGGTAAGATCGTTTTCTGTCGTGAGTAAAGTGGCTTCGTTACTGTAGCATTGCGCGAAGTCGCTCTGGAATTCTAGTTCATCAGGATTCTCCATGACTAGCCGTTCGAGTATGTCGCGAGCTTGCCGACACGCAACGAGTGAACGGCTTGGGCGATGGTCGCGCAGCACGTAGCTAAGGTTGTTTCGGGCAATGGCCAGATCATGGAGGCGACGTGCTGTTGGATCTTCCTGTTGAATCTGTTCGAGAAGCAAGATCGACCGCTTGAGATAATCCTCAGCACGTTTGGGGTGACCGTCCTGTGCTTCGAGTAAGCCAAGGTTGCTTAGCGTCTCAGCGAGTGTTGTCGAGTCGTCGTGGCGCTGAGGATCGAGGGAGATCAGCTGTTCTTGGAGGCTGATTGCCGCTTGGTAAGCATTGCGGGCTGGATCGTACTCTCCCTCTTGAAAGAAAAGCTCCGCGCGATTGTTTTCGCACTTCGCGAGATTCGAGAGCACGGTTCGTTTCTCATCATCAGGATGCGCTTCCGACTGAGCACTTGGTTTATCCAGTAGCGATGTCCACTGCGTTTTGGCTTGCTCATAAAGTTGTTTGGCCTCTGTGGTGTTGCCAAGTTGAGCGGTGATGCCCGCGGCGCGGAAGGCGGTTTCGGCCTGCTGGGATGTTAGCTCTGTTGTCGCTTCTTCGCTCTGCGATTGGTTGAGAAACTCACGGTAGTAGGCGAGCGTATCGACGAGCAATGCACGGCGAATCGGTTCGCTGCCGGGCAGCGTGGCCAGCTCGCCCACGAGCCGTCCGCCGAAACGATCGACCACTTCACGAGCTTTCGCGAAGTGCTCCTCAGACTGCGCCAAGGCTGCAACAGTTCGCTCTTGCTCTTGCTCCGTCTGAAACCGGGCCTGGGAAATCCGCCAAAGACTGAATGACGAAACAATCGCTACGAAGGCAAGCATTGCTGCGAAGGCCGCCGCCGTTCGGCGATGTCGAACGGCCCACTTGGTGGCTCGGTCGAGGGGACTCGGACGTTTGGCTTGCGTTGGGATCCCCTCAAGAAACCGTTGGAGGTCCTCAGCCAGTTCGCCAGCGGTCGAGTAACGTTCTCCAATCTCCTTCGCAACTGCTTTGAGAACGACATTCTCAAGTGCAACGGGGATTGCCGGATTGAGTTTGCGAGGAGAGGGGGGCTCTCGCGTTGCGATGTCGGTGAGCAACTGTTGACGGTCGTCCGTTGTGTGGATCGGCTCTAGCGTGAGCAACTCGTACAACGTCGCGCCCAAGCTGTAAACATCGCTCCGGGCGTCGACCAGTGCGTTCTTACCTGCCGCTTGTTCGGGACTCATGTAGCGGAGCGTGCCGACGATGTCGCCCGTGGCCGTGACGTTCGTGCCTGCGTTGATGCGCGCGAGGCCGAAGTCGGTGATCCAAAGTTTTCCTTGAGCGTCGATCAGTAAGTTGGACGGCTTGACATCGCGATGCACGATGCCGCTTTCGTGGGCATGGTGCAAGGCCGTGGCGGCTTCGAGTGCTAAGCGAGCAGCAGCATGAATGTGCGAACGCGAGCTTACTTCCGCTTTTGTCGAGAATTCATTCTTTCTTTGCGTCGTGGTGTTCCCGTGGGCATTTTCCGGATTGCTGAAGCGATCCGGCCAGGCGAGAGAATCATCGTTGCGTTGGCGCAGTTCGGCGATTGCCGCTTCTAGGGATTGCCCTTCGACATACTGCATGGCGAAGAAGTGCACGCCCCGCTCTTGGCCTACGCCGTAGACTTGTACAATGTGCGGGTGATGCAACTGAGCGGCGGCCTGGGCTTCGGTGCGGAAGCGAGCAATCTGCTGCGGGTCGAGAACTGCCGCAAAGGGCAAAACCTTGAGAGCGACCGTGCGGTCGAGCGAAATCTGACGAGCGGCATAGACCACACCCATGCCACCGCGACCGATTTCGTGCAGAAGTTGGTAGTCGCCTAAGCGTTTTGATTCGTCAGAAACCACCGGTAAATTTGGTTCGACCTGTTGCGCACAATCGGCGGCGAGCAAGTGGAGCTGATCGAGACTTTCTGCGTAGGAGCGAATCTCGCCGGCCAGGTCAGGATACTTGGCGAGGATCGGTTCCAAGGCGGGCGGCGTGCCTGAGGATTCGAGTTCGCTCAGATAGAGATCCAGCGCTTCGGCTAGGCGTGGGTCAAGATCGCCAGCGGCGGAGATGTTCGTTGAGGTTGACTCGCTCACGCCTCACCCCCGTTGAGCTTTTCGCGGAGTTGCTTGATCGCGCGCAGCCAGAGCATGCGGACGGCTCCGGCAGAACGATCCATCCGTTGACCGATTTTCTCAAACGGCAAGCCTTCCAAGTGACGCATCACGATTACTTCGCGGTAGTCTTCAGGGAGAGCCGCGAGTTGGTCAGCAAGCTCGGAGCGCATTTCGCGTCGCTGCATGTGGACACTGGGCGTGGCCCCGGGATCGGGGAGGATCGCCTCGAGCCGCATGGTCGATTTTTCGAGCGCGGCCCCGAGACGATCCACGGAGATCTCACGACGCACGTCGCGCTTACCTGCGAGGACGTGCTTCTCAATGACTGTGTGCAGGTTGTTCACCAGAATCCGCCGCAGCCAACCAAGAAACTCGGGCGTCGTTTCGCCGCGGAATTTAGCGAAGTCGCGATGAGCTTCAAAAAAGGTTTCTTGGACGACATCCGAAGGGCTGACGCGGGAACGCAATTTGGCTTCCAACTGGGCGACAACCAGGATCCGCAGATAATTGCGATAGAGTTGCAGTAGCCGACCTAGACTCTCCCCAGAGCCCTCTTTGGCCCGGGCGAGCAATGTGTCAGCGATCGTGGATGAGGGGCTTGGCATTATGAGTTAGTCGGATCTGGGCAGTACTATCTACCCTATATGGCCGAAGACGATATTGTTTGTCACGTCAATGCGAAAAATTAATCAGACTTTTTGGAATACTGGGCGGTAGATTCTGATGACTTATCAATCACCTCTGTTTTTAGGCTCGACAAAGCTCTTCCAGCGAGAAAGAAGAACAAAAGAATCAGCAGTGCTGATGAAAGGTTCAACGCAACCGCAATAGGCAGGACCATGCGAAGATTGATGAGGGCACAAGCAACAGCGACGCAAGAAGTAACAAGCAACAGGTCCTTTAGGCGTATCTGACGTGACTTGAAGTTGCGGAGAAAGACACCAGCCCAAATGATGACCATTAGCCAGTAGGGGCAATCCCAGCCAATGACTCGGGAGTTAGCTACAAAACCGAAACCTCCTTGCTTTTGTTCAGAGGGCGTTGGAGGTGGCATCCACATGCAACAGTACCCGTCTCGTCGCTCCAACCAGAAACTAGCATCGACATAGTCGTTGGCAGTTATGAAAGACGTACTCACGCCATGGTTGCTAACGAAGCCGACCTCGAACCAGAGATGGTTGTAGGCTCCGGCCACACAATTCGGGAAGTCGCTTCCGAAGTAGACACCGAGACTACTTGTGCCCCATAGCAAAAGAGCCAGCAACGTCATGTTGAGAGAATAGAGTTGCATGAAGAAGCTACTTGCGCGACGGAGTAAGTTCCAAGTCGAACTTGGTCAATCTTGACTATCATACTTAGCTTCACCCTTAATCGTAACTTTGCTAAACTATTTCAGCTCATCCTTCTCGTCGAACAGGCGGAATACTCCATATGTCTAGTGTCAATCTTTTCTCCCCCAAGACGGTTCCCAAAGATTTTCTTAGTTCGATTGTCGTTTTTCTTGTGGCGTTGCCACTCTGTCTGGGAGTGGCGGTCGCTTGCGGTGTGGACCCCATCGCGGGAATTCTCGCCGGGATTGTTGGCGGCATTCTTGTCGGGTCCGTCAGCGGTTCGCACACCAGCGTCAGTGGCCCAGCAGCCGGCTTGATTGCGATCGTCATCGCGCAAGTCGACAAGGTCGGCATTCAAGGATTCGCGGTGGCCGTTTTCTTGGCGGGGATTCTGCAAATCGGTATGGGGGTTTTCAAGGCGGGCAATTTAGCCAAGTTCTTTCCCATTAGTGTCATTAAGGGTTTGCTTGCAGCCATCGGAATTATTCTGATTCTTAAGCAAATCCCCCATTTGTTCGGACATGACACGAACCCGGAGGGGCAGTCCGCCTTTGTACAACCCGACGGGGAAAACACCTTTAGTGAGATACTGGCAACCTTCGGTGACCTGCACTGGGGGGCGCTGGCGGTCGGATTGCTCTCCTTGGGCTTCTTGTTGCTCTGGGGGCGGATCAAGCTGCTTCGCGAGTCGGGCGTGCCAGCGCCGCTGGTCACGGTTGTCTTTGGCGTACTCGTCAGTTTGGGCCTCGCACAGTTTGGGGAAGAGTGGGTGATCGGCGAAGAGCACCTCGTGCGTGTTCCGATCGTCGAATCCCCCGTGGACCTGGTCACGAGTTCGCAATCGCGCGAGAAAACGCTGCGCGGCATTGTGGAAGAGAAAGTCAGCGAGAACGAAGAGAAAGCATCTGGTGAAACGCTCGAAGCTTCGGGTGAAGAAAAGGCACAAGAAGGTGAAGAGCAGCTCTTACGAATCCCTTCGCCAGTACACATTCCTGGAATGTTGATCGACTTCAAGATTTGGCTGGCGGCGATTACTATCGCGCTGGTCGCTTCGCTGGAAACCCTGTTGAACTTGGAAGCGGTCGATAATCTCGACCCCAAGCAAAGAAACTCACCACCGAACCGTGAACTGATTGCTCAAGGTGTCGGCAACCTAGCGGCTGGCTCGGTCGGCGCGCTCCCGGTGACTTCGGTGATCATCCGTAGCTCGGTGAATATCCACTCCGGTGGGCAGACCAAGCTGGCAGCAATTCTGCACGGTATTCTATTGCTGCTCTGCGTGCTGTTTCTGCCAGGACTGCTCAACATGATTCCCTTGTCCGTCTTGGCGGCAATTCTCATCCTCACAGGGTTCAAACTTGCTAGCCCGAAAGTGATGAAGCAAATGTGGGAGGGAGGACGCTATCAGTTCATTCCTTTCGTCGTCACGATTCTCGCGATCATGGGCATCGATTTGCTTTACGGTGTGCTCATCGGATTAGTCGTGGCGATGAGCTTTATCCTCAACAGCAACTTACGACGCCCCATTCGTCAGTTCGTCGAGAAGCACGTTGGAGGCGATATCACACGGATTGAACTTGCTGAGCAAGTCAGCTTTTTCAAGCGGGCATCGCTAACTGAAGTGCTCGATAATATCCCTCAGGGTGGTCACGTCCTGCTCGATGCAACGAAGACCGACTACATCGACCCGGACGTGCTGAATTTGATCCGCGAGTACAAGGAGAAGACCGGTCCAGCGCGCGACGTGCAAGTCAGCTTGCAAGGTTTCCGTAGCAAGTACGAGATGGAAGACCACATCCAATTCGTCGACTACGCCACGCGTGAACTCCAAGAAGCAATCACTCCCGCCCAAGTTTTAGAAGTTCTCAAAGAAGGTCATAAGCGTTTCTTGAGCGGAGAGCGAATCAATCGCAATGCCTCTCGTCATGTCGACGCAACAGCCGATGCCCAGCATCCCTTGGCAGTCGTGTTGAGTTGCATCGACTCACGCGCCCCTGTTGAATTAATCTTTGACGCGGGCCTGGGCGATTTATTCACCGTGCGTGTGGCGGGGAATGTGACAAGCGAGAAAGTCCTCGGCAGCATCGAGTACGGCTGTGCCGTTGCCGGAGCGAGACTGATTCTCGTGATGGGGCACACGCGATGCGGCGCGGTCACCGCCGCCGTTGATACCGCCTTGGCGGGGCAAGGGGTCGCGCCGGGCGATTGCCTACATATCGATCCAATTATTACCGAGATCTCTGAAGCGATAGATAGGAACGCGATTCGAGAACTCGGATCGAAGCAAGGTTTTGAGAAGCAAGCGTACGTAAACATGGTGGCCCGCGAAAACGTGCACCGAGTGGTTGATCGTGTGAAAGCGAAGAGTCCTGCCATCGCCAAGATGGTCGAGACTGGCCAAGTGGCGATCGTCGGAGCGCTCTACGATGTGGTCAGTGGCGAGATGGAATTCTTTTCAGAACTAATGCTTGATGAGTCGGATCGGGTTGGCCCGGTCGTGGAAGCCTAAGCGTCAGCCCGTCTTTCAACAATTACTTTTCAGCATCTTCATTCGCTTCGGTTTCGGGCCATCCCCCCTTGGCTTTGACTTGCTCTTCCACATAGAGCAGCGTGCCAAACCAGATAAAGAGGAATGCAAGCCACACAACGATTGCCTTCACGCAGTTGTTGATAATCTTCTTCGGGTGCTGGCCATACTTGCCGCCTTGGATCATGCTCCACATGGAGCGAGCATTGCTAAAATTTGCAGCCGCGTTGCCACTGGGCCGATGGCGGGCTTGATCGGCTTTCAGCCTGCGCGCTCCCATCGACTTGCCGATGCGGGTGTGGTAGTACCAGCTAATGAGCAGAATCACGACGCCGGCGATGGCAAAGCCAACGTTCGAGTAGAACAGCCAGTTACTGCGAATGCTGAGATGTTCGACGAGCGGTTCGGGCATGTCTGGCTGGGGAATTGTGGAGAAGCTTCGAACGTCGAGGAGCCTACTAGGAAACGGTTCTCGTAGGCATGAACCACGGGGACCGTGGTTCTACGATGTTCTCACTCACACTTTCTTCCAAATTCTAGCAACTTTCTCCGCACGTTTTTCCAAGGAAATCCGTAGAAAACCGAAGCTGCTAGGTGGAATCTTGGCTGGGCGTGCCAGATAATTGAAACTTATGGGAAGTGTGTGCCGTCGAAGCAATGGTACCCGCTCTCTTGGCTCGCCAGGCTCCCTCCCTCTTCCTTTCCTTTTTGACAAACTAAACTTGCCGTAAGGATTGTTGCGTATGTCTCAGACGACTATCCCCGATTCGATGTCATTGTCGGGCTCACCCACCGCCAAGCTCTCTGACGATGATGTCGCGGCGATTGATCAGTTACGTGAAGCCTACGCGAAACTTCGCGACGAGCTTGGTAAGGTGATCATTGGGCAGGGGGATGTCGTCGAACTGCTTTCAGTATGTCTCTTTGCTCGTGGTCACGCCCTACTGATGGGCGTACCCGGTTTGGCGAAAACGCTGCTGGTGAGCAAACTGGCCGAGACGATGTCGCTCGACTTCAGTCGCATCCAGTTTACGCCCGACCTGATGCCGATGGACATCACGGGAACGGACATCCTGCAAGAGACACCTGACGGACGGCGTGAATTTGAATTCGTCCACGGACCCGTGTTTGCTAATGTTGTCTTGGCCGATGAGATCAACCGTGCCCCACCAAAAACTCAAGCGGCCATGCTGGAAGCGATGCAGGAAGGCAAAGTCACCGCGGTCGGTAAGCCGTTCGACTTGCCGCCACCGTTCCTAGTGCTTGCGACCCAAAACCCGGTCGAACAGGAAGGGACCTACCCGCTGCCTGAGGCGCAGCTCGATCGCTTCATGTTCTTGATCGAACTCGACTATCCTTCCGAGGTCGAAGAAATTGAAATCGCTCGCACGACAACCGGCGGCGAACTTCCGAAGCTTGACCAGTTAATGAATGGCGAGGAGATCATCCGCCATCAAGAACTGGTCCGACGCGTACCCGTGCCAGACCATATCTATACCTATGCGGCACGCTTGGTTCGTAAGACCCGCCCCAACAGCAAAGACGCCCCAGGGTGGCTCAAGCCACTGGTCTCTTGGGGAGCAGGCCCACGTGCCGTGCAGAACTTAATTCTCGGCGCCAAAGCACGCGCGGCACTTTTGGGCAGCTACATGGTTCGCCTGGAGGACGTGCAAGAAGTCGCCGCGGCGGTATTAACGCACCGTGTAATCACAACGTTTGCGGCGCAAGCGGAAGGCATCGACGCGCGGGAAATCGTCAAGCGACTGGTTGAGGAGACAGACACCGAGGAGTAGGGAAGTTTTCAGTTGGCAGTGTTCAGTTTTCAGTCTTCAGCTGAAAACGTATTCCAGTAGTGAACTGAACACCGAAAACTGAATACGGAAATCATTTATGCTAACCGACGGCCAATCGCGTGATTTCTTGGAACCTGCCGTGCTGGCGCGGTTGGCGAGTGTTCCGATGTTTGCGCGGCGGGCGATGCAGGGGAGCGTTTCCGGGCGGCATCCTAGCCCACATCGCGGAGCGAGTGTCGAGTTCGCCGAGTATCGCAAGTACGTCCCCGGGGACGATCTGCGGCGGTTGCATTGGCGGGCGCTGGGCCGCACCGGGCGTTACTATGTGAAAGAGTTCGAGGCGGACACCAACTTGCGGCTTTGCATTGTGTTGGACACCAGCGGCTCGATGGACTTTGGTTCCGACACGAGTGAGCAGCGGATGACGAAGTTCGCCTACGCCCGGCGCTTGGCCGGTTCGCTGGGTTACTTGGCCGTGCAGCAGGGCGATGCGGTTGGCTTGGCATGCGTCGCTGGCGGGATCATTCGTGATATTCCCCCGCGGCGAAATCCGGCCCACTTGATGCATATCTTCGACACGCTTGAAGAAACGAAACCCGATGGCGACACGCAGCTCGTTCCCGTCTTGCATGAGCTGGCCGAAACGATTCGCCAGCGGGCACTTATCGTCGTGATCTCCGATTTCTTCGTTGAGCCCGCCTTACTGCGTGAGTGCTTTGAGCATCTCCGCTTCCGGAAGCATGATCTGGCTACCTTTCACTTGCTCGATCCGCAGGAATTGAACTTCACGTTCCGCCGCCCCGTGCGTTTCCAAGACATGGAAGGGGGCACGAGCATCTTCGCCGAGCCGACCGAGATTGCCGACCGTTATCACAAGGCGCTCCAGCAGTATCGCGACGACCTGAAGCAGATCGTCCTGGAGACGGGCGTCGACTATCACGAAGTTCGCATCGACGAAGATTACGAGCAAGTGCTGATGAACTTTCTCGTCCGCCGTACGCAAATGCGGGGGAAACGATGACGTTCATTCAACCGCTGTTGCTCTGGGGGCTACCTCTGATTGCCCTGCCGATCATCATCCATTTGATCAACCAGCGCCGTTACCAAACGGTCGACTGGGCGGCGATGAAGTTCTTGCTCTCGGCAAATCAAATGTCGCGTGGCTACGCACGACTCCGGCGTTGGCTGATCATGGCCATGCGGATGGCGGCCATCGCGGGGATTATTTTCGCCGTGAGTCGTCCCCTAGCGAGCGGTTGGCTCGGCGTCACCGCGGGAGGCAAGGCGGATACAACGATTATCCTGCTCGATCGTTCGCCAAGTATGCAGCAGCAAGCCGCGGGCGGTGTGTCGAAGCTTGACACCGCACGGCGAGAATTGGTCGACACGCTGGAAACGCTCGGCAGCAATCGCTGGGTGCTGATCGACAGCGCGACCTTAGAGCCGCAAGAGATTTCTTCACCGGCGGCATTGATCGACGCTCCACAAACGACCGGCGCTAGCGCTGCCGCTGACGTGCCGGCCATGTTGCAGGCAGCACACGATTACATCAAAGCGAACAGCCCCGGGCACACAGAAATTTGGCTCGCCTCCGACCTGCGGGAGAACGACTGGCAAGCGACTAGTGGGCGGTGGGCGTCGCTGCGAGAAGCGTTCATCGAATTCCCGCAGGAAGTCCGCTTTCATTTGCTGGAGTACGCAGACACGCCCGCCAGCGCCACGAATGCTTCGATCCGAGTCACCGAAGCTCGTCGAGAAACGTTACGTGACCAGAGCCAGTTGGTCGTCTCCTTGGTCATCAAGCGCCAAAATACTGGAGCTGGGGGCAATAGCGAAAGCTTGGAAAAGCAGACCTTGCCTTTGCGTTTCGAAATCGACGGTGCCCGCTCGGAGATGAATGTCGAAATCGCCAGCACGCAGTTTGAACTGAAGGACCATCGCATACCATTGAACGGCCAAGAGACACGCGGTTCGGGACGGGTCTCGCTGCCGGCGGATTCCAACCCGGCGGACGATCAGGCCTACTTTGTGTTCGATGAGTCGCCGGTCCGCCATACGGCCGTCGTGGCGGAGGAACCTGAACGCGTGCGGGCACTACGTCTGGCCGCTTCGATTGCTCCGTCACCCGCGATGACCAACGAAGCCGATATCGTCACGCCCGACACTCTGCAAACACTCGCTTGGGAAGAGTTGGCACTCGTCCTCTGGCAGGCACCGTTGCCGACGGGCAAGGCGTTGGAGCTGGTGCAAGGCGTGGTTGATCGCGGTGGCCAAGTGATTTTCTTCCCGCCACGCGATCCTAGTAATCGCGAAGCTTTCGGTATCGGCTGGCAAGCCTGGGTCGAGAACGACAAGCCCATTGCCGCCAACACGTGGCGGGGTGATCAGGGGCTCTTGTCCAACACGCAAAGCGGAGCCTCACTGCCTGTGGGTAAGTGGAAAGTCCGGCGTTACTGCACGCTGAAGGGCGAAGCGACTCAGCTCGCGGCATTGCCTGAAGGCGTCCCATTGCTCTCTCGCGTAACGACCGATCGTGGAGGCGTTTATTTCTGTGCGACGACCGCCGACCCGCGTGACTCATCACTCGCTGCTGATGGCTTGGTGCTGTACGCAACGTTGCAGCGTTTGATTGACGAAGGGGCGAAGTCGCTCGGCGCAACGCGCCTGCAAACTGCCGGTGAAGCGTTTCCCGTTTCCGCGGACCCTTGGAAACGAGTTGTGGGCGAAGAAGATGTGGCAACGCTTTCCACAGACCATCAATACCACCGGGGTGTTTATTCCAGCGGGGAGAAACTCCTCGCCGTGAATCGCCCCACCGCCGAAGACATGACCGAAACGGTTGCCGATGCCAGGTTGAATCGCCTATTCGAAGGCCTGGACTTCGATCGTGTCGAACGGACGGCCGGCACCGGCGGTGGAATCGTTCAAGAGATTTGGCGTTTGTTCTTGGGACTCATGCTGATTGCCCTGGTCGTTGAAGCGGCGCTCTGCTTGCCACGCGTGGTGAATAAAGCAGCAGACGTGGCACCCGCCTTCCGACCGACGATGGCAACCGAAGAGCCAGCTCCGGAAGGGGAGGCCGCATGAGCACCCAATCACTGATGTTTCAATGGACGCCTTGGACGCTTTGCTTCTCCGTCTTGGCCGTGATCGCCACGGCAGTGTTTTCCTTCGTTGCATGGCGGCGTAGCGGGTTTAGCCGTAGCACGGGCCTGTTGGAATTGCTGCGGCTCTCGGCAGCGACCATCGCGGCGGTTCTCTACAACCAGCCGGAATGGGTGGAGCAATTCCGCCCCGATGATCGCCCGACGATTGTCGTGCAGTGGGATGATTCAACAAGTATGCAGACCCAAGACGTCGTGACCGCGGGCACGTCAGCTAAGCAGCGACGCGAAACGATCGAGCCCCTCACGAAGCCTGAGTTTTGGAAGAAGCTTGACGACCGCATCAACGTGGTGATCGAGCCGTTTAGCACGGCTGAAAAGGCGACGAGCAGCGATCTCTTCAATCCGCTCACCTCCGCCCCTGAGAAGCACGACCACTTGCTTGCCGTCGTGATGATTTCCGATGGCGACTGGAACGCCGGGCAGCCGCCGGTGGAAGCCGCCACACGGTTGCGTTTGCGGAATACGCCGGTGTTTACCATTCCCGTAGGCAGCCCGACAAGGCTACCGGATGTTGAACTGGTAAGCCTCGACGCGCCGACGTTTGGTATCGCTGGCAAGCAGGTGCGGATTCCCTTCACGATTGATAGCTCGCTGCCGAGGGATTACGTCGCGTCCGTCAAGCTAGAAACGTCAACCGGCGAGAAGCTGACCAAAGAGGTCCGCGTTGCCGCGATGAGCCGCTCGACCGATGCCATTCTGTGGAAGCCTGCGGAGACGGGTGACTTCACTGTGAAACTCACCGTCCCGAAGCATGGTGAGGAACGGCTAGAGCATAACAATGAACTGAGCGCTCCGATTGCGATTCGCGAAGAAAAACTCCGCGTTCTGGTGATCGATTCGATCCCTCGCTGGGAGTACCGTTACTTACGCAACGCACTTTCGCGCGACCCTGGTGTGGAGGTTTCCTGTTTGCTGTTCCACCCCAAACTGTCCAAGCAGGGCGGCGGAAATCAAGACTATATTAAAGCCTTCCCTGAGGGTCTTGATGAGCTGGCCAAGTATGATGTCGTATTCCTCGGCGACGTGGGTGTCGAAGAAGGCCAACTGACCGAGGAGCAATGCCGTTTGCTCAAAGGTTTGGTCGAACAGCAAGCCAGCGGCCTCGTATTCATGCCGGGAATGACAGGCAAGCAGATCAGCCTGATCGATACCGAACTTGAACCGCTCTATCCCGTGTTACTCGATCTCGCGCAGCCCGACGGTTGGGGTTCGCGAACGCCGAATCATTTCGAGCTGACCGAAATGGGGCGTCGCAGCTTACTAACGAAATTGGCCGACACGCGCGACGACAACATTGAAGTTTGGGAAGGCTTGCCCGGCTTCCAGTGGTACGCTCCAGTATTACGCGCCAAGGCAGGGAGCGAGGTTCTCGCTGTTCACGAGTCGGCCACCAATGAGTACGGTCGTTTACCGCTGCTCGCCACGCGGACCTTTGGGGCAGGCAAGGTATTATTCATGGGGACCGACGGTGCCTGGCGTTGGCGGAAAGGGGTCGAGGACAAGTACCATTACCGCTTCTGGGGCCAAGTCGTTCGCTGGATGGCTTATCAGCGGAACATGGCTAAAGGCGAAACGATGCGGCTCTACTACTCGCCCGACCAGCCGTTGATCCGCCAAACGCTGACTCTCAATGCCAACGTGATGGAACAAACTGGTGAGCCACTCTCGGGCGGGGATGTCATGGCCAGAATCGTTGCCCCCTCGGGTAAGGCGAAGACTGTAAGGTTCACCTCGATCGGTGACGAGTGGGGCGCGTTTACAGGAAAGTTCACTGCCGTTGAGCCGGGCAAGCACGAAGTCACCCTCAGCGCGAAGCAAACCGGTGGTGTTTTGGAGACTAGCTTCTTCGTCCAGGGCGAAGCGGTCGAAGGGGTCGGCAAACCTGCCCGCCCCGAAGTGCTAGCGGAAATCTCCCGCGTGACGCGGGGGCAGATGATCGATGTTTCCAAGGCAACGGAGGTCGTTCGCCGCTTGGCAGACCTCCCCGATCCTCCGGCAGAATTACGCCGCCTGCGGCTTTGGAGCCACCCGGCAGCCGCCGCTTTGCTCGTTGTTTTGCTAGGATTGTTTTGGTCGCTTAGAAAAGTAGTAGGGTTGATTTAGTTTTCAGTTGTCAGTGTTCAGTTTTCAGTTCGCGAGTGCAACATCATGAATAGCAAGGACAGCAAGAACAATCTGCACGTTCCTGAGTCGCTGGAAGACCAACTGCATGGTTACCGTCGTGCGGTTTGGGTGCTGAAAATCACCGAAGCGTTAGCGATTGCCGTTTTTGCGGTGGTGATGGCCTACCTCGCCGTGTTCGCGCTTGATCGACTAGGCGACACGCCTGCGACGGTGCGGACGATTGTTTTCTTTGCCGCACTGGTCGGCTGCGCGGTGATTCCTTGGTACTTGCATCATTGGGTTTGGAAGCGTCGGAAGCTCAAGCAACTCGCTCGACTTTTGAGTAAAAAGATGCCTCGGATTGGCGATCAACTCTTGGGTGTAATCGAGTTGGCCGAAGATCAGAGCGAACAAGCCCGATCGAAAACGCTCGTTGCCGCGGCGATCAACCAAGTGGCGACCGACGCCAAGAAGCGAGACTTTACCACGGCGACACCCCCTTCGCGTCGCGGACCGTGGACAACCGTCGCTGCCGCGGGAACCGCCGGGGCTGTAGCGCTTGCCCTCTTGTTTCCCGAGGCAGCCGCGAATGCTTGGGCCCGTCTGACGCAACCTTGGCGTGATACGCCACGGTACACCTTCGCCGCTGTCGAGCCGCTACCCGAGAAAATGATCGTCGCCCACGGCGAGCCGTTTGAACTTGATGTTCAATTGCAAGAAACTTCCCGCTGGCAGCCGGAAACAGCGGAAGCGCGGATCGGCAAGCAGCGTCCGGTGGTCTCGGAGTTGACCGAGCAGAAGTACCACCTCGAAATGCCGGCCCAAATCGGTGACGGCACTCTCGAACTGACCGTAGGAGACGCCAACCACGAAGTGCAGATTGAGCCCACTTTGCGTCCCGAACTGACCGAGCTGACAGCGACCGTCGAATTGCCCGAATACCTGGGACGTACTGAACCGTTAGAGAAAGACGTACGCGGCGGTGCCGTCTCCGTAGTGAAGGGAAGTCGTGTTTCACTCGCAGCTACTACGAGTCGCGATCTGGTTTCTGCGAGCATTGATGGGAACGATCGCCCGCCCCAAGGGGCGACCATCACCAGCGATTCGGAACTCGTCGAAGAATCCGTCAAGCACGAAATTGCCTGGACCGACGTGCATGGGTTGTCGGGTATCGAGCCTTTCAAAGTCTCTGTCTCTGCGATTGACGATGAGGAGCCAACGCTTGTTATCGAGAACCTTCCTCGCCAGAAGGTCGTTCTAGAGACCGAGTTGCTCAAGTTCCAGATCCGCGCCCGAGACGACTACGGCGTTCAACGGGTTGGCTACGAATGGCGGGGCTTTGCCCAAGCGGTAGAGAAGCCCGCCCGCGGTGAACGAATCTTGGCTCCCGGCACCCACATGTCCGAGACGCTCGCCGTGCAGGGCGTGTTCTCTGCGAAGTCGTTGGGCATCGATCCGCAGCCGATCGAACTCCGTATCTTCGCTGAGGATTACTTCCCAGACCGTGGACGGATCTATTCGCCGCCACATATTCTGTACGTGCTGACGCCCGACCAGCATGCGATTTGGATGACCGAGCAGCTCAACAAATGGCACCGCCAAGCTCTCGAAGTGCGCGATCGCGAGTTGCAACTTTACGAATCCAATCGTGAACTGCGGGACATGACCGCCGCTGAACTGGACCAGGCAGACACGCGTCGCAAGGTTGAAAAGCAAGCCGCTGCCGAACGGACCAATGGCCGCCGCTTGCGCCGGCTGACGGCAGCCGGGGAAGAGTTAGTTCGCGAGGCCTCGCGCAATCCGGAAATCGGCGTGGGCCACCTCGAACGTTGGGCGGAGATGCTAGGCGTGTTGGGGGAAATCTCTGAGAACCGGATGCCTTCGGTTGCGGACCTCCTGCAAAAGTCGTCCGAGGCACCCAAGTTGGCTGGTAAGCAAAACAAGAGTAAATCGGCCCCTCAGGCGGGAATGGTTCGCGATACGTCAGGCGGCGGGAAACCTCAGGAGCAAGACCCCAACGATAAGCCAAAGCCACAGGTGCCGAGCATCGCAGATCGCGAGTCGAGTCACGTATCCCCAAACACGGACGAGCTAGAACCGGACGGTCAAAAGAAGAAAAGCAGCAAAGGCAAGTTCACGCTTCCAACCACCACGGTGATGGGTAGTGGCAAGCAAAAGCCCAAGCCCAAAGCAAATCAAACGCCCGCCGAGGAGAAGCTTGACGAAGCCGTCACTGAACAGGAAGACTTGCTCGCGGAGTTCGAGAAGATCGCCGACGAGTTGAACGAGATTCTGGCGAATCTCGAAGGCAGCACGCTGGTGAAACGCTTGAAGGCTGCCTCTCGTCGTCAATACAAAATTGGCGGTCGCGTTGGTGAGCAACTCGACAAGGCGTTTGGTCTTTCGCCTCAGGCACTCGCCGGCCAAAGCAAGCGAGAGCTTGAAGAACTAACCGAGGAAGAAGAGAAGAGCACCCTCGACGTGTCGTTCATCATGGACGACCTCGACGCTTACTATCAACGTCGCCGCATGACGCGTTTCAAAGCGGTCCTCGACGAGATGCGTGAAGAGGACATCATCGGTGGGCTGCGTCGGTTGGGTGACGACATCCAGAAGAAGCAAGGCCTCGCCATCGCTCAGACGGAGTACTGGTCGGACACCATGGACCGTTGGGCAGACGACTTGGTCGATCCGGCTTGCTCCGGCTGCTGCCCGGGGGGAGCTTCCCCCGATAGCTTGCCACCGTCGTTGGTGCTTGAAGCAATGAAGATCCTCGAAGCCGAGATCAACCTTCGCGAAGAAACACGTGTCGCTGAACAAGCCAAAGCGGCTGTCGACGAGACGGTCCATGCCGACGAAGCACGCCGCCTCTCCGAAGCGCAAGACGACCTCAACTTCCGAGTGATCGACCTGGGGGACCGCATTCGGGAACTCAAAGACGCGGAGAAACACTTTGGCAAGGAGCTGCAAATCCTAACGGCTGTTTCCCAAGTTATGGACGAGGTGGTCGATATCTTGGGGCTCCCTGAAACGGGTCCGCCGGCGATTGCTGCAGAGACGGAGGCCATCGAGCTCTTACTTCGCTCCAAAAAGATGAACCCCAATGGTGGTGGCGGCGGGGGTTCCAGCCCCGGCGGTGGTGGCGGTGGCGATACAGACACGCCGGCAATTGCACTGGTGGGACGTGGCCAGAACGAAAAAGAAGTACGCGAAGTACGTGATGTTTCGCACGCCACAGGCGAAACGGGTGAGACGCTCCCCGCTGAGTTCCGCGCTGGGCTAGACGAGTACTTTAGCCGCCTCGAAAAATCGGGGGGCGAGTGATGAGTGCGAGGATTCGAGACGGGGTGTCATTCCTGAGAGGGGCTCGGTTCGCCTCCGACGTAAGGAATCTGACCTGCATTATTCTTGTTCTCGCCGTCAGCGTTCAGACGTGTTCCGCCTTGGAGCTTGTCGCTGATTTCGCCATGCCGGTCCAACCGGGATTTCAACCAATCCCGCTTCTCAATCCGGGCGACGCGGTCTACATGCCGAGCCTCTCGGGGACGCCCTTGATCGGCATCACTCAGTTCACTACGCAAACGGCCCTTGCGCAGAAGCTCAAGGAACAAGAGTGGGAAGCCTTTCCGATCGTCCAGATCGATCCGCAAGTGTTGGCGATGGAGCAGCAGTTTCGTCCCCAGTACGAAACGCAGTTGAACTCGAAGCTCCATCACTGGCGAAGTGTTTGTCGTCCGACGTTTGAGCAGCAGGAAAAGTTACTGGCCGCTGGAAATGAAGCACTCGACAAATCGGTGCGTGCGATGGCCATGCAACAAGTACCAATACAGAATGGGGGCCAGCAGTTAATAAGGCCTGTGATAAATGTTGGTCAGGGTGCCGTGAACGCGGATCCAAGTTCCGCAATCACGCAAGCGCTTGAGAAAACCGCGAAGGAGATTTTCACCAAGGAGCAACGCGATCTTTTGGCTCAGGAAGAGAAAGATCGAAAACAGTACGAGAAACGTGCCGCGGTCCGCAATTTGATTGTGTTGTTGGACAAGCGACTAATTCTTTCCGAGAGCCAGCGTGCTGAACTCATGACAAAGCTCGAAGAAGGCTGGCAGCAACAATGGATGAATCACGTACAGAACCTCATCCACGGCAGCGAGTCGATTCCGCAGATCCCCGACAAGCTTGTCAAACCGCTCTTAAATGAGCGACAACAGAAGATTTGGAAGGATTTGGCCAAGAACCAGCACAACCATTTTTTCGGTGGCATGCACATGTTCCACAACGTCCCGCAGATGGAACCCTTCAAGCCTGAGAAGCTGGAGCCGGAAGGATAGTTCGATAACTACGATGTAGGGTGCAATTAATTCAGTGAGTACTGTGAAACAAGATATCGACCACGCATGAAAGTCCATCCAAAATCCGTGACATCCGTGAAATCCGTGGCCAAAAAAATGCTTGCCGCGGTATTCGTCCTATGCGCACTCACCGAGACTGCGCGCAGTGAGGATGATGGCTGGCTGGAGTTTGAGGAAGAAGGCGCCGTCGCGCAGAATCACTTTGAAGTCTCACCCGAACAATTCGAGCAGTGGGTGTTCCAGCATCAAGGTTCCGCCTCGAAACAGCGGAAGAAGCTGGAGCTGGAGTTGCAACTCACCATTGAAGAGATCAGCCGTTCGTGTGAGTTGAACGAATCGCAAGAAGAGAAATTGCGACTAGCCGGAGAAGCCGACATTCGCTCGTTCTTTTACGAATATCATGTTGTTCGCGAAAAGTTTATGAAGGTACGGCACGATCAACAGGAGTTCAACAAGATTTGGAACGACATCCAGCCCTTGCAGCAAAAGCTAGGCGCCGGACTGTTTAACCAGGGCTCGATGCTCAAAAAAGTCGCCGATAGCACGCTCAACAAAGAGCAAGGGAAAGAACGTCGCCAAGCGGATGCGGCTCGACGAAAGTTTCGATACCAGGCGCTCGTCGAACTACACGTCATGAATCTGGAGAAGCAGGTTCCACTTAAAGAGAAAGAGCGGAAAGCGCTCTTGAAGTTGATCCTCACTGAAACTCACCCACCGACGGTGTTTGGACAAAGCGATCAGATTTATTTGATCTATCACCTCAGCCAGATCAGCAAAGAGAAAGTCACCGCGGCAGTTCCTGGCGCACAAGGCCGCGCGTTGCTCAAAATGTATCAGCAAGGCCGCCACTATAAGAACCACTTGAAGCAACAAGGTGTCGAACCGTTTGTTCAAGAGGAAGAAGACGAGGACGTTGTCGGCAAGGCGTTGCGTGAGGCCCAGATCGACAAGGCCATCAAGAAGTTCCTCGGCGACGGGGCACCCGCCGATCTACAGCTCGAAGTGGACGACCCCTTCGGACAGATAGACGATGACGATTTTGAAGCCTTAGTTCGTTTGATTGAGGAGGAGGCGGGCGAAGAAGTCGTCGAAGTGAAGGGCGAAGTGATTGAGGGGAAGTTGATCTTACCAGTCGGGGAGAATCTCAACTTGATCATCGACCCTTAAGTTTTGATTAGAGTACCTCCGTGGTTCAACTTATTTTGTTGTGAGTCTGAGTGTGACCAAATACTTCATGACGAGACGACCTCTACTCGTGCTGGGCTTGCTGGCGGTTTTGGCCTCTAGCGGCCAGGCCCAGCTTCCCAATGTCCGCTATGGCGAAGTCGTTCCGCGCGACGTGCGCGAGATGTACGACCGTGGCCTCCAATTCCTCGCAACCAAGCAAACCGAACAAGGGAACTGGACCGGGGGCTACCAAGGGCCGGGCACGACGGGGATGGGCGTCATGGTGTTTCTTGCTTCTGGAGAAGACCCCAACTTTGGCGTCTACAGCAACAACATCCGCAAGGCCCTGCGGAATATGATCAACGCCCAGGATGCGAAAACCGGCTACTTCGGCAACTCGATGTACCATCACGGCTTTGCCATCTTGGGCTTGGCAGAAGCTTATGGAGCCGTTGACGAGCGGACCTTATGGCCCGCGGGGACGAAGGGAAAGCGAACAATTGGGCAGGCTCTTGAATTGGCCGTCCGCAGTGCGATCACCTCTCAGAAAAACAACCCGACAGGCGCCTGGCGTTATTCGCCTCAAGCCAACGATGCGGACACGTCTGTAAGCGGAGCCGTGTTGGTCGGCCTGTTGGCAGCCCGTAACGCGGGGATCGAAGTCCCTGACGAATCGATCGACAAAGCGATCAACTATTACACGAACATGACGAGTGATTCCGGCCAGGTCGGCTACTCGGGTGGCTTCGGCGGCGGCTTCGATGAGTCGATCGCTCGGATTTCGATCGCTTCGCTGGTCTACTCCGTCGCCAGGAGGAAAGACTTGCCCGAGTACAAAGCGACGCTCGGCTATCTCACGGCGCGTCTCGAACAGACGTCCAACAATCATTACCAAGAGTACGCGGACTACTACCAAGCCCAGGCGCTCTTTCAAGGCGACATCGAAGCTTGGGAGAAATGGAACAAACTCCTGGTACGTCGTCTCAAGGCGAAGCAGAAGAAGGATGGTAGTTTCACCGGCCAATTTGGTCCTGAGGTTGGAACGAAAATGTCGCTGCTGGCGTTGGCCCTCAACTTCCGATTTCTCCCCATCTACGAGCGGTGATTCGATGGCCGCGGCAGTTTCAGATTTTTTTCAAACACTACACCGAAGGGGTTTCGTAATATAGCCCAGGGTAAGGTCATCACGAGCGTCAGCGAGTGTGACCGCCACCCTGGGTAACGAGAAACCAAGAAGAATCGACCGAGCAACACGTCATGGTTACCGGATAGCGCATTCGAGGTCGAAATCGGAAAGGATTGCCTCGGCCTGTTGCGACCTCGCCAACGTGCCGCCGGTAGCCATGCCTTGCTACTCGGTCGCTCACTTGAGACACGATGATAACCCAGGGTGGCGATCCTCCTCGCTTAGGCTCGGATGATCTTACCCTGGGCTGAATTACGAAACCCCTTCGGGGTAGATTGATACACAGTCAACACCCAGTGACCAACGATCAAGAAGAAACGTGTTTGTCATGCATCGATTTATCTGTGTTAGCATTGTCCTGTGCTTCTCATTCGCGAACGCAGTGAATGGTGTGGCGACAACACAGAACGTTGTCCTTCACTTAGCTAACGGCGACCATCTGGCCGGCAGCCCTGTCGCGAGTGAGGATTCCGAGAAGGTCCGCTGGGCCCCTTCTTTCGCCAAAGGCGTTTATGAATTCCCTTGGCCGCAAATTTCCGCGATGCAGTTTCCGAGGCCCGAACGCGTTGAAACACCCTCCGGGATGTTTTGCTTTGAACTGCAGGATGGCGATCTGGTTTTCGGTGATCTGACGGCAGTTTCTGAGGATTGGTTCTCCGTCAAACGCGAGAGCGCAAAAGTGATGCAATTGCGCCGCGCAAGCGTACGGCGAATTTCGTCCTGGAACAACGGGAAAGACTTGGTCTATCTCGGACCGGACGATTTGGCGGACTGGAAACCTTCGGAGAAGGGCTCTTGGCAGCAAGCCTCAGGCAGTTTGAAGTCCACCGGAAAGCAAGTTTCGATCTATCGTGATGTGAAGTTGCCAGCGCAGAGCTGTATCGAGTTGGAAATCTCCTGGAATCGCGTCCCCGACTTTACCATTGGTCTAGGTGTCAATGAAAGTGAAGAGGTCTTCAAGCAGGCTTTCATGGTGGATGTCCTTTCTAACTCAGTCGTTGCCGTGCGAGAGACCGATAAGGAGGCAGACCTCGCTGTGCTGCGCACGGTGGGCAAGCAAGCAGGGCGATTGCATTTGTTGCTGCACCTAGATCAGGCGGCTGGGCGATTGCTTGTAACGACTCCCGCAGGACAAACCCTAGCAGACCTGAGTGTGCGGTCATCGCCAAAGAAGGAGGCGAAGAAGAAACAAAGGCAACTTGGAAAGCTAACGGAGTTAATGAATCCAAAGGCAGGCCAGGAACTGCCGATCTACGGAGGGATTCGTTTCGGGAATCGTGAAGGCGATCTCTCACTGGATCGCCTCAGGATCAGCCGCTGGGATGGACGAGTTCCGGCAGAAGTGAAACAAGCAGGGACCCGCATCCAACTACGAGACGGAAAGGTCCGCTACGGCGAGATCATCGGATACGACTCCGAATCGCAGAGTTTAGTGATTCAATCGACCTCAGCTGATGAAGCTGCTGATGAAGCGAGCCAAGCGACCGCAGACGAGCAAACACTAGCGGCAGACACCGTCGCGGAGATCGCCTTTTCAGGCGAAGCGGCTACTGTCAAAGGCAGTGTGCGACTCTCTCTACACACCGGTCTGCGGCTGCGCGGCGACCTCGTCCGAATTGCCGAAGATGCTTTGGTGCTTTCTTGCTCGGCACTTAAGGATGACTTTGAAGTTCCTCTCGAAAACGTGCGTACGCTGATGGGAATACCTTCGGCGAGCAGTTCTGCCACAAGTAAGCAAGCACAGCCAGCCCCCGACGGCCAAGTTGCCCGTCTCGAGGTTTCTTTGGCTGGTGGTGAGAAGTCGTTCATGAAAGGAATCCTCGTTCCTGGTGGGGGTGACGAGCAATCGAGCCCCTTGCACTGGCAGCCGCGCGGCAGTGACAAGGCCCTTCCTTTGCTCAACGATGTGTCTGGTCGCCTGGTCTATCGCGACCCTCCGCCCAAGCCCAGTCTTCAGCAGAAACAGATGCAAGCGAGGCGGCGGGTGCAGCGTCCGAAGCTAATGAACGGCCTGCTGAATGCGTTCACCGGTGGAAATGGCTCGTCAATCGGGAAGGGCGGCCCTGCGATTTATCTGCGCGCCGGAGATAAACTGCCAAGCCGTGTCGAGTCGATCGATAGCCGAGGCGTCACCTTTAAGTCGCCACTGACGGAGGCCACGTTCGTACCACATTCCGAAGTGAAAGCGATCGAATTGATCACCAAGGGCGTCGATGGCCGGGTGACCAGCGATCGTCGCGATCAATTGCTGACGCTCCCGCGCCTGCAAAGGAACAATCCGCCAACGCATTTGCTCGTTTCCATCTTCGGCGACTATTTGCGTTGCCGGCTTGTCAGTCTCGATGATCGATGGGCCGTCGTGGAAGTTCGGCTCGAACAGCAACGTATCGAGCGGAAAAAGGTCGCTCGCATCATCTGGCTCGGCGATCCTCCGCCGCTTCCCACCGATACGGCTGAGTCGCTCGATGAATCGACCAACGCGGAAGTAGAAGACAACGCGGAAGCAGAAGACGACGCGAATCAAGAAGCGGAACAGGCAATCGCCGCCGAGGACGAGGCATTCCGCTCACGCTTGCGGGTACAAGCGGTGCGATCTGATGGTGTGCGACTTACCTTTACGCCCGAGGAACTGAGTGGTAAGCAGCTCATGGGAAAGAGTCTTGTGCTGAGCAAGTGCAGTGTCGATCTCGGCCAAGTTGATCAACTGTTGCTTGGTGATCGCATCGAACAGGCTGCCGCCGAACTGGCCTATCAGCGCTGGAAAATGCAACATGCCGCCGATCCACGTGAAGACGACGAGGAGGGGGCTGCCGGTGTTGACTCCGCACTCGTCGGTCAGCCAGCGCCGGACATGTCCTTACCGTTCGTCAAAGATGGCAAGCTCATCAAGAAGAACTTCAAGGTCAGCGACTATCAAGGCAAAGTCTTGGTAATGGACTTCTGGGCCAGTTGGTGCGGCCCCTGCACGCAGGCGATGCCGATGATTGACCGTTTGGGGGAAGAGTTCGCTGATCGTAACGTGGAAATCGTCGCGGTGAACATGCAGGAATCTCCCGCCAAAATCGCCCGCGCTTTAGAGCGAATGAAAGTCACGCCCACCGTCGCCCTCGACCGCGATGGAATTGCCGCCCAGCGGTATCAAGTGAGCGGCATCCCTCAAACAGTCGTCATCGACCGCGAAGGCAAGGTCGCCCGCGTGTTCATCGGTGCCGGGCCGAAGTTTGAAGAACAACTCCGCGGCATACTGGAAGAGGTCAGCTTCCCAGGTCAGTAAGAAGTTACTCTTCCTCCTCGACCTTGAGCTTACTCAAGCAAGCCCGCCCACCGCCGTTGGCCATGATGAACAACATGGCACCCATCAGTGCAGCGTTCTTCATAAAGGCGATCATTTCTGTTTGGTACTTCTGTGGGTCGGCTTCTTGATCAATCTTCCAGAAGTCGTGGAAGTAGTAGGTCGCGAGTATCAGAAAGACGAGAAGCAGTGTCGCTCCGATCCGTGGCTTGTACCCAAGAAGTATGGAGAAACCGCCGGCCAAAAGAAACACAATCGCCCCAGCCAACGCCACCTTTGGCATCGGCACGCCTTCACCGGCCATGTACCCTGCCACGTCGTTGAACTTGGGGATCTTATTGCCCAAGGCGCTCATGATAAAGATGCCGGTCAACATCAGTCGGCCAAGCACAGCGGTCGCGTTGCAGAGCATCTCATTCATCGGAGGTTTCCTTTTGTAGCAGGCTGTCGTCTATCCGGAGGCGACTCTCATCCTGGCGGCCAGTCGAGCTTTCTGCCGCCGAGGATGTGAAAGTGCAAGTGGTCAACGCTTTGGCCACCATCGCTTCCGCAGTTGACGACCACGCGGTAGCCGTTTTCGGCGAGACCCAGATCGCGAGCGACGTTGCCGATGGTCAGCCACAGGTGGCCTAGAAGCTCAGCGTCCTCTTCCGCGAGATGCTCAATCGAAACGACTTCTTTCTTGGGAATCACCAGCACATGCACGGGTGCCTGCGGTGCGACGTCGTGGAACGCGAGGCAATGCTCGTCGTTATGAACAATGTTCGCGGGAATTTCGCCGTTGATGATCTTCTTGAAGATAGTCATGGGGTAAAGAATAGAGATTAGTCAGTCGAGAGTTGAGTAGGAAGTCGTCCTCCGCAAGCCAGGGTTGAAGTGCTTGCTTAGAGTTGCGACAGATCAATCGCTTCGTCAGGTAGCATGACGGGGATGCGATCGATCACTGGATACAGCCGGTCGCCCGCCGCTCGTACTAGACCCCCGTCGAGCCGTTTTTCGACGCGATCACCCCCCACATTGGTGAGTTGCTTCGCCTCGATCAGGGCATTGATTCGTTCGATCTGCGCTGCTTCGGCACGCGTCAGCGGCGACTGATCTTGGGGGCAGCGGAGGATTTCTAGCAATTGGTCACTCACCACAGATCTGGTCCTAGGTGCCAGGGGATTGTCATTTCAGAACGAAGATTATCGCCCATCATCGAGCAAAGGTCTAGCTAGCACTGAGTTAATCTGGGCGAGTTGAATACGGCTGGCCGTGCTTGCTGAGACAAGGGTGGCGAAGGGCGTCTTCGATTGCCGATACCCAGCAGGACGTGCCGGATTGTATTGCACAGCTTTTGAAGACTCCTCTCACGGCCGTTCTTTGGACTATTCAGTACTTGGTTTTCGAGTCGCTTCGCGAGGGCGCATGGTTGCGTTTTCGGTTGTGGTTGGCTCACTCGCCGAACAACGACGAGGACAATATTCCATGACGAAGATCAAAAACGGACACCGCTTTTTTCCTGTTTTGGCTGGTGCAATCCTGCTTTCTTCCGCCGTACCGTTGAGAGCTCAGGTTACCCAAGAGGTTCGCGACGGTTACCAGATCACCCGACGTGTCACGCAACGCCAAGTTCCCGTAACGGAAATGCGTGACCAAACGCAAACCACCTATCGCCAGCAGATCACCACGGACAACTACCAAACCCAGCAACTCTACAGCGTACCCGTGACGCAGTATCAGATGGTTTCCAAATTAAGAGGCCGTTGGAATCCGTTGATCACGCCATACTGGACTCACGAGATGAAGCCAGTCACCACGTGGACACAACAAGTCGCTACGGTGAGTGTCCCCGTGACACGCAGTGCGTGGGTGCCCGAAACCCGTACTGTCCAGGTGCCGGTAACTGCCTATCGGACTGTGGAAGAGGAAGTGACAACGAAAATGGCCCTCGCCCCGAACGACCCGCGCTTGCGAAGTGGGACCGCCTTGGCTGACACGCGAGGCCCTTCAGCAACGCTGGCCGCTCGCCCGAGTACGAGCTTGAATTCGAGCCGTACTTCGATCGCATCGAAACCACTCGGCGGCGTCGCTCTCGAGAACGACCCACCAAGGCAAGCCACCGGTTGGCAACCACCAACCGGTGGAAGGTATTGAGGTAGTTGATCGAGAGAGTGGAAAGTAAATAACTCAGAGAACACACCCTAGCCCCTAGCGCAAGCTAGGGGTTCATTATGCGCAAGGAAAAACCCCCAGCTTGCGCTGGGGGCTAGGGATTGGTTCACGATATCCAGCTGAAAGCTGACAGCCGATAGCTGACAGCCAATATTAACTGCTCGCCGTCTTTCGTCGCGTTCTTCGTTTCGGCTTCGTCGCGCCCCATTCTTTGGTCAGGCTTTCGAACACCTCGGGCGTTTCGTAGCGGACGATGTCTTTGCTCTCAGGCATCGGGCCGATCAGGCCTCGAAAGACCGGCAAGCCGCGGAGGCTTAAGTCGGTGGAACAATCGTCGACGCCGATTTGCGTGTGCATCTTCATCAGGGCGTCTTCGTGTTTGTAGTCGCGAGTGCGGAGCTCGCCGTTTTTGCCGCGGGTCACTAGTCGGATCGTTTTTTCTTTGGGCATCTGGAGGGTCCGGGGAGGGAGTTGGGGAGGGGCCCAAGCGTGCTAGTCGTCGGTGCCGGCGCCGCTCGGGTTTCTTCAGGATCGGGGGATACCTGTGTCATCGACCGTGGCCCGTCGCTCCAACGAATCTTTCACGACCGCAGCGCACACGACGCACACGACACCAAACCGACAAATCCCGACGCGGCCCGCATACCCGGCAGAAAACGCACACGAGCGGGCCGTTCGTAACGACTATGCCCAGCAGCCAAGCCAGCGATGACCAGTTTTGCGGGCTGGGTAAGCAGGTCGCAGTTGGTTGATTCGTCCCTAGCCCGCCTCACCACTAAGCCGTTCTTGCCCAACCGTCTCCAGCGGTATAAATTGGGAGATTGCTTAAACGGCATTGCCCCGGAGGGTATGCGAATGGCTAGCAGACTGATTCGAAATCAGTTGCCCCGCAAGGGGTTGAGGGTTCGAGTCCCTTGCCCTCCGCTGCGTAAACTGAACGGCTCGTTGGCCACTGGTTTTTCAGTGCCTGTGGTCGGTTGATCAATCTTGGGATACCGCTTGTCCCTGTTTCGTCCCGGTTAGCAAACTCCGCCGAGTATAAAACGTTCTCGGCTTTTTCTCCTGTGATGGGCTCTGACGCCAGTGCCGCTTTGCCGCTAGCGACCGTGATAATCCACGCTGCTGCGAACAGTAAAGAAACGTTTGTGGATCTCAAAAATTTGGTACACATACTACTGTCCTCCATGGAGGGTTAAAGGGCGCCGGATCACACCGCCGGCTCGGCTTGCCCAAACGGGACTTTTCTTATGTGTTCTTGGCTGTCTGTTTCAAATGTGTGGAAATAGATATCGGAGGCATTACTGATACTGCTATGGCCCTGCCAATGATCTACGTATTCGCGCGGTATGAGTCTACTTACGCAAATCGACTTAAACGCATGCCTCAGGCTGTGAATTGTGAAGCCATCGTTTTTGATCCCTGTTGGAAGGCCTTGTGATCTTAGCAACTTCTGGAAGCTTTCGTTGAGGCGTTTCGTGTTGATTTCGTGATCACCATTAGGATACTGTCGACTCGGTGGCTGCGTGAAATAGTAACCGCTTTTTCGGGGAGAGTACTCTTCAAGAAGCATTCGAAGTGCTGGATGCGTTGGTACTTTCCATTCGTCTCCGGTCTTCGTTTCCTTCCCGGTGCGGCTGCGGATATGAATCCACCCTGACTTAAGATCGATGTCCTGGACGAGAAGGCGTTGGCATTCACCACTTCGCATCCCAGTAAAGGCAATCATCCCCAGAATATATCGAAGGTTACCAGACGCAGCGTAGACCAAGTTGTTGATTTGGGCTAACGTCAAAACACGCTGCTTCTTCTTCGCTTTTGGTGGTGAGAACTTCCTTTTCTCCAAGGGATTCTTCCTGCAATAGCTACGATCGTGACACCATGCGAAGAATGCCTTAAGTAAAGTGCCCTCATGATGCATCGACTTTGTCCCAATTTCTGAGTTGCGTTTCTTTCGAAAGTCATCAATGTGCGTTAGGTGGACCTTGCCTACTTTGTTGATTGATTTCGTGGCAAGGAAGGATGCGAACAGTTTCAATATTCCGCGATACTTAGAAAAGGTTTTGGGTCGCAGCCCCTCGGTAAGCTTGTAATCCAAAAACTCTTCAGTAGCTTCTTCAAACGTTTTCTGCGGAAGAGTGCTCTGTTCATGACTCTCAACAGAGCCGTATGTTCCATCAATTAGTTGCTTTTCCAAGGCGATAGCTTTCTCGATCGCTACTCTCTTGTTAGCAGTCCGGAGTGATATTCGTCGGTGTTGACCATTCCAATGAAAATCTGCTTGATAGATTTTCTTCTTCCCGCGTTTGCAAATAGTTACTCGCGTTCCGATTAGTGTTCTGTTGTTAGTTTTTTTCATTGCTCCAATCTGGTCCATTGAATATTTGCTCGATCGTCGCTTCAGTGACAAGTAGGTTGTGTTTGCCACGCTTTCGGAAGCAGCCATCGAGTCTGCCTTTTGCAATCCACTCGTAGACGGTAGAACGCTGGATATCGATTGCTGTGGCCAACTGCTGTGGCGAAATTACGGGGGGCAAACTCTGAAGAATGCTCTCGGTCTTCACTTTTTTTCGTTTGCTCATCCACGCCTCCCACCACCCGAAATGGCGAAATGCTGAGTCGCAATCAGAATCCCTAAAACTCGCTGCGGCGACTTTGAGACAGGCGCTGCTATGAAGCGGCCCGATCTATCGGCTCTGGGCAAACGCCGGATGCTTAAGACCACGTAGGCTGCGCGTATTAAGGAATCGGCAAGAATGTGCCTCGAATAGTTTCTTGGCAGTGCCGGTCGTGTTGTCCGAATTTTGCTGTGGATTGCGATCATTCTCTCGCCTACGCGGATGGTGCTAAGGAGATCAGAATGATTGCAGGCTACTTTGTCTAAGCCTCTTCCGTGGCGCTTCCGTGGCGCTTTTCGGTTTGCCAACAGATGCCCGTGCCAGCTTCCTTACTGCTACTCGAAGTAAACGTGATCAAAGAGCAATTCTTCTTCAGCCTTTTGGCATGTCGTCGCACTTGCTCATCGTCGAAAACATCATCCAACGACAGGCGACTTGGCCAGCCTTGTTTTTCAAAGAGGTCAAGGATTTTCCGCTGCTGACTTGCATTTGTTTGTACTTCTTTGGCGAGCTTCCCTTCGTACGTCAGCTCTCCGGTCGCTGAATCCCACATTGGTAATGATGGATCCTTGCCCGCGATAGCTTCTAAAGCATGGATAAGGTCGTGTTGTAAGCTGCGCAGCTCTTGCAAGTGGATCAAATGTCCCTCTATTAGTTTTTTATAGCCTGCGCGAAGTTTCGTTCGAAGCTTCTCCGCTGAGAGATTCGACCTTGCCGCTGCTTCCAGAATTTTAATGCCAGAACTGATGTGCTCACCAGCCTTTCGTATGACTTTGGGGTCTACGAGGCTACTCAGTATGTGGGTGTCATCTAGGCCAACGAGGAAGACTTCATCCATTGATTCTTCTAACTGTTCCGTTCGCCTCGCTGCATTGGACAATGCTTTCGAGTCAGCAGTCAGATTGCATATTTCATCTAAACGGACCTGATCACGCTGCTTAAGTTTCGCAACGGCGTTTACTTGGTCATTGCAAGTCTTGAGGGCAATTTCAAGTGTTTGACTGTTCTGGGGAAGGCGTCGCGTCGGCATGGCTACAGCTCTGTACAAAAGTGGCTGGGAAAGGAGATCCCGCTGGCTGTGGCGACCGAGCGGGAATCTTGGATGCTCTCAATTTCCAATTTCCTGACCACACTGCCAGATTGCAACGGCAGTTTCTCATGAATACTAACTTATCCGAAACTCTAGATCCCTAGATGTGATGAGCTGGAGAGAGTCTCTGCTCGCCTCATCAGTCTAGTCGCTGAGCAGCCTGTGAATTATCGAGGAACTTAGCTTGCGCTTCTCGAGCAATTTCTCGGCGACCAAGCTCAACATCCTTGAGCAAGAAGGAGTCTGCAGCTCCCCGTAGACGACTAACCAGAGTCGCTGCAAGGTTTCAGTCGGGTCGCCGCCATCCTTCTCTTGAAGATACCCAACGGTAATCGCATAGGCCCGATCCGTTTCGGGTTCCTGGGCCTCTAGGGTGGTTTCCCAGCACCGCATCGCCGGATGCTTTGTGCTATGCCCTTCTCGGTTTCCATCGTAGCTCAGCATGATTCGTATCAGCCGACCTACCGTCCCAGCCAGCAAGGTGGAGACATAGTCCTCAATTCGGGAAGTTCTTAACTCCCCCTCGCGTAAGTTCAGAATCCGTGATGCGGGAAATGCCTCTACACGTACACCAGCTCGTTTGCCTGTGGACTCCTCCAATGTGAGCTGATGGACCTCAATACGATTCCGAACGGCCATTGTCGCAATTCCTGCTTGATACCAAGCAGACAGTTCATCCTCAGGTATGCTATCGATTATCTGTAACTCCTTGGGATTCCGTGGACAGATCTGCTGATAGCTGTGCTTCCTCATCGTGTCGTGACCGATACTCAACTTGCAGTTCACCGACGTACTCTTGGAGCGTCAGCGATCTCCAGTGAGTACCTTGTTCGCGCCTTAGTTTAACCAACAGGAGTTGGTCGCGTCGCTTGGTCTTGAGCACCCTGTGGCCACGCCACAACTTGATCAGCAAGCGGCCAGCCCAGAGCTTGAATTGCGAGCGCCTTGCGAGGTCTCAAGAAGTCGTGTTTCATGTTCAGCCCGAAATCGGCTTGCATAGAAATCGTAGCAGGCCGCTCCCTGATAGCCGGTCAGATCATTCGGGAACTCGAAGAGCGAAAAGACTTGAGTACGCGGGAACTCTGCCAGATCTGCAAAGATCTGTAACGAATTCATCAGGGAATCGCTGACCCAGTCCAATGGGAGTAGGTGGAGTCCAAGGTGATTCCTCGTGAACTTCTTCTTAAGCTTCTGGAACGACAGCCCAAATCGCTCAGCAATCTGCTCACATTCCGGCCCACTTATCTTCAACGCTTCGTGAGTTGCTTGGGGGAAACCGGCCCACAGTCGAGGCAGTTGAAGGGAGCTGCTCTGCCGGCTGCGAAGTCGCAGCCGCGTTTCTGCTTGGCTGATACGACTGTTGAGCTTCAGGGCTAGTTGGAAAAGGTCCTGTTTCTGCGAATCGAATACCAGCCCGCGAGAGCCGCATTTCGGTTCCAGAGCAAGGTCCTTGTAGAGGACCGAATTCTCAGCGGAAGCCCAATTGACCCCATGAAGTGTTTGGCAGGGACGATAGGCGATCACTCGAATCGCGGGACGTCGTCGGTCGATCGGCTCGTCGTAGACTGCGACTAGCAGAAGCTGGTTGAGCTTTACGAGGCCTGCTTGAGGTTGGGGAGAGAGAATCCCCAGACCAGCGAAGGTGCGCGGGGCAACTCGTTTCTTGGATCGATGAGAAATCATGACGTCAGAACGCCATTGTCGTGTGAGGCTCATCGTGTCAGAGGATTGGTTCTCGGTGGGGTTTTTCATGTTGATTCCTTCTTGGTGATGAATGAAGGTTGGTACCGGCGCTTCGTTCAGCGCATGAAAAAAGCCCGCCAGTTGGCGGGCATCAGTAGAATCTCGAGCACGTCAAGGCACGGCTGCGTGGAGAAGTGATGGGGTTAAGTCTTGCTGATAGGTTCCTGCTCTCGCCGCCACTGTTGTGCGAGTAATCGTGCTGTCATCTTCAAGAACTGTTGCCAGTTGTCAGGGATCGTATCATCAATCTCAGAGCGAGTTCCTGGAACTCTACTTTCTTGGGGGGTCTTTTCTGATTCGGACATGGGGTGTCTCCTGAGCGGTTGAAGAAAGAATCGGCAACAAGTGACCGAATTGATAGAAGAGCTAAGCATAGCCCGACTATTTATGCCCCGGTTCTGCAGGGGATTTAGCCTCTAGAGCGTGTTACATCTATTCGTAGCGGTACCCACAATGTCGAAAGTAGTTTCGGATCTCGGTTTCGGTGAAGAGTTCGAGGACTTGTCCGCAGAGTTCAACGAGCCTTTCTTGGGTTCTTCGTGCGCCGTCTCGTAGC